>NZ_BAAGFO010000006.1:0-20445 GCF_059728505.1 Blautia sp. St.27G3 | reverse complement strand
TGAAAAAATCTACGGAGAAAGCGAGGTAAGCCGGAAACGTTATGAGTCACTGGCGGAGAATTTTGAGAAAATGTTCCATTCAGATAAAATGGAATTCTTTACAGCTCCGGGAAGAACGGAAATTGTCGGCAATCACACAGATCACAATGGGGGAAAGATTCTGGCGGCTAGTATCAGCATGGATACGATCGGAGCTGCATATCCAAGCGGCGACGATACTGTGACGATTGTCAGCGAGGGCTATGCCGGAAAGGTTGTCATTGATCTGAAGAAACTGGCGGATGTGCCGAAGAACAGAGGGACACTTTCTCTGGTGGCCGGTATGCTGACAGCAGCAAAAAAAGCTGGCTTCCAGGTGGCAGGTTTTAATGTCTATGTTTCGACAGAGGTGATCAGTGCGGCAGGCGTGAGTTCCTCCGCTTCTTTTGAGATGCTGATCTGCTCGATTGTCAATTACTTTTTCAATGAAGGAAAGATGCGCTGCATTGATTATGCAAGACTTGGTCAGTATGCAGAGAATCATTACTGGGATAAGGCGTCAGGTCTGATGGATCAGATGGCATGCGCAGCGGGAGGAACAATTCTTCTTGACTTTTCAAAAAATGATGAGGAACTCTGTGAGCAGGTAGATTTTTCTTTTTCACAGATCGGATATGATCTGGTTATTGTAAATACGGGAAAAGGCCACGCAGATCTGAGTGAGGAGTATTCCAGTATCCCGCAGGAGATGCGGCAGGCGGCTGTGGCAATGGGAGCAGGTTTGCTTTATGAACGGGATCTGGATACGCTGCTTCAGAATCTGTCAGAAATTGACAACGATCGCGCAATCCTGCGCGCGCTGCATTTCTATGAGGAAAACAGACGCGTGGACGAGGCATATGCGGCAGCGAAAGCTAAGGATGCAGCAGCATTGCTGAACGCCATCGAAGCGTCAGGGCATTCGTCCTGGGAGTGGCTGCAGAACTGCTATACCCTTCAGGATTATAAGGAACAGAAGATCACACTGACGCTGGCACTGACAAAGCTGTTCCTTGACAGGACGAAAAGAGGAGTATGCAGGGTGCATGGCGGCGGTTTTGCGGGCGTCATCGCATGTGTGTTGCCGAAAGAGGAGACACAGGATTATATGAATTATATCTCCGGTTTTGTGGGTAAGGAAAATGTATATCCAATGAATATCCGTCTGTTTGGAGCAGGACACGTGGAATAATTTGCGATGCTGACAGAGGAAAGTAATCTGCTGGAAAGGATTTCTGGATAAAAAGATAAGGTCAGATCATTATAAGTCCCGGCTGAAGTCATATTTGATGTTCAGCCGGGACTTTTTGTGCACAGGCGTGGCAGAAGAAATGCCGCTTAGTCGGACAACAGGCGGATTCCTGAGATATCTGAAGCAATCATCATGGAATAATTCGTGTAATATACGACAAAACCGGGCTTTGCTCCATTTGGTTTTTTGACGTGCTTTTTTTCGATATAGTCAATCTCTACTTTTTCCGCGCCGCGGTTTTTGGAATAATGGGCGGCAAGCCGTGCAGCTTCTTCAAAGGTCCGATCCGGCAGCTCTTCACCGCGGGATTTTACGATCACATGAGAACCGGGCGCTCCTTTGGCGTGGAACCACCAGTCGTTTCCGGAGGCCAGCTTGAAGGTCAGTTCATCGTTCTGATAATTGTTTTTTCCAACATACATATCATAGCCGTCTGAGGAAATATAGTGAAACGGCGTGGATGTGATTTTTACTTTTTTTCCAGTATATTTGCGGCGAATGTAGCCGGCATCGGTCAGCTCTTCTTTGACCTGTACGAGATCTGCCTCAGACAGGGCCATGTCCATGAAGGTACAGATGGATTCGAGCTGTGTGATCTCAGCCTGTGTTTCCTGAATATGTTCGGAGAGCGCTTCCCAGGTACGTTTTAGTTTGTTGTATTTTTCAAAATATTTTTTTGCATTTTCCTGGGCGGTCATGGTGTCGTCAAGCGGAATTGTGATCATTTCGTTTGTGTAATAGTTCAGCGCTTCCAGCTTTTTGTCCCCTGGTTGTGCTTCATAGCCATAAGTGTTCAGCAGTTCACCGTAAATCCGATACTTATCGCGCTTTTCCGTATCTTTGAGCTGGCGGCTTTGGAGCTCATATTTTTTGCGGCAGCGATCCAGTGCTGTGGTTGCAATGCGGCGCAGGTCTGAAGATTTCTGGCGGATGCGTGTCACCGTATTTTTCATGGCGTAATACTGCTCCAGCATGGAAGAGGCGGAAGCGAACGGAACACATTCCAGATCCCGGTAAAGAGTCAGCGGTATGGAAGAAAATTCAACCGGAATATGGTTTTGATCGTATATAATGGATGGCGCAAAATTGGCGGCCTGGACTTCTTCCATCATCAAGGAAAACTGGCGATACAGGTGGAGCTGGGCCAGTTCTCCGATGGAATTTGCGCTCTGTGCGGATTCCAGGCAGGCACGGTGGCAGACTTCCTCTGCGATGACCGGGCTGATGCCAGTATAGGTCGTATAGATCGCTTTTGCCAGCGGCATTGGTTTGGAAAACACAGTACTGCGAAATTCCTGTTCAGAGGAAGCAAGCGGGTCGCATTTTTCCTGCGTCATTGCGATAAAATATGGACGTCCAGGAAGTACCTCGCGCACGGAGCTGGTCTGTGCAGAAACGTGCTTGATGCTGTCCAGAATCATGCCCTTATCGTCGCAGAAAATGATGTTGCTGTGCTTGCCCATCAATTCCACAACCAGATCTTTGTGGCAGAGGTCTCCAAGCTCGTTAAAATGCTCGATTTCGAAATGAATGATCCGTTCAAGGCCTGGCTGCCAGATGCGCATCAGCTTTCCGTTGCCGATGTGCTTGCGCAGAAGCATACAAAAATTCGGTGCAGTCATCGGGGACGGTTTATTTCCTTCTGTCAGGTAGATGAGCGGGAGGCTGGCGCTTGCCGAGAGAAGCAGTCTGCGCTGGCCGGCCGGTCCTTTGAAGGTCAGCAGAAGTTCATCCGGTTCCGGCTGTGCAATTTTGCTGATTCGTGACCCTTTTAACTGTTCGCTTAATTCTGAAACAATATTTGAAATGACAATTCCGTCTAATGCCATAGAAAAGCCCCCTGTTCTGTTGTGAAATAATTCTCTTAACCTGCCCATCATATCAGATTAAAAAAGAAAAGACAATTGTCATTGACGGTTTTTCACCGATCGTTTATAATAAATTCAATATGGACACTTATGCCCGGAGACTATTTCGGGCTTTCGTATGTGCAGGGGCACATGCGAAAATGAGTTGCTGCGGCAGCTCGTACGCGCGAGACAGTCGGGAGAAAATTTTCACTGCCCGATTTCAGGAAGATTTTTTATAGACAGACAGATCCGGTCAGGAGAGGAAAGGAAAATGATTAAGAGCATGACAGGCTTTGGTAGATGCGAACATCACCAGGGCAGCAGGAAGTTTACAGTTGAGATGAAAGCGGTGAATCACCGCTATTTTGACGTAAATATCAAAATTCCAAAGAAATTCAGTTTTTTTGAGTCAGCGATTCGCATGGAGCTGAAAAAATACGTCCAGCGTGGAAAGGTTGACGTATTTGTTACATATGAAGATTATACAGAAGAAAATGCCTCGCTGAAATACAATGAAAGTATCGCGGCGCAATACCTGAAATATTACGCTCAGATGGCGGAAGCCTTTCATCTTGAGAACGATATCCGGGTTTCGACGCTGGGGCGTTGTCCGGAAGTCTTTACGATGGAAGAGCAGGACATTGACGAAGCGGAAATCTGGGGAGTGCTCGGCGAAGCCCTGAAGGGGGCGTGCAGTCAGTTTGTGGAAGCGCGGGAACGTGAAGGGGAAGCTTTGAAGCTGGATATCCTTGACAAATTGGAGAGAATGGAAGAAAATGTAACTCTCGTTGAAAAACGCTATCCAGATATCATTGCAGAATACCGCAAAAAGCTGGAAGATAAGGTAAGAGAACTTCTCACAGATGCACAGATTGATGAAAGCCGCCTGGCGTCAGAGGTCGTACTTTTTGCAGATAAGATCTGTACGGATGAAGAGACGGTGCGTCTGCGCAGCCATATTCATACCATGCAGCAGGAGCTGCGCGCAGGAGGTAGCATTGGACGCAAGCTGGATTTTATCGCGCAGGAAATGAACCGCGAGGCAAATACGATTCTCTCAAAAGCAAATGATCTGGAAACGTCCAATATTGCAATTGATCTGAAAACGGAGATCGAAAAGGTCCGTGAACAGATTCAGAACCTGGAATAATTTGGAGGACCACATGGCAGATTTGGTCAACATTGGTTTTGGCAATTATGTAAATACACAGAAGGTGGTTGCTGTAGTCAATCCGGATGCTGCGCCGATCAAGCGGATGGTGCAGAATGCACGCGAAGCACAGAAAGTGATTGATGCGACGCAGGGTAGGCGCACGAAGTCAGTGCTTGTGCTGGAGACGGAACAGATCGTTCTCTCTGCGATGCAGCCGGATACGATAGCCAGAAGATTTGCCGCTAATATAATGGCGGAACAGGATATGAAGGGAGAAGAGCAATGAACAGAAGGGGAATCCTTGTAGTGGTTTCCGGTTTTTCCGGGGTCGGAAAAGGTACGCTTATGAAACAGCTCACAGAGCGTTACGGCTATTATGCACTGTCTATATCCGCGACGACACGCGCACCGCGGGAAGGCGAGGAGGATGGACGGGAGTACTTTTTCAAGACAAAGGAAGAGTTTGAAGAACTGATTAGGGAAGACCGGCTGGTTGAGTATGCATGTTACTGCGGCAATTATTACGGGACGCCGCGGGATTATGTGGAGGACCAGATGGATCAGGGCCGGGATGTGATTCTGGAGATTGAGCTTCAGGGCGCTTTGAAAATCAAAGAAAAATATCCGGAGGCGCTTCTGCTGTTTGTCATGCCGCCGGATGCCGCGACATTGGTGGAGCGTCTGAACGGGCGCGGTACGGAAGCGCGGGATGTTGTCCGGGAGCGGCTTGCAAGGGCGGTCGAGGAGGCGGCCGGAGCGGTGCAGTACGATTATATGATTATTAATGATGATCTGGAGCAGAGTGTGGAAGAGGTACACTATCTGATTGACAGCCAGCATAATAAAATAAGCCGGAACCTGGATTTTGTAGAGCAGGTCCGCAAAGAACTTATCACATTTTCGAAAGGAGAATTATAATATGTTGCATCCATCTTATTCTGATTTGATGAAAGTAGTAAACAGTGAGGTAGAGGAAGGAAATGAGCCGGTCGTAAACAGCCGTTATTCGATTGTTCTGGCAACAGCAAAGCGTGCGCGCCAGATCATTGCACGCCAGTCCAAGGACGATCTCGATGTGCTGGTGGTATCTAAGCCGCTCTCAAAAGCAGTTTCAGAATTAAATGAAGGAAAGATCAAGATTGTTCCGGAGGAAGAAAAAGAAGAAATACAGGCCGAAGAGTGAGACGGAAACGGGGTGTGATAAGCATTGAAAGAGGTTAAACAATTCAGCAAAAGTTATATTCTGGTTTCAGCACTGTACGTTGTACTGGGGATTGTATTGCTGGCGTGGCCAGGGACCTCAGTGAAGATGATTTGCTATGGCCTTGGTTTTACAATGGTGGTTCTCGGTATCACATACGGAATTATTTATTTTACCAAAGACAATCTGGCCGGTTTTTTGCAGATGGATTTGGTGATCGGTATCATTTGCCTTTCTTTTGGCGTTTTCATTTTGCTTAATCCGACCTTTTTGTCAACGGTGCTTCCATTTGCAATGGGGATCATTCTGCTTTTGGGCGCAGTGGTCAAGATTCAGAGCTCGCTCAATATGCGCCGTCTGAAATTCGGAAAATGGTACCTGGTACTGATCTGTGCTGTGGTAATTATTATCATGGGCATTGTGTTGCTGTGTAACCCGTTCCAGGAAGAACAGTATATGATTCTTTACATCGGTATCTGTCTGATTCTGGATGGACTGACGAATCTGACTTCCCTGATCTGTATTCAGATGCGGGTAAGAAAGCTTGCGCGGATTCAGAAAGAGCATCCGGAGGTACAGCTGAAGGATCTCCTGGAGCAGAAGGAAAAACATGACGGGCAGAATACGGATATCATAATTCCAGAAGGAAAAAAGGATGCCGGGAAGCAGGAGTAATCCATGAAAATATTTTTTGTTTCGCTTGGATGTGATAAAAACCTCGTTGATTCAGAAGAGATGTTGGGGCTGCTTGGAAGCAGAGGTTATACATTTACGGATGATGAGACAGAAGCGGATGTGATTGTGATCAATACATGCTGCTTTATCAATGACGCAAAAGAGGAAAGCGTCCAGACAATTCTCGAGATGGCAGAATATAAAAAGGCCGGGAGCTGCAAAGCGCTGATTGTGACGGGGTGTATGGCACAGCGCTATCGGCAGGAAATACTGGATGAGATAGAAGAAGTGGATATGGTGCTTGGCACCACCGCGTATGAGGAGATTGTGCAGGCAGTGGAGCAGGCGGTTGGCGGTGCGCGTGCAGTGGAGGAGAAGCCCCTTGCGTATCTTCCGCAGCCGGGGGAAAGCAGAATTTTGACAACGGGCGGCCATTTTGCATATCTGAAAATAGCGGAGGGATGTAACAAGTGCTGTACATACTGCATCATTCCGAAGCTGCGTGGAAAATATCGCAGCGTACCGATGGAACGGTTAATTGCGCAGGCAAAGATGCTGGCGGAGCAGGGCGTAAAGGAGCTGATTCTTGTCGCACAGGAGACTACGGTTTACGGAATGGATCTGTATGGACGGAAATCGCTGCATCTTCTGTTGGAAGCGCTGTGTAAAATATCTGGCATCCGTTGGATTCGTGTCCTGTATTGCTATCCGGAGGAGATTTATGATGAGCTGATCGAGACAATGAAGCGGGAGCCCAAGATATGTCATTATCTGGATTTGCCGATTCAGCATGCCTCAGACGCAGTGCTGCGGCGTATGGGACGCCGGACAACGAAACAGGATCTGCTTTCGATCATTGAAAAGCTTCGCAGGGAGATACCGGATATTGTACTGCGTACGACGCTGATTGCGGGATTTCCGGGGGAGACGCAGGAGCAGCATGAAGAGCTGATGGATTTTATTGATGAGGTGGAGTTCGACCGACTCGGTGTGTTTGCCTATTCCCAGGAAGAGGATACGCCGGCAGCAGGTATGCCGGATCAGATTGATGAGGAGACGAAGCTCGCCCGTCAGGAGGCGCTTATGGAGCTTCAGCAGGAGATCGCCTTTGAAAAGGCAGAAGCGATGGTGGGCCGTACGGTCATCGCCATGGTGGAAGGCAGTGTGGCAGATGAAGATGCCTATGTTGCACGAACTTATGGAGATGCGCCGAATGTAGACGGCTTGTTGTTTATTAACACCGGTGAGATGCTGCATTCTGGAGATTTTGCAAAGGTTCGGATTACCGGTGCGGCAGAATATGATTTGATAGGAGAGATAGCAGATGAATTTGCCGAATAAACTTACTGTATTTCGGGCATGTATGGTACCTGTTTTTGTGTTTGTAATGCTGTGGGACGGCCTGGGCGAATATGGAAAATATGTGGCTGCGGCCGTTTTTATTCTTGCAAGTGCCACGGATTGGCTTGATGGGTATCTGGCAAGAAAGAACGGGCTTGTGACTGATTTTGGAAAATTCATGGACCCGATTGCTGATAAGCTTCTTGTCTGCTCTGCGATGATCTGTCTTGTGGAAAATGACGCGTTGGCGGCATGGATTGTGATTATCATTATCGGACGTGAGTTTATCATCAGCGGCTTTCGGCTGGTGGCATCTGACAAAGGCACCGTGATTGCTGCCAGTTACTGGGGGAAATTTAAGACCGTATTCCAGATGATTATGGTGATTCTGCTGATTCTGGATTTGGGCGGTGTTTTTGATACGATTGCAGAGGTGGTTGTATGGATTTCGCTGATCCTTACTGTGATTTCACTCATAGACTATCTGTACAAAAACTGGAGTGTGATGGATGGACAGATGTGAGACAAAACTGGTCGAGATTTTGCGGCAGCGGCAGTTGCAGATGACTACGGTAGAGTCCTGTACCGGCGGAATGGTTGCCGCTGCGGTTACGTCGGTTCCGGGGAGTTCGGAGGTGTTTCAAAGAGGCTTTGTGACATACTGCGATAGGGCAAAGCAGGAACTTGTGGGTGTCCGTCAGACGATTCTGGAACAGTATACCGCGGTGAGCGCACAGACGGCGCAGGAGATGGCAGAAGGCGGGGCAAGGGCAGCTCTGGCCGACTGCTGTGTTTCTGTTACAGGCTACGCAGGGCCAGATTCAGGAAGCGGGGAGCCGGTAGGACTCGTTTATATCGGTTGCTTTTGTTGTGGAAGGGTGGAAGTGGAAGAACATCATTTCATTGGCGAGCGTCAGGAAATACGTGAGCAGGCGGCAGGCCGTGCGATCGCTTTGCTTTTAGAGATGCTGACTGAGTCAGAAAAGAATTAGAAGTTTCGGGTGCTTTTTGCAGGAAGGCTTTGAATAAGGCCTTCAGCAAAAAGCACTTTTGGTTATCGGTATTTTCATCTATCTTTTTATTCGTATAAACTATCTGCGTTTCATTTGCTTCATAATGGCGCAGATTTTATCAATTCTCTGTATTTCTTCTTTTGATTTTCCCATTTTCATTACTTCGATAATCGCATCTGTTTCCGCAGAATCAAACGACATATTGTTTTCTTTGGACTGTGCCGAGGCGGACATCAAAAAAGGAAGCAGTTCGTTTGGACTTTTTCCTTTTGCCTGATCTGCCATGGAAAGCAGCATTTGCAGTTTGTTCGGGTCAATTCCGCCAAGCGCGGGATTTTGCATCCAGGAATTATCACTCATATTATGTTCGATCCTTTCTATAATAAAAAGATTTTAAGATTGTTTTACATTTTATAATTATGTAAAAAACAGTCTTGTTCTATATTATGGGGCATCGGGCAGATTGTGCGCATCTTGGGGCGGGAAATCGTAATCCGGAAGGTTTTCATCAAAACTGCTGTTAAAATTTCCTGTGAACAGGTTCAGCGGAAAATCAGCGATGCCGGTGTCGGAGGACTGAGAGAACATGGAGGAGAGTTCCATAACAGAGAGAATCTGAATCCACTGATCCAGAAAGGCCTGTTCTTTTTCTTCACAGTAGTTGCGGATGTCGTTCAGAATATCCAGCATATCAGGAGATTCGGAGGAAGCGCTGCATGCAGTGACGACGGATGTATTTTTCTGATAGAATGATATGACGTTCTGAATTTCCATCATTTTGATGAGGATGGAAAGTGTACGCTGATTTCCTGAAGCGACGTAGGGAAGGAAGGCTTTTATAAGGTGAAGATGATTCTGGTTTGCAATTTGGTCGAGGGGGGTCTGCATGAATTGGCTCCGGAATCTTTTTTGATAGTTTATGTAAGGTGGGGCGGAAATATGATTATGGGAATATGATATGGTACCAGGATTCTCGGAACGTGGGGATCTGGCTTGTAAGAAAAGTGGATGGAGGATGCAGAGATGGGATTTCATACAGTAATAGAAGGAAATGCTTTTTATGAGGTTGATGACGACTGTCTGAGAAAACGCAGGAAAGAAAATGATACAGCTGCAAAGGATATGCTGAAAGGAAACGCGAATCAGAGAACTGATCAGGGAATGAGTCCGAAAATAGGAGGGAATGGCAGAAATCGAAGTTTCCGATAACATGAGAAAGCGGGGCCGAAGCCCCGCCTTTTTAAAATGGATGAGAATCCATTAGCATCCGCAGCCACCGCCGCAGTTGCCACCGTTTCCGAGGAAGCTGCCATTGCCGCAGCCGCCACAGAACAGAAGCAGAAGGATAATCCAGCAGCAGTCGTTGCCGCCGTTGCCGCCGAAGCCGCAGCCACCGTTTCCATTGCCGCAGAATGCGAGCAGGATCAGCAGTGTGCAAATAGAAATCCCGTTGTTGCCTTCACATCCACATCCACAGTTTGTAGCAGTTAAATCACTCATTTCGTTTTCCTCCGAAATTGATATTTACAATGTATCATATGCTTCAGGGAGGAAGGTGTTACGGAAAGTGATCATTTTTGAAAAAAATTTTTTTGTTTGTGAAAAGTGGTATGACAGCTGCTACAGTCGCAGGAAGGATTCAAAAATTCCGTAAACATTCATGAGGCCATATCCCATTTCCCGGTTTGGGTATGTATAATTGTTGTTGCGGGTCGCTCCCCGCTGGAAAAGACTTTTGATTTCGCGTGGCGTAAAATACCGTGGGAAATCGCGAAGAAGGCCGCTTTCTACCACCAGGGCAGTGGCGCCCGCGGTCAGCGCGGAAGCTGCGCAGGAGCCGGTACGGGGGCCGTAGAGCGCTCCGGGAGAAGCTGCACCAGGACTTTGGCTGGATAGAGGAGCGGTGATATTTACGCCCGGGGAGACAAAACTTGGCTTTACGAGATTGTTTCTGGTATAGCCGCGCCCGGAGTTTCGGAACATGCTTCCTGCATACGCGTCAAACGTACCAACGGACATAATCGCCTCTGCACAGGATGGGTTTACAAGCGTGGTATCCGTGTTTGGGGTATAAAAACGGACATCAGGGCTGACAAGGCCGGTAACTGGAAGCCACATATGAAAAATTCCATTTACATAGGAAAGGTTTGAGACACGGACTCGCCAGACGCCGGGTGTCGGTGTTTCAAAACGAATTTGAGCCATCTGAGAGCCGCTCAGCATTTCAACAATTGCATAATTCAGATAAATTTTGCTGTATTCCAGAAGAAAGTTAAATTCATGAGTCATAAAATCGCGTGGCTGTACGGGCTGAATGGTTTCGCCAAGCGGAGAGATAAAACCGATGCTGTAAAGCTCCGGCGCGTCTGCCCAGAATTCCAGAGTAAAGCCGGAACTTTCCTTCTCTACGAGAATTTCCACATCAGTGTATGGCTCAGAACGGTCAAGAGTTCCAAGGAAATGATGTCCCTGACCGACCTCATTTCCAGTACCGCTGACCACATATACCCCGGTATTGAACTGTGCGGAGGTCAGGACATCTTCAAGCGGCGTATTTCCGGTGTGTCCCCCCTGGTTGGAGCCGAGGGTCATACAGATGACCAGAGGCATCTGCAGCTTTCGGGAAACATCGACCATATACCGGATACCAAGCATCAGGTCTGTTTCCTGATAGGCCAGTGCGTCTTCCGGGATCATAAAATAATCCCGAAGATATTGCTTGGCGGGTTTTAATTTAACTGCAATAATGGTACTGTCCGGAGCAGCCCCGATGAAGTCTGCACTTGCATCCGGAGTACCGCAGGCAATGCCGGCCATGGCGGTTCCGTGCCCCAGTTCATCTCGCTGAGGCACGATTTCATATGGATCAGGAGAAAAGAGTGCCTGATTAATTTGCTCTCTGGTGTATTCTGTGCCGTACATAAGCCCATCCGGTGCAGGACCGGTCTGAATGGTCTGATCCCAGATTCGCATGATTCGGGTGGTGCCGTCCAGTGCACGAAATGCGGGATGCGTATAATCAATACCGGAATCAAGAAATCCGATCAGCACCCCTTTGCCGGAAAGGGAAAGAAACGGCTGGTTTTGCGCGGATAAAATTCCGCTGGTCTCAAGGCTTACCGTGTCAATGGAGGTGAAAAGCTTTGGCACGCCAGGATAACCGATCTGCTCCATAGTAATAAGCTCATCAGAAAAAGGTGCATGCAGGATACTGTATTGTGCGTCAACAATCTGTGGTGAGAGCTGATTCAGCTCCGAAAGCAGTGTTTCCGGTGCAAGTTGGTACCGGAAAATAATGTCGGAGTATTCTTCAGAAAGGGCAGGCGGGATTTCCGGGGCCTGCGCAGAAAATAGTTTTGTGCGATGATTCATCAGGAGAACTCCCAAGAAAGGCATTTTATTAAAAATATGAGACATGTAAAGAAAAAATACGGTTTGGGAACTAGTTTTGATTTACATGTTTTTTAATGGCCTCGAAGCTTTCACGACTGATGACATGCTCAATTTTGCAGGCGTCTTCGGCTGCCGTTTTGGGGTCCACGCCGAGCGCAGTCAGCCAGGAGGAGAGCAGCAGATGCCGTTCGTAGATTTCTTCAGCGATCGCACGACCGGATTCCGTGAGTGTAATAAAGCCGGATTTTGCGACAGCAATATGATTTTTTTCACGGAGGTTTTTCATGGCAATACTGACGCTTGATTTTTTGAAGCCAAGCTCAGCGGAAATATCTACTGCACGGACAACTGGCAGTCTGTGGCTCAGGATAAGAATTGTTTCAAGATAATTTTCAGCAGATTCGTTGATGATCATGGTAACACCTCGCATTATTCAGAATTCTATTCGTTAGTATACCATAAACACTGAAAATGGTAAATATAAAAAAAGTTGTTGACTTCTAATTGCAGTTAGAATATACTAACTATGAAGCAAAAAGTGTGAGAAAGGAGGAATAAAAATGCCGTTATCAATGGCGAGAGCGGGAGAACCCAACATCATCAAGAAGGTCGGAGGAAAAGAGGGAACAAGACAGTTTTTGGAGAAACTCGGTTTTGTGGCCGGCGGAACGGTTACTGTTGTCTCTGAAGCAGGGGGGAATCTGATCGTAAATGTGAAAGAATCCCGCGTTGCGATCGGAAAAGACATGGCGAATCGGATTATCATTTGACTGACAGAAAGGGAAGCGCTTATGAAAACGTTGAAAGAGGTTGCCTGCGGAGAGACCGTAAGGGTATCAAAACTGACCGGAGACGGACCGGTCAAGCGAAGAATCATGGATATGGGAATCACAAGAGGAGTGGAGATTTTTGTTCGGAAGGTTGCTCCGTTTGGAGATCCTGTGGAGGTGACGGTAAGAGGGTATGAGCTGTCACTTCGCAAGGCAGATGCGGGTATGATACAAGTAGAATAGATTCTATTTTTTTAAATAAGAGTTAGTTGAAACTAATATAAAATAGTTGAAGCAAATATAAGGTAGAGAAAACAAATTTGAACCATAAGGCAAGAAGGAGTAGGAAATGTCAATTAAAATTGCACTTGCAGGAAATCCGAACTGCGGAAAGACAACGCTGTTCAATGCACTGACAGGCTCCAACCAGTTCGTGGGAAACTGGCCGGGAGTGACTGTCGAGAAAAAGGAAGGAAAGCTGAAGGGATACAAAGATGTGACAATCATGGACCTTCCCGGCATTTATTCGCTTTCTCCGTATACACTGGAGGAGGTCGTTGCGAGAAATTATCTGATTCACGAGCGGCCAGATGCGATTATCAATATTGTGGATGGCACGAATCTTGAGCGGAACCTTTATCTGTCCACACAGGTGATGGAGCTTGGTATTCCGGTTGTCATGGCAGTCAATATGATGGATCTCGTAAAAAAGAGCGGAGACAGGATTTCTGTTACAAAGCTGAGCCAAAAGCTTGGATGCGAGGTAATTGAGATCTCTGCTTTGAAGGGGATTGGTGTTTTGGAGGCAGCTGAGCGGGCTGTGGCGCTGGCAAAGAAAAAGGATGCGTCTGCACCGGTACATCAATTTGCTCCTGAGGTGGAGCAAGTCATTGCCGAGGTAGAACAAAAACTTGCCGGGAGTGTTCCGGCGGGACAGAAGCGTTTCTTTGCGATTAAGCTTCTGGAGAAAGACGACAAAATTGCCTCAGTGTTGAAGAACGCTCCTGATGTTGAAACCGAAATTAAAAAGCTGGAAAGTAAATATGACGATGACACGGAAAGCATTATTACAAATGAGCGCTATGTGTACATATCATCCATAATCGGAGAATGCTGTAAAAAGTCCGGCAGGCAGAAATTAACGAATTCTGATAAAATTGACCGGATTGTCACAAACCGCTGGCTGGCGCTTCCAATTTTTGCGGCGGTCATGTGGCTGGTTTATTATATTGCTATATCAACGGTGGGCGGATTTGCAACGGACTGGACGAATGATGTACTGTTCGGTGAAATTATTCCGCCGGCTGTTTCCGGTTTCCTGGAGCGTATAAACTGTGCATTGTGGCTGCAGGGACTGATCGTTGACGGGATTGTGGCCGGCGTGGGAGCCGTTCTTGGTTTTGTTCCGCAGATGCTTGTACTGTTTTTGATGCTCGCTTTTCTGGAAGCGTGCGGGTATATGGCAAGAGTGGCGTTTATCATGGACCGGATTTTTCGAAAATTCGGGCTTTCCGGAAAATCTTTTATTCCGATGATGATCGGGATGGGATGCGGGGTTCCGGGTGTTATGGCATCGAGAACGATTGAACATGACAGAGACAGGAAGATGACAATCATGACAACGACCTTCATTCCATGCGGCGCAAAGCTTCCGATTATCGGACTGATTGCAGGCGCATTGTTTGAGGGCTCCGCATGGGTGGCTTTCAGCGCCTATTTTGTAGGAGTTGCAGCGATTGTGTGCTCCGGCATTATTTTGAAAAAGACGCAGATGTTTGCGGGTGATCCGGCTCCCTTTGTCATGGAACTACCGGCGTACCATATGCCGACAGTCGGAAATGTACTGAGAAGTATGTGGGAGCGCGGATGGTCCTTTATCAAAAAGGCAGGTACGGTGATTCTTTTTTCTGCAATTATTTTATGGTTTCTGCAGGGCTTTGGCTGGGTGGAAGGTTCGTTTGGCATGCTGGATGCCGAAGAACTGGAATACAGCATTCTTGCCCGGATCGGAACGGTTCTTGCACCGCTGTTTGCGCCGCTTGGCTGGGGAGACTGGAAGTCTGCCGTAGCAGCGATTACAGGTCTGATTGCAAAAGAAAATGTGGTGACGACGTTTGGCATTCTTTATAATATCGCGGGTGAGGTTGCGGAGGATACTCCGGATTTGTTGACAGCGGTCGGCGCAGGCATGACAGCACTTGGAGCATATTCATTTTTGATTTTTAATCTGTTGTGTGCGCCGTGTTTTGCAGCAATGGGAGCGATCAAACGTGAAATGAATAATGCGAAATGGTTTTGGTTTGCAATTGGTTATCAGTGCGGACTTGCATATATCGTATCGCTTTGTATTTATCAGCTCGGATTGCTTTTTGCAGGAGGAAGTTTTGGCTTGGGAACAGCAGTTGCAATTTTGCTTGTGCTTGGCTTTTTGTTTCTGTTGTTTCGCCCGTACCGCGAAAGTAAGACGTTGAACATAACAGGAAAAGGATTGGCATAATCACGAACATAACAGGAGGAAACAGATGGGGACAGGGATTGTTTTATTATTTCTGGCAGGCATAATTGTGTTGGCTGCACGGAGCATGAGAAAGGATAAAAAAGCAGGAAAATCTCTGCACTGCGGATGCGACTGCAAACACTGCGGCGGACATTGCAGATAGGAAACAGTACGCAAAGCGGTTAAAAAACAGAGTAAAAAGATCAGAAACAGTATCTGTGGTTTGTTTGCCAATGCATGACGAGACAGATGCTGTTTCTTTGTTATATACCACTTACGTTTGCCAGGCAAGGACAGTATTGTCTCAAAAAAAGAAGTGTGATATAATGTGGACACTTAGTGTATGTTTTCAGAATGTATGGAGGAGGGATAAGAATGAGTTTACAATCATGTTATGAAGCGTTTGGGGGAGATTATGAGGGGGTAGTGGCACGTCTGCGCAGCGAAAGGCTGGTGCAGAAATTTGTATTGAAGTTTTTAAACGATGGAAGCTTTGCATTGCTTTGTCAGTCACTGAAAGATAAAAATCATGAGGAGGCATTTCGGGCGGCACATACATTGAAAGGCGTATCGCAAAATTTAAATTTTACAAGATTGTATGAGTCCAGCAGCCAACTTACGGATGAGCTGCGTGACGGATGGGGCGATCGTTTCGACGAGCTGGCGGCTCAAGTTGCATCAGATTATGAGCAGACTGTTGCAGCAATCAGAACGCTGCAAGAAGAGGTTGGCGTTTGAGAAGTTTTGGCCTGCTGTCGTTTTCGCTTTTTCTGTGCATACTTTTCTTTTGCAGAAATCAGGCGTTGTACAAGTTTCCAAATTTTTCCGGTTGATTTTGCAAAAAGAGAAGGGTAGAATCGGTTAAAGCGATAAAGAATCTGTAAATAACAGGAAAAATTAACTGGAGGCGAGAAGTACAACTATAATAATTTGGGAGCGAGAGACATTATGCAGCAGAATAAAATAGAAGAATTTGCATTTTTATATTTGTGTGGAGAAGATGACAGAAATTTACTTTTGGGGAACGTATCGTTATCCTTTGAAGATTTTGACCGTTTGACTTATCTGGCAAATCATTTTGGATTGCAGGAATACGGTGCGGAGTTGTGGAATAGATACGGAAGAGCTTTTCACCAGCAGTATGAGTTGCTTGGGGCGTTGAGTTCCGGCGCAGATTGCGATGCGATTCTGCGGTCAGTCATGGATCCGGAGCAGGATAAAAATGAGGAAAAGAAAGTGGACAAGGAAAATGAACAGAGTCAGGATATAAATGCTGAACAGAAAGTTTTTGCAGGTGTTACGGCATATGACAAAGATGTTGCGATGCACGAAAAGTGGATTTCAGATTTTTGTACGAATGCGCCCACTGCCGAGACTCGGAAGTTTTTGCAGAAGCTGGATCGTGATCTCTGTACAGTAGAATAAATGTGACCCTTTTTCTTCTACCGCATATCGTGTAGTATGGAGGAAAAGGAAATGAATCGTGTAAGGGCACAACTGCATGCGGAAGAGGCGTATCGGGCAGGAATTACCGGAAGAGGAGTTACAGTTGCCATTTTGGATTCCGGTATCTGCTATCATCCCGATTACGCAGATCGAATTGTGGCGTTTCGGGATTTTGTAAACGGAAAGGCTATGTGTTATGACGACGCCTCTCATGGGAGCCATGTGTCAGGGATTTTGGGTGGCGATGGGAAAAGCAGCAGAGGACGTTATCGGGGAATTGCGCCTGGTTGCGGACTGATTCATTTGAAGATCCTGGATAAATATGGACAGGGGAATCTGGAAAATATTATTAGCGCCATGGATTGGGTGGCTGAGAATCGGGAAAGATACAATATTCGTATTATGAATCTTTCAGCAGGCGCCTCAAAGGATGATGCAGACTATGGAGCTAAAGCGCTGGTAAAGGGCGTGGAGGCTGCGTGGGATGCCGGGATTGTTGTGGTAGTAGCAGCGGGAAATATGGGGCCGGCATCCGGCAGCATTACGGTGCCGGGAAACAGCAAAAAGGTGATTACGGTGGGCGCCTCGGATGATTTTGCCAGAGGAGGACGCGGGATGTATGTGGAATATTCTGGCTGCGGACCAACGCGGGAATGTATCTGCAAGCCTGAACTGGTAGCTCCTGGTACGGGAATATGGTCGTGTTCACCGTCTTTCAGGCAGGGGAGGTACTATAGTGTAAAAAGTGGCACCTCTATGTCAGCGCCTGCGGTTGCCGGATGTATTGCCTTACTTCTGGAACAGGAGCCAAAGCTTACGAACGTTGAAGTCAAAATGCGATTGAAAGAATCTTCCAGAGATCTTGGCTATCCGAAGAACCGCCAGGGGTGGGGAATACCGGATCTTCGAAAATTGCTTCAAATAGAAAGATAAAGACAGGAAAAGCGATTTTTCTGTCTTTTTTGCTGAATTGTAAAGAAAATGTAAGGAAAACGTACAAAGCATGTTATATTTGTGTGATATTATACAAATAGTTTCGAATTTTTGTCCTAAGAAAAAAGTGAATTATAATTAAGATTTATTTAAAGAAATCTCTTATAAGATTCATTAGTATAGAATGGTAAGGACGATTTTTATGCCCTTATCATTTTGTTTGGAGAATGGAGTAAAAGTATGTCTTTAAATAAAAGAGTATCGGCGATTCTGCCAGTGTATGGATGGATTCCGCTGATTGCAGAATTCATTTTGAACAGCACGGTGTATGGCGGTGCAAAAATGATTGCAGGAGGCTGGCACCATTATAATATGGAAACGGCATTGGACCAGGCGATTCCGTTTCTGCCATGGACACTGGTGATTTATTTCGGATGTTACTTGTTCTGGATTGCGAATTATGTTCTGACTGTCCGGGTGAGCAGCAGGGAAGACGCTTATCGTTTCCTGAGTGCTGATTTTCTGGCAAAGCTCCTATGCTTTGTATTTTTCCTGCTTTTGCCAACCACGAATACAAGGCCGGAGATTACAGGAGATGGCATGTGGGATATGGGGATTCGTTTCCTGTATTGGATTGATTCGGCAGATAATCTTTTTCCGTCGATTCACTGTCTGACGAGCTGGATGTGTTATATCGGAATCAGAAAACAAAAAAGTGTACCGGCCTGGTATCGGACGTTTTCCTGTCTGATGGCGGTTGCGGTATTTATCTCCACACTGACAACAAAGCAGCATGTTCTGGTGGATGTGGCCGGCGGCGTGTTTCTGGCGGAGATCTGTTATCTGATTGCGGGACGTACCGCTCTTGCAAAGTGGTATGGAACAATTTTTGATAAAGCGGCAGCGTGTGTTTTTGGGAAGCCAGGAAAAACTTTATCGCGCGGATAAAGGATGAGGTTTGTTGGGATAAAAGTGTTTCCGCGGCGACAGGATGAATATGGGAAGGATTCCGGGAACAAAAGGAGCAGTCAGATTGGGTAAAGTAAAAAAAGTAATATTGAATGCAGCTATATTTTTCCTGGTACTCGGACTTACGGTGTACGGAGTTTTCCACGGGGAAGATATGGGAGAACTGAAGGAGGCCATTGGACAGGCAAGGCTTGGATGGTTGTTGCCGGCGGTCGGGTGTGTATTTATTTTCATATGGGGCGAGTCGATCATCATCTGGCATATGATGTGTTCGTATGGGATTCGACTGAAAAAGAGAATCTGTTTTCTTTTTTCTTCTGTCGGTTTTTTCTTCAGCTGCGTAACGCCTTCCGCAAGTGGCGGACAGCCCATGCAGATTTATTTTATGAAAAAAGAAAAAATTCCGATTCCTGTGGCAACGGTGATCCTCATGATTGTTACGATTACCTATAAGCTTGTGCTGGTGGTGATCGGTTTGGGAATTATTCTGTTTGCAAGGGATTTTCTGCATGCATATCTGGGTGAAATCCTTTTCGTGTTTTATCTTGGAGTTGCATTAAATGTTTTCTGCGTGACGTTCATGATGGTGCTGGTGTTTCATCCGTCTCTCGCCAAACTGATGATGCTCAAGGGGCTGTGGTTGCTGGAAAAGCTTCATCTGATGCGCCATAAGGAGGAGCGGACGAAAAAGCTGGAAGCATCCATGGATATGTATAATGAAACAGCGGCGTATATGAGTACGCATATGTGGCTGATGGTACGGGTGTTTTTGATCACCTTTGGTCAGAGAATTGCGTTGTTTGCAGCAACGTGTTTTGTATATCAGTCATTTGGACTTTCCGGGACCAACTGGATGGTGACATTGACTCTCCAGGCGGTGATTTCGGTATCGGTCGATATGCTTCCGCTGCCGGGCGGAATGGGAATCAGCGAAAGCCTGTTTCTGGTTATATTTAAACCGGTATTCGGAGCCCTGCTGCTTCCGGGTATGATACTCAGCAGGGGACTTGGTTATTACAGTGAGCTGTTGATTTCGGCAGTATTTACACTAGTTGCAGTCGTGGTATTTCAGAGAAAACAGGATGAAAATGCAGTACAGAGGAAAAGACAGAGTTATTAACAGAGAAAGAGAAAAGTGGGGGAAGCAATGATTGGATTTTATGATTATACGGTGGTGCTGACTTATTTAAGTCTTGCAAGTGGTATTATTGGAATGTTCTGTACGTTTACGGGGCACATGCACTGGTCTATTTTCTGCCTGGCTTTGTGCGGGCTTTTTGATACGTTTGACGGCAAGGTAGCCCGCATGAAAAAGAACCGGACTGAAGAGCAGAAACATTTTGGGATTCAGATTGATTCGCTGTGTGATATCGTATGTTTTGGGGTTCTTCCGGTGGCGATCTGTTATCATTCTGGAATGAACAGTCTTCCTGGCGCAGCAATTTTGATTTTTTACTGCCTGGCAGGACTCATTCGTCTGGCGTATTTTAATGTGATGGAGGAAAAGCGGCAGCAGGAGACGGCAGAAAACCGTAAATATTATCAGGGGCTTCCGATTACTTCAATTGCGGCAATTCTGCCGTTGATACATATCAGTGCAGCGTTGTTGCAGCGGCATTTTCTTCCGGTTCTGCATGTAGGTATGCTAATTACAGGAGGCCTGTTTATCTTGAATTTTAAATTTCGAAAGCCGAATAATAAGGAGCTGGCAGCGATTATTGCGGTTGTGGCAGTCGTGGTGTTTGTATATGGCAGTTTATTACAAATGGGGAGGATGTTCCGATGGAACTGGAAAAGCCTGACGTAGTAAAAAATAGTGCACGTGGACAGCGCGGTGTTGTTTCATGGCTGTATGGCAGCAGGCCAGGAAGGATGGTTTTGCGTCTGCTTGTCAGCCCGTGGTTTTCAAAGGCGGGGGGCAAGTTTGTTGCAGA
>NZ_BAAGFO010000005.1:0-137287 GCF_059728505.1 Blautia sp. St.27G3 | reverse complement strand
TGTGCTTGGTTTCTTTGCCGGCGAAAACGACATGAAAGAATTTGGCGAGCAGCTTGTTCCGTTTGGCGAAGCTATGATGGGATTTTCTCTTGCTGTGAAAGGACTGGATGCTGATGCCATTGTTAATTCCGCGACGGCAGGAAAGTCTTTGGCCGAGTTGGCGAACACATTACCGAATAAAGGTGGTGTTGCTTGGTTTTCTTTGCCGGCGAAAACGACATGAAAGAATTTGGCGAGCAGCTTGTTCCGTTTGGAAAGGCGATGAAGTCTTACTCGGATGCAATATCCGGAATTGACGTAGACGCTATAACAAATTCCGCGACGGCAGGAAAGTCTTTGGCCGAGTTGGCGAACACATTACCGAATAAGGGTGGTCTTGTAAGTTGGTTTGCCGGAGATAACGATATCGGAGCGTTTGGCGAACAGCTTGTTCCGTTTGGAAAGGCGATGAAGTCTTACTCGGATGCAATATCCGGAATTGACGTAGACGCTATAACAAATTCCGCGACGGCAGGAAAGTCTTTGGCCGAGTTGGCGAACACATTACCGAATAAGGGTGGTCTTGTAAGTTGGTTTGCCGGAGATAACGATATCGGAGCGTTTGGTGAAAGCTTGGTACTGTTTGGCGAGAACTTTTCAAAATACTCTGATTACATGAAAAATGTTGATGCCGGTATCGTGACGTCAACCACAAATGCTGCAACTTCAATTGTCGAGCTTCAAAAGAGCTTGCCAAAAGAAGGTGGCTGGTTCTCCGATGACAAAACGCTTGCCGATTTTGGTAAAGATATGAGTTCTTTCGGTTCATATTTCAGCTCCTACTACAGTTATATCAGCAGCATTGATACCGGACTGTTATCGAGTGTGATTACACAGACAAACAGATTGGTTGATATGGCAAACGGTATGGCTGGATTGGATACCAGTGGAATGACATCGTTCGACTCCGCTCTGACGAAACTTGGAGAAGCTGGAATTACCGGTTTTATCAACGCGTTCAATAACGCAAATTCAAAGGTGACGGCGGCTGCGTCTAATATGCTGACGACCTTCGTGAATGCCGCAAACGCCAAGAAAGGCACGTTGACAACGACATTCACAGCATTGGTTCAGGCGGTGCTTATAGCAATCAATGCAAAGCAGCGAGATTTCCAAACTGCGGGTTCTACTCTGATGGTGAAATTCATCGCCGGGGTAAAAACCCAGGACAACAGCGCTCGGAGCACATTCACAAACATCATCAGCGGCTGTTTGACGGCGATCAAGAACAAGTATTCAGAGTTTCAGTCGGTTGGAACGCAGACGATGGTGAAGTTTATCGCAGGTGTTCGAGCAAAAGATGCAGATGCCAGAAACGCGTTTACGAATATCATCAGCGGATGTTTAACTGCGATTAAGAACAAGTATTCAGAGTTTCAAAGTGCAGGCGAACAGTGCATGGTGAAATTCATCGCCGGGGTAAGGAGTAAAGATGCTGATGCAAAGAATGCGTTTACATCCAGTCTCGGTGGAGCTATCACAGGGGTTAAGGATTACTACGGACAGTTCTACGATGCCGGTTCCTATCTTGTAGATGGCTTTGCGAAAGGTATCAGTGAAAACACATACAAAGCTGAAGCGAAAGCAAGAGCTATGGCAGCAGCGGCAGCAAGGGCCGCAGAGAAAGAACTTGACGAGCACTCCCCTTCCAAGGTGGGGTACCGGATTGGTGACTTCTTCGGTGTGGCATTTGTAAATGCGATTGGCGATTATACAGAGAAAGCGTATAAGGCCGGTTCTGGAATGGCAAAAGCCGCAAGAACGGGACTTGGTAACGCAATCTCCAAGGTCAAAGATTTCATTGACAGCGACATTGATACTCAGCCGACCATTCGTCCGGTTCTTGACTTGTCGAATGTGGAAGCCGGAACGAGCAGATTGAACGCAATGTTCAGCAGAACGCAGGCGATGTCCATCAGTACAGGCATGAATCGGCAGGATACCGCAGATGTTCAAAATGGAGAAAATTCTCCGAATGAAGGTAGTACGTTTAACTTTAATCAGTATAACTATTCGCCTAAGGCACTGTCGAGAGTTGAGATTTATCGGCAGACAAAGAATCAATTCTCGGCGATGGAAAGGATGGTGAATAGCGTGATTAAGTCAATCACCGTGACAAACTATCTTGGCGATAGTATTAAGTTGGTACTTGCGAGGCCGGAGGAATCCGGTTTCGTAGTTACCTCCGTAACCGGTCTGGGGTCTGGAAAAGCGAACATCAATACCACCGAAATTGCTACAACCGATGGAGATTTGTTTAATTCTGCCAGACTCCAGAAACGGAACATAGTTATTTCTTTGAAGTATCTATGGAAAGATTCGATCGAGGATGTGCGTCAGTTATCGTACAAGTATTTTCCGATAAAGAAAAAACTTACGCTGCTGATTGAAACGGATAACCGTTCAGCAGAAATTGACGGGTATACCGAATCGAATGAACCGGATATATTCAGTAAAGATGAGGGTTCGGATGTCTCCATTGTGTGTCCGAATCCTTTCTTTTACTCTGCTGGGGAAGATGGGATCAACACCACTATTTTCTATGGTGTAGAACCGTTATTTGAGTTCCCTTTCAGCAACGAATCCTTGTATGAATGCTTGCTGGAAATGGGCGAGATCCAGAATCAGATGGAAAAAACAGTTGTGTACAGCGGAGATGCTGAGATTGGTGTGACGATTACAATTCATGCCATCGGTGAAGCACGAAACATCACCATATACAATACCGGAACTCGTGAGATTATGCGCATTGATACTGATAAGATGAAGGCTTTTACGGGTTCCGGAATTGTAGCGGGCGATGAAATTACTATCTGTACTGTCAAAGGGAAAAAGTCCATTACTCTTCTGCGGAACGGAAAAACAATCAATATTCTGAACTGTTTGGATAAAGCTGCCGATTGGTTTCAGCTTGCGAAAGGTGACAATGTGTTTGCTTATACGGCAGAAGAAGGAAGCAGTAACTTGCAGTTCAAGATAGAGAATCGAATCATTTACGAGGGGGTATAGTGATGGATTTGATAGTTTTAAACACAAATCTGGATGCGGTCTCCATTGTGGATGTGTACGAGTCCTTTATCTGGACGGACCGGTATTACGAGTATGGCGATTTCGAGCTTTTTACATCTATGACAAGTACCATTCTCAGTTACATACGGCAAGATTACTATTTGCAGAATCGGGAATCGGAGCATTGCATGATTATTGAAAAGATAAGAATCACTTCGGATTCCGAGGACGGAAATCATATCACTGTAACCGGTAGGTCGTTGGAATCTATCTTGGACAGGAGAATTGTCTGGGGGCAACGGACCATAAGAGGAAATCTTCAAAATGGAATCCAGACGCTCCTTAACGAAAACATCATCTCCCCTTCCGACGGCAACCGCCGCATCAGCAATTTCATTTTTGAAGCATCTACGGACCCGGCAATTACAAAGCTGACAATTGATGCTCAGTATACAGGGGGCAATCTATATGATGTGATAAACAAGATTTGCAGTGAACGTGATATCGGTTTCAAGATTACACTGAACGATAAAAAGCAATTCGTGTTCAAGCTCTATGCCGGTGTTGACAGGTCTTACGACCAGACTGTGAATCCGTATGTGGTCTTTTCCCCCAATTTCGAGAACATCATCAACAGCAACTATGTCGAATCAAAGTCGGCGCTGAAAAACGTTACGCTGGTTGGCGGTGAGGGAGAAGGTTCTGCAAGAAGATACACGACAGTTGGCGGCGGAAGCGGTTTGAACCGCCGGGAGCTTTTTACCGATGCAAGAGATATTTCTTCGGATGTTGGCAACGATGTCACCCTAACCGATGCAGAGTATACGGCATTGCTGCAACAAAGAGGGAGAGAAAAGTTAGCGGAGAATACGGATGTTACATCATTCGAGGGACAAGTGGAAACCACCGTCATGTTCAAATACGGTGAAGATTTCTTCAACGGTGATGTCGTTCAGATTGCGAACGAGTATGGGCATGAAACGAAAGCCCGGATTGTGGAAATTGTCATGACCGAAGATTCTGAAGGAGCATCCGTATATCCAACATTTAAAACAACGGAAGGAGGCGATGAATAATGAGTGTTACCTATGGGTTTTACAATTCCAAAAACCATGACCGAAGATACGACGCAATTCAAATGTCCCGTATTTTTGATGGGATTATTCGGGATGGAGTTTTGCAGCACTATGGGACTGCCATGATGGTCAAGGAATCCGAAGGTATGATGGTGAATGTCGGAATCGGCAGAGCATGGTTTAATCACACATGGACATTGAATGATGCCCTATTGCCTCTGACGCTTCCCTTGTCAGAAGTAATTCTGAACCGGATTGACGCGGTTGTGTTGGAAGTTGATGCCAGGGAATCGGTGCGGGCGAACTCGATCAAGATTGTTAAAGGAACTCCCGCATCCAGCCCGAAGAATCCGACGCTGATAAAGACGAATGACCGCTGGCAGTACCCTCTTGCTTATATTCGTGTGAATGCCGGCGTGACATCAATCAGACAAGCGAACATTACGAACTGTGTCGGTACATCGGCGTGTCCGTTCGTCACAGCTCCCCTTGAAAAGATGTCCATTGATGCTTTGGTGGCGCAGTGGGGAGACCAGTGGAAAGCGTTTTATGGCGCTCAGACTGCCGATATGGAGGCGGCAAATTCTTTCTGGAAAAACCAGTGGCGGATATGGTTTGAAGCTCAGACAACAGAGATTCAGGAAGCCTATCTGAACTGGGAACATCAGTGGGAGGAGTTTTATAACGCACATGTGAATGAAATTACCGACACTGCTGATTACTGGAAAGACATGTGGCAAAAGTGGTTTTACGACTACGTCAACAACAGCAGCCGGGAACTGGCATACTGGAAAAAGCTTGTAACCGATGATTTCACAGAGTACAGCTCTTTCTGGAAAAACCAGTGGCGGATATGGTTTGAAGCTCAGACAACAGAGATTCAGGAAGCCTATCTGAACTGGGAACATCAGTGGGAGGAGTTTTTCAGCAGCCAGACCGTCGAAATGCAGGAGACGAACGCCAATTGGAAAGCGCTTTGGAGCGGTTGGTTCTACGATTATGTGAACGCCAACACCAAAGAGTTCACTGATTGGAAGAATTCCATCGACAAGGACTTCCGGGACTGGTGGGATTCCATTAAGGATCTCATTGACGGGGAGGACGTTTCGGCATTTGCCAACGAGCTTGTCATTCTCAATGAGCGGATAAACAAGCTTGCGGATTTTCAAAATGAGCTTACAAATACCCACTCGATTTATGACAGCCTTAACGACTCTTCTGACTCGTCGGTTCTGGATGGCGATAATAAGCCGATTGAGGGAAAACGGGTTACGTTCGTTGTTGAGAAGGGGTCCGACGTCAGCGATGAGCTCGAAGATGTGAAACGACGGTTGGCGGCCATCGAGCAGGCGTTTGACGGACTCGCCAATGAATTCACGGTTTATCAGATTCTGACCGATGGCGGTACATGGCTGTATGTGAACAATCCGGAGGCAGATCAGACAGAGCAGCTCCTTGATGATAAAGGTGATGTCATCAGAGGCAAAACCATATTTGTCACGAAGTAAAGGAGGAGCCTATGTTTGATAACATCTTTGTGTTCTTATCAGCAATTACAGATGCGGAGAAAAATCCGGTTATGGATAACAATGAGAATCCAATTGAGAGCCGGACCTACTCTGGTCTGTTGGCTAAATTCATGGAGGGCATACCGAAAGAATTTCAGGTGTCCGGATACCTCAGAGATAATGCAAGAAGAGGTTTATATTCTGTATTAGACTCAGTAGAGGATGCTGTAAAAGACAGCAATTCCAGGGGCTTGAACGGTCGGTCTTATTCAACCGAACAAATTCTTGACAGCGGGAACAACCCGATTTTCAGTCAGGCTATATTTGTTAGAAATTAAAAAAGAAAGGCGGATTAAGTAATGAAAATTACAGATTACGAAAAAGTAACGCAGCTCCTCGCCAACAATGTTCTGCTTGTGGACGGGGATGGCGGGACAAAAACAATCCTTGCGAGAGATTTGCTTGCGGCACTCGTGGCGGTTAGTTCGTCTCAGGACTATCTTGCCAAGATGGATGTTTCGCAGCTCACCCAGGTTTCGTCGGTTTCTGCGACGGACAAGCTGATGGTTTCTGCTGCGGACGGCAACAAGGGGATTACAGTCAACGATGCTTTCTGGGGGATTTTGGATGCGGTCATCTCTGTGGAGCAGCGCCGGAATATTTTCCGCGGAAAGAATCTTGGAACGGCTTTGACTGCGGCTCAGAAAGCCCAGATTAAGGCCGGGACATTCAAGGGGTTCTTCATCGGGGACTATTGGAGCATCGGAGACAGGATTTGGAGAATCGTCGATATCAACTACTGGCTGAACGATGGTGATACTGCCTGCACGACGCCGCATCTGGTAATCATGCCGGATGCCATTTTGTACAGCGCTAAGATGAATGAAACCAACATTACTACCGGCGGCTATGTCGGATCACTGATGTATACGGCTAACCTGGCTAACGCCAAAACTTTGGTGAACTCGGCTTTCGGTTCTGCCAATATTCTCACTCACAGGGAATATCTGACTAATGCCGTAACCAACGGTTATCCTTCTGCCGGCGCCTGGTATGATTCTACGGTTGAGCTTCCGAACGAGATTATGATGTACGGAAGTCTGGTGTTTACTCCGGCCGGAGACGGTTCTTTCGTTCCGAACCGTTACACCATCGACAAGACCCAGTTGGCGTTGATGAAGCTGTATCCGAGATTTATCAACCCGCAGAGACAGACTCAGTGGCTGAGAGACGTCGTTTCTTCGGCTAATTTCGCTCTTGTGGGCAGCGTTGGCGCTGCGGGCTGCTCCGCCGCTTCGGCCTCTCTTGGGGTTCGTCCGGTCTTCGGTTTGGTTGGTTAGCTAAATCTGGGGGCCTCGTGCCCCCTTGCTCCGGAAGAAAACACCGTACTCAGGTGACGAGCTTTTGTGTTATAACAGAAAAAATTAGTGAAAGGAAGAATCAAAATGGATGAGAAAACTTATAGAATCACCCTTGCCGATGGAACCGTCCTTGACAACCTTACCATGAACGGGAACAATTTCATTTCCGAGGAGGCTATTGACGCTTCCATCTTCGACGGAACGTGTTCCCCTGTCATCATCAGCGACGGAACCAATGAGGAAATTCATGAACATATGGATTTGGTTCAGGTAACGACCGTCGATGAAAAGTCGTGGTTTGTCCTTCGGGATATTCCGCAGAAAGAACTGGAACAGGCAAAGCTCAAGTCCGACCTCGAATATCTCGCTATGATGTGCGACGTCGAGCTTTAAGAAAAGAAAGGAGAGCACCATGGAACATAGCAAGAATTACGACAAAGTAAAGGGTTTCTACAACAGAAAGCTGTGGGATCTGACCCGCGTTCGTAATGCCGTAGTAAAGGGCTGGATTACCGAGGAAGAGTTTGCTGAGATTACCGGAGCCGCTTATTGATGAGCGTTCTGGCAAGTAAACGGAAGGAATCCAAATTTGAGGCCATTACCTTCTCGATAGATTTACATGACATGCTGCTTGACTTCATGCAGAGAAGTTTTGGGGTAAAAGATTTAGACCATCTGGTACGGGTCCGTTATGCCTATGGAAAGGATGAGACGGAAGACTTTGCGAAGTATCGATATTTGATGACTAATTTCAAAAATCGAATCGACCAGTTGGCATCCCAATTGACGAGCAACGTGAGGGCGGCTAATTCGACTTACCCCACTTCTATGCGTGAGTATGAACAGCGGCGGGACTACCAGAACAATGCAATTATAAATTGCGAGCAGATTCTCAAAGAGCTTCAGCGAATTGTGGAAATCTTCGAGGTGGACGTTAATACCTATGGCAGATATGTTAATGCTATCGACCGAGAAATCGGTTTGATAAAGAAATGGCGTCAGCGTGACAACAAAATCAAAGCATACCTACAGGGCAATGTCTAAATCGCGTCGTTTCTTCGGCTAATTTCGCTAATGTGAACAACAATGGCAATACGAACTACAACAACGCTTCGAACTCTAATTGGGTTCGTCCGGATTCTCTGTCTAACCAACTGAGAAGGAGACGTTGTCCTTTCCGTCAAGGATAAATGACAAAGCTGGACGCAATTTACTACGGTAAGTATTGCTATCACGGTGAATAATTATGACGTATGAAGAGATTTTGTCTGACGCCAACAACTTGTATAGGGCTTACAAGGCTTCCGTAAAAGGCAGCAAATGGAAAGAAACGACGCAGAAGTTCATCATGAACTTTCTCAGGTATATATTTTCTATCCAGGAAGACCTTCTTAACCGGACTTTGGAAAATGGTCCTGTTGAAGAGTTTTCTTTGTCTGAACGGGGCCGAGTAAGACCTATTTCAAGTATCCGAATCAGAGACCGCATTGTTCGCCATGCTTTATGCGACGAGATTTTGTTACCAGAGGTCAAGAAGCATATTATTTATGATAATGGCGCTTCCATCAAAGGTAGAGGAATTTCACACCAAAGAGAGCGTTTTGAGGTGCATCTCCGACGGTACTACAAGCAGTATGGCAACGAAGGATGGATTCTATTCGGAGACTTCTCAAAATTCTACGACAATATCATTCATGAGATAGCGAAGCGGGAACTGTTAAAGCTCTTTGATGATGACGAGTTTATCGACTGGCTTCTGACACTTATATTTGACGGGTTTAAAATTGATGTTTCTTACATGACGGATGAAGAATACGCCAATTGTATGACCGACACTTTTAATAAGCTGGATTACAGGGAGATACCAAAGGAACAATTAACCGGCGAGAAGTGGACGGAAAAATCGGTAAATATTGGCGATCAGCTTTCACAAGTCATCGGGATTTATTATCCATACCGAATTGACAACTATGTGAAATATGTAAGAAGCCAGAAATTTTACGGTCGTTATATGGATGACTGGTACATCATGAACCCAAGCAAAGAAGAACTGGTGGACTTGCTTGAGCATATTCGTGTAATCGCCAAAGAACTGGGTATTCACATCAATGAGAAGAAGACTCGCATCGTTAAAATATCCAGTACATACAAATTCCTGCAAGTGAAATACACACTTACCAAGGATGGAAAAATCATTAAAAGAATCAATCCGGATAGGGTTACGACTATGCGCAGAAAATTGAAGAAACTGGCTGTTAAAGTTGCAAACGGAGAAGTTCTCTATGAAAATGTGGAGAATATGTTCCGTGGTTGGATGGGTAGTTTCTACAAGATTTTATCCAGGCAGCAGCGTCAAAATCTTATGCGGTTGTATGAAGACCTATTCGACAAGACAGTAACAGTCGTAAACAAGAAGCTGGTTATATTTGATAGGTCGCCACAAAATATTTTACAGGAGGTATGAGATGGAACAATGGTTTCAAATATTACTTACCATATTTAGCTCAGTTCTTGCGTCTTCTGGGCTGTGGGCCTATATAACAAAGCGGCTTGAGAAAAAAGACGTGAAAACGGAAATGCTCATAGGGCTTGGACATGACCGGATTATGTATTTGGGCATGGTCTACATAGAGCGGGGATACATTACCTCGGATGAGTATGAAAATCTCTACGAATATCTCTATAAGCCTTATGAGAAGATGGGCGGAAACGGCTCCGCCAAACGGATCATGAACGAGGTAAACAAATTACCTATACACAAGTCACAATACAAGGAGGAAACCAATCATGAAGATGAGTAACAAAACCTACGATACCCTGAAATGGATTGCGCAGTATCTGCTTCCGGCAGCCGGCACTTTATATTTTGCGCTGGCCGGCATCTGGAATCTGCCTTGTGGTGAGCAGGTAGTCGGTACCATTACGGCTGTTGACACTTTCCTGGGCGTTCTTCTGGGAATCAGCGCCGCAAACTACAACAAGGACACCAAGTAATATCGCAAACGCAATCTTTACGGCTATACTCGTCTATGATTTGCTGCCTATCGTGTGTGGGCGGCTTTTATTATTGTAGAGGGTATAGCCGTTTTCGATTGCCAGACAGAAATGGAGGAGAGCTATGAGCTATAAGGTTTCCGGAACAACCATTACTCTTACGCGAGGCGACACTTTCATGGCTCAGATTTCTATTAGCCAATCAAATGGAGATCCATATGTGCCATCCGAAGGGGATTCTGTTCGTTTCGCGATGAAAGCCAACTATACGGATGAAGATACTTTGTTGGTAAAAGATATTCCGATTGATACGCTGAAACTGGTTTTGAACCCGGAAGATACAAAAGACCTCGCTTTTGGAACTTATGTGTACGATGTCCAATTGACGAAGGCGTCCGGCGAAGTGGATACGTTCATCACTGCCTCTAAAATTAAAATAACAGAGGAGGTGTGCTGATATGAGCGGTATACGGGCGCTGGATTCGTTAAGCGGAAAAATATCGGGAGAATCTGTTCTGAAAGGGACTCTTTCTGGGATTGAAAGTCTGAATGGGTCAATCTGCGTGACAAGGGAATATGACACTTATTCCGGGGATTACAAGGTCGTTCCCAAAGCATCCGGTTCTCAGATTTTGAACACCGCAAATAAGGTGCTGAAGGAGGATATTTTGGTTACGGGGGTTCCCTATTGGGAAACCAGCAACGAGTCCAACGGCACGACCGCTTATATTGCAAAGGAGGTGGATGCAAATGGCGATCAATAAGGTGATTTACGGGGGCAATACTTTGATTGATTTGACCGGCGACAGCGTTACGAAAGATAAACTGCTGGCTGGTTACACTGCCCACGACAAGAGCGGTGAAGTAATTGAAGGCACTTGTCAGTTTGATGTAGATTCTACGGATGCTACTGCAACCGCTGCTGAAATTCTCAACGGGCAAACAGCCTACGCAAGAGGTAACAAAGTTTCCGGTAACATGAAGAACAATGGGGCCGTTTCCGAGGAGATTACAGACAAAGATTCGGTCTATACGATTCCAATCGGTTATCACGACGGCTCAGGCACGGTACAGCTTGATGCAACTGAAAGGGCTAAGCTCATACCCGGCAATATTAAGAAGGGCGTCAATGTTCTGGGAGTAGAGGGTGACTGTGAACCATCTTCGGACGTTACGGCGCAGGCAAAGACCGTGACGCCTTCTACGGTAAAGCAAACAATCCTTCCTGATGACGGAGTTGATTATCTGTCCCAGGTTGTGATAAATCCTATTGCCTACGTTGAGTCTGCTAATTCGGCAGGGGGTACAACGGTGACGATTGCGGGGTGATTAGATGGCTGTAAATAAGGTCGTTTACGGTACAGAGATTCTAATCGACCTCACGAACGATACGGTTACTCCCGATACCTTATTCAAGGGTTGCACTGCACACCTGGCAGATGGTACAATAGTTACCGGAACGTTGTTCAGCAATTATCCGGACGAACAGTGCTTTTACGATACCCTTCAGGATTTGAATGGGAACAACATTGAAGATATTTCCGGCTCTGAAATAAAGGGTAAAACGGTGTATCGGAAAGTGTAGAAAAGTCGTTTATTTCTTGACTATTCCTACACTTCACCGATGAAAGCATTGAAAATGCTGGATTTTTTGTTTCCATAATAGTAATGAGGATTTGGCTTGCAGTAATGTGAGGTTTCATACGTGGTGTACAGCTCAAAATCAGAGGGTTCAAGTCCGGCCCAGCGAATACGGCTTTCCGTAGCGATTGCCGGAAACAGTGGGTTGGTGGCAAGTACGAGCCGGAAACCGTGTGCTTTCAGGTCGTCAATCAGGTTTCGCGCTTCTTTGTGTAGCCCGCAGACTGCAGCGGCCTTTTGAAATTCGGTGCGGTAAAATTCCTCAAATACCGGATGCGCAGCCCTTGCATCCTCTCCGTAAACTTCACAGAAGAAGTTCCAGAACCGTTCTTCATTGGTGCAGGTTCCGTCATTTTTGACCATAACTTCCGTGCCGGTCCAGATGGTCTGAATGAGCTTTTCCGGCTCATAACCAAGAGGCAGCAGTTTTTTTGCAAGCTCTTTGAAATAAGACCGGACAAAAACATCCTGATCCATAGGAAGCAAAGTGCCGTCAAGGTCAAATAAAATGGTAGAAATCATGATATGTTGTCCTCCCGAGGTTGTTATAATGCCTGGATATCTGCCACAAGAGCGTCAATCTCTTCCTGCGTGGTGCTCCAGCTTGTGCAGAAACGGACGCAGCTGTGTGTATCGTCAAGTTTCAGTTCAAATTCAAAAATGTATTTTTGTGCGAGCTTTTTCATTATACTGTCTTCCAGAATAACAAACTGCTGGTTCGTGGGGCTTTCAATGTAGGCTGAAATCCCTTTTTCACGAAATGCCTGGCGGATTTGCATAGCCTGAAGGACCGCTTTTTTGGTCATATCAAAGTACAATCCGTCTTTGAATAGGGTATAGAACTGTAATCCGAGCAGCCAGCCCTTGGCAAGCATGGCGCCGTTTTGTTTTATGGCGCTGCGGAAGCCCTCAGCGAGTCCCGGGCGGGTGAAGACAACAGCCTCCCCGAAGAGCGCGCCGCATTTGGTTCCACCGCAGTAAAAGACGTCGCAAAGGCGTGCGAGATCGGCCAGCGTAACATCACAGCCGTCAGCTCCGAGTCCATAACCGAGGCGTGCGCCGTCCACAAACAAAAGCAGGCCATATTTGTCACACACTGACCGGATTTCCGTCAGCTCCTGAAGGCTGTAGATGGTGCCGTATTCAGTGGGAAAAGAAAGATAAACCATTTTAGGCTGTGTAATATGTTCTTTAATTTCGCTGGATGCATAAAGGCCGGCTTCCGCGTCAATCTGCTGCGCGGTAATTTTTCCATTTTCAGCGGGAAGCGCCTGGATTTTATGTCCGGTATTTTCGACTGCTCCGGTTTCATGGACATGAATATGTCCCGTATCGGCACAGATGACACTCTGCCAGGGACGAAGCAGGGCGGCGATTACCGTATAATTCACCTGCGTTCCGCCAATAAGAAAATGAAGATCGGCCTGAGGGCAATCCAGATATTTTTTAATTTCCTGTGCAGCGCGTTCGCACCAGCAGTCCAGGCCGTAACCGCCGAAACTGTTATCATTTTCAGCGGCGAGCGCCGCGAGAATGGCAGGGTGGGCGCCGTGGTTGTAGTCATTGTTAAAACGAATCATAACATACTTCCTTCTTTCTACTACAATATATTTATGGTTAATCTCCCTGAAAGCCAGTAAGGAATAACCCACTCTTGTTGCTTTTCATAAAGGCTTTACTTTGCACATTTTATCATGATTTTGGTCCGAAAAAAAGTGTTTTCGTGTATGGTAACGGTTGTATTAGATTTTGAGAGAAGAAAATGGCCGCCACTGCGAGCGTGACGGCCAAAATAATTCAGTCAATAGGAAGTTGTCTACGGTATACTTTCAGAGAACCTGTAATAAATACAGGAACTTTTTACTGGGCATATTTTTCCACAATACCACGCATAATTTTTACGACAAGATCCATCCCCTCTGCCGTGATGTGCTCATACGGCCCATGGAACGCATAGCCGCCGGTGCCGAGATTCGGACAGGGAAGACCGCGGAAGGATAGTTCCGCACCGTCTGTGCCGCCGCGGATTGGCGAGACATCCGGTTCCATGCCAAGCGCGCGAATAACAGCCTTGACATTGTCGATCAGATGCATGCACGGGACGATGATCTCAGTCATATTGAAATACTGATCCTGGATTGTAAGCGTAGTTGTGCCTGCTCCATATTTTTCGTTGATTGTTTTTTCAATATGCTGGAGTATTTCTTTCCGGCAGGCGAAGTGCGCTGCGCTGTGATCACGGATAATATACTGGAGCTTTGCGTGTTCGATATTGCCCTCCATTTGGGTGAGGTGGAAAAAGCCTTCATATCCGTCTGTGTGCGCCGGAGTTTCCGCAGCCGGGAGCATACCGTTGATCTCCATGGCAACGAGGGAGGCGTTAATCATACGGTTTTTGGCTTCTCCTGGGTGGATATTGAACCCGTTTATCTCAAACTGGGCGCCGCAGCCGTTGAAATTCTCATACACAATTTCGTTTTCTCCGCTGCCGTCAACTGTGTAGGCGTAGGTTGCGCCGAAACCAGGAATATCAAAATCTGCCGCTTGGCCGCCGACTTCCTCATCAGGGGTAAAGCCGATGCAGACCTTTCCGTGGGGCAGATCGCTGTTAATCAGTTCTTCTGCAAGCGTCATAATTTCAGCAATACCGGCTTTGTCATCTGCGCCAAGAAGCGTGGTCCCGTCCGTTGTAATCAGGGTGCGTCCAGTCAGGCCAGCAAGATGAGGAAATTTGTCGAGCGTCAGGATTTTTCCGTTTCCGATTTCGAGATCCTTACCATCGTAGTTTTCATGAATCTGCGGATTTACATGTTCTCCACAAAAATCAGGTGAGGTATCCATATGCGCGATAAAACCAATCCCCGGACAATTCTCATATCCAGGTGTGGCAGGAATCGTACCGTAAACGTAACAGGTATCCTGCATGCGCACATCCTGGATGCCAAGTGCCTCCATTTCTTTTACAAGAATCCGAGCCAGATCAAACTGGCGCTGCGTGGTTGGCACGGAGGTACTGTCTTCATCACTGGTCGTGTGAATTTTCACATAATTTAACAATCTCTCATATGCTTTCATGGTTCTTCTGGGGGCATGACCCCTCTCCTTTCCAGGTAGTGTCGCGTACAGATACTTTACCAGTATAAAACGCTTTTTGTGGGTATCATACCATTTTTCCTTCTATAAAACAAGCAAACGAAAGACGTTTTATTCGCTAAGTCCCACGTAAATGTGGATTTCTGCGTTATCCATACAATCGTCCTGGTATTCTTCAAAATCACACTGGAAAGCTCTTGGCAAATTCATTTGCCAGATTTCCATCCACGCTGCTGCAACTGCCTGTACCATATCCCCGTGCACGACAAATTTTGCATACCGACCAGCCGGAATATGGCAAACAGAATAAACGCCGGCCGGCGGTTCTTGATCTGTCTCGCAGGCCGCCATGGCAGTATAAGCATTCTTTTCATTTGCCGAATAATCCGTATAAATTCCAAGCGCTTTTTTATTTACTTTACCGGGAACAGAAGCGTGGATTCCTTCGCCATAAAATTTCTCCCACAGTCCGCCAATCACAGCTCCCATATCCGGAGCAGCATTGCTCGTCCGGGCCGATACGCCCACCGCAATTTTTCTCTCCAACGTTACAACTTCATAATCCATAACAAAAATCCATCCTTTCTAATCATAATGTATTTACGGTTCCTATCCCTGCCACAGTTCGTCCGTCATAAACCATACCTTGCATTTACTTTACCTGCACATTCTAACAAAAAAACCATGACATCTATCTGTCATGGTTTCAGATGTTTTTTTCGGATTCCTTCTGCAAAAGTCAGAACGTCCTGGCGGAGCTCCTCCGGCTCCAGAAGTTCCGCTCCGCCTCCAAAGGAAGCAATCCAGCCAACAAGACTTGTTTTATCTGTAAAACCGAAGGAAAAAAGAAGTGTACCATCGGAACAGACCGTAAAGCTTTCCGGCCCGTATTCTTCGACCAGCCTCCATTTATATTCCGGCTGTATGCGCGCTTTTACTTGATACATTGGTGGAAATATCTGTGTCCGGGATAAATCAGGCGGCGGAACCGGACGTTTTTCAAATGAATCATCCAGCTGTAGTCCGGTCATACGGTTGAGCTTAAACAAACGGAACGCTTGTCTGGTTTCGCACCATGCCCATAAATACCAGCTGGCCCACTGAAAAAGCAGATCATACGGTTCCACTGTTCTCTGAGATTCCCCGGTTGGCGCAAAGTAGGTAAAAGAAACCTTTCGTCGTGTCAGGACTGCACTGTGCAGCAGTTCAATTTTCGGAGAAAGCGATGATTTGTACCAGGAGGAGAGGTCTATTAAAATATGCGTATCGCCGGCAAGCAGGTTTGAGGCGCCTGCCGACAGTTGTTCCATCAGCTGGGCATAGCGTTTCGTTCCGCTGACGCTGTCAAGGCTTCGAAGTCCGGCCAGGATTGCCTGCATGTCTGAGGTGCTGAGCAGAGTACGGTCGATTTTATAGCCCTCCATGATGGAGATACCGCCATTTCTGCCCGGCTCGGTTACGAGTGGGATTCCCGCCATGCACAGCGCTTCGATATCCCGGTTGATTGTGCGTCGGGAAACCTCGAATTTTTCTGCAAGCTGTGGGGCAGTTACTTTCTCCTGTTGTAAAAGGATTGTAAGAATTCCGATCATCCGGTCAAGTTTCATACTCATGGTCCTTTCTGATTTGCAATAGAAACGTCTGACAGTCAGATCTGAAAGCATCTCTGTAATCGGGCAAATCTTACGACGTTTTCAAAATTTTACTATAATTCTGTACAGATTGCCACTGCTTTTCTGGATGGAAACACAAAGAAAAAATAAAAAAATAGGGTTGACAAATAGGTGGGTTTGTTATATGGTTAATTACACAAGTAATGAACTAGATAACAAACTGAACAGAAAACAGAAAAGAAACAATAGGACAGGCAAAGTAAATTTGAAATCATGAAAAAGACAGTGAAAGGGGTATGAGGTTGGGAGAATATGCAAATAGAAACGAAAAGAAGGTGAAAAAGCGTGAATGAAATTTTAACACAGCAGAAATCCATCTATATTCAAATCAGAGAAATGATTGAAAATGATATTTTACGGGATATTCTTCTGGAAGAGGAGCGCGTACCAAGTACAAATGAGCTGGCAAAATTGTATGCGATCAATCCGGCGACAGCGGCAAAAGGCGTAAATTTGCTTGTGGACGAGGAAATCCTGTATAAAAAGCGGGGAATCGGCATGTTTGTGGCAAAGGGGGCAAAACGGAGGATAATGGAACAACGGAAAGAGCATTTTTATGACGATTACGTAAAGAAACTTCTGGCAGAGGCAGGAAGCCTGGGGATTACAAAGAAAGAGCTGATCACAATGATCGAGCAGTCAAGGGAGGATTAAAACATGAGTGAATTAGTTGCAAAAGGTGTTGTAAAAACATATGGACATAAAAACGTATTGCAGGATGTGGATCTGACGCTGGAGGCTGGAAAGATCTATGGTCTGATCGGCAGAAACGGTGCAGGAAAGACGACATTACTCTCCATTCTTACTTCGCAGAACCCGGCGAGTGCGGGAAGTGTGACGTTCGATGGGCAGCCGGTATGGGAGAATCCGCAGGTATTACGGCACCTGTGCTTTTCAAGGGAACTGAACCAGATGACCGGAAACAATGCTAATGCAATGAAAATAAAAGAATATCTGCGGATTGCAGCCACCTTCTTTCCATACTGGGACAGTGAGATGGAAAAACGTCTGGTCAGAGAGTTTGACCTGGATGTGAAGAAGAAGATCAGCAAGCTTTCCAAGGGTATGCTTTCCATGGTGACCATTATTGTGGCATTTTGCAGCAAGGCGGAATTTACATTTCTGGATGAGCCGGTTGCAGGGCTGGATGTTGTGGCAAGAGAACGCTTTTATGAGCTTTTGGTGGAGGAATATACCGAGACAGGGCGTACCTTTGTCGTATCTACGCACATCATCGAGGAGGCGGCTGAGGTTCTGGAAGAGGTCATTATTTTGGACCAGGGAAAGATTCTTCTGAAAGAAAATACACAGGATTTATTAGAACGAAGCGTTCATATCAGCGGGCACGAGGATGACGTAAATAAGGCAGCAGCAGGCCTGCATATCTGCCGCGAGGAACATATGGGCAGAAGCAAAGGAGTTGCAGTGCTTCTGGAAAAAGGTCAGCAGGTGCCGGAATCGGCAGATATCACGATTCAGAGGATGACTCTGCAAAAAATATTTGTGGCACTGTGCGGAGAGGAGCATGGACATGACAGATAGATCGGAAAATAAAGTGCAGATACCGGAAAAGAGCCGGAGAAACCATATCAGAAGCAATATTTGTTTCTGGGGAAGAAATATTCTGCAGGAAATAGAAATTATCATAAGTGGAGCACTTCTTCTGCTTTTGGTGCGTTGGTTTGGCAGAAGTCCGGAAGCGTTGACGGATATCCTGCTTGGATTTCCGTATTTGCTCCTGATGGTCGGAGGATTTCTGACGTTGATGATGGTATTGTCATTTTTCCAGGTTTACTTTCCGGTTCTTATTTCAATGAATGTGACGCGAAGCGCCGCTATAGCCGGGGTCTGGATGAGTCAGGGAGGAGTGGCATTATTTCTGGCTGCTTTGATGGCACTTATCTGGAAGCTTGTACCAGGGAAAGAGGCAGAGGTGAGACTTATGGCAATGCCGCTTTTTATGGGAATAATACTGGCAATGATTGCAGTATGTTTGATATTGGGTGCTGTTTTTCTGCGGTGGGGTAAGATTGGAGGAATCATTATATTCCTGGTCTGTATGGCAGGCGGAATGGCATTGGGGATTTATGTAGCATTGCATGCAGGCGAAGGGATTCTGGAATTGCAGCAGGTGAGCTACATTGATCTGGCAGGAATAAAGGGCGGAAGCGTGCTTCTGGCAGGAGTTTTACTTTATGTGGTATCAGGATTGTTTTCCTGGTTTGTGTCGAGAAACGCTGAGATTCGCGTGTAAGGAGGAGAATATGCTTACTGTAATAAAAAAACAGATCAGGGTTCAATGGGAAAACTGGATGGCCTGCCTGGCTATTATCTTGGGAGGATGGCTGGTAGGGGGCGTACTGTTTCGTGTAATCAGCGGATTTCTGGCTGAAGAAACGAAGGAGTATATTCCGATTGGAACGGTTATGGGAGCTGCACTGGCCGTAATTTTTCTTGGTTTTATCGGAATGATGTCTCTGGAGCTGTATTTCAATCTGGAAATTTCAATGGGGTGTACCCGCGGCCGTTTTTTTGTATCGTATTATCTCACCTGTCTGATTATAAATCTGATGGGAGCAGGCCTTGTTGTGCTTACTGCTATAGCAGAAAATCAGATTGGCTTATGGCTGTATCCTGATTTGGAAAAATCGGTAAATTTGATCCCGTATCTGCTGGAGTGGGGTGTACCGGTAGCGGTTTTCCTGTCTGTATTTTCAGTTCTCTGGGGAGCACTGGGCATGCGGTTTGGCAAAAAAATACACTTTGTTTTATGGGGGCTCTGGATGCTGACCTGTATCGGAGGGCCGAGGATTATAGAGGCTGTCGAAGAGGCGCCGGATTCGGTATTTGGAAAGTTTGGATCTTTATTGGCTATGATCACGAAAGTAGTTCCGGGAAGCGCCTGGCTGACAGGCGGGGTTGTTTTTTGTATCGTCGGCTTTCTTGTAACTTATGGGATACTTAGAAGGCAGCAGGTAACGGTGTAAGCCTTGCAACAAAGATGCAGATAGCAGGAACAGTAGCTTCTGGGCAGCCGGACGCTTACAGAAAAAACTTTTCAAGAAATAAAATAAATAGTAGAATAAAAGGGAAGGAAAAGGGCGCGCAGAAATTTTGTGCGTCCATTTTTTTCTGTATTCTTTTTTTAAACTATGTTATAGTAGGACGGAGGATAGATGGAAAAGATTTCAGCGCGGGGAGGTTGTTTCTGTTGGCTGGATGGACGAAAGGGGCAGGCCAGGTGTATGATTTCTTATATTGATTTACACAGCGACACGATTACGATGATGCATTGTCCGATGGAGAACTTGGAACGGAGCAGGCGCATGGTGAATATTGAACGTATGCGCAGGGGCTATACGCAGGTACAGTGTTTTTCTGCTTACGTACCGACCGGGCATTATCCGAAGGCCGTGCGGCGGGTTCTGCCGTGGCGGCGTTTTTGTTTTATTGCAGATAAAAAAGACTGGCTCTTAAAGCGGCATTCAGATGTACTTTTTCCAATTCTCAGTACAGGAGATCTGGATAGCTGTTCGGAGGCAGGGAAAATCGGTGTCTTGTTTACGATTGAGGATGCAGGTGTGATTGGCAAATGTGAAAGACGCCTTGATGAGGCATATGAGAGGGGAGTCCGCATTGCAAGTCTGACCTGGAATCATGAGAATACGCTGGGCTTTCCGAACTCACGGGATGCATCGGTAATGAAAAAGGGTCTGAAGCCGTTTGGCGCCAGGATGGTAGAAAAAATGAATGACATAGGGATTGTGGTGGATGTTTCTCACTTGTCGGACGGGGGCTTCTGGGATGTAGTGCGGATCAGTAAAAAGCCGTTTGTTGCAACGCATTCCAATAGCCGTAACCTGACCGGTCATCCACGCAATTTGACGGATGATATGATACGCGCTCTGGCCGAAAAGGGCGGCGTTATGGGACTAAATTTTGCGCCGGCCTTTCTGACTGAGGATGGAAAAAGAGAAAGTCGTATCAGGGATATGGTGCGCCATGTTCTGCATATCCGGAACGTCGGTGGAAGTGGTGTGCTGGCAATAGGCAGTGATTTTGACGGCATTACGGGAAACTTAGAGATCGGTACGCCAGCACGAATGCCGCGTCTGGCGCATGCACTGAAAAAGGCAGGACTTACCGTGTCGGAGATCGAAGCCATGTGGCAGGGGAATGTCCGCCGCGTGTTGGGAGAGGCGTGGAGATAGAACGTGCAGAATATAAGGCGTTGAGAAGCCTTAGGAAAAACAGACATCTAAGTTTTTTAATATAAGTAGGGAGGCTTGATGATGCAGGAAAAAAATGATACGGAATACACACTTCTGGGAGCCTCCTGGAAAGAAGCGTCTGATCTGGTAGGGGCAGAGGAAGCGTTGCGTAAGCTCGAGAATTACAGTTATTTTGACAGCAGCGCGATTCGGTGTTCCGTAGAGATACCGAAGACAGCGGTAAGGGATGGAGCGCGGCTTTTGCAGCAGGGAAAGCTGGAAATAGAAAGAGTTTCTTATGGCTATGATCGGCTCAGCGGAGGAAATATTGGACAAATCGAGGCAGTCGGTAAAAACGGAAAAGAGGAATTTGGCATAAAAATGACTTTTTCCCGCACAAAGATTACGTATGCTATGTGTGCGTGTCCGAAGTGCCGCAGGGATTATTACAGCGCCTGGTACACGAATAAAACGAACTGTCCATATAAAGCAGGGACGCTGGCAATGCTTGAGGATTATCTGAGCGCCCATAATTTGGGCGACGCTACAGACCGTACCGGTATGCTGGTGCTGAGGGCTTTTCAGGAAAAACAGATTACCAGGCTGTTATCAGATGTCCAGACGCAGAAAGAAAGCCTGAAGCTGTTGCCACGTCTGATTCGGAAGGGTGGTCAGCTTCTGGTCTCATTTAAGGTGGGCGCCGGAAAACTCTTTGTTGTAAAAAAGCTGGATGAGTTCTGTCAGGCGGTCAGGGACAGCGCAACGCTGGTATACGGGTCAAATACGGAGCTGAATCACAGCATCAGTAATTTTACGCAGAAGGGAAAGGAATGGATTCATTTTATCAATCGGATTGTGCAGGAAGAAACGATGTTTGGTCAGCGGCTTTTGCAAAATCACGATTATCAGGCATACCGGAGGGTAGGAATTGGCAGTGTGCTTGCTTTGTTTGGCTGGAGACTGGATGAGTTTTACAGTCTGCTCGGAGAAACGTCAGTGGAATTCGAGGACAAAGATGCGGCGCAGAAGAAAAAACAAATGCTTTGCTGCGGCGTGGGCAATCCGCATGTGACGATGAAAATCTCCCGGAAAAGAATAAAAAATGATCAGGCATTTCATGGTATTACAGTGAATGGAACGCTGCCGGAGCTATATCGCGGGACCGAAACGGGCTATTATATTGATGGAGAAAAGCTTTGCCGAGTGGGGAAAGATTTTTTGGAAAAAATGGAACCGTTGTCGGATATTTCAGATGGCGACAATTTTTCGTTTGAAGTTGGCAGGAACCATATGGCAGAATTTTATTACCGCATTTTGCCCGGCTTGCAGGGAATCGTTGAAATTTCAGAGACGGAACCGGAAAATTTTCATGCTTATCTGCCACCGGAGGTCCAGTTTGTATTTTATCTGGATGTGGAGGATAACAATGCATTTTGTCGTATTTTCGCCAGATATGGGGAAGAAGAACTGTCTGTGATAGAAGCGTCGGCATGGGATTTTAAGGGAATCGAGCCGTACCGGGATCTGGGACGTGAACAGGAGATTGTTTATCTGGCGTCTAAATGGTTTCCGGCGGTTGACTGGGATAAGATGACCATGCACTGTGACGGCAATGAAGAACGGATCTATCAGGTAATGGAAAACGGCGTTTCGAAGCTGATGGAGATCGGAGAAGTGCAGTGTACAAAGCGTTTCCTGAATTACCGTGTCGTGAAACGTGTCCGGGTATCAGTCGGCGTTTCCGTGTCTTCGGGAATGCTGGACCTGAAGATACTGACGCAGGATGTTCCGCAGGAAGAGCTTCTTGAGATGCTTTCTATGTACCGTCAGAAGAAAAAATATTATCGGATGAAGGACGGTGCTTTTGTCAGTCTGGAGGATACGTCGTTTGGGATGCTTTCTGAGCTGATGGATACGATGCATTTAAAACCGAAGGAGCTGACCAAAGAAAATTTGCAGCTTCCCATGTACCGGACGCTGTATCTTGACAAACTGCTGGAGGAGAACGCAGGCGTTTACAGCCGCCGGGACAGTCATTTCCGCGAAATGGTCAAGGGATTTAAAACCGTGAAGGATGCAGACTTTGAAGAACCCGAGAAACTTTCCGAAATCATGCGGAATTATCAGAAAGACGGTTATAAATGGCTGCGCACGCTGGAAGTCTGGAAGTTTGGCGGCATTCTTGCGGATGATATGGGACTTGGAAAGACGTTGCAGATAATTGCCGTACTTCTGGCAAGGAAGCAGCAGGAGGCAGGCAAGGAAGCGTTAGCACCGTCGCTTGTCGTGTGTCCGGCATCGCTTGTTTTTAACTGGGGTGAGGAGCTCGCGCGGTTTGCGCCGGAGCTTTCTGTATCGCTCATTACAGGGACGCAGGAGGAACGGCGCAGGAAAATCGCAGCGGCCAGGACGGCGGATGTACTTGTGACTTCTTATGACTTACTGAAACGGGATATTGCAGAATATGAGGGTCTGCAATTTCATTATGAGATTATTGATGAGGCGCAGTATATCAAGAACCATACGACAGCGGCGGCAAAGGCTGTGAAGGTTATACAGAGCCAGACGCGTTTTGCGCTGACTGGTACGCCGATTGAAAATCGTTTAAGCGAGTTGTGGAGCATTTTTGATTATCTGATGCCAGGCTTTTTGTATAGCTATGAGGTGTTTAAACGGGAGATGGAACTGCCGATTGTGAAAAGCGGTGATGAGGATATTATGAAACGGCTGCAGAAAATGGTCGGTCCGTTTATTTTGCGCAGGCTTAAAGAGGATGTGCTGAAAGATCTGCCGGAAAAGATGGAGGAAATTCGCTATGTGCGTCTGGGAGATGAGCAGCAGAAACTGTACGACGGCCAGGTACTTCACATGAAGGAAGGACTTGTAGGACAGAGCGTAGAGGAATTCAACAAAAACAAGATAAAAATTCTGGCCGAGCTCACAAGACTGCGGCAGATCTGCTGTGACCCGGCGCTGTGTTTTGAAAATTACCGAGGCAAAGCGGCGAAACTGGAGGCAGCGCTTGAATTAATGAGAAGTGCCATTGACGGCGGTCACCGTGTTTTACTGTTTTCGCAGTTTACTTCCATGCTGGAAATTTTGCAGCGGGAAATGGATGAGGCCGGGATTGCTTATTATACGATTACAGGCAGTACCCCGAAGGAGAAACGGCTAAAGCTTGTGCGGGACTTCAATGAGGGCGACACACCGGTATTTCTGATCTCCCTGAAAGCCGGAGGGGTCGGGCTGAACCTGACCGGGGCAGATGTCGTGATTCACTATGACCCGTGGTGGAACCTGGCAGTACAGAATCAGGCTACGGATCGGGCGCACCGGATTGGTCAGCAGAGGAACGTGACCGTTTATAAGCTTCTCGTAAAACATTCAATAGAAGAAAAGATCCAGAACCTGCAGGAGACCAAAAAAGATCTGGCGGAGCAGGTAATCGGAGGCGAGACAGGACGGCTTGGCGCCATGAGCCGTGAGGAATTGCTGGAGCTGCTGGTGCCGTAACATATGCATGGTTTGCAAACTCTATCATGATATAAATCAGCGCCCCGCTTATATAAACTAGCGGGGCGCTGATTTTAAGAAGGCAACTATTGTTTTATTTTACAAGCTTTACGCCGTCAATGCGAACAAAGGTGTCGCTGCTTTCCGGGTTTTTGTCTTCCAGAATCGTGAGTTTGAAGGTATGCTCGCCCGGCTCAAGATCTCTGAGAGAGTAGATACAGCAGGTGATTTCTTCTACCGCATCGTAAGTGTCAACTTCGGCTACCTGCTGTCCGTCGATCTCTACGGTAAATTTACCCTGGTCAGGACCTTTGCCGCCATACAGATCAAGGCTTGTGCCTGTGAAGGTAAATTCCATGGTAGCGCCCGGAGCATTTGCAAAGTTCATATCATTGCCATTCCAGTTGCCCCAGTTTCTGTCGCCGCCGGCGTAGCTGATTCGGCAGTTGCAGTTATCCATAAAGGATACGTCTTTTCCGTTCGGATTGTTTTTCTTTGCTGCAAGCATCACTTCATCGAGTCTTGCGGTCACATCGGCCGGGTCCATTTTCTCTACAAGGAATGCTCTTGCACCAGTCTCTTCATTCTTTTCGAATGCATCTTTTCCGTCGTCAAATACGGTTACGTTTCCGCGCTCCAGAGTCCAGTAATCCCCAAGTCCTTCTACGGCATACATAACAGCGGTCAGATCCCAACTCGGACGTGTTCCTTCACCGGTCTCGTCGGTGAGATAAACGTCGTAGCTGATACGAACCGGGTTATCCAGTTCCATTTCGTAACGGCGGGAACCTGTGCCAAGCTTTGAGCCGATTTCTCCGCCCGTATATACGATTGGAGCAGGACATTTGTCAGCAACAAGCTGTGCGGAAGCCGGGTCACACATAAAATTAAATTCAGCGGTATCAAAATCCTGGAAATTTCCGCCCATGCAGCAAACCAGTTTTACCTTCTGACGCATCAGCTCTACGCCGTCAAGATCACTGTATTGATCCGGCTCGGAGTTCAGAAGTGCTGTCAGGTTTGAGAGGAAACCTACGGATACGATCGTTACACTGTTGTCCGGCTGTGCAGAGAGTACTTCACGATATACTTCTACGGCATCTCTTGCATCGGCTCCGTCGCGCAACGTAGTTTCATATTTCATGGTTACAGGCTTACAGTAATAATAGCTGTCCGGAGTCAGTACCGCGTCTCCCTTGTACGTTCCGACCGGGATATCTGGGCGGCCATAATAAATGTTGATTGCCTCAAGACAAGATGCTCCGTAAATACAGGTACTGTTACACAGGGTTGCCAGTATGTTTGCACGTCCCTCTTCTGCATAGGAATGCAACATGGCAAGTGCTCCGGCATCGTCTACGTCGTCCGCGATGTCTGTGTCATAAATAATATTTGCCACTTCGTTGCCGGGGGCAGGCCATTCCCCTTCGTACTGTACGAATGCGGGTGCCTCTGCAGCTGCTGCGGAAGCGGGCATTGTGTTTGCAAACATTCCGAAAACAGCTGTCCCTAATACTACTACTGCTAAATTTCTTTTTTTCATACTCTGATACCTCCGTGAATAGGAATACTTCACAACAAAACTGCTAAAACTAAGGCAGTTTGCAGCATAGTACTCATTAATATAATAATTTAATTCTAAATTCAAATATTTGATCTCACCGTGACAAGAATCACGGTGAGACATGTTTGTGTGTTATTTTTAATGAAAAAACAAAAAGGAAAATTAAGAAAATCCTATTAAATCAAATAAAAGAAGCGGTAAAATAGAACAAAATCTAACAAAAATACACAAATAATAAAAATCTCCAGCTATGTAAAAGAAACGATAAGTACTGATGAGGGCATTTCTATATTCTGAAAGAACTGTCTGATCAGAATGTATGTGAAAAAGGTATGTCAGGAAGGACTTGCGGGCAATCCGTCTGTAAACAGATCTATGATTGCTTCCATCTGGGGAGAAATCCATTTGTCTCTATGATAGAGAAGCTGCGCCCACAGATCAATTTCAAAGTTTTTTACATTCAGGTAAGCCAGCTTTCCCGCACGCACAGCAGATACAGTTGCGTAGTCCGGCAGAAGCGAGATGAAGTTACCTGCTTTTTCAAGAATCCGGCAGATCAGGTCAGTGTTTCCCATTTCAAAGACAGGCTTTATCTCAAGCGATTCGCTGGCCAGCCGTTCATCCATGATACGCCGGTAGCTCATCCCTTTTTCGGTCAGGATAAAGGGTTCATGCGTCAGATCTGCGGCACTTAGTGCGGCGGCAGTTCGAAGCGGATTACCGGCGCCTGTGACGAAATGGACATCTTCCTTTTCTTCCTTTACAATAATGTAATCTGTGTTGTAGATATGGTGGTCCAGCGTATAAACAAAATCCACCTCATTCTGGTCAAGGAGGCGGAACATTTCTTTTGTTCCTGCTGTAATGATTTTTATTGTGATGCCCGGGTAGTTTGTCCGCAGATATCCGAAGAGTTTATCAGCAATCACGCCGCAGAGGGAATCTGCCATGGCAAGCCGGATGTGGCCGTGGACTTCCTGATGTGGCTGTGTGGTTTCCTGCATTTTCTGAAGCAGCTGGTTCATCTGATGCGCATAGCGCAAAACTTCAGACCCTTTGTCCGTAAGTGAAACGGTATGGCCGATACGCTCAAACAAAGAGACACCAAGCTCATTTTCGAGCTGCTTGATCTGAAAGGATACGGTGGACTGAGAGTAGCCGAGTTTTTCAGCAGCCTGCGTGAAACTGGAAAGCTCCGCAGTATAAATAAATGTGTTCAGGTTTTTAAAATCCATGAGGAACCTCCATATTTTTGATTTATTTATATGCCATGTTTCCGGAAATCCAGGTAAAGTAAAAAGACAATGCGTTTTCCAGACATTGATTTCATGACACAAAATCAGTATAATATATAATGCAGCTTATGGAAAGCTGCAACGCAGGATTTCATAAAACGTATGGAACATGCATGAATGACAGAAAAACGGTATTGAGATAAAGAGAGGGAGATGTGGGATGAAGAGAAAGAATGGAATGTTTCATAGAAGGATGTTTTGTACGGCTGTAACCGGGGCAGCTATGCTTTCCGGTATGATGGTTGTTTGTGCAGGCGCGGCAGAAGTAAAGGCAGAAACAGATACATTTACTGTTGGGATTTGTCAGTATGTGCAGCATGAGGCGCTGGATGCAGCGACAGAGGGTTTTAAGACGGCTTTGCAGGAACGCTTGGGAGAAAAGGTGATTTTTGATGAACAGAATGCGCAGGGGGATTCCCATACGTGTCCGATTATCATGAATGGATTTATTGCAAAAGAGGTAGACCTGATTCTGGCGAATGCCACGCCTGCGCTTCAGTCAGCGGTAACGGCAACGAGTGAGATTCCGATTCTCGGCACCTCTGTTACGAATTATGCGGTGGCTCTGTCGCAGGAGGATTTTGATGGTGTTGTGGGAGGGAATGTTTCAGGGACCTCAGATCTTGCGCCTCTCGACGGGCAGGCGGATATGATACAGGAACTGTTTCCAGACTGTAAAATGATAGGACTGCTCTATTGTTCGGCTGAGCCTAATTCACAGTATCAGATAGATGTGATGACGCAGGAACTTGAGACACGGGGGTATGTGTGTACCGCATATGGATTTCTGGATTCTAATGATGTCAGTTCAGTTGTGAATAAGGCAGTCATAGAGAGTGATCTCATCTATGTTCCGACAGACAATACGGCTGCAGCGAATGCGGAACTGATTGCAAATATTTGTAGTCCGGCCGGCGTTCCGGTGGTGACGGGCGATGAGGGGTGTTGCAGAACGTGTGGCGTTGCGACTCTGGCGATCAGTTATTATGAGCTTGGCTATGTGACCGGAGAAATGGCAGCAGATATTTTGGAAAACGGAGCGGATATTTCTACGATGCCGATTCAGTATGCACCGAAGTTTACGAAAGAGTATAATAAAGCAGTCTGTGAATCGCTTGGAATAGAGATTCCGAGCGATTATACAGAGCTGAAGATGAGCGGGGAGTTCTAGGTTTTTGGGAGGAGGACGCCCCGGATAAAAGAAACAGGGCAATGGGAGCCAGACAAATAAGTCACCCATTGCCCTGTTTCTTTTATCCGGGGGCTAATTTGGTAATAAAATGGCTAGGTCTCTGTTTCATGTTAGTGCAAATGAATGTTAATGACAAACGACTGTAGTAGTGTGTTGACAAAGAGAAACTACTGTGGTAGTATGAAAACGTAAAAACTACTGCAGTAGTGTAATGCAAATGTAGTGTATTGGTATGGAGGCAGTGCGCTGATACCAATGTGCTGTAATGGTGTTAATAGCCGGCGCAGGGATATGGCGCAGAAATGAAGTGAGGTGTAGGGATGGATGTGAAATTGTTTGATTCAGAACTGAAGGTAATGGATGTGTTATGGCGGAACGGTGACTGTACGGCAAAATACATTTCGGATGTTTTGAAAGAAGAAGTGGGTTGGAACATGAATACGACGTATACGCTGATTAAACGGTGTATCAAAAAAGGTGCGATTGAGCGTTCTGAGCCGAATTTTATGTGTCATGCATTGATTGCCAAAGAGACAGTGCAGGAAGCGGAGACGAATGAGTTAATTGACAAGATCTACGATGGTTCTGCGGATAAGCTGTTCGCAGCTCTGCTGGGGCGCAGGAGGCTTTCAAAAGAACAGATTGATCGGCTGCGGGAGATTGTCGGAGAATTGGAATGAGGTGAGAACTGTGAATTTGATGCAGATGAGTTTTTGTGGCAGTGTGTTGATTCTGGTGACGGTCATTCTCCGTTCCCTGTTGATTCATCAGCTGCCGAAGAAAACATTTATGGTTTTGTGGATGGTGGCGCTGTTTCGTCTGCTGGTTCCGGTGGCCTTGCCCTCTCCGGCCAGTATTTATACCTTGGTTCAGAGAAACGAACCGATGCAGGAACGGATAGATAATCATTCGAAGACAGGTAATATGGTCTTAACGAATGGTTCCATTATAGAGGGGGTGTCTGGCCTGGCGAAGGGGGATCTGTCCGAAGTGCGTGATACCGACACAGTGTATCGGGCAGAGGCTGTGAGGGGCGATGTTTCCCAAAATAGTGGGTCGGTGCTGTTTTCTTTCGCGAGAATCCTTTATTTCGCCGGAGTACTAATATGCCTGGGGTTCTTTGGTTTTACGTATTTCAGATGCTATCGGGAATTTAGTACTTCTCTTCCGGCAGTGGAAGAAAGACTGCGCAAGTGGTACGCGGCACATCCGATGCTGCGTCCACTGTCTGTGCGCCAGTCTGACCGCATAGAGGCCCCACTGTCTTATGGGATTTTGCGTCCGGTGATTCTGATGCCGAAGCGGACGGACTGGGAAGATGGAGAGACGCTTGCCTATGTGCTGGAACATGAATATGTACATATTCGAAGATATGATGGGCTGATAAAGCTTGTTATGGTGGCAGCCCTGTGCCTGCACTGGTTTAATCCACTTGTCTGGGTCATGTACATTTTGGTAAACCGGGATATGGAATTATCGTGCGATGAAACAGTTGTCCACAGATTTGGCGAGAAAGCGAAGGCTTCTTATGCCATGACTCTGATCCAAATGGAAGAGAAAAAGAGCGGCCTGACACCGCTTTGCAACAGTTTTAGCAAAAACGCAATAGAAGAAAGGATAACAGCAATTATGAAAATCAAGAAAAATTCCGTGTCTGCACTATTGGTTGCAGCAATGCTGACCGTGGGTGTGGGCAGTACATTTGCAACGTCTGCAGCGCCAGAATCTACAAATAAGACAGATACGACCAGTCAGTTAAAGGAAAATGACAGAACAGATATCACCGGTGAATTACCAGAGAATGATTCTGAGATTCGCATGGAATCATTTACGGATTTTGATGATAGCCGGAACATGTGGGAGGAGATTTTAGCGCCGTATGAGCCTTTTGGACTGATCTGGGAATATCACCCGGATGAAAGCGGTAATGGACTGAAGATGTATTTTAATGGAAAAGAAGTCCGGGGCATTTTCGACGAAAACAATGGCGTTTGGATTACGGAACATACCGGGAATTCAACCTATGGTACAGATGCAATAGAGCTTTATACGATTTATACAAATGGGGTACTTTCCGGGCTTCGACAAGCTTCAGAGGAAGAGGAGAAGAAATGGAATGTCGGAAGAAGGGCAACGTCTGTTGTAGCAGATATTGTTTCTCAGATATTGCAGGATGTGGCAGACAAAACCGCTTACCGAAATGTAGAAGATTTTCTGGCCGAGGTGATAGGTGAAGTAAAAGACCGTGTACCGGAGGCACTCGCAGAAGAATTTGGCGGAGCTGTATCAGATGAATTGTTAAAGGAAGTAAGCAATCAGATCTGGGAGGAACTGGATTTAGATGAGCTGGCAAAGATTTGGGAAGAACTGGATGGCGAACTGGAAGACCAAATGGAAGAAGCGGAAGAAGTCTGGGATTATGATTTAGAAGTTGCAGAGGAGGATTGGCTTCCGGAATTGGAGACAGAGAATGGCAGCGATCAAAATGCGGATGAGGCAGATTATGAATCTTTGTTGGTACTGAAAACACCGGATTACGAAAAACAGTCTGTGCAAGAATTTAATCAGGCGCTTCTGGATTGGGGCAATGAAAATTTTGAGCGTCATGAACGGATTTTTGAAGATATTTTCAACAATGATTACAGCGATTATCTTTCCCAGGAAGAGCAGGATTTCCTGGAACTGACCTGTGTGCTTTCAAATGAAGAAAACTTTCGCATGATTGTGAGCAGTCTGGAAAAACCGAAAACATCCGGGGAATACGGAGGAATTTTTCTATCAAAAGCACTGGAAGGAGAGACGGAAGGACTTGCATGGTGTGATTTGTGGTATCTTCTGAATTATCATATTGCAGATAACAAACATCTGACAATAGGGGAACGGGATCGCTGTATCCGCGGTGTGATGGAGGAGATCAAGTCTTTCTGGGATCAGACAGACCTGGAGACGCTTATTGCGATGACAAAGGATGAAATGGCAGCCCGGATCGGTGAAATTGCGGAAAAACACAGCAACGATCTGATTAAAATTGTAATTCCTGCGGATCAGGTGAGTTTTGAGGTAATGGATGAACGGGAGGAACTACGAAGAGAAGCGGAGATACAGTAGGGATTTGTAAACTTGACTTCCCGGAAAAGCTGAATTAAGATAGGGAAAGGCCTGTATCAAACAGTTTCCTGTGCAGCTGCTAATTTATAATCCGGAGGAGTATGCATGAAAAAAGAAGAGTGGAAAAAAATCTTTTATCAGTCACTGACCATGTTTATGTCACTGGCATTGGCGATTGTTTTGTTCTTTGTTATCTGGAATTTTGACCAGATACGAAACTCTCTGTACTGGGTGACAGGTATTCTGACCCCGTTTGTATATGGAGGTGTTCTGGCGTATCTTCTGAAAACGCCCTGTAATTTTTTGCAAAGGAGAATAGAAGCGATCTTGCCTGATAAGAAAAAAAGCATGGCAAATAACCTGGCTGTTGTGCTCGTTATAGTTCTGGCAGGGCTGGTTCTGTATCTTCTGCTTATCATGGTGATTCCGGAGGTGGCAAGAAGCATTGCAGTTCTGGCCAATACAATTCCGCAGAGCATAGAGCAGCTTTCCAAATGGCTGGCTGTAGAGCTGGAAGGGAATGAGGTGATTCAGAGCTATGTAAACACAGCGCTTCTGGATGTGGAGAAAAGACTGGAAGCATGGATGAGCACAGATCTGATGCCGCTGTTGCAGGGCATCATGGGTGGATTTGCCAATACGGTGGGATCGGTTTTCACTCTTTTAAAAAATCTTGGAATCGGTGTGATTATCTGTATTTATCTCCTTGCAGGCAGGAAAATCTTTGCGAGACAGGGAAAAACAGTGTTATATGCGACGTTGCAGCCGGAATCAGCAGATAAGATTTTAAAAGAATTTGCATTTATTGATAAAACGTTTGTCGGTTTTTTTGCAGGAAAGATTTTGGACAGTGCTGTGGTAGGCCTGATTTGTTATGCATTTTGTCTGATTATGAGCTTTGTGACAGATTTTCCAAATGCAGTACTGATCAGTGTGATCATAGGCGTGACAAATATTATTCCGTATTTCGGCCCTTTTATCGGAGCAATTCCGTCTGCACTGCTGATTTTGATCACAAGCCCCGTGAATTGTGTGATCTTTCTTATTTTCATTATTATTCTGCAACAGTTTGATGGAAATATCCTGGGACCGAGGCTGCTGGCAGGTAGCGTAGGGCTGAGCGGCTTCTGGGTTCTGTTTTCGATCACATTGTTTGGCGGTGTGTTTGGTTTTGCCGGAGTTTTGATTGGCGTGCCAGTGTTTGCAGTGATATATGATTTTATCAAGAAGCTGGTGGCAAGAGGACTGAGGCGGCATGGGAAAGCGGCATAATTAGATGATGAGGTGATCATCACAGAAGAGCGTAGGGGTTAACAGATTCTTTTAAAGTGATTCCGGATAGAAAAAGCGTGAGTCATAGAAACAGGGCTTACGCTTTTTTTGCGCAAAACGCCCTTTTTTATTCTGTCATTATGACCGACGTTATGGAGGAAACAAAAAAGAATTTATGAAATAGTGAAAGATATAGTATCCGCTTGACTTGATGGGAAGCCAGGATTAATATAATTCTATAGCTTATAAGATGCAGCAGGGGGATTCCCACAAAGGCCAGTACTTGCGGTGATCCAGGATCTTGTGAAAAAACTGGCGACAGAAGGGTTGAGACGGAAGAGCGGAATACAAAAGAGAGAAAGAGGTTATGAGATGAGGTGTTTAAAGAAATTACTGCTGGTATTTTTGACGCTGGTCACATTATTGGGGCTTCCGGTGGCGGCAGAGGCCAAGGTCAAGACAACGAATGCGAAATCCTACAGTCTGAGAAATGTGACAAAAGCAGAGGAAGTGAACGGAACCTGGGTCAAAAAATCCGGAGGCTACAAATTCAGAAAAGAGAACGGAAAATATGTGACTAGCCGTTGGATTAAAGTAGAAGATAAGATTTTCTACATCAACAGTAAGGGCTATCGCACATCCGGATGGATCAAATACAGGAACCATATGTATTACACCAGCAGGAAGGGGCCATTGTGGATAGGCTGGTTGAACCATGGAAAGTATTATCTCAAACCGACCGGAGCAAGAGCAACAGGGTTCTACACGGTGGACGGCCAGAAATATTATTTTGATGAAAAGACCGGCGTTAAGGAGACAGGATGGGTAACGATTGGGAAAAGCCGGTACTATTTTGATAAAGAGACCGGCCAGATGCAGAAAGCAAGGTGGGTCAGAGAAGGAAAATCATACCGGTATGTGGGAAAGAACGGTAAGATGCAGAAATCCTGCTGGCTGACGATCGGAACAAATAAGTACTATGTGGATGCAACAGGCGCAAGAGTAACAGGCACCTATTATATCGAAGAGAAAGGCTATTACTTTAAACGTAACGGGGTTTATGATCCTTCCGTAAAGGTAAAACCAGAAGTAGATCCAAGTAAGCCTATGGTGGCACTGACCTTTGATGATGGTCCAGGAGCTTATACCAACCGGCTTTTGAACTGCCTGGAAGAGAATAAGGCGAAAGCCACGTTTTTCATGGTGGGGTGCAGTGTCTCCAGATATAAAAATGTGGTAAAACGTATGGCCAATATGGGATGCGAGCTTGGAAATCATTCTTATAGCCATCCGGCATTTACCACGCTGTCAGTTTCTTCTATGAAGAATCAGGTAAATACCACCAACAAAAAGATTCAGGAAGCCAGCGGGAAACTGCCGACGCTATTCAGACTTCCCTACGGAGATGGTCATAATAATCATACCGTATTAAACGCGCTGGGCCTTCCGTCGATCTACTGGTCTGTGGATACCAGAGATTGGGCGAATACAGGAAACAGCCAGCATACGGTGAATGCAGTATTAAACAGCGTAAAAAGTGGAGATATTATTCTGATGCATGACATCCATCTGTCCACCGTAAAAGCCTGTGAGATCATCATTCCGGCTTTGAAAAAGAGAGGCTACCAGCTGGTAACAGTGAGCCAGCTGGCGAAATATAAGGGAAAGACTACACTGAGAAAAGGAAAGACCTACACAGGGTTCCGGTAAAACGCACGTTAGCTCCCCTAATAGGATTGCGCCATACGATTTTCGAAGAAAATGCGACAGCCGCCACTAGTACAATCGTGACGGCTGTTTGAAAATTAATTGTAAATTTACAGGAAATGACACTTTTATACGAGGTAAGAATTATAAGAAACAGCTTCACAAATTCTTCACAAAGAAATTAGCACTCACCTCTTGACAGTGCTAACAATTAGGTCTATATTGAAAACTGGAAGGGAGGTTTGCTTATGAATATCAGCAAATTTACACAGAAATCCATCCAGGCAGTGAATGACCTGGAAAAGATCGCTTATGAGTTTGGCAATCAGGAGATTGAGCAGGAGCATCTGCTTTATGCGCTGTTGCATCAGGAGGACAGCCTGATCGGCAAGCTGATTGAGAAAATGGAAATACAGAAAGAGTACTTTGAAAACCGTCTTGAAGAGCTTTTGAATGCACGGGTGAAGGTCTCAGGCGGAAATGTTTATATTGGTCAATATCTGAACAAAGCGCTGGTCAGCGCGGAGGATGTGGCAAAACAGATGGGAGACGAATATGTGTCGGTGGAGCATCTGTTTTTATCACTGCTGAATCATCCGAGTCCTTCTATGAAACAGTTCTGGAAAGAATTTGGTATTACAAAGGAACGGTTTTTGCAGGCCCTTTCTACGGTGCGCGGTAATCAGCGGGTAACGACGGACAATCCGGAGGCGACCTATGATACATTAAACAAATACGGGCAGGATCTTGTGGAGCGGGCGAGAAACCAGAAACTTGACCCGGTTATTGGAAGGGATGCCGAGATTCGGAATGTGATTCGTATTCTGTCGAGAAAGACGAAAAATAATCCGGTTCTGATCGGCGAACCAGGTGTCGGCAAGACGGCAGCTGTGGAAGGGCTCGCGCAGAGGATTGTGCGGGGCGACGTTCCGGAAGGGCTGAAGAATAAAAAGATTTTTGCGCTGGATATGGGAGCTCTGGTAGCCGGAGCGAAGTATCGCGGTGAATTTGAGGAACGTCTGAAGGCGGTTCTGGAGGAAGTGCGAAAGAGCGAGGGCGAAATCATTCTGTTTATTGATGAACTGCATTTGATTGTAGGCGCAGGCAAGACAGACGGTGCCATGGATGCCGGAAATATGCTGAAGCCCATGCTGGCCCGCGGCGAGCTGCACTGCATCGGTGCGACGACGCTGGATGAATACCGTAAATATATCGAAAAGGACCCGGCGCTTGAGCGAAGATTTCAGCCGGTGCTTGTAGACGAACCGACGGTTGAGGATACCATCTCTATCCTGCGTGGGCTGAAGGAGCGTTATGAAGTATTCCACGGCGTAAAGATTACAGATAGTGCGCTGGTGGCTGCCGCTACACTGTCACATCGCTATATTTCAGACCGGTTCCTGCCGGATAAGGCAATTGACCTTGTAGACGAGGCGTGCGCGCTGATCAAAACGGAGCTTGATTCGCTTCCGACAGAGCTGGATGGGCTTCAGAGAAGAATTATGCAGATGGAAATCGAGGAGGCTGCGCTGAAAAAAGAGACGGACAAGCCAAGCCGGGACCGTCTTGAGGTATTACAAAAGGAACTTGCGGAGCTACGGGATGAGTTCAATTCTCAGAAAGCCCAGTGGGATAACGAGAAAAAAGCGGTAGAAAATCTTTCGGCATTGCGTGAACAGATTGAGGCAATGAATAAGGAGATTGAGCTGGCAAAACGCAACTATGATCTGAACAAGGCGGCAGAGCTGCAATACGGAGAACTGCCGAAGCTTCAGCAGCAGCTTGCAATCGAGGAAGAAAAGGTGAACAGCCGTGAGATGACTCTGGTGCATGAGAGTGTGACAGAGGAAGAGATTTCTAAAATTATTTCCCGGTGGACCGGAATTCCGGTATCGAAACTGACACAGGGCGAGCGGGCCAAGATTCTGGCGCTCGATGAGGAGCTTCACAGAAGAGTAGTGGGCCAGGATGACGGTGTGTCGAAGGTGACAGAGGCAATCCTGAGATCGAAAGCCGGAATCAAGGACCCGACCAAGCCGATTGGTTCATTCCTGTTCCTGGGACCGACGGGCGTCGGCAAAACTGAGCTTGCAAAGGCACTGGCCGAGAGTCTGTTTGACGATGAGCAGAATATTGTCCGTATAGACATGAGTGAATATATGGAGAAGCATTCTGTGTCGCGGCTGATTGGAGCGCCCCCCGGATACGTCGGATACGAGGAGGGTGGTCAGCTGACGGAAGCGGTGCGCAGAAAACCGTATTCAGTAGTTTTGTTTGATGAGGTGGAAAAGGCACATCCTGATGTGTTTAATGTACTTCTTCAGGTGCTCGACGATGGACGGATCACAGACTCTCAGGGACGGACAGTAGACTTTAAAAATACAATCCTGATTATGACTTCCAATATCGGTTCACAATTCCTGCTGGAGGGGATTGAACCAGACGGCAGCATCCGTGAGGAGGCGCAGAATATGGTGATGGAACAGCTGCGCGGCAGTTTCCGTCCGGAGTTCCTGAACCGTCTCGATGAGATTATTATGTTCAAGCCATTGACCAAAGAGAATATCGGAAATATCATTGATCTGATGGTTGCAGACCTGAACAGACGGCTTGCGGCGCAGGAGATTCGTCTGGAGCTGGATTCCGATGCAAAAGGGTATATCATTGAGGGTGGCTACGACCCGGTATATGGCGCGCGACCTCTGAAGCGTTATTTACAGAAGAACGTGGAAACGCTGGCTGCCCGTCTGATTCTTTCTGGTAAAGTGGGTATGGATGATACGATTGTATTCCATGTGGCTGACGGAAATTTGAGTGCAGATGTAAAGCAGGAAGGGCAGAAGTAATCCAAGTGAGGATATAAAATCAGAGGTGGAAGGCGAAGCCTGAAGTCATATGGACAATTAGTCAATAATTTGGAAAAGGAGATAGCTATGAATTTGCCGCAGGATCCGATTATGCTGCTGAGTTATGTGAACACACAGCTTCGCGACCACTATGTTTCTTTAGATGATTTTTGCGCGAGTGTGGATGTGGAACGAAAAGACCTGGAAGAAAGACTTGCAAAAGTGAATTATGAGTATGATGAAGCGTGTAATGCTTTTGTATAAGCTGGGAAAGCATATTTTTGGAATGAGAAGAGCTTTATATAAGAGCGGACGCACTCAGATAAGAGAGACACCCCCGGAGGTTCTGACGCAGAGAAGTCACCTCCGGGGGTGTCTCTCTTATCTGAGGCGGATTGCACTCCAAACATCGGAGTGGCTAAACCTCCGGATGTCGTGTCCTGTGGGCAGAGAAGAAAGGAGGGAGTGCCAGTGATTACATACGAGGAATTGTTTTCTTTTACATCTTGTGATAAGATAATCTGCAAATAACAGGCTGGAGGTCTGAATATGAGAAGGTTTAAACGGATTTTTGTGATTGTACTGGACTCGCTCGGAGCGGGAGCACTGGCGGATGCGGCGGATTACGGAGATGCAGGGACAGATACGCTTGGACATATTTCAGAGTGTGTCGAGGAGTTTCATATTCCGAATCTGCAAAGGCTGGGACTCGCCAATTTCCATCCGCTCAGGCACGTGGAGTCGGTCGGGCAGCCGCTGGCGTACTATACGGCGCTTCACGAGGCGAGTAAGGGAAAGGATACCATGACAGGACACTGGGAAATGATGGGGCTGCATATTACGGAGCCGTTTCAGACTTTTTCAGAGCATGGGTTTCCAAGAGAACTGATCGAAGAGCTATCCAGAAGAACCGGACATGTGATTATAGGAAATAAGAGCGCAAGCGGGACAGAGATTATTGACGAGCTTGGCGAGGAGGAAATCGCGACTGGCCATATGATCGTTTATACATCTGCGGATTCTGTGCTTCAGATCTGCGGCCAGGAGGAGACGTTTGACCTGAAAGAGCTCTATCGCTGCTGCGAGATTGCCCGTGAGCTGACCATGCGGGAAGAATGGAAGGTGGGACGGGTGATAGCAAGACCGTACGTCGGAAGAAAAAAAGGAGAGTTTCAGCGCACCAGCAACCGGCATGATTATGCATTGAAGCCTTTTGGAAAAACGGCGCTGAATGCGTTGAAGGATGCAGGACTGGATGTAATTTCCGTTGGAAAAATCTACGATATTTTTGATGGGGAAGGACTGACGGAATCAAACAAGTCGAAGAGTTCTGTTCATGGAATGGAACAGACGATCGAGATAGCGGGACGCGATTTTGAAGGGCTTTGCTTTACAAATCTGGTTGATTTTGATGCGCTGTGGGGACACCGCAGAGACCCCCAGGGATACGCGGAAGAGCTGGAACGTTTCGATGAAAATCTGGGAATTTTGATGCCACTTCTTGGGGATGATGATCTGCTGATTCTTACGGCAGACCACGGAAACGATCCGACGCATACAGGCACCGACCATACGAGAGAGCGCGTTCCGTTTCTTGCCTGGTCACCTTCTATGAAGGGAAGTGGCAGGCTGGAGGAAGCCGATACATTTGCAGTTGTCGGCGCTACGGTTGCGGATAATTTCGGCGTTGCAATGCCGGAGGGGACAATCGGTTATTCCTTGCTGGATAAGCTGGTATAAAACACGAAATATAAAAAAACAGAAATATACAAAATGAAAATGTGAGAGTGGAACGACAGAAGAACGCAAAAGTGGCGGCTGAACAGATATTGAATCTGAACAGCCGCCACTTTTTTTGCAGCGAAATATGCTCAGGTATGCTGCAGGATTTTGGTATAACAGACAGTATGGCCTGAAAACAAAGCACGGTTCTTCCTGTGTTTATTCCAACGGTCGAATTTTCTGTGCGTAGATTCTGCGGAACAGAAATACAGATACCGCGAAGGATACAATCTCTGCGATCGGGAAAGACCACCAGACTGCGTTCAGTCCGAAGGTCATTGCCAGAATCCAAGCAGAAGGAAGCAGCATAAGGAGCTGACGGCAGATCGATACGATCAGACTGTAAACACCATTGCCAAGCGCCTGGAATACAGACCCGAATACGATCCCAAATGCGGCGAGCGGGAAACTCAAGCTGATTGTACGAAGCGCCTGCCTGCCGATTGCGAGAAGCTCATCCGAGGCGTTGAACATTTTCAGGAGCAGGTCCGGAACTAAGTTGAACGCTGCGAGACCAAGTATCATCATACAAAACGCCGCGATACAGCCCAGTTTCATGGTGTCCATAATGCGCTTTTTGCTTCGAGCTCCGTAATTAAATGCGATAATCGGAACAATACCGTTGTTCATTCCGAAAACCGGCATAAAGAAGAAACTTTGCAATTTGAAATATACCCCAAATACGGCTGCGGCAGTGGATGAGAACATCAGCAGAATTTTATTCATACCAAAGGTCATGACAGAGCCGATGGACATCATTAGAATAGAAGGAACACCGACAATGTAGATCATCTTGACTGTGGGGCCGTGGAAACGCATTTTCTTGAGAGAAAACTGAATTTCTTTGTTTTTTCGGAGATTGAAATAGATACCAAGGCACATAGCGACAATCTGGCCGAACACGGTGGCTGCGGCAGCCCCGGCAACTCCCATTTTTGGAAATCCGAAATAACCGAAAATCAGAATCGGGTCGAAAATGATGTTCAGAATGGCACCGACTCCCTGTGTGATCATGTTGTAAAAAGTAAGTCCGGTTGACTGAAGCAGCCGTTCCATGGTGATTTGCATAAATACGCCGAAAGAACAGATGCAGACGATACTCATATACTGATAACCAAATTCACGAATTTGCGGGTCTGGAGTCTGCGAGTTGAAAAAAAGTCTGGAGCCAAAGAGGCCGATTAGAGCAAAGATGACATAGCTGCAGATCGTCAAAAGCACACTGGTATTAGCGGCCCTGTTTGCCTGCTCATAATTTTTTTCACCGAGACTTCTGGACAGAAGCGCATTGACGCCGACACCGGTACCAGAGGCAACCGCAATAATCAGATTCTGAATCGGGAACGCCAGGGAAACAGCGGTCAGTGCGTTTTCATTGATTTGTGATACGAAAATACTGTCCACTACATTATACAATGCTTGCACCAGCATGGAAATAATCATCGGCAGGGACATGGTTACCAGGAGTTTTGGAACCGGCATGGTACCCATTTTGTTTTCGTGAGGTGCGTTGTTTTTCTGATCCATTTGTTCCATAAAAATCCTCCTTTGCGTATTGATATATATAAAACATTCCGGCAAAATACAGTATACCGGATTTGCACACAGTATTAGCTATTGTATAAGGAATAAAAAAGGATGTCAATCGGAACTTTGTACTTAGGCAAAACTTTTGAAAGGAAAACAACAATGACTTCTTAACGCAAATATGGTAAGATAGATGCGACAGAATTGTATTTGACGGAGGATGGTATATGTCAGTTCGAAAGCTTTCCAGAATGCTGTTTTTGGTAAATACGTTGCAGTTTACGCTTGGGACAGTAATTCTGTTTGCACTTTGGGGAGAAGTTTTGGTATACAGGGAAGAAATTCTGGATCTGGCTGTTTTTCTCGTGATTTTTTCCAGTCTGCTTTCCATTGCAGGGTTGTTTTTCCTGACGAGATTTCAGCGCAGGAATTATGAGGAAAGCATGGAGAATCTGGAAAATCTGAACGCAAAGCTTCGCGAACAGCGCCATGATTATCTGAATCAGGTGCAGGTTGTACACGGCCTGCTGGAGTTGGAAGAGTATGAAAGTGCGAGGGAATATCTGAGGCCGGTGTTTAAAGACATTATGAAGGTGAACCGGGCGCTTAAGACAGCGCAGCCGGCAGTGAACGCACTTTTGCAGGCTAAGCTGGAAACAGCGGAGCGTCAGGGAATTGATTTTTATCTGGAAGTGGGTACACAGCTGAAGGAACTGAAAATAGAGGCATGGGAGCTGTGTAAAATCCTTGCCAACCTGCTTGATAATGCAATCACAGCAGTCAAACAGAAAGAAGGAGAAAAGCAGATTCGTTTGCAGATGGAGGAGAATAAGTCTGATTATATGTTTCGGATTGCAAATAATGGGCCTGAGATTCCGGCGGCGCAGCAGAAATTAATTTTCGGACGCGGCTATACGACGAAAAAAGGAGAGGGGCACGGAATAGGCCTGGCAATCGTTTCTTCCATATTAAAAGAGGCGGACGGCAGCATTGAGCTGCAAAGCAATGAGACGGAAACCATCTTTTTTGTTACGCTCCCACGGTCAGTGCAGGGAAAAATATCCGGGCGCAGACAAAACCGCAGATAAGGCAGGTGCTATTGCTATCAGACAAGGATGCCCGGGCAAAGGTGGAGCAGCCTGTTTACAGTATGCCTGCTGAAGTTTGAGAAGATGCGGTGTAAGTTTACGACCGACAGATGACAATTCAGAGGTAAAAGTGTATAGATCACAGGATATGTATTTTCATTTTTCAAAAAAGATATAAAATAATTTTAGACAGACAAAGAGGCATTTAAGAACCACATGTTTTGCAATTACCTATGAACAATGAAAGGGGGAAGGATTTTGGATGCAGTAAATTTAGCGGGAATTTTGCTTCTGGTTGCGGGCTTTGTTTTGGTGGCTGTGGAAATGGTGATGCCAGGATTTTCTGCGCCGGGTGTGAGCGGAATTGTCTGCCTGGTACTTGGCGTTTTTGCTCTTGCGGATTCGGTCATGGAGGGCGCTGTGATTACCATCGGCGTGCTGGCAGTGCTGGGTATCCTGGCGGCAATCATTTTGGGGCTGCTGTCACGCGGAAAGCTGAAGCCGCCGATTATCCTTGAAGAGGAACAGAATCGGGCAGGCGGATATTTAAGTTCCAGCGACCTGAAGTATCTGCTGGGCCGTCAGGGCATTGCAGCGACGGATCTGAGGCCTTCGGGGGTAGGCACCTTTGACGACATTCATTTTGATGTGATATCAGTGGGAAACTATATCTCAAAAGGCACTTCAATTAAGATCATCAAAGTAGAAGGCTCAAAGCTGGTTGTAAAAGAAAAGGGAGGAAAAGAGAATGGTTAATATGTTGGTTAATAATATTCACTGGATTGTATTGATAGGAATTATTGCACTTCTGATTGTGTTGTTTTTTGCAGTTGTTCCTGTAGGCCTTTGGGTTTCATCCTTGGCTGCAAATGTAAAGATCAGTATTTTCAATTTAATAGGAATGCGTCTTCGCCGTGTAAAGCCTGCAAAGATTGTGATGCCGTTGATTAAGGCGAGAAAAGCAGGTTTGAATCTGGGTGTGAATCAGCTGGAAGCGCATTATCTGGCTGGCGGTAATGTAGATAATGTTGTGAATGCACTGATTGCTTCAGAGCGTGCCGGCATTGAGCTGGAATTTGAAAAGGCAGCGGCGATCGACCTGGCTGGCCGCAACGTACTGGAAGCAGTGAAAATGAGTGTTAACCCGAAAGTGATTGAGACTGCAAATGTTTCCGCAGTGGCAAAAGACGGTATTGAGCTTCTGGTAAAAGCCAGAGTTACTGTGCGGGCGAATCTGGAACGTCTGGTCGGCGGTGCAGGGGAAGCGACCGTGCTTGCGCGAATCGGCGAGGGCATTGTTACGACAGTAGGTTCGGCAGTTTCCCATAAAGAGGTGTTGGAGAATCCGGATGATATTTCCAAACGTGTACTGAGCAAGGGCCTGGATTCCGGTACAGCGTTTGAAATTCTGTCAATTGATATTGCAGATATTGATGTTGGCAGAAATATCGGTGCACAGCTGCAAAGTCTCCAGGCAGAAGCGGATAAAAATATTGCACAGGCAAAAGCGGAAGAGCGCAGAGCAATGGCTGTTGCAAAAGAGCAGGAGATGCGCGCTTACGTAGTAGAGGCGGAAGCCGAGGTACCAAAGGCAATGGCATATGCGCTGCGGGAAGGAAAGCTTGGCGTTATGGATTATTATGAAATGCAGAATCTGAAAGCTGATACGGATATGAGAGAAACCATCGGCGGAAAGGGCCTGGATAATACGATCGTCGAGTAACATATTTGAAAATTCGGAAAGGAGCGAAGCATGAGCGGAAAACAGATAAAAGAGAGTCTGAATCTGATCAGTATGCAGATGAACGGGCTTCGCGGTGCCGGAGAGTTTGGAAAATTTGGCGCGGAGATGTTCCGAACCGTGTCACAGGAGTGGCAGAAGGCTGAAAAGAAAAAGAATAACAAGAAAAAATCGACAGATATAAATAAAAAAGATCTGAAGGGGAAAGGAAAAAAGAACGACAGGAAAAAAAGCGAGACGGAAAAGAATGGAACGTTTCAGGAGACATCCAGGGCGATGGTGGCGGGAAATATCGCCACCGCGCCGGATACCGGAAACAAAAACGGACGTCGGACGTCGGAGAACACTTTGCGTGTGAATGGCAAACAGTTGTCCGAGAAACGTTTACAGGAGGCATTTGTCTGGGCTGAGATTCTGGGAGAGCCGATGGCTCATAAAAGACGAACAAGAAGGGTGAATCAGAGGTATGGCAATCAGAGTAATGCTGATCGAAGATGAGGAAGGAATACGGCTTCTTTTGAGAAAAATCATTGAGAAGCACGGGGGCTTTGAGATCGTTGGCGAGTGTGATGAACTGACAGAGTCGGTGATTCTGTTTCAGCGGCAGAAGCCGGAGGTTGTATTTCTGGACATTGGGATTAAGGGACAAAACGGGATCGAATGTGCAAAGATTTTGACAGAACTTGATCCGAAGGTAAAGATTATTTTTGCGACAGCTCACGCTGAATATATGCCGGAAGCATTTGAACTGTATGCGTTTGATTATCTTGTGAAGCCGTTCGCAGTAGACCGAGTCAATAAAACACTGGACCGCATCGCACTGCTGGGGCAGAACAGTCAGAAGTTTGAACCAGAGGAAAAAATTGTCAGGCCGGAACATCGACATGACAGGTTGCTGGTAAAGGGAAAGGAAAGCATGAGCTTTATCTCAATTCCTGATATTATTCTGATTCAGCGTGAAAACAATGCGACTGTGATCTATACGGAAAAAGACAGCTATGTGACCTCGGCAAGTCTGGCAGAACTGGAACGCAGGCTGGACCCAGAACAGTTTCTGAGAAGTCATAAATCGTATATTATCAATCTTGGACGCGTCCGCAGGATAGAGCCGTATGGCCGCTGGACTTATGTCGTTCATTTTCAGGGACGAAAAGAAGACGCACTGCTGACCGCGGAGAAGTTTGAAGAAATTAAACGCAGATTTACGTAAAAGGAGACATCCCCCTCTGCATTAAAAGAAGGGGATGTCTTTTTCTTCGAAATACTTTGTCGCACCTGCATGATATGGTACAGTAAAAATCGAGGCCGCAAACTCGGGGTCAAGCATGGCTCCTTTTTGGTGAGCATCTGTGATGGTGTCCGTGTTTTCGAAAATGGAAGAGATGAAATTGTAAATATCATCTTCCGGTGTATCATTACGGGTGATGATAACAGCGCTGACTGCAACGGTATTTACATCCGTTTCAAGATCGTACATACCGGCATCAATGATGCTTCTGCTGTAATAGGGATATACTTCAAGCAGCGCCTCTGTGTGGTCGTCGTCAAGACTGATGAAACGGAAATGTTCCACAGTACTTAATGCGGTAATTGCGGGGAGAGGGGCGTCTGCTGTGACAAAAGCAGCGTCAAGACTGCCATCTCTTAGGCTGTCTGCACAGTCGTCAAAGGACTCGTAAACCGGTATGATATGTTCTTCGCTTAAACCGTAAACATCAAGGATATCAATCGCGTTGAAGCGGACATTTGACGAAAGGGTACCGATGGAAACCTTCTTTCCATTCAAATCCTGGATGGATTTAATGTCGGGATTGCAGGTGACGATCTGAACCGGCTCCATGTAGAGGCTTGCTACAGCGGAAAAATCCTGAGGCATCTCATTCTCAAAAAGAACACTTCCCTCATACGCATAAGTCATAATATCAGAAGGAACGAAAGCCAGATCCGCGCTGCCGTCTGCAATGGCCTGGAGATTTTCCATGGGATCGGCAGATGCAGCCACAGTGACTGAGGTGTCGGAACCATCATTTATCTCTCGGGCAAGCACATTTCCAAATTCATAATAAGCCCCTGCCTCCTCTCCCGTCATTAGTACGAGATTGCCGGCCGAAACAGTAGGTGCAAAAAAAGTGGTCATGGTAACAGACATTAAAAAAAGAGTTGTTTTTTTCACGACATGATTCTCCTTCTCTATTCTATTTCGTATCTTCTGCAAGTAATAAAGTTCAGATACGCTTGTAAAGATTTCGCTGTCATCCGTTTATTTTACAGAAAACATTTAAACTTTTTTTCATTTTATCACAGTTTCGGGACCATGAAAATAGGCACTTTTTATGCAGGTCTTTCATGCAAAAACGGAATAAAACGCATCCTTGACAAATCTTCAGGAACTGGGCTATACTAATCGGAAAGCAATGAAGGGAACAAGTAGAAAGCAGCCGAAGAGACAGAAAGTTGCCGGGTGATGAGAGGCGCGCACGGAAGCTGTTTTTGAATACCTCCCAGAGCTTCGCACCGAACAAATCTCCGGTTCTATGACAGGACGGATGAATTTTAATAGGCTGCGGCGGAGGACAACCGTTACTGTGTCAGGGTAGAGAATACCCACAGAGGCAGTCAGTGTGAGCTGGCTGTGAAATAAGGTGGTAACACGGGATTTATGGCTCTCGTCCTTATGTGAGAATAAGGCGGGAGCTTTTTGTCTTACGGAAATTTTTGAAATTGCCTGGTAAGATCATTGTTTTAAGAAAATGCGTACTGCACGCAAAAAATGGCTGCCCGCGAAATACAAGGAGGAAGAATGATGCAGATTTATGAGGAACTGGTTGCAAGAGGACTGATCGCACAGGTGACGGATGAAAAGGAGATCCGGGAACTTGTGAACAATGGTAAGGCTACGTTTTATATTGGATTTGATCCGACTGCGGACAGCCTTCACGTAGGGCATTTTATGGCGCTTTGCCTGATGAAGCGTTTGCAGATGGCGGGGAATAAGCCGATTGCATTAATTGGAGGCGGAACCGGTATGATCGGAGATCCGTCGGGTAGAACGGATATGCGCCAGATGATGACAAAAGAGACAATCCAGCATAACTGTGATTGTTTCAAAGAGCAGATGAGCCGTTTTATTGATTTTTCAGAGGGAAAAGCTTTGATGGTTAATAATGCAGAATGGCTTATGGATCTGAATTATGTGGAGCTTCTGCGTGAAGTAGGCCCGCATTTTTCTGTAAACCGTATGCTGACAGCAGAGTGCTACAAGCAGAGAATGGAGCGTGGTCTCAGTTTCCTTGAATTCAATTACATGATTATGCAGAGCTATGATTTCTATGCACTGTTTCAGAAATATGGCTGTAATATGCAGTTTGGCGGGGATGACCAGTGGAGCAATATGCTGGGCGGCACAGAGCTGATTCGCCGCAAACTGGGCAAGGACGCGTACGCGATGACCATTACGCTGCTGCTGAATTCCGAGGGCAAAAAGATGGGCAAGACGCAAAGTGGTGCAGTATGGCTTGATCCGAAGAAGACTTCTCCATTTGATTTTTATCAGTACTGGAGGAATGTGGGGGATGCCGATGTACTCAAGTGCCTGCGTATGCTGACCTTCCTGCCGCTGGAGCAGATTGATGAGATGGATCAGTGGGAAGGAAGCCAGTTGAATCAGGCTAAAGAGATTCTTGCTTATGAGCTGACCGCCCTTGTACACGGGGAAGAAGAGGCGAAAAAAGCGCAGGAGGGCGCACGCGCACTGTTTTCCAGTGGAAATGCAGCAAATATGCCGACCACAGAGCTGACAGAGGCAGATCTTGAGGATGGAGGTATTGATATCGTTTCTCTTCTTCAGAAGACCGGATTGGTACCATCTCGTTCAGAAGGCCGCCGTGCGGTAGAACAGGGCGGCGTGGCCGTGGATGGTGAAAAAGTGACTGATACCAAAACCGTGATTTCAGGTGAAAAACTGAGCGGAGACGGTATTGTATTGAAACGTGGGAAAAAGAATTTCCGCAAGGTGACGTTAGTCTGAAGACAGGAGGCGTGCTATGACAGACGAACAGAGAAGAAAAGTCCGGAACAGAGTGACGTATCTTTCAATCGCGTCACTTGTGGTGCTGCTAGCAGTATTGATTGTGCTTGGCGTGACCGACAGAGTGGAAACGATTCTTTTTCCGATTGCAATCAGCGTTTGTCTTGCAATTTTCTGGGTGGTGTCTGATGTGCTTGCTGTCATGTGGCTGAATGCCTTTGAAGGTAAGAATGATGCACAGAAAAGAGCTTACTATATCTATGCGGGGCTGGATTTCATTGGCCTTGGCGGACTCGTGTACTTTATGGTTGACTTGAAGGGCACGACAGGGATTCTGATTTATATCTGCTGCATTTTCCTGAAAAAGAGGTTCCGGGAGGAATTTAGCGGAACTGACGGCAACAGACAGGAAGAGGCAGAGGAGCCGATGGCTGATACGCAGCCAGAGATTGAAGGGCAGACGGAAAGCGAAGAAGTGGAGGAGACTGAAGCGGCGTTGGAAGTTGAAGAACCGTAGTGTCATGCTTCGCGAACCAGTATCATATAATAGAGCAAGAAAATATGGATATCTGGTAGAGCATGGAGAAGATAGTTTCTGACAGAGAAGAAAAAGAAAAGAGCGGATATCGGCGGTTATTTGTTGAGATAGGAGCCAGGATTGGAAAATCTCTGTTTTTTTGGGGAATGGCGGCAATCCTGGCATTCTCAGCTTATACGGATCTTGTGAAATTGGGGGATGCTGTGCCGATTACAGCTGCAGGAGAAGATAAGCGGATCGCGCTTACCTTTGACGATGGTCCGCATCCAGTTTATACGAAAATGCTTTTGGAAGGCCTGGCAGAGCGGAATGTACACGCGTCTTTTTTTGTGATTGGGAAAAATATTTCCGGCAGAGAGGATTTGATTGAGAAGATGTATGAGGGAGGTCATTTGATTGGGAATCATACATTTGATCATGTGAAAATCTGTGATCTGAGCGGTGAGGCAGCATGTGAGCAGATTGAAAAGACAAGTGCTCTGATAAGGGAAATCACGGGGGAAGACACCGAATTTGTCCGGCCGCCGTTTGGCGAGTGGAATAAATCAATGGAATGCTCTTTTCAGATGATTCCGGTCATGTGGGATGTAGATCCTCTGGACTGGACGACCAAAAATCAGGCGCTGGTCAAACAGCGTATTCTGGATAAAGTAAAGGCAGGAGATATCATCCTGATGCATGACTGTTATGAATCTTCTGTTACAGCGGCGCTTGAGGTTGTGGATCAGCTGCTGGCGGAAGGGTATGAATTTGTAACGGTTGAGGAACTGATACTTGAGTGAGATAATAGAACAGGCCATACTTCAAAAAGTAATAACATATGACGCAGTTTTGAGTGAACAGGAGCAGAAATGGATTTATTTGAGTATGCAAGAACAAAAACTATGAAAAGTGAGGCGCCTCTGGCGTCGCGTATTCGGCCAAGGACGCTGGAGGAGGTTGTCGGCCAGGCGCATATTATTGGGAAAGATAAGCTTTTGTACCGGGCAATCTCGGCGGATAAGCTGAGTTCGCTGATTTTCTATGGTCCTCCGGGAACCGGAAAAACCACGCTGGCGAGAGTCATTGCAAATACGACCAGTGCGGAGTTTACGCAGATTAATGCTACGGTGGCAGGCAAAAAAGATATGGAAGAGGTGGTGAAGGCCGCAAAGGATAATCTTGGCATGTACGGAAAAAAGACGATCCTGTTTGTGGACGAGATTCACCGTTTTAATAAAAGCCAGCAGGATTATCTGCTGCCATTTGTCGAGGACGGCACGTTGATTCTGATCGGAGCAACGACGGAAAATCCATATTTTGAGGTGAACAGTGCTCTGATTTCACGGTCTGTAGTTTTTGAACTGAGGCCTTTGGAAAAAGAGGATATTCGGGTATTGATTAACCGGGCCGTTTATGATACAGAACGCGGGATGGGAGCTTACAATGCGGCGATTGATGAAGATGCGGCGGATTTTCTTGCAGATATTTGCGGCGGGGATGCCAGAGCAGCTTTGAATGCGGTGGAGCTCGGCGTGCTGACGACGGCGCCGGGAGCGGACGGAACGATTCGTATTACCCTGGATGTGGCTTCTGAATGCATTCAGAAACGGGCTGTGCGTTACGATAAAAACGGCGACAGCCATTATGATACAGTTTCGGCGTTTATTAAAAGCATGCGCGGTTCCGATCCGGACGCCGCGGTTTATTACCTTGCGCGGATGCTGTATGCAGGCGAGAGTGTCACATTTATTGCGCGAAGGATTATGATCTGCGCTTCAGAGGATGTCGGGAATGCCGATCCTCAGGCGCTTCAGGTGGCAGTCGCTGCGGCGCAGGCCGTGGAACGGATCGGGATGCCGGAAGCACAGCTTATTTTGTCGCAGGCGGTATTGTATATGGCCTCTGCGCCGAAGAGCAATTCTGCGGATAAAGCGATTGCAGAGGCAATGAGAGCAGTGAGAGAGCGACCGGCTGCTGTTCCGGTGCATTTGTGTGACAGCCACTATAAAGGAGCGGCAAAGCTTGGCAGGGGAATCGGCTATGAATATGCGCATGATTACCCTAAGCATTTTTCCAAGCAGCAGTATTTGCCGGATGAGCTGGTTGGCAGACGGTTTTATGAGCCGTCAGAAAATGGTTATGAACGAACTATCCGTCGTTATCTCGAATGGCTTCATGAAGAATAGGGAAATATGTTTCAGAGGTATCTATGCAGGAGAAAGTAGAACCTGTTCGGAATAAGATAAGAAGTATAAAAACTAAGGAAAAGGGGATGAACAAAAATGGGTATTTTGGAATTGTTTATTCTGGCTGTGGGATTGTCGATGGATGCGTTTGCTGTTTCGGTTTGTAAGGGTCTTGCTATGGAAAAATGCAATTTCAAACATGCAGCCATTTGTGGTATATGGTTTGGAGGCTTTCAGGCGCTTATGCCTTTAATCGGATATTTGCTTGGCTATCAGTTCCGGGGGTATATTACGGCAGTGGATCACTGGATTACATTTGTGCTGCTGACGCTGATCGGCGGGAATATGATCCGGGAAGCCGTCAAGCAAGAAGAAGGGGAAACAAGCGGCTCCACGGATGTTAAGACTATGTGTTTACTTGCCGTTGCAACGAGTATTGATGCCTTGGCTGTCGGTATTACGTTTGCATTTCTGCCGGATACGAACATTGTGGCAGCCGTCCTTTTTATCGGTCTGGTCACGTTTATACTGTCCATGGCAGGAGCAAAGATTGGCAATGCATTCGGAGCAAGATATAAGGCAAAGGCAGAGTTTGCCGGAGGTCTGATTCTGATTTTGCTGGGACTGAAAATACTACTGGAGCATCTGGGCGTATTTTGAAATCAGGTTGTTGTTTGTCTGATTTTTGAGCCGGTTTATAAAGTAGACAGAGGTTATTCCACAAGATCGCAAAACGTTGCATGGCATACTTTCTCATAATCCTGTGGAGCAAGTTCCAGCTGCACGCCGATTTTGCCTCCGCTGACGATAATTTGCGGATGGGCAAGTGCAGATTCATGCAGATACACAGGATATTGTTTTTTCATGCCGATCGCGGTGCAGCCGCCCCGGACGTATCCGGTCACTTCGTTTATTTCTTTGACATGAATCATAGAAAGCGATTTGACGGATGCTGCCCGGGCGGCTTTTTTTAAATTTAGCTCGCAGTCAATGGGAATGACAAAGACAAAATAGGCTCTGGCCGGACTGACTGTAACGAGCGTTTTAAACATGATCTCATGCGGAAAACCGAGGAGGTCTGCGGTCTGCTGGCCGTCTGTAAATTCTGTACATTCATAGGTATGTGTATTATATGGAATTTTCATGCGATCGAGAATCCGCATGGCATTTGTCTTGATTTCTTTTCCCTTGGACATGGTTGCTCTCCTTTTACGTACGCTGAAATAATTACAAAATCTTATTTTACTACGGATGAACAGAAATGCAAATGAAAATTTATTTCCTTTTGCCTCTCTTGTCATATAATATAAGGAACAGAAAAATGAGAGGTCAGTTATGTATTATTACAATACAGGCAAAGGGCAAGGGCAGGACAGCAGACGGAGAAGAACCATGGCGGTACGAAGCGCATTTATGAGAGCGGAAGAGATTGATCAGGAGCGGGAAAGAAGCGGATGGAATCCTTACGAAGGCGAGGAAGAGCTTCCGCAGGAGCGCAATGAAAGAGCGGCGTGGGGAATGAATGGCGATACGGCATGGGGAATGCCGTCAACTGGAAGAGGTGTTACACGAGAGACGGCTCCAATGGCAAATGAGGGTGTGCAGGAGATGCCGTCCGGGATGAGCGGGAAAACAGGACAGGAGATGACAGTTCAGGGGGAAAGGCAGGAAGGACAATCAGAACTGCCTCCGTATTTTACAATGCCAGATTACGCGGGTGTGATGGAAGAGCAGAAAATGATGGAACGCGATCTGCGCAGACTGCAGTCCATGTATCCTGATACGGTAAAACGGATGCTCCCATATATAGAGGAGGAATGTGACAAGATGGAGTATGAGGGCAGCGCGATGTACGACGAGCATCCCGATCATACAACGGTACAGCAGATTGTACAGCGGATTCTGGAAGAGATGCGAGATGAACTTCCGCCGGAAATGCTGGAGACAACACAGAGCACAACAAAAGAAGTAGACGAGATGTTATCTATGCAGTACCGCGGACCAGGAAGAAGGCCGGGAAGAAACTGGGCGGATGATTTGATTCGTGTTTTGCTGTTGCAGGAAATGCATCACAGACGATGCAGGCATCGTGGATGCAAGAGAGCGGCACAGTATCGATAAAACGCCAGAAAAGCCTTGTTCAATCAGAACAGGAATAGTATACTGATAAAAAGCAGATGGAAAATAAGGGAATAAGGCAATAAATAAGGAAATAAGGGGATAAAGCATGGAAGAACTGAGAACATTACTGGAAACATGTCTGAATGAAGAGCTGCTGCATATTGTGATAAGCGGGCAAAAAGTGATGACGGATGCGATTCAGAAAATCAAAGTGCGGCCGCTGCAGGGCCGGGGCCAACTGATATTTCAGGCAGCTCTTTGGGATGGCAAAAAAGAATTTCATAAAAATTATGAAGAGAAAGAGATGATTTCCGCGCTGCTTGCCTGGATGAGCCGTGATTTCAAACAGATGCAGCTGGAGACAACGAAAGAAACGGTGACGGTTCTGGTCAGCAAAAAGGGGAAAGTGACCATTCGTTCCAAACGTTGCGCGCAGAGGCGGGAAAAAGCAGATTTGCGTCATAACCGTACAAAACAATATCTTTTGCAGGAAGGCATTCCAGTTCCTTTTCTTGTAAAGCTTGGCGTTATGACGCCGGAGGGAAAGGTGGTTCGGGCGAAATATGACAAGTTCCGGCAGATCAATCGTTTCCTGGAATTCATCGAGGACGTCTGCCCGGTTCTGGAAAACGGCCGGGAGCTTACGGTGATTGATTTTGGCTGTGGCAAATCGTATCTGACTTTTGCCGTTTACTATTATCTGCATGAGAAAAAGGGGTACGATCTGAAGATTATCGGGCTTGATCTGAAAGAAGATGTGATACGGAACTGTAATCATCTGGCAGAGGAATTTGGCTATGAAAAATTGCATTTTCAAACTGGCGATATTGCTGACTACGAGGGGCCAGATCAGGTAGATCTTGTCATTACACTGCACGCCTGTGATACGGCAACCGATTATGCGCTTGCAAAAGCCGTTCGCTGGAATGCAAAAGCAATCCTCTCCGTGCCGTGCTGCCAGCATGAGTTAAATGGGCAGATTGAAAATGAAATGCTAAAGCCGATTCTGAAATACGGGTTGCTGAAGGAACGGATATCCGCGCTGGTTACGGATGGTTTGCGGGCAGAGCTTCTTGAGCAGGCTGGGTATCACGTGCAGGTACTAGAGTTTATTGATATGGAACACACGCCCAAAAATATATTGCTCCGGGCAGTGTGGGAGGATAAGAAAAAGACAGAAAAATCAGGGGAGAGCCTTCGCGGCTGCATGGATTTTCTGCACGTGCAGCCGACGCTGGCTGCGCTGCTTTCGGACAGGCCAGGGATGCCGTCAACCAGTTTGTACAAAGAGATAGGAGACAGATAATATGCAGGATAGATTATCGACAGTAAAAAATATACTGGTTCACGTTGCTGTACTGACGGTGATTTTTATCATTTCCGTGATTGGGTTTGCGCGCTGGGTGAATCAGACGGCGCCGAGTACGGCACAGGCAATGGAATATTCTACGTTTCCGCTTGTTTATATGCAGAATAAGGGTGTGAATTATAATTGTCTTCATGGATATGCAAGGGAGATGGATGTAAACTATATTCGTGATACAGTGACGGTTCTTCCGGAGAGCCATAGCCTGAATGTGTCGATTCAGCCGTTTGACACAAATATCGAGAGCGTTTCTTATGAGGTGGTGAAACTGGATGGGAGCCAGTCTCTCGAGAATACGAATGTAATCCGATTTGAAGAAAAAGATAACTATCTGAATGCAACGCTGCAAATTCAGAATCATATGCTGCTGGAACAGGAATATATTTTAAAGATTCAAATTACGGCGGGCGGCCGGGAAATCTATTATTATACAAGGCTATTACTGGAAGATGGACTTCATCTGGAGGATTATCTCAATTTTGTGACAGGATTTTATGAAAAATGTGTCAATAAGACAGATCAGGAATCCCTGGGCGCGGTCGTAGAGCCGAATGAGAGGACGGGAAAATCGAAATCGCTGGCATATATGGATATTCATGACAGTGTTTACCAGCTCATGTGGGGGGATGTAAATCCGCAGATTTATTATAAACCTACGCCAAGCCTGGTGGATATCAATGGTACAACGGCTTCGTTTGTATTAAATTATCGCGTTTCAGCTGTAAATCAGGCAGGCGTGAGCGATATTTACAATATCGAAGAGTTTTATCGTCTCCGCTATACAGACACGCGTGTGTTCCTTCTCGATTTTACGCGGAGGACACAGGAAACATTTCGTCCGGATCAGGGGGTTCTGGAAACAGCCGGAATTAACCTTGGCATCTCAAATACGGATGTGGAGTTCAAATTTGATGAGAAGAAAAAGACCGTAGCCTTTGTACAGGAAAATGAACTGTGGGAGTATCGGATCAATGGAGGAAAGCTGACACGTATCTTTGGTTTCCCGCAGCAGGAAAATATGGATTACCGGGATTTTTATGATCAGAATAATATTAAGGTGCTGCGGGTAGAAGAATCAGGAAATATTCTGTTTGCAGTATCTGGTTATATGAACCGTGGCAAACGCGAGGGAGAGAACGGTATCGGTTTTTATTCTTATGAAGAGGCGTCCGCGACAGTAGAGGAAATTCTGTTTGTTCAGACAATGGAATCCTACGATATGCTGAAGCTGGATATTGACGCACTGGCATATGTCACGGACAATCGTGAGAACTGTTATATTCTTCTGGAAGGGATTATTTATCGCATTAATCTGAATACCCGGGAGTATGAACGTGTGGTAGACGGAATCCGAAATGGATGTTATGCAAGTTCTGAGAGTAACCGTTATTTCAGCTGGTTGAAGGAAGGGGAACGCTATGATTCCAGAACGCTGTATACGATGGATTTTGAGACAGGCTCCGTGAGAGAGATGACCTGTGGCGAGGATGAGAGAATTCGCCCGATTTGCTTTATGGGAGAGGATCTTGTTTACGGTAGCGCGCGTACCTCGGAGATTAACACTACGGATGTGGGAAATGAAGTATTTCCTATGTACCGGTTGGCAATTGTGAATAAAGAGGGCGAGGAAATCAAGAATTATCAGCCGAGTGGAATTTATGTCATGTCTACAGAGCAGACGAATAATATGCTGAGGCTGAAGCGCGCGACGGGACAGGCCGGTGTTTATACAGAGACAACGGAAGATCAGATTGTGAGCACAAGTATGGAAGAGGATGTCGTTTATGGTGTTGCGACAAAGGAGGACAGCATAAAACAGACGGAAATTCTCCTGCGGGTAGGTACAGAGATAAGAGACAAAAACCCACAGCAGGTGAACAGTAAGGTACTTGTTTACGATAATTCACGTACGGTTTTCATTCCTGGAAATTCAGACCGGGAAAATCTGTATTACGTCTATGCAGGCGGTAAGCTCGAGAGTCAATGGCCAACTGCGGCAGAGGCGGTCCGCAGAGCAGATGAGCAGGTAGGTGTTGTGATTAACAATGCGAAAGAGTTTGTCTGGGAGCGTGGAAACAAACCGGCTGTCAGCAAGATTAAGGTGGAGAATATTCCGGATATTGTGAAGACTGGTACAATGGATATAGAGGCACTGGAGGCATCGCTTGGCAGGGATGCAATCGGCCTGACCGGCTGTACGTTGGAGCAGGTACTGTACTTTGTAGGGCAGGGGCATCCGGTGATCGGAGCAATGCCGGGCAAAGTGGTAATCATCACAGGGTATGATGATTACGGAAATCTGATTTTACTCAATCCGGGAGAGACGGAGACATATTTCTGGGGACCGGAAGACAGTAAGAGAGATTTTGAGGCTGCGGGAAATCGGTTTGTGTCGTATCTGGATACTGAAATCAGATAGTTTGCATAATTGTCTGTGAATTGTATGGTTTTGTTTGTCAGAGGACTGGGAAAAAAGGAAATGTAAAGGAAATCTGCACAAAATTGGAGGAGATACTTTTGAAGAATCCGACAGAGACTGACAAAATATCCGCAAGTTATCCACAAGTATAAGCGTTGAAAAAAGCGATGAAATGGAATTATGCACCGACTTATCCACATTATCCACATTTTTGGTGGTGTATAAGTCGGTTTACATAGTTTTTTGAAAGAACGGACGTTTTGTGTAATGTGATAAATTGTTAAAATGTGAGGGGAAAATGAGGAAAAAGGTTGACAAGTGTGTTTTGAGCAAATTTGATATATTGTCAGAATAATCAGAATATACATGGGCATTTCTACTGGAATATTCTTCTAATACCTGAGAGTTCCTACGAAAAGGGGGATCATTCAATCACTAAATTAGATGATTGAATGATCCCCTTTTATAAACATAACTTACAAGAATCATTTTCGAACGAAGAGATCAGATTCAGCTCCAGTAACGTACGGCACGGATTGGAGTCTGGTAATTGTAGTTCGATACTTTAATGCCGCCCTGTGGATACGGCTGTGAATTGCTGGCATGAACGATTTTTCCATCACCCATATAGATTGCAACGTGCGATGCATAGTTTGCGGAGCCATAGAAGAGAAGATCTCCCGGCTGGATGCTGGAAATATCCACAACTGTTGCATATTTATATTTCATCTGGTCGTCTGCAACACGTGGTGTCGAGATGCCGAAGTATTTGAATACCTGCTGTACAAAACCAGAACAGTCCACTCCATCTGTCAGACTGTTTCCGCCATATACATAACGGTTGCCGACGAATTGAAGCGCGTAGTTTACAATCTGGACTCCCTTGGTGCTGCCGGATACTTTAATGCTTTCCTCCTTGGTGACTACGCCGTTTGCGTTCACTGTGTACTGTTTTGTACCGAATACGATCGTAGTGGAGGTGACAAGGCGTCCGTCGCTGTAGAAACAGTATTTCTGACTGCCGATCATCTGAATACCGGAAAACATTGCGCCGTTTGTATTGAAGTAATATGTGCTTCCGTTGATCGTCTGCCATCCGGTTAGCATAGTTCCATTGCTGTCAAAATAGTACTTTACACCGTTAAACGTGTTCCATCCGGTCTTGCGTACCTGATTGGTCCGCACTCCGTTTGCGTCGACGAAATACTGACCTACCCAGGTATTCTTCGCCATTTTGCCGTTGCTCTGGAAATAGTAGTATTTGGAACCGATTGTAATCCATTTATTTATAGCTGCAGTACCGTCGCTCTGAAAATAGTAGGAGTCGGTACCAATTTTTTTCAACGAACTGGTAAGCTTCTTACCGGTCGTTGTATCAAAGTAATAAATCGAACTGCCGACTGCGTTCAGGCCTTTTAAAACGGCTCCGGTAGTTGTAGCATAATACTTTCCGGACCACAGCCAGCGACCTTTCTGAAGGCGACCTTTTGAATTCAGATAGTACCGCTGCCCGTCTACGGTAATCCAGCCGGATTGCATCAGGCCATTTTTCGGATTGAAGTAGTAGGTGTTTTTACCAATATTTATCCATCCAAGTGCTCTCGTACCGTCTGCGGTTACATAATACTTTTTGGTCTTGGACTTATTTGTAACCCACTTCTTTTTCAGCATGACGCCTTTATTGTTAAAGTAGTAGTATTTTTTATTGATTTTAAGCCAGCAACTTTTTTTCTGTGTGCCGTCGGAGGTAAAGTAGTAAGTGTACTTTCCGATCTTTGTAACCCCGACTGCCATGGAACCATCCTCTGTCAGGTATTTACCGCTTTTCCATTGGGAGGTTAATATTGCGCCTGTACTGGAATGTGCGTAATATTTGCGGCCACCAACCGTAATCCATCCTTTCATCAGGACACCGGTACTGGGATTGAGGTAATATTTCTTGCCGCTTAGGATCAGCCAGCCTTTTACTGGTTGAAGATTCAAATCATAGTAGTATGTTTTACTTCCTTTTTTGACCCAGCCGTTATTGTAGACTCCGGTAAATTTTCCGTCAGGACCCACCCATTTGCCATTGACCCATGTATTAACAGCCATGGAGCCGTCGGCTTGCAGGTAGTATTTACCTACCCATTTTTTTGTGGCGACAACGCCATTTTTATTTGCGTAATATTTTTTGCCGTCGGGTGTCATGAACCATCCGGTCACCAACCTTCCATGCGATTCAAAATAGTAAAGCTTTTTTTTGATCTTCTGAAATCCTTTTTGTAAAATACCCTTCGAGTTGAAGTAATATGTGTATTTCTTGATGGTTTTCCAGCCGGTCACATAACCCGGTGATGCTTTCTGGGTATACATGGTATTTTTCCCAGCTGCGGTACTTTTCCATTTAGCGCTTACAGAAAGTGCGGGAGCGCCGATGGTTAAAAGTCCGGACAGCATCACGAGTGCAAGTACCTTATGCTTTTTCATGATATCATATCCCCTCAAAATATCTTCTATAATTATATTACCGACATAAGCATGCGGGTAGAATAAAGATTACAATTTTTTTACATGTTAGTTAAAATATTACTCGATATTTAATAAAAAGTCAATAAGTCCAGCTTGACTTTTTTCGAATTTCTGAGAAAATATCTAGGATAGAAACGTGTAATGTGAGAGAAATGTGAAGCAGTTAACAGAAAAGTAATTTTTCATAAATGGAGAGATGAGATGAGACTGAGAAATATACCAGGGTCACGGGAAACGATTGCAGCAAGCGAGTATGTTGTTCATGAAGATGTAATGAAAGAGAAAAGGGGAAAGTGGAATACTGTTTTTGGCAATGATCATCCGGTATATCTTGAAGTTGGGATGGGAAAAGGCCGCTTTATTACAGAGCTGGCTGCCTTGTATCCCGAGCGCAATTACATTGGCATCGAAAAATATTCCAGTGTACTTTTGCGTGCTTTAGAAAAACGTGAACAGCATGAGGAGCTTACCAATCTGTTCTTTTTGCGGATGGATGCGGAAGAATTGCCGGAGGTGTTCGGACCGAATGAGGTTTCCGGAATTTATCTGAATTTTTCAGATCCGTGGCCAAAGGACCGCCATGCGAAACGTCGTTTGCCGAGCAAGGAATTTCTCGCGCGATACAGCCAGATTTTGAAGCCAGAGGGCCGGGTGGAGTTTAAGACAGATAACCGCCCGCTGTTTGACTTTGCGCTCGATCAGGTGAAAGAGACGGACTGGAGGCTGGAGGCATGTACCTTTGATCTGCACCACGACAAAAAAATGATGCAGGGCAATATTATGACAGAATATGAAGAGCGTTTTTCCAGTCAGGGGAATCCTATTTTTAAAATGGTAATTTCCAGGTGTCATTCTGACAGAGCTGACCGGTAAAAAACGAAGAACCAGGGGAGTTGGTCTTTCATAATATATATTTATGAGAGACAATCAAAACTGGGGGGAATTGTTTGCGCTTGAATGGTATTCAGAGAAAGTTGTATCATATTACATACGATAAACCTGCTTTAAACAAAAAGGCATTGCAGTTGCGCACTTCGCTTGATGAGGTAAAAAAAATACTTGGGACCTCGAGTCCCAAAAAGAAATGAGGAGCTGGATTAATCATCCAGCTCCAAATTTTTTAATGCGCCGTCTATCATAGCGTCGGTAATGCTTTTCTTTCGGAGGCGGTGGTCAAGATAGCGATCCAGAAGATAGCTGAGGAAGGCAACCAGAGGAACTCCCAGAAACATACCGATCACGCCGGCAATACTGCCGCCAATCGAAATGGCAAAGATAATCCAAAGAGGCTTCATGCCAGTGGAATCCCCCAGAATTTTGGGCCCGAGAATCAGACCGTCAAACTGCTGCAATGCCAGGATTAAAATGGCAAAACCTACGGCGCGCAGGGGGCTGATGAACAGTATAATGAGGATTCCAGGAATTGCACCGATAAATGGGCCGAAATAAGGAATCATATTTGTCACGCCGACAATCAAACTGATAAACAGCGTGTAAGGCATTCGGAAAATCGTCATCAGGACAAAACACAGGATACCGATAATCAGAGAGTCGATAAATTTACCAACAACAAAGCTGCTGAAAAGGCGGTTGCATTCAGCAACAATCTCTTTGCACAGCGGAATATACTTCTGAGGAAGAAACGCATAAATCATCTTCCAGCAGACCCGCATGATCCGGCGTTTGTCATACAGCATATAAATGGATACAATAATGGTGATAAAGACATTGACAATCCACCCTGCAATGGAGACCGACAGAGAATACAGTGCAGGCAGCATATCTGCGGCGAGACTTTGCAGTGTATTGATCAGCTGCGGAACGGTGTCGGAAACCGGTTTGATGATACCATTCAAATCAAGGGACGGAAAACGTTCCTGAAGCTGAATCAACAGATCCATCAGTGTGTTGTAGGCGGTTGGAATGTAATTTACAAAATCAACGATGTTCTGTATAATTTCCGGAAGGACATAGACAAGTGCCAGTACCACAAAGCTGATAACGATTACATATGTAATCAAAATAGAGATAATCGTGTGCGGCTTGTGTTTGAGGCGGATTCTGGTTCTGTCACAGAGCCGGCCAATTGTCCGATAGAACATATGAACCATCGGGTTCAGTACGTAGGCCAGAAGAGCGCCAAAAATAAAAGGGCTGAGCATTGTCAGGATCTGTCCAACCCAGGCTTTTGTCTTTTCAATATCAATGATACATTTAAAGATGATGGCGCAGATTACCATCATGACTGCCGCGTAAATGCAGATGGTAAAGTATTGATTGTTTTTGATAAAGCGCTGGCTTTTGCTCCTGGGTAGAGGATCTGTTGTCAGGTCCCGAGCATTTTTCTGTGGCTTTTCGTTCATGCAGATGTGTCCTTTCCTGTCGGTAGTTATCCTAAATTAATAACATATTTATATAAAGTATAGAAGATTTTATGAAGAGTTTCAAGAGTATGAAATGTTAAAAAAAACTAAACCGGGACATAGAAACTGACTGGTCTTTGCTTCATTCATTTAAGAAAAATTAAAAAAATATAAAAAAGGACTTGCATTTTATAAAACCTTGTATTATAATGAGCCTTGCTTGTGAGAGAAAAGCAAGAAAAATGTATAAAAGCGCGATTAGCTCAGTTGGTAGAGCACCTGACTCTTAATCAGGGTGTCCAGGGTTCGAGCCCCTGATCGCGCACTGAAAGTACTGTTTTTGCGGACATGGATTCCGTGGGGACGGTGCTTTTTTTGTGTTTGAAAATCTGTTTGGTAAAACACAACAAAAAGCTTGTTAAAAGCGAAAAGATAATATATAATGACCTTTACAAGCATATTTTGCTTGTGATATACTCAGGGAACAGACAAAGGAGGATACAGCGATGAGTATCAACGAACGCATCCGATATCTAAGAAAAGAAGTTATGCATCTCACGCAGCAGGAGTTTTCATCTGTAATAAAATTATCCCGTTCGAATCTGGGGAATATTGAGACAGGTGAGGTTTCTGTGACGGACAGAGTGATTTCCTCGATCTGCAATGAGTTCGGTATTAACGAAGCATGGCTTAGAAATGGGGTTGGAGAGCCGGTTCTATCCAGAACAGGGGAGCAGTTGATTGCGGATTTTGCCGGTGATTTAATCAAAGAGGGGGATACTTTTCGAAGACGTCTGGTAGAGGGGCTTGCAAAGCTTGATAAGGAGGAGTGGGAGATTCTAGAGGGTATTGCAGCGAAATTGTTGAAAAATGAAGAAGCGTACATCGGAGCGGCTCAGCTCTGAACAGAAGGGGAAAAACCTCTCCGATGTATTTTATAGAAGGAGTTTTCTTCAGCTCAGAATTTTTTTACAAAAACGATATACAAGTTCAAGTAACTTGTTATTATCCGATTGCATGACCAACTCGACAATTTGTCTCTTGTAATCCATCTGGGTACCTCCTCTCGCAGCGTGCCTTTCTTTTGGCATGTGTTATATTTTATATGACGTGGAAGGGAAGAAAAAGGTATCGACTTTTTTCGACTTTTTAGCTGTTCTCTTGCTGCAATTTTCTCGGAAGGGTAAATTATGAATCGGTATTTCGAAAAATTGTATATACAGAATAAGGATTTAGTATATCGTACGGCATACAGTATACTGAAAAATGAGTCAGACGCGGAGGATGTCTCCGCAGAAGTATTCTGTAAACTGTACAGTTATTTAAAGGCGAACAGGAATATCCGAAACATTTCCGGATGGCTCAGGATAACAGCAAGAACGACGTCCATTGATCTGTTGCGAAGAAAATGTTCTTCTGGTTATCTGATACAGTCGGATTTGTATGAGAAGGATTTTTCTGATACGGTGGTTGATAGGGCGTTTGCCAATCAGATTCTGGATGTCTTATATCGCAAGAATCCGAAATGGTTCGCGTATATTACTATGCACTATTTGCTTGAAATGAGCTATTCTGAAATTGCAGAGGCGACCGGGCGGACAGAGGCTTCTGTAAAAAATGCAGTTGCAAGGACAAAGAAATATATTGCCGAATACAGAAAAAGATTTATAATGAAAGAAGATGATTGAACACAGATCGGAATGAAGGGTAATAAAAGACCGGCAAAAGGCATAACAGGAGGATGGACATGCAAAAAATCAAGCTTGGCACAATCGGTACGGGATTTATTGTGCGTTATATTTTAAACGGAGTGAAGGTGACTGACGGTATCTGTTGTGAAGCCGTATATTCAAGGACCCGGGAGAAGGGCTGTGAATTGGCGGAGCATTATGGCGTACAAAAGGTATATACAGATCTGGATGAAATGCTGCGGGATGAAGAGATTAACTGTATCTATATTGCTTCGCCGAATAACCTGCATTATGAACAGACAAAAAAAGCGTTGCTTTCCGGAAAGCATGTGATCTGTGAAAAGCCGTTCTGTACAGGGGAGAAACAGGCCAGAGAGCTGATTGGGCTGGCAAAAGAACGGGGATTGTTTTTGGTGGATGCAACGCCAACCGCCTTTCTTCCGAATTTTGAAATTTTGAAAAGAGAGCTGTCCAAGGTAGGCAGGGTACGACTTGTTCTGAGTTCGTACAGTCAGTATTCCAGCCGGTATGATCAGGTGCGGGAAGGAAAGCTGCCCAATGTGTTTAACCGGGAGTTTGCGGGGGGCTGTCTGATGGACATCAACTATTATAATGTCTATCTGAATGTGGCGCTTTTTGGCAGGCCCGTTCAGACCGCATATTATCCGAACATTCCGGAAGGGCTTGCAGATACGTCCGGCATCCTGATGATGCAGTATGAGGATTTTGTCAGTGAGTGTGCGGGAGCTAAGGATACCTGGGGCGTCAATTCCGTACAAATTCAGGGAGAGAAGGGATATATTTATGTAGAAGGGGGGAGCAATGGAATTACTTCGCTTAAGGTAGTGACAAAAGATGGCGAGGCAGTTTTTGATGAACAAAACGGTGCGGATCACTGGATGCTCGAAGTGCGCGAAATTACGCGGCTCATGTTGACAGACGACCACGCAGCCATGTACCAGAGGATGGATACCATGGCAGACGTGATCGGTGTCATTGAGGAAGCGCGCCATAGGGCAGGAATCTGGTTCCCGGGAGAAGAAAGTCAGGGGTAGGGTGAACAGCTGTGCCGGACAGCATAAATGTGGTGTGCATCATGACGGAGGCAGCCCTGAATCGTCTGCTTAGACGTCATATTCATCAATGCAGATGGTTTCTCCAAGTACTTCGCGCATGGCATAGAGGGAAAGGTCGTCACGAGTACCGACACTCCACTTGACAAGCGTGATACAGCGGTTTTGAATTTCAATACCTGTAATGCCTGCGGGATGGACACAGCTGCCCGTGTTGCAGTAAGGAGCTTCTTTCGTCCCGATCATAGGGCGGTGTGTGTGTCCAGTAATCAGCAGGCGGTTGTTTTTGACCGCCCAGTCAGTCAGCAGTTTTTCGGAATGTTCTTTTCGGGTGTTGTTTTTGGCGGCGCTGGTTGGATCTGGGATACCGAGTTTTTCCAGAGGGCGCCAGATATAACGGACCAAAAATCTGGAAAGCGGCCAGAGAGTGCTGTTGAGGAGATCTGCCTGGTGTCCGTGAGTCAGACAAATATCTTTTTTCTTGTGTGCATCCTGCAGAATAATGCCGGAATAGAACGTAATGCCGGGACAAAGCGCGTGTTCACGGTGCTGTTCACAGCGCCAGGTGCGAAAATTTTTACGTAGATAGGCCGGATTTCTTTTTACAATATCGTGATTGCCGTATACGGCGTACATGCGGCCTTCCTGATAGTATTCTGCGATGGTGGAAAAGCTCTGTGGATGTACGTCCTTGATTTTTCGAAAGGAGCGGTTTTCCCACAGTTCGTCGCCATCTCCAAGTTCCAGGTAAGTAAAGTTTTTCTGAAAATAATGATGCAGAGCCGCAAGGTACAGAAATTCGTTTTTCATGAAATTATCTCCTGCGTTTCCACAGCCGCGGTGACAGTCGCTGAAAAGAATATAGCGAGAGTGGTCGTTGAGCGGAAGCCGTAACGGGTGCTCAAAGGCCTGTGAAATCCGCTCATGAGCTTTCATGAGTACCTCCTGGATGCAGATTTCCTGTGTTTATAGTATTTTCTTGGCTTCAGCATACGCCGGAAGGCAAAGGGCAGGAAGTAGTAGAGGTAAAGCATACGGTCAGGCGTACAGGTAAAGGGACGTGTAATCCAGAGAAACAGCCGGCAGAAGATACGGTTTTTCCACTGGGCAAAGCGCCGGAGCATGCGGTTTTTCCACGCGATAAGGCAGTGGAAAAGCCGATTTTTTTTGCCATCGTGACAGGGCTTGCAGGAGGCATCAAAAGCGAAGGAGGCAGTAAGGGAGCATCTGCAGCCGCAGGTCTGAACTTCGTGACATCCTTTTCTGTGGACGGCTTCTGCAAAGCGTTGAAGCATTTCTTCATTTGGAAAGGTAATCACAGCTTGGAGCTCGAGGTCTTCGGGTTCGCTGTACGCTCCCATTCGGAATCCGGTGAGCCACCAGTGAATTCTTTCAATAGAAAACAGCTTTTGATTTTTGCGCTGTAATTCCATACGAAGACCGAGCATTTCCTCTGACGGAACCCCATGGAACAGCGCAGTGGAATACTGGCTGGGCAAAAGCAGGGAATTTGCACGGTAGACGCCGATTTCGGCTCCAGTGTTGATGCCGTACTGCCCTTTCCAGAATTCAATCAGCCAGGTTCGATCGTTGTAATCAAAATAAACAGGCTCACAGTCGAATACCATGTTGAAGTGAACAGCAGCATCGTCAAAGGCTGCGCAATAGCCAAATTCTTTTTGCCAGCTGTCATAGGTAGATGTAAAAATATCCTGATCTGGCAGGTATTCAAAGCCGAACGGCTGTGCCAGTTCGTTGAGCAGACAGCATTTTTCTGCATCACTCATACAACAGATTTTTCGGATAATATGTCGTTTCCGGCAATGATTAATCACATAAAATAAAACGCACAGAGCGAACAAAATACCAATTAACAAATACATGATTTACTCCAATCAAAAATTTTCTTTCTATTTATAATATGTCAATAGAATCAAGAGGTCATAATTCCACAGACAGGATTCCGATAAAGTGGGACTCAGTTTTTTAGTTTTATTTCCAGAAACGGGACATATGATAATAATAAGAATTTTTGATAGTGGGGAATGTCGTGAGTGAGAAAAAAATACCGGAGGAAATGAATCAGACGGCAGGACATTTTCATGTTTTCTGGAAGATGATGCAATATGTTATGCTGGTGGTACTTTTTGTTGCGGCCATACTTCTGCCGGTGTACGGAGGAAGACTGGATGTTAAGGAGAGCGCCGGACAGCAGGCAGATAAGGCAGCTGGCGAAAATAACTCTGGCAGTAATGGGGGGTCAGAGGGGGCTTCCGGAACGAAAGGAACGATCGTTCTCGATGCGGGGCATGGGGGCTTTGACCCTGGAATGACAGGGGCTAGTGGGATTACAGAGAAAGAACTGAATCTTATTTATGCAAAGAAGCTGGAAGTGCTTTTGTCGGAAGCGGGGTATCACGTTGTACAGACCCGGACAACAGAAGCTGGACTTTACGATGAAAATGAGACGCATAAAAAGGCGCAGGATATGCAAAGACGGGTTGCGGTAATTGAACAGGAAAAGCCGGTCGTAACGATCAGTATTCATCAGAACAGCTATCCTCAGGATGCGTCGGTGTGCGGTCCGCAGGTGTTTTATTTTGAGCATTCGGCGGAGGGAAAAGAGCTGGCGACGAGCATCCAGAATTGTATCAATACGCAGCTTCAGGTGGAACGGCCGCGCGTACCGAAGGGAAATGGCTCCTATTACATATTGAAACGTTCCGCAAGTACGACGGTGATTGTTGAATGCGGATTTTTGACGAATCCGGCAGAAGAGGCAAAGCTGCAGGAGGAAGCTTATCAGGATAGTATGGTTCGGGCTGTCTGTGACGGGATTTTGCAGTATCTTGGAAGCAGTACCGCGGCGTGACAGAAGAAGTCTCAAAAATGTAGTATTGCCTGTAGAAAACTGGAAACAAAGAAACAGACGGAGCCTGTTGCGGGTTCCGTCTGTTTCGATAAAAAGGATTATGCGATAACCTTCGGTTACTGGGATTAGAGTCTGATATTTTTGAACAGGGAAGCGAGTGTGGTAGTTGCTTCTTCTGTTTCTGGCATTTCGAATACTTCTTCTTCGATCTCTGTTGCGGCTACATCCTCAAGCGCCTTCATGCTGAGGCTGATCTTACCGTCTTTGACAGCCGTGATCTTGACTTTGACAGTCTGTCCTTCCTTCAGGACAGCTCCCGGATGCTTGATGCGTTGCTGACTGATCTGAGAGACGTGAACGAGACCAGAAAGGCCGTTTCCAAGGTCAACGAATGCACCGTACGGCATCAAAGATTCTACTTTTCCTTCTGTTACAAGACCGACCTCAATGTTAGAGATTCTTGTTTTGCGTTCTTCTTCCTCTTTTTCTCTTAAGATATCTTTGGCGGACAGTACGAGGCGTTTTTCTTCCGGATCAGCGGTGATGACACGTACCTCGATTTCTTTTCCTACATATTCATCAAGATTTTCTACATAATTTAAAGAAAGTTTAGAAGCCGGAATAAAACCGCGGATGCCCTCCACGAAAGTGGTTACGCCACTTTTGACTGCCTCGCTTATTTTTACTTTAATATTGGACTGATCCTTTTCGAGCTGCAAAAGCCGTTCCCATCCGAGTACAGCAGCTGCGGCTTTCAGGGAAAGCTGAATTCTGCCCTGTGCATTATCGCGGCGAATAACGGTTGCAGAAATTTCCTGACCAACCTCCATATCGCGGAACGTAAAGGAAGGATCATCACTGGCATCTTCCAGACGGATGACACCGTCAGTATAAATACCAAGGTCAATCGTCAGTTCTTCATCAGAAACGCCGATGATGGTGCCGGAGAGGATATCCCCCTCGTGGATTGGTTTCATGGAGGCAGTGATGGCATCTTCGTAATCGGCCATTGTTTCTGCAGGAGCTTCTGCTTCCTCTGCTTTTTCATCAGAAACTACTGCTTCGTTTGCTGCTGTTTCATCAACTGGATTTTCCAGAACTGTCTCTTCGTTTTCTGCTGATGCTGTTAAAATTTCTTCGCTCATAATACCCTCCATTTTGTAAAAATTCACACATTTTGTTCTTAACGTCAGAACTCTGCGCAATTACAATTATTTTAACACAGTATTTTTATTTTGAATACTGCAAAAAGGTGAAAAAAGCAGAAAAAGGTTCCAAAAAAAGAACGAAAGTGTTATACTATGTCCGAAAGGCAGGAGGATACAATGAGGACAGTCATGGAATGTATGCGTGACGGAATAGACGAAGAAATAATCGGTTGCGCTGGTGAGATACTGAGACGGGGAGGGCTTGTAGCTTTTCCGACGGAGACTGTTTATGGCTTGGGGGCCAATGCCCTGGACGAGAAAGCTGCCGCGAAGATATACGGTGCGAAAGGGCGTCCTTCCGATAATCCATTGATCGTACATATTGCCGACTGGGATGCCATTGAAAAAATAGCGGTGGATATTCCGGTGGAGGCAAAGCTTCTGGCTGATGCATTCTGGCCGGGGCCGCTTACCATGGTGCTGAAAAAATCCGATGCAGTTCCTCTTACTACGACGGGAGGTCTTTCTACGGTGGCAGTGCGTATGCCGGGACATGAGGTGGCGCGTGCACTGATTCGTGCCGGAGGCGGTTATATTGCAGCTCCCAGTGCAAATACATCAGGACGTCCGAGTCCGACAAAGGCAGTACACGTGGCGGAAGATATGGATGGCGTGATTGATATGATTATTGATGGCGGAGATGCAGAGATCGGTCTGGAATCTACGATTGTCGACCTGACGGGGGATGTTCCGATGATTCTGCGTCCCGGTTATATCAGCCAGAGAATGCTTTCCGGAGTGCTGGGGAGCGTAGAGACAGACAGGGCGCTGATTTCCGATGATTCGAATATCAAGCCAAAGGCACCTGGGATGAAATACCGTCATTATGCACCGAAAGCAGATTTATTTATTATTGAAGGCAGTGAACGGAAGGTGCGGGAGAAGATCAATATGCTTGTAGCAGAGCAGATGGATGCCGGGCGCATTGTCGGTGTGATAGGAACGGATGAATCGTTCGGATGCTATCATGGCGGCGTGATAAAATCAATTGGCTCGCGTGCGGATGAGATTACGATTGCACAGCATTTGTACAGTATCCTGAGAGAGTTTGATGAGATGGATGTATCAGCCATCTATTCAGAGTCTTTTGATACACCGCAGATGGGACAGGCGATTATGAACCGGTTGATAAAAGCAGCTGGTCATCAGATCATCACTGTCTGAAGTATGGCGTCTGCACGCAAATATTACAAAAAGAAAAACCGACTGCTGCAGCCAGATTTTGGGGGATTGCCTGCAGGGAAGGGATAAGGAGCAGATACGATTGAGAAGGTATGACAAACTTATTTTTGTGAGCAATAGTGATACGGCGATGGGGCCCATGGCAGAGGCCATTTTACAGAGCAAATATTTGCTGGACGAGCTTACAATTATGTCCAAAGGTGTAGTAGTGTTGTTTCCGGAGCCAATTAATCCAAAAGCGGAAGCCGTTCTGGTGAGCAATGGGTTAACGATGAAGGAACATATGAGTGATCCGCTGACAAAAGAGGATTTCGAGGAGCGAACGTTGATTCTGGCCGTTGATGAGACGGTGAAACAGAAAGCGCAAAATGAGATTGCGCCGGAAGGGGAAGAGATTTGTGCTCTTTGCGAGTATGTGGGTGAAACACAAGATGTGATCAACCCATATGGAGGGGCTCTGGCGGAATACGGCCAGTGCTATGCCCAGCTTGATGCGTTGATCAAGAAGCTTGTGGTACAGTTGAATGAAGAGGAGCTTCTGCGTTAAGAATATTAAGTGGATCGCGGGGCAAAGCTTTGTGCTTGCGATAGAGGAGAAAACTAAAAAAAGAATGCAGGCGAGAAATCGCTGCTGATAAAGTGAAAAACAAAGGCCATAAGGCTGCTGAAAAATGTGGGAGGTAACAGATGCAAAAGATAGTTATTATGGATCATCCGTTGATCCGACACAAAATTGGTCTGATTCGGAGAACAGATACAGGTTCTAAGGATTTTCGGGCGTTAATCGGTGAAATAGCAATGTATATGTGTTATGAGGCAACGAGAGACCTGAAGCTTCGGGATATTGAGATTGAGACGCCGATTTGCCGGACGACGGTCAAAGAACTGAGCGGGAAAAAGCTGGCTGTTGTACCGATTCTCCGTGCCGGACTCGGAATGGTAGAGGGCATGCTGGCGATGATTCCTGCTGCGAAGGTTGGTCATATTGGGTTGTATCGTGATCCGGCTACATTGAAGCCGGTTGAATACTACTGTAAACTTCCGGCAGATACGGATGAGCGGGAGGTATTTGTGGTAGATCCGATGCTGGCGACCGGTGGTTCTGCTGTGGCGGCAATTCAGATGCTGAAAGACAAAGGCGTAAAAAATATTCGTTTTATGTGTATCATAGCGGCGCCGGAAGGTGTAGAGGCCATGAAAAAAGCACATCCGGATGTAGATATTTACATTGGAGCACTGGATGAATGTCTGAATGATCATGGATATATTGTGCCTGGGCTTGGGGATGCCGGAGATCGTATTTTTGGAACGAAATAGACCGGGTATCTGTGGATAGAATAGATAGCTCCCTGGTGTCAGTTCAGTTTGAGCTGGCGCCAGGGAGTTTTTATGTTTCAAAAACAGATGAAAGACAGATTCTTATCATGACTTACATTCTCAAAGTACGGTATCTTCCAGATCAATGAGCCAGACATTCCCGGCTTCTGCGGCAGCCTGGGTAAGCTCTGGTGTAAAACCTGCCGTGGAAAAGATACAGAGATACCGTTCTTTATCTGCAAAAGGCTCCAGCGGCATGTTCAGGCTTTCCAGATAGGACAGGTCAGCGGGAACCTCGCTGGCGTGACAGATTCCAAGAACCGTATGCGTTTCGTCCACAGCGACAAGCGGAATACGGAAAAAAGGTTCACGTTTTGTCCCTCCGCACCACCAGGAACCGGTATGATGGTAGGAAAAAGGTGCTTCTTGTGTGTCGACAAGCCGTTCCAGATACTCTGTACATACTGTTTCAAAAACAGGCAGAGCGTATTCGCTTAGCTTTGGATATACTTCCTGTTCATAGAGGGTACGGCCCTGACCGAACAGGATTGTGCTTATATTTGGGTATACAAAACGATACCAGAAGCGAAGCATGTGATCTACGAAAACGTAACGCACTTTTTTTTGTGTATCTCCAACTGCCGGAAATTCTTTCGTAAGAATGCCGAGGCTTATGAGGATATTGAGATATTTAGCACACTTATTTGTACCAATGGATGCATCTGATGCGATATCGGCCAAACGATTTCGTCCCGATGCGATGATTTCCAGCAGGAAATTGTAGGTGGAAATTTCGCGCAGTTCCCGGTGCAGATATTTTAGCGGTTCGAAAAGCAGAGGAGAATCCTTCTGGAAAAACAAAGAAAGGACATTTTCTCTGCCAGTGGCTTCCGGTCGCAGCATATTTATATAGGAAGGAAGTCCTCCTGTAATGCCGTACAGACAAATCTGCTCCAGCGGGGGAAAGGTGGATAAATAAGGCCGGCACGTATAAAATGGAACAGCGTCCAGAAATGCACGTGCGGAGATATGATGAAAGGGAGAAGGTGCTTTCTCCTGCATCATCTGTCTTGCGTATCCGACGGAGGAGGTTGTTATAGCAAGAAAAATTTTTCCGGCTGGAAAATCGTGTTCCATTGCATTTTGGAATGCTTCCATAAAATCTGGTTGATGAACCGGCAGGTTTTGGAATTCATCCAGTACGAGTACAAGACGATGGGAAAAGGAAACGCTGGAAACCCAGGAGAAAGCCTGTTCCCATGTAGTAAATTCCTGCGGGATCTGGTGGGGGGAAATGCAACGGACGGCTTCCTCCCAAAATGCATGCAGCTGTCTTCGTGGTACAATTTCTGTGGCAGAATAGAAGATCGTTCTTTTGTTTTGACAGAATTCCCGCAGAAGTTCTGTTTTTCCGGTACCGTCCCGTCCATAAAGGAACAGGAAGGAAAACTGCATACGATTATATAATGTATTTAATTTTTTTAGTTCTGAGGCAAAAAGTGTCTCCATAATGGCCTCCTTGTGTAAATCGGTGTTATTTCATAGGAGAAGTATAATCCTGGTTTAGTGAAATGTCAAATCAAGTTGCCAATCTATAAGATGGCAGAAAAAATGTCATTTTTTTAAGAAATTTCTTATTTACGAGAAGAAATAGATGTATTATACTATAAGATGATTTATAGTTTTTATTATGTTTTGTTGTATTTCTTATGATATAAGAGATATTACAAAAAATAAGTAAGAGCAAAATAATAAGGAAATGATCAATCAGAAAAAGAAACAATCCAAGAAAGAAAAATGTGTTGATCAAGAAAAATTAATAAGGGGAGGCTTTTTACTTATGCATAGGAAATTCAGAAAAGTTGCAGCTATTATTTTGACATCAGCAATGTTGATGCAAAGCTGCGTAGCGGGAATGGCAGCGGAAAGTCCAGCTGTACCGGCAGAGACGCAGACCGAGGCACCGACGGAAGCACCTACCGAGGCGCCGACGGAAGCACCTACTGAGGCGCCAACAGAAGCACCGACGGAAGCACCTACCGAGGCGCCAACAGAAGCACCGACGGAAGCACCTACCGAGGCGCCGACGGAAGCACCTACTGAGGCGCCGACAGAAGCACCTACCGAGGCACCGACGGAAGCACCTACCGAGGCGCCAACAGAAAAAGAGACTAAGAAAGAAACAGAAAAAGAGACGGAAAAAGAGACGGAAAAAGAAACCAAAAAAGAAACAGAAAAAGAGACGGAGCGTTCAGAGCGTGTGAACGACGGGCAGAAGTTTTCCTATTCAGATCTCGCGTCTTCACTGAATACGGCACTTCCATATTTGTTTGCGGCAAAGAATGTAAACGGTCCGGAGGATCTTTTGAAAGATCAGGAAATAGCCGATGAAGATTTGGGTGCAGGGATTGTTTCAGGGCTTACAGATTTTTCCAAGAAGCTTGCGAACGGCGTGTCTTCTTCCACGGTTGAAGTAGTAAATCTTTACGCAGATAAAAATGGCAAGCTGGATATGGCGCAGCTTGACAAATTATATAAAGATCATGTAATTGATGTTACGGAAAAGTATTATGTTGTCAATGTGATTGCAGATCATGCAGATCAGAATTTGGATTTTTCCGGATATGATCTGACTCTTTCCGGAGAACGTGTTACATATAGCGAGGAAACTGAGCCGGGAGATATTCTCTATAACTTTGCGGCATTGGAGGGAGACAAACTTCAGGCATATAAGGGAACCCTGACACTAGCAAATGGCGCAGGGCTGCAGGGAACTTATCTTGCACCGGAAGCGTCCGTTCAGGTAAATTCCAGTCTGTCCGGTGCAGTTTATGCAGAACAGATTACGGTATCAGGTTCAGCCACGGAACTGTTGCAGATCGCTTTCGTAACAGGCCTTGAACCAGATGAAACGCAGACAGAACTTTCGACGGAAGCAGAGACAGAAACGGAAGTCCTGACAGAAGAGGTGACGGAAACCCAGACGGAAGCTTCTACAGAAAAAGAAACGGAAGCTCTTACTGAAGTAGCAACAGAGACGGAAATAGAAACAGAAATAGAAACAGAAATAGAAACGGAAGCTCTGACAGAAGCAGTTACAGAAGCGGAAACAGAGACAGAAGCTTTGACAGAACCAGTTACAGAGGTTCCTGTGGAATCTGAGACGGAGATTTCGACAGAGGCGATAACAGAGATTACAGCAGAACCGGAGACAGAAGCATTTTCTGAGACGGAAGCATCTGGAGAGATTGCTGTAGAACAGGTTATTGATACCCTTTTGTTTGCAGGCAGAGCGTCTGTACTGTATTCAAATGATAACGTTGATTTGCGCGTAAGTGTGGTACAGGAAACTGACGCAGGTGTATCTGTTGCAGAAGGTGTTGGTATCGCTGTAAAGGCAGCAGAAAATGTTGTGAATGAAGATGGAACGATCAAATTTGCAAAAGATTCTGTAATTACAGAGGTTGAGAGTACCAATGCAGAAGTGAGCATCGGAAAGGATCTTACAAAGGGTGGTCAGTACTATATTGAGCTTTCAAAAATTCCGGCTGATTTCTGCGGTGTGCAGCGCATTTATTTTACAGTGAATGAAGAGGGCAAGCCGGTTCTCGACAGTACCGCATTCGGTACAGTAGAGAGTGGACTTCTGACTATTACACTTTACAGCAGTAAAATTACTGTGAACGGATCCGTGATCCTTAAAGTTGTAAAGGATGATATTGCAGAGAGTCCGATTACGAGTGCTGCTTTTGTGGTGAAGGATAAAGACGGCAATGTATTGAAGAATGTGGAATCGGAGGATCCGTCCTGTTACATTCAGTACACAGGGGTTCCGATTCGTTTGACCGGACTTCCGGCAGGCGAGTATCTGCTGTCACAGATTTCCACAGAGACAGGATATAAGATTGCGGAGGATCAGCCGTTTACCGTAGTCGCAGATACAAGCAGTGAGCTGGTTGTAAAAAATGCAGCAATGGCTGGACTCAACACTTTGAATGTTACTGCGCAGGCATTTTGTAACAACGTGCTCCTGACGGCGGAAAAAGCCGGAGAGGCGATGGAGACAGAGTATTATGCAGCACTGTTTGCGGACAAGGATCTGAAGCAGAGAGTCAGTGCGGTGACAGCGCTTAACTTTGAGCAGGGAAAGACGGCAAGTGTACAGAGCGTTTTCGGAGGACTTGAAAAAGGTTCTTATTATCTTGCACCGACGAATGAATTTGGAGAAATACTGGAAGTAAAACAGTACCAGATCGTCGACAATGCAGGAGCGGTTTTATCTGAGCTTATTTTTAAAGATGGAGAGACTGCTGCGCAGAATGCAGTAATCAATTATCAGTATGTAGCAGATGCTACGGAAAACACGTATCCGGACGGAGATTTCTCCTATCTGGCGGATCTCACTCTGACCAAGAAGCTTTTAAATGGAGACGGAAGTGAGCGTATCGGTGAAGAGAGTGATGAATTCACAGTAGACCTGTATCAGGATGCGGAGAGAACGAAAAAAATAGAGGCTGCACCAGTTGTCTTCAAAATGTCAGGAATTGCAGCAAAAGAACAGAAGATTCAGGTAAAGATGACTGCTGGTACAGCAGATCTGTATCTGACAGAGAAAGACAAAGACGGCCAGATAATTGGCGCAGATGCCAACAATAAATCTCAGTATACGGTAAGCTATGCTCCGGACAATACCGGTAAGATCACGGTGATCTGCGGTACACCGGTCAGTGCTGAGATTCTTAACCAGATGAACAATTCTGTTGTGAAGCTTGCACTGAGAGATACATCCGGCAAATATGTTCCGGGCGTGACGATGGTTGTAAAAGACAGCAATGGTCAGGTTGCTTATGACAATGGTAAAGCTCTGGTATTTACTTCCGGTGAAACAGATCATGTATTACAGGATGTTCTTACACCGGGCCAGACTTATTACCTCTCCCAGGTATCAGCGGCATCGGGCTATGGACCGGCAGCTGATGTGGCATTCAAAGTAAAAGAACACGGCGAGACGGTGGTTGAGATGGTATGCCATGCGGCAAAGAGCACGAGCTATTCCGTTACGGTTGCAAAGCAGGTATATTGTGGCGAGAACCAGGTATATGCACAGGATACAACCAACAAGGAACATGCTGCAAAGGGCAGATATACTTTCTATGTAGCACTGTTTGCGGACTCTGCATATCAGCAGAAGGTCAGCAATGTTCAGAAGATTACCGTTAAGGGGCTGAATGGCTCCACAACGTTTAAGAATCTGGAAAAGAATGCAACGTATTATGTTTCAGAGACAGACCAGTACGGTGTACCGCTTGTTTCCGATAACAACCGAACCATTCGTTATGCAGCGGGCGGTAAGGTGACGATGTCATCACAGAGCCGTACCAGCGTGATTCAGAATATTTACAAAAATCTTCCGGCCGGATATCGTCATACGGCAAGACTTACAGTTACGAAAAATGTAGTGAAGGCTTCCGGAGAGGAAGTAAATGTAACGGATACGTTCTACGCAGGTATTTTCCGTAAAGCGGATTACAGCGATACGCCGACCATTGTAAAACTGGATCTGAAAGCAGCTACTTCGGCATATACGACTCTGAGAATTTTGCTTCCGAACAGCGGAGAGCAGACATATTACTTTGCAGAGGTAAATGCAGATGGCAGCCGCGTGCAGGAGGATTCCTTTGCATATGAGATTGAAATTGACAATCCGTCCATGAAGGTGACGAGCGGCAGCTCTGCTTCCGTTACGATTACAAACAGAGAGAAATCCTCTAAAGTAACGCTTTATCTGACGAAAAAGGTATATCAGGGAACGGCACAGAAAGCAGTAAATGAAACCTTCTATGCAGGTTTGTTCAAGGATAAGAACTTTACGGAGCTTTATACGAAGCCGGTTCCGCTGAAGCTGGAGAATAAGAGTGAAGTAACACTGAAGCTCTCCTTGAATCTTGGGACTACCTCAGATGCGACGATCTATATTGCAGAGGTTGACCAGAACGGAAGAGTGATCAAGAATGAGCGTGATTTTGGATATGAGATCAAGATGGTCAATTCAAATGCAGCGTTCACAAAGCAGACGCGTGAGATTCAGACAATTCTTCTGAACTCTGTATATGGCAGTGTGACGAATAAGGATTGGAATGATATTCTTCATTCGGATGACAATTATATGGGAAGCGATGGGGTGGTATCCGGAAACGGTGAGCTTGGTGAGGCAGCGCAGACGGGTGATGAAACACCGATTGCACTCTATGCGTCACTGATGGGCGTGGCGATTCTGTTGATTGTGATCCTTGTTGTTCTGAAAACGAGACGTAAAAAATAAGAGTTTCGAATAAGTAACAGGAAAGGGACTGTTGCAAAATAGCGAATCCATTCAACATATGGCTTAGATGTAAAAGGCATCGAAACCATATGTTGGAGGAATGCTGTATTTTGCTACAGTCCCTTTTTACGTAGACTCATACAAAGGATTATTGATGTCGGTTTAATACTTCATCTGTCAGTTTTTTTGTACAGGTGATAGCAATAGCGCCGTCTCCGATATGACAGGCTACGCTCAGGGAGAGCGGGTCCATGGTGATGTTGTGCGTAGGGTAGACCTGCTGTACTTCCTGCTTCCAGAGATTGGGCTCTGTCAGATCTGTACCGGAATAAGCCAGCATAAAATGCATATTGGAAGCCGTTTCATCGGAACCGAAACGCTCTGTACAGTCTTTGTGAATTGCTTCGAGCATTGTGGTCTTGGCAGCCTTGAGCGTACGGCTTTTTGCGTAGGCGTCGAGCTTGTCTCCCTGAATCTGAAGTACCGGTTTCAGGCGAAGGAGCGTGCCCAGTGCTGCCGCTGCCGGTGTGATGCGGCCTCCCTTTTTCAGGTAATATAGAGTGGCCAGTGTGATGTAAATACTGGAATCAGCGGCGGTGTCCTCGAGATAGGTTTTGATTTCAGCGGCGCTCCATCCGGCTTCTGCGAGGGCCTTTGCGTCCAGGGCAGACTGCTTCTGAGTAACGGAAATACGTCGGTTGTCAACGACAAAAACTTTTCCTTCGTATTCCTGCGCGATCATCTGCGCCGCGCTGCAAGAACCGGAAAGTCCGCTGGACATCGGAATATGAACGATTGTCTCATAATCATTCAGTAAACGATCCCATAAGTCCGTGACATCTGTGAGGGATGGCATGGATGTGGAAATCGTTGCGTCATTTTTCAAGAATTCGTAAAAGCTTTTTTGATCTAAGGTAATATCTTCGTAGTAAAGGGTATCATTTACATAAAAGGGCATTGGGATTACGAAAATTCCCAGCTCCTTGCTTTCTTTTTGGGTAATGCCGCTATTACTGTCTGTTACGATTGCTATTTTTCCCATTTTTGCCTCCTTGCTTGTGATTTTCATATAAATTGCGGTGTTTGTATACCGGATTTTACAGATTCTCGTAACTTTTACTATAACACAAACAGAGATGCGCCGCAATTTAATTATAAAAATCAAAAGTGAAAAGGAATGCCTTTGGCTGTTGGAAAGGAAGTTTTTGCTTGCCATTCTCTTCGTTTAAAGCTATACTTAGAAAAAAAGCGCAGGAAAGGATTTGTTTATGGAACTGTTAGAGGTTATTCTTGATTCGTTTGTCAACGTTGCGATGTTGCTTTTTGAATATATCGGAGTCGGTGTTATTACGTTTTCAGGCATTCAGGGCTTTGTCAATTATATCCGCCGTTCACCCGACACGAGACTGGTTCTGGCGAAAGGACTGGCGATGGGGCTGGAGTTCAAGCTGGGAAGCGAAATTTTGCGTACTGTTATTGTGCGGAATCTTCAGGAGATAGGCATTGTGGCAGGAATTATTCTGCTGCGGGCAACGCTCACCTTCCTGATTCACTGGGAGATTCGCAATGAGGAAAATGACGGACATGCGAACCAGGAAGCAGCGAAGACCGTTCAGATGGGAGAAGCAGTGAAGTCATCTGAAGTAACCGTTCAGGGAGCAGAAGGAATACAGGAAGCTGGAGCAGTGAAAGCGTCGGAAGCAGCCCAGACAACAACGCATGGTTCAGCCAGCCATCAGGAGGATTCTGAACAGAAGTAACTTTTCTATTTTTATCTGCCGGTTCAGTGCATCCATCCGGCCAGTATCACACTGGCCGCAATTCCGGCAAATGTGGCAAGAAGCGCGCCAGGCAGGGTATGGCGCGTTTTTTTGATGCCTGCCGTCATGAAATAGACGCTCATAGTATAAAAGATTGTTTCTGTACAGCACATCATCAGAGAGGCAATCAGTCCAATGTGTGAGTCGCAGCCAAATTCTTTGTAAATGTCCAGCAGCAGCCCGGTTGCGGCGCTGCTGGAGAACATGCGCAGAATGGTGAGCGGAACAAGGTCGCCGGGGAAGGAGATCAGGGCGGAAAACTGGCCGATGGCTCCGGCAAGGAAATCAAGAAAGCCGGAAGCACGGAGTACCCCTGTGGCGATCATCAGGCCAATCAAGGTCGGTACAAGTTTTACGACTGTTTTCAGGCCGTCATTTGCACCTTTGATGAAGCTGTCATAAACCGGAACCTTCATAAGAAGCCCGTAACCGATCACATAAAAGATCACAAAGGGTATAATCATCTGTGAAACATAAAGAATAAAATCCATGAGACCTCCTGCCCCGTGGTCTGCGGGGACTGATTTAGGAATTCAATGTTTTCTGGAGCTGCTTTCGCAGAATATCAAAAGGCGCGGGTCCGGTTTCCAGTACCATGCGGTGGAATTCCCGCAGAGAAAAACGATCCTTTTGCGCAGCACTTACCGCATCCCGCAGATCACAGAAATTCAGGTAGCCGACATAATACTTGAGATAGTTGGCCGGAGCCTGCAAGATACTATTGTAGAGAGAGGCGGCGGTGTCTGTGCCGAATCCCAGTTTTTGCAGAAAGGCGCTGACCTCTTCCAGGGAATAGCCGCGGTAATGGATTCCGATGTCCAAAAGGGAAGCCAGCCCGAGTGTAAAGGAACGGTTTTTCTGGGAGATGGATGCATAAACCGGATCGTCTTCCCACAGTGAATAGGAATACATTTCAACATAGGTCGCCCATCCTTCCGTGTATCCTCCGGTGTCCATCAGACAGCGCAGCAGATCGGGTTCCTGTGCAGTAAAATATACGTTTTGATACAGATGACCCGGATAACCTTCGTGCGCCAATGTTGTGAAGAGTTCGAGCGTGTCGTAATTGCTGGCCCGGTTGATGTAGATGACATTATTTTCATAGTCATCAATAGCCGGAGTCAGATAAAAGGCAGGACTCAGATAGTTTTCCAGCGATGTATGTACATATTTGATATTACAGGAAACATTCGGGGGCATTGGAAAGTCTTCTGTGATTTTTTCGCGGAGCTGAGAAAGCAGCGCTGCCGGTGAAGCTGTCGTACCGGTACCGGAGGGGGTGAGGATTCCTCCATTTTGCGCAGAGAGTTTCTGGATATCAGAAAAGTCAGCTACCATCTGCCTCTTGATTGCTTCTTCAATCGCTTCGATCTCCCTGCTGTCACCCACGGTGCTTTGTACCAGATAGCGATAATACTCACGGCCCTGCGGAAGGTAGGAGAGCCCTTTATCGTTTTTTCCGGAATTAGCAAGCGCGCTGAGCCCGGAGCTTAAGGTTTCGTACGCTGGAATCACATATGCATCGAGGATGGACTGGTTGCGGCTTTTGTAAGCAATTTTTTCGTCAGAAGTCAGGTTGGAGATTTCATCAATTTTTTCGTTGAATATCCCGATTAGATAATTTTGCTTTGGATCAGCAATAAAGGTGTTGCACTGGCTGATCACATCCGCAGCACAGGCACGGCTCATGAAAAGGCCTGCGTTTGCTTTGTCGCGTTCAAACGATAAAATAGAGGAAAAATAATCCGGAATCTGTGTGAGCAGAGCCAGATAATCTTCAATATCTCTCTTTGTGCGGAATGTGTATTCTGCAAGCAGGATTGGCAGCTGTGCCTGCACACCGAGTGTCGGGCTGAGTGGTTCATCGTACAAAAGATAATCAGCGCCTTGCAGCTGCGTATTCAGATAATCTGCAAAAATATCATAAGTCAGCTGATGCTCATCAGAAAGTTTTTCATAGTCAAATTTTTTCAGAGCATTGAGGTAATTTTCTGCGGAAGCACACGATTTTTTTCGCGCTTCGAGACTGCCGTTTCCCAGTGTGACTTCCCCTTCTTTGATATGGAAGGAATCCGGTTGGGCTATGGTATAGTGCCTGTTGAGGGTATTGCCGCTCATCTCTTCGCAAAATACTTCCTCTGCAAATTTACGAAATTTTCTGTCCTCTGAATGAAACGGAATCGGAACGGACAATCCGAAGAGCCGTGCGACCAGGAGACACAAAATAGCGCCGAGGAAGAGAATGAGACAACCGGACAGCGTTTTGTGAGATGTGTGTTTCTGCGGCGCAGCAGCCTGGGCGGTCCCCATGCTGGCAGCAGAAGGTGTCTGAAGTTTTGATGAAAGCTGAGACATATGAGTGCTCCATATGAATACTCTTATCGTATTTTATGCACAGAATAAGAAAACATGTAAAAAACATGCCATCGCCTTGACAGAAAACGGTCCTTGTGTTAAGTTAAAAATCAGAAATGTATCTGGCAGACGGACAGATGAGGCTGTCAAATGCCGGAAGAAAATCCTGTGATGAAGAGAGTACGTGTGCGGAAACGGTACAGAGAATCTCCCGTTGCTGAGAGGGAGAGCGCAGATGTATACGGAAAATGGCTTCGGAGGGGCGTGGCTGAACCGGAAGTAAATAAAGGTAAGGCTGCGACAGGTCCGCCTGTTATAGCGGTTGGGTATTAACGTACCTGCAAAGGTCTGTGCCGTGAGGCTCAGATGAAAAGAAGTGGTAACACGGGAACGCTCGTCTTCTTATTTAATGAGAAAGGAAGGGGCGTTTTTTTATTCCCATCAGGAATGAACCAGGCAACCACGTGAAGTTTCCTTCGGGAATGCGGGATTTTTTGATTTAGTTTAAGGAAGGAGCATTAAAAAATGAACAAACCAAAGTTTTATATGACTACTGCGATTGCCTATACCTCCGGCAAGCCGCATATCGGAAATACGTACGAAATTGTTCTGGCCGACAGCATTGCTCGTTTCAGAAGAGAGCAGGGATACGATGTGTTTTTCCAGACCGGAACGGATGAGCATGGGCAGAAGATTGAGCTGAAGGCACAGGAGGCAGGTGTGACGCCGAAAGAGTTCGTGGACGGCGTGTCAGGAGAGATCAAACGGATCTGGGATCTCATGAATACGTCGTATGATAAGTTCATCCGGACCACAGATGAGGACCACGAAAAACAGGTACAGAAAATTTTTAAAAAGCTGTATGATCAGGGCGATATTTACAAAAGCTCATATGAGGGACTGTATTGTACGCCGTGCGAGTCCTTCTGGACAGAATCGCAGCTGGTAGACGGTAAATGTCCGGACTGCGGCCGTGAAGTGAAACCGGCAAAAGAAGAGGCTTATTTCTTCCGTATGAGCAAGTATGCGGATCGTTTGATTGAGCACATCAATACCCATCCGGAATTTATTCAGCCAGTATCACGCAAAAATGAGATGATGAATAATTTCCTGCTTCCGGGCTTGCAGGATTTGTGCGTTTCGAGAACTTCTTTTCAATGGGGAATTCCCGTTACGTTTGATCCGCGCCATGTGACGTATGTGTGGCTGGATGCACTGACAAACTATATTACAGGAATCGGTTATGACTGTGACGGGGAAGGTACGGAGCAGTTCCGGAAAAACTGGCCGGCAGAGCTGCATCTGATCGGAAAAGATATTATCCGTTTCCATACAATTTACTGGCCTATTTTCCTGATGGCGCTGGATCTTCCGCTGCCTAAACAGGTATTTGGCCACCCGTGGCTGCTGCAGGGCGACGGAAAAATGAGCAAGTCCAAAGGAAATGTGCTCTATGCGGATGATCTTGCAGATGTATTCGGTGTGGATGCGGTGCGTTATTTTGTACTGCATGAGATGCCGTTTGAAAATGACGGTGTAATTTCCTGGGAGCTGATGGTAGAACGATTGAATTCCGATCTTGCTAATACGCTCGGAAATCTGGTAAACCGGACAATATCCATGACGAATAAATATTTCGGCGGAATCGTGCGGGATGGCGGCGTGGCAGAGCCGGTGGATGAGGAGCTGAAAGCAGTAGCTCTGGCAGTTCCGGAACATGCAGCGAAGAAAATGGATGATCTGCGTGTGGCAGATGCGATCAGCGAAATTTTTACACTGTTTAAACGCTGCAACAAATACATTGACGAGACAATGCCGTGGGTGCTTGCGAAAGATGAGACCAAGCAGGACCGCCTGGCTACAGTACTCTATCATCTTACAGAGTGTATCGCGATCGGCGCATCGCTGCTGGAATCCTTTATGCCGGAGACTTCCGGGAAAATTCTGGAGCAGCTGCATGCAAAGAAACGCACTCTGGAAGAGATGAAGCAGTACGGCTTGTATGAGTCGGGTACAAAGGTAACAGATAAACCGGAGATTTTGTTTGCCCGTCTCGATCTGAAGGAAGTGCTTGCAAAAGCAGAGGAAATTCAGAAGGCACAGTTGGCGGCAGCGGGGCAGAGCGCGGACAGTCAGGGTACAGCGGAAAAAGAGGACGCAGGTGTGATTGATGTTGAGGCGAAGCCGGAAATTTCGTTTGACGATTTTGAAAAGCTGCAGTTCCAGGTAGGTGAAATTATTGCGTGTGAAGCAGTGAAGAAGTCGAAGAAGCTGCTCTGTTCACAGGTAAAGATTGGAAGCCAGATAAAACAGATTGTATCAGGAATTAAAGCGCATTACACACCGGAGGAAATGGTAGGCAAGAAGGTTATGGTTCTTGTAAATCTGAAGCCGGCGAAGCTGGCCGGTGTGCTTTCCGAGGGAATGCTGCTGTGCGCAGAGGATGCAAGCGGCAATCTGGCGCTGATGAAACCGGAAAAAGAGATGCCGTCCGGGGCAGAGATCTGCTGATCGTACCGCTTCTTGCAAAGAAACCGGAAGTCCGAATGAACTCTGGAAAAAAGTTTGCAATCGGTAAGGTGAATGGCAGAATAGGAGGTAAAAAATATGGAGCATAAAAATGCGTGGAGAACGTATACAAAAGAGCAGACAGAGGAACTGGAAGCGTTATCTGTACGCTACAGGGCTTTTCTGGATGCAGGAAAAACGGAGCGTGAGTGTGTGAAGGCGGCCGTACGGCTTGCCAGAGCAAGTGGTTACGTCAGTCTGGAAGAAGCAGTTGCTTCCGGAAAAACGCTTGCAGCCGGGGACAAGGTATATGCAGTATTTATGGAAAAGGATATTGCGCTGTTTCATATCGGAGAAAAGCCTTTTGCGCAGGGAATGCGTATTCTTGGGGCGCACATTGATTCTCCGCGTCTCGATCTGAAACCAAATCCGCTTTATGAGGATGCAGAACTGGCATATCTTGACACACACTATTATGGCGGAGTCAAGAAATATCAGTGGGTGACGATTCCGCTTGCCATTCATGGCGTTGTGGCGAAAAAAGACGGGTCTGTGCTTGAGGTCTGTATCGGCGAGAAGGAGGATGATCCGGTTGTATTTGTGTCGGATCTCCTGATTCATCTGGCCGGCGAACAGCTTGAGAAAAAGGCGCGAGTGGTGATTGAAGGTGAAAATCTGGATCTTTTAGTCGGAAGCCGCCCGGTTGCAGATGGGAACGAAGAAGGAAAAGAAAAAGGAAAAGAAAAAGAAAAAGACGCGGTAAAAGCAAATATCCTCGCAATTTTAAAAGAACAGTACGGAATCGAGGAAGAGGATTTCCTGTCTGCTGAGCTGGAAATTGTTCCGGTGGGGAAAGCCAGAGATTGCGGCCTTGACCGCAGTATGATTATGGCTTACGGACAGGATGATCGTGTCTGTGCTTACACGTCTATGGAGGCACTGCTTGCAGCAGGCACACAGGAATATACATGCTGCTGCCTGCTGGTTGACAAGGAGGAGATCGGAAGCGTAGGCGCAACCGGAATGCAGTCGCGGTTCTTTGAAAATACGGTGGCAGAGCTGATGAACTGTGCAGGCGAATACAGTGAACTCGAGCTGCGCCGGTGTTTAAGCCGCAGCCGTATGCTTTCTTCAGATGTGAGCGCAGCGTATGATCCGCTTTATGCGTCGTATTTTGAAAAGCGAAACAGCGCTTATTTCGGAAAAGGAATGGTCCTTTGCAAATACACGGGTTCCCGCGGCAAAAGCGGAAGTAATGACGCAAATGCGGAATATGTCGCAGCAGTGCGGGCAGCGCTGGAGAAGCATCACGTGGCATATCAGACCGCAGAGCTTGGAAAAGTGGACGTCGGGGGAGGCGGAACCATTGCTTATATTTCAGCTCTGTACGGAATGCAGGTGATCGACAGTGGCGTTGCAGTGATGAATATGCACGCACCGATGGAGGTGACAAGCAAGGCCGACGTTTATGAGGCAGAGAAGGGCTATGAGGCTTTCTTAAAAGAGGCGTAAAGATGCACATGCCGGAACATACGGCATAGCATAAAGGGAGGATTTTTGAATGGGGAAGATGCAGATGAAGGAACGGCAAATCAGCTCCATGGAGCAGACAGCCATGCGCGTATCAAAGATCAGCATTGTTGTGAATGTTCTGCTTTCTGCCGGTAAGCTGGCCGCTGGAATTCTGGCCTCTTCAGGCGCGATGCTTTCGGATGCAGTTCACTCGGCTTCCGATGTGTTCAGTACGATTATTGTGATGATCGGAATCCGCATGTCAGGCAAAGCAGCAGACCGAGAGCATCCATACGGCCATGAGCGAATGGAATGCGTCGCCGCCATTCTTTTGGCAGTCGTACTTGCGCTTACAGGTTTTAAAATAGGGGCATCCGGACTGGAAAAAATCAGTTCAGGAAATTATGGAGAGCTGGCGGTACCGGGGATACTTGCTCTTGTGGCGGCGGTTGTGTCTGTTCTTGTAAAAGAATGGATGTACTGGTATACGCGCTTCTATGCGAAAAAGATCAAATCTCCCGCACTCATGGCGGATGCCTGGCATCATCGTTCGGATTCGCTTTCTTCGATCGGTGCATTTATCGGTATTCTCGGCGCCCGGCTTGGATTTCAGGTAATGGACCCGGCAGCAAGCGTTGTGATCTGTCTTTTTATATTAAAAGCGGCTTATGATATCTTTAAAGATGCAATTGATAAGATGCTGGATACCGCCTGCGACCCGTCTCTTGAAAAAGAACTGCGGGAATTTGTACTGATTCAGAGCGGCGTTCAGGGGATTGATCTGCTTCGCACGCGAACCTTCGGCAGCCGGATTTATGTAGACGTAGACATCCGGGCAGACGGTTCCATGTCACTGCGGGAGGCACACGGGATTGCGGAGCATGTACACGATGAGATAGAAGGACAGTTTGAACAGGTGAAGCACATTATGGTGCATGTAAATCCGGCATAAAACAAGGCAGGCCAATGCGTTTGAAAGGGTGTAATCTGCCAGAAAACGGAGGACAGGCGAGTGAAACGACAAGTAAGTTTGGAAGAAATTTCTGACGGCAGATTATACAGCCGGAAAGATATGGTAAGAGCCGGCTGTGGAGGCTGCAAAGGCTGCTGTGAATGCTGCAGCGGAATGGGAACATCCGTAATTCTCGACCCGTTTGACGTATATCGTCTGACGGCAGGACTGTCCTGTACGTTTGAAGAGCTGCTGGTGAATAAAGTGGAACTGAATGTCGTGGATGGGATCATTCTGCCTAACCTGAAAATGAAAAGTATTTCCGATACCGGAAAAGCAATGTCTGATACGGATATGACAGGTACGGTTACAGAGGAAGCCTGTGCATTTTTAAATGAGGAGGGGCGCTGCAGCATTCATGCATGGCGCCCCGGAATCTGCCGCCTGTTTCCGCTTGGCCGCTATTATGAAAAGGAAAAGCGCAGTTTTCGTTATTTTTTACAGATTCACGAGTGCCCCATGCCGGCCAAAACAAAAGTAAAAGTGGAAAAATGGCTGGACACACCGCAGTTGTCACGTTATGAGACATACATAAACGACTGGCACTATTTTCTTGAAGATGCAGAAATGAAGTTTGCAGATGGCATGAGTGACGATGACAGAAAAAATGCAAACGTTTTTCTGCTCAAACTATTTTATTTCAAACCATACAATACGTCAGAGGATTTTTACTCTCAGTTTGAAAATCGCCTGCGAATCGCGCAGGAAACTCTTTTTTGACCAGCCGGGAGCCAGCGCCCCTGATTCGTCCGATTTTCAAAAGATAAAAATGGAGGACACAACATGCAGTTACTAAAGGATAAAATCCGCAAATATGGAAAAGTCAAAGAAGGCAATGTACTGAAGGTAGACAGCTTCCTGAACCATCAGATGGATGTCAGTCTGTTTCGTGAGATGGGGAAAGAATTTAAAAAGCGTTTTGCCGGAGAAGAAATCAACAAAATTTTGACCATTGAGGCATCCGGAATCGGTATTGCATGTCTGGTGGCAGAGGAATTACAGGTGCCTGTGGTTTTTGCGAAAAAGACGCAGACCAAAAATATTGCTGGCGACGTGTACACCTCAAAGGTAGAATCCTACACACACGGACGTGTCTATGATATCATTGTGTCAAAAGAATTTCTTGGAGAAGGGGATAAAGTGCTTTTGATTGATGATTTTCTCGCAAACGGAAAAGCGCTTGAGGGATTGTGCGCCCTAGTAGAGGCCTCCGGAGCAGAGCTTGTGGGAGCCGGGATTGCAATTGAGAAAGGCTTCCAGGTGGGAGGCGAGATTCTCCGTTCAAAAGGAATCCATCTGGAGTCATTGGCGATTGTGGATGGAATGGATGAAAAAACGGGAGAAATTATGTTCCGAGAATAAGCAATGCTTTGAAAAACAGCTGCAAAATAAATTTTTTACGGCCGGGGTTCACCCGGCTGTATTATTTTTATTTTGCAGCTGTTTTTTATTTGGAAGAGACGAGAGGACCTCAGTCTTTGTTTTTTCAAACCAGAGCATGAGACATTGCACTTGAGGCGCAAAATAAATGGTAGAGAAAAATATCAGGCTGGTGTCCGGAAATAACGTCCCCTGTATTTTTGTACCAGATACAGCGATAAAAACAGTGTGGCAAACTCTGCGGCCGGTACAGAAAGCCATACGCCTGTCACGCCGAGGAGCTGCGGGAGGAGCAGGATGCTCACTGCGATAAAAACAAAGGTCCGCAAAAAGGAGATGACGGCGGATATGATCCCGTTATTGAGGGCAGTAAAGAGTGCGGATGAAAAAATATTCAGGCCCGCAAACATATAATTAAAAGAGAAGATAAAAAATCCTGTTTTTGCAATTGCATACGTCTCTGTCTGCGGAGGAGTAAAAATTCCGACAATGGCGGGTGTGGCGGCGAGTGCCGTCGCAGTAATAAGGGCAGAGGAAACGATGGTGAACGCAAAACAGATTTTTGTCACGCGCCGCAGGAGAGAAATGTTTTTCCTTCCGTAATTGTAGCTGATGACAGGCGAGACTCCCATCGAAAACCCCATGTAAAGCGCATTAAACAGGAACTGGCTGTACAGGACAATCGTAATGGCAGCTACGCCAGGTTCTCCGAGAAAACGGAGCATAACAAGATTGAAAAGGTAAGTGACCACAGCGTTTGAAACATTTGTCACCATTTCGGATGAGCCATTGAAAACGCTTTTCAACAGTGCTCCCGGATAAAATCGCGGCTTCACAATGTACAGCAGGTTTTTCCGGACAAGTGTAAAATAAAGAAGCCCGGCAATGGCGGGAACTGACTGGCCAAGTCCGGTGGCAAGCGCGGCGCCCGAGACGCCGAGTCCCAGTGGCCCCATAAAAATATAATCGAGAATCATGTTCGCGATTCCGCCTGCTGCGGTCAGAGCAAGGCCAAGGCCAGGCTGCCCTGCTGTGACAAAAAAGGTCTGAAAAAAGAGCTGCAAAACACAGGCCGGGGCAAAGTAGAGGGATATTTCTAGGTAGGATGCACAGTCCTGATACAGAAGATCTGTAGAGCCGAGCAGGAGGATCAGCGGGCGCAGAAACAGTTTGCCGCCAAGCAGCAGCAGGACTCCTAAAAGGAAAGTGGCCAGTAAAAGCATGGAAAAAATTTCTTTTGCCTCACGGTCAGCTCCCTCCCCGAGCCGTTTGGCTGTGAGCGCGCTTCCTCCTGTGGACAGCATGACGCCGCAGGCGATCACAAGGCTTAAAAACGGATACACAATATTCACAGAGGAGAGTGCGTTACTGCCAACGAAACGGGAAATAAAAATGCCGTCAACAATGGTATAAAGGGACATGAAAACCATCATGATAATGGTAGGGAATGCAAAGCGCAGGAGGGATGGAAAACGAAAATCCTGTGCAATTGAATTATTTGACATAAAACCTCCTTTTTGGATTTGGTGTGAAATGTGTTGGCGGGACGCCCTGCGAGAACCTCCACATAAACGGGGGGGGTGGCAATGGGGATGGGGCAGGGTTGTCAAAGGGACAAAGGGTATGATAAAGTATGGGGTAACACAATAGTCAAGATTTTTTGAGACAGACAGGAGGAAAACAGTTGAAGAGGGCGGGGAAATTTACGACAGGGGAGTTTGCAGGGCTGGCTGGGGTTTCAAAGGATACGCTGTTTCATTATGACCGGATTGGGCTTCTGAAGCCGGAGACGGTGGAAGAAAATGGGTATCGGTATTATTCGCTCGCTCAGGTGGATGTCTGTGATGTGATTCGGGTGTTGAAAGAACTTGGCATGCCGCTGGCTGAGATACGGGAATATCTGGAGGAACGGACTGTTCCGTCGCTGCTGGAGCTCTTTGAAAAAGAGGAAAAGGTACTGCTGGAACGGATATGTCATCTGGAACGGAGCAGGAGTTGGCTTTTGCACAAAAAGGAGACTCTGGAGCAGACATTAAAGCTGGATTTTGAGAAAATAACAGTGGAGGAACAGAAGGGGAAGTATTATATCAGCAGGACAGTGAATACAGCGGATGAAGCGGTATGGGTCAAAAAGGCGGGGGAGCTGCTTGCGGACTGTGAGGCAAATGGAATCCGGAGCTCGTATGGATTCGGGTATCGGATAAAGATGAGAATGGCGGAAAAAGCGGCTGTGGCACAACAGGAGGGGAAAACAGAGCCACTCAGATACGATATGGTGTATCTGCTTCTGGATGAAAGGCCGGAGACATTGTCTTATAGGGAGCGGAAGGCCGGGGATTATGTGGTGCTTTATCATGTCGGTGACTGGAGACGGATTGGGCTGGCATATGGACGGCTTTTGACATATGCGAAGGAGCGGGGATTGATTTTAGGCGAGCACTGTTTTGAGGATGCAGTGATCGACGGATTGACGGAAAAAGATCCGGAAAATTATGTGACCAGGATTTTGTGTGAGGTAATAAGGAAGGTACAGATCTGAAAAGTTGATAATTAATTGATATATGTTTGAGAAAATAAGTGGTCAATACAGGCAGGCGACTAAAATCAAGACATTATTTTGATCTATGTAAAAACAGGGAGGCACTGGCAATGCAGGACAAAATTTTAATTGTAGACGATGAAGCAGATATTGTGGAAATGCTTCGGGATTATTTTACTTATAATGGATATGAGGTGATGACGGCATGCTGCGGGGAAGAAGCGGTGCTGAAAGCAGAACGGCAGCCGGATTTGATTTTGTTGGATATCAATATGCCGGGAATGGATGGTCTGGAGGTTTGCCGGTTGATTCGATATTTTGTGAACTGCCCGATTTTATTTCTGACAGCGCGCATTGAGGAGAGCGATAAAATCCGCGGTTTTGGTATCGGCGGGGATGATTACATTGTAAAGCCGTTTTCAATTGAGGAGCTTGGCGCAAGGGTAGAGGCGCATCTTCGCAGGGAAAAGAGGCAGAGAGGCCTTGCTGTCGTAAAATTCGGCGGTTCGGTGGTCATTGATTATTCAGAGCGGCGTGTCTATTTTGAAGGGAATGCGCTGCCGTTTGCGAAAAAGGAGTTTGACATCATTGAACTGCTTTCGCTTCATGCGGGGCAGGTGTTTGGCAAGGAACGGATTTATGAGCTGGTTTGGGGGTATGACAGCGAGGGAGAAAGTTCTGTGGTAGCAGAACACATCCGTCGGATTCGTGCAAAGTTACAGAAGGCAGGAGCGGAAAGCTGTATTGATACGGTCTGGGGAGTGGGATACAAATGGAAAAAAGAAAACGGATAAACAAAAATTCGGTGTGCTGGAAAATGGTGCCCTACCTTCTTGTTATGGCAGTTGCACTGCTCCTTGGATATGCAGTGCTTGGGCTGACCGCGAATATGGTACAGGATCAGCTTGTGCTGAACTTTGCAGAGATAAATGAGGAGGTATATTATGAGAAGATGTATACGGAAAAGGGAGAACAATTGATTTTAAGCGGTATTGGGTCTATCTATGACTGGGATGATGATTTTTATAAAGAGCTGTTTGATATTGCAAGTATCAGTCAAGTGCTTCTTGCTATTCCATGGACCCTGGCCTGTCTTTTGATTCCTGGAACACTGTTTTTTCGCAGGCATTTGAAAAAACCATTGCAGCTTCTGATCAACGGGGCACAGCAGATCGGTGAAAATAATCTGGACTTCAGCGTGTATTATGAAGAGGCGGATGAGATGGGACAGCTTTGCAATGCATTTGAGAAAATGAGGCTTTCTTTGCAGGAAAATAATCTGCAAATGTGGCGCCAGATAGAGGAACGGAAAAGGTTGAATGCGGCATTTGCGCATGATTTGCGTACACCGCTTACTGTATTAAAGGGACAGGCGGATATGCTGCTTCGGTTTGTACCTCAACAGAAAATGTCGGAGGAAAAGATCGTTGCTGCGGCTGCGACCATGAAACGGCATATCGGGAGGCTTGAAGAGTATGTGCAGACGATGAATCATTTGCAGAGACTGGAAGATATTGAGGTTCGGAAAGAAGAAAGTTCAACGACCGAATTTGTAATGCGTCTTCTTGAGAGCGGTCAGGCTATTTGTGGGGAAAAAGTACAGTTTGACCTTGACGCTTCAAGGCTAAAGAGAAATACGCAGCTTCTTGATATGCAGCTTGCCATGCAGGTCTGCGACAATCTGATTTCCAATGCAGCCTGCTATGCGGTCAGCCGTGTGACCGTTGCTCTGACGGATGAGAACGGCTTTTCAGTCATTGTCACGGATGATGGCAAAGGCTTTTCAAAAGAAGATCTGGAACGTGCGGTAAATCCGTTTTACCGGGCAAAGCAAAGCAACGGAACTAATGAAGATGAGGTGTCCGTGAACAAACAGGAAGAGCCCTTTGTTGCCAAAACAAAAACAGAAATGACAGAGCATATGGGAATGGGGCTCTATATTTGCAAGGTGCTGTGTGAGAAACACGGCGGTTATCTCCATCTGTCTAATGGCAGGAAAGGTGCGTGTGTGCGTGCTGGATTTTAAATAGGGCAGCGGTAATTAATTTTATTTAATTGATAAAAAGTAGAAATTTATCCATTACGCTTACAGAGACAGGTCATTTTGCAAGTACTTGCAGGTTTTGTAAAAAGAGAGGAGCGAGATGGATGGACGAGAATAAAATTATTATAACGGGCCTGAGCAAGTCTTATTGGAATAAACGGGCTCTGGATCAGGTGGATTTGGTGATTGAGCAGGGGATGTTTGGGCTGCTTGGAAGAAATGGTGCGGGAAAAACGACATTGATGAAAATATTGGCAACGCTGCTGCCAAAGGGAGAAGGAAAAATCAGTGTTTGTGGCGTGCCGATTGAACATACGAAAGAAATCAGGAAAATTACGGGGTATCTGCCGCAGGATTTTTCGATGTATCCTTCCATGCGGATTGAAGAGGCGATGGATTATCTGGGCATTTTGTCCGGCATCGAGACAAAGGAACGGCGTGCCCGCACAGAACAACTTCTTCGCAGAGTAAATTTGCTGGAACACAGAAAAGAAAAGGTGAAAGCGCTCTCAGGGGGTATGAAACGACGGCTTGGGATTGCACAGGCCCTGTTGAATGACCCAAAGGTGCTGATTGTAGATGAACCGACGGCAGGGCTTGACCCGGAGGAACGCATTCGATTCAGGAATCTTCTGTGCGAGGTGGCAGAGGAGCGGATCGTGATTCTGTCCACGCATATTGTCGGAGATATTGAGGCCACATGTGAGAAGATTGCTATTTTGAACGAGGGGCAGCTTCTATATAATGGAACAGTAGATGAACTCCTGGAAAAAGCACGGGGGCAGGTATATACGAAGGAAGCAGACAGGCGGGAAGTTCCGCGGCTGAAAAAGGAATTTCGCATCACCAGCATGCATACACAGAACAACCGTGTTTATCTGCGTTTCCTGTCCGAAACACCAGTACCAGGAGCACAGGTGTGCGAGCCGAATATTGAGGATGCATATATGCTGTATCTGTACCGAAACGGCGTTCGAAGTCTGGACGACGGATTGGGAGGTGAAAGCTGATGTTGTTTTGGCAGGAAATAAAAAAACTTGCAGGTTCTGTGGTGTACGTTCTGTTTGTCGCGGTACTGATTATGGAACTGTCTTCACAGGGGGTATTTTCTTTTCATGACAAGTTGGAGGAACCGCAGCCTGGCGAAAACTACGGCATACACAATGAAGAAATACCGGAGCTTGTGATGCCGGCTGCAATTAAGGAGCTGTTCCAGGAATATACCTGGAATCAGTACACGACGTATCCCATCGGTCTGTATAAAAACGTAAAATTAAAGGAAAAAGAAAAAGCACAGATGGCAGAAATCCTATCGGAGCTTACAGGTATCAAAGCAGAACGATTTTCTGTGGAAAAGGACGCTGAGCTTCAGAAGGGGATTTCGGAGCATGAGATAGCGCCACGTGCAGATCTTACTTACGAGGAATTTAAAGCCTGCATGGAACGGGCGGACCGGCTGCTTGGCGGCGGTTCGGATTATGCGCCAGATGCACTGATCGGGTTTGGAAAAGTGCCGGTTACGTATGAGGATGCACGGGTGGAATACCAGCTTGTAAAGGATAAAGACCAGTTTACCGGCGGGTATGCAAGGCTTTTTTCGGATTATGCAGGCGTTATGGCAATGGCGATTCTTCCGGTGTTTTTGTCAGTTGCTCTTTGTCTGAAAGATCGACGCAATAAAATGTCACAGCTGGTGTACAGCAGAAAAGTGTCCTCCGCGGTACTTGTGGGTGTGCGCTATGCGGCAATTTTGACAGTTGTAATGGTTCCGGTGGTGATATTGGCTTATTATTCAAACAGTAAGGTTTGGAATCTGTATGAGGGTATGCAGCTGGATTATCTGGCGCCGCTGAAATACGCCTTTGGCTGGCTTTTGCCGTCTGCCATGGTAAGTGCGGCAGTCGGGATGTTTTTTACCGAGCTGACCGGGACGCCGATTGCGATCGCCGTGCAGTGTTTCTGGTGGTTCTTGGATTTAAATGCGGGCTATAAGAACATCAGCAGTTCCTATGGATTGTTCCGGCTTGCACCGCGTCATAATGCTGGAACGCTGAGTCGTTTTCGCGTTCTTGATTTCACGTCAAATTTCGACCGTCTTGTGCAGAATCGACTGCTGATGGCAGGGCTTGCTCTGGTGCTTGTAGTACTAACTATTTTTGCTTATGATTGGAAAAGGAGGGGGAAAATTGGTGAAAGGTTTAAAATCCGCAGCGTCTTTGCAGCTGCTCCAGATCGCAAAAATAAATCTGCAGCATAATTTTATAATGCATATCCTGGTTGGGGCGTTGGTATTGTTTCTGACACCGGTATTGTTTGGAATTACAGATCTGGACCGGTTTGCCAGTGCAGTTCCGTTGGAACGTTTTGTGGCGCTTCTCGGTCCGATTTTGCTGACACCGATTTTTGGACCGGAGCAAAGCAGTGAAATTGATGATGTTGTGTCCGCAAAATATATTGGCAGAAGCGTTGTCTGTGCGGTCAGAATTTTTTGCCTGACCGGTATTATGGCAGTGATGATTCTTGTTTTTGCCATTTATATGAGGGAGTCCGGCTGTGAGATTCCACCGGTTCTTGTCACCGGGACGATTGCAGACGCTGTATTCCTTGGCTCGCTCGGTATGCTGGCAGGCGCGATCTCCGGAAATGTGGCAGTGGCCTATATGCTTCCGGTCATGTATTACACGCTCTGTATGGGAATGGGGAATAAGCTGGGCAGCTTTTATCTGTTTGCAATGGAGGAAGGAAATTATGCGGGAAAACCGCGGATGCTGATCATCGGCATTTTGTTGGCTGCGGTTTCTGTCTGGATACGGGAGATGAAAAAAAGATAAAAAATAAAAACAGGAGCTGCTGCATGATGGATATCCGTGCAGCAGCCCCGGAAGGAATTGTTTTTCAAAAGCCCCTTATTTTGGGGCTTTTTTGTCGTTCATGACTTTTACCATCAGATTGATGTTTGCAGCTTCGTAGTCATTCATGACGTTGGTATCAAAATCAGCTGCTTCGATTGTACCACTGTACCAGGATTTGGTATTGAAATAGTCCTGAACCTCTTTCAGAACGAATTTGCGGTGGTGGCGCGCATAAATTTCATTGATGGCCATCTGAATCCGGTCTGCGTCAAGCAGAACCAGATCACTCTCACTCAAATAGGAAGTGGAGCTTTGCGGAAAAATGTAATCTCCTTCAATTACGATGGGAGACTCATTGGAAAGTACGATGTGCTCTTTCACCCACGGCATATCGTTTGTCATCTGCATGTATTCGCCGTAGGCTTCGGCATCTTCGGTGTAAGCCTGTAAATCGGTCGGGAAGGTTGCATAGTAGGTGCCGCCGTCCGGCCCCTGGCCAATTGTCTGGTAGTTCGGATTGTCCAGGTAATCATCGTCGAGGGTGTAAGAAATACTGAAAAGCCATCCACCGTTTGGAGATCCGAGTTTTTTGGTCCAGAGCTGACGGGATTTGGTCTGGTAGAAGGAAACACCGTCGGTTCCGACGCCCATCTGGCATTTGCCGGACCAACTGTCCGGTAGGAGCAGCCAGAGATCCTGGAAATCAATGCGGATATCGTTGTCTTCATTTCTGGAAGTCGTGTTTTTCCAGCGGTCTTCGGATGCAAACGCGGGAACAGATGCGCATGCAACCATACAGACGGTAAGAATGGTCATCAGGCAGCGTAGACAAGTTTTCTTTTTCATAGATTTTCCTCCTTGCTAGATATAAAAATTCGAGCTGAATGTCAGTGTGTTCTGACGTTTTATCTGCCCATATCTTACCACGACTGGCAACAAAAAGAAATGAAAAGATTCTTAAGAGGAGGCGAAGGAATTTGTAAAAATATATTGCAAATCTATATAATAAATGGTACACTGTAAAAAGTTAAAGCGTCAACGTGGCAAATAACACAGCAGTAAAATAAAACAGGGTGGCCACCTGGAAAAAGGCAGGGGTCTCGTTGTTTTCTTGTTTTAGAAATAAACTGTTTGAGAGGTGTTACCATAAAGAAAAGGGGGATTTTGATGAGGGACGAAAAGCTGCTCAGAGAGCTGACGCAGCTGTGGGGTGTTGCAGGATATGAAAAAGAAGTACGTAATTATATAGAAGAAAAGGCAGCCCCGTATGCGGATGATATGATGACGGATGCAGTCGGCAATCTGATTGTACATAAAAAAGGAACCGGTGGTGCGAACGCGAAAAAACTTATGTTTGCGGCGCATATGGATGAGATTGGTTTTATGGTAAAGAAGATCGAACCGGACGGCAGGCTCAGGGTATGTAACCTTGGATGGAACTGGACAGGTTCGGCGTATAATGGCAGGGTACGTTTTCGCAATGGCGTAAGCGGTGTGGTCAGCTGCATGGGGCCGATTGAAGAAGCGAAAAACGATCCGGGAAAGCTTTATATTGATATTGGCGCATGCTCGAAAGAGGATGCGGAAAAGTATGTAAAACTCGGAGATGCCTGTGGATATCATGGCGAATATCTCGAGCTTGTGAATGACAGAATCTGTGCAAAGACGCTGGACAACCGGATTGGCTGTTATCAGCTTCTGGAAGCGCTGAAACAAAATGACGGTACCGGGCCAAATGATATTTATTATGTATTCTGTGTGCAGGAGGAGCTTGGATGCCGCGGCTCTAAAGTGGCGGCAGAGCGGATTCAGCCTGATATCGGAGTTGCGGTAGATATTACACCGGCGCATGATTATCCGTGTGATCTTGAGGGCAGCAACGAGGTAGACGGTGGTATTGGCATCAAAATCTGTGACCCTTCTGTGGTATGCGACGAAGATGTGGTGGCAGCGATGGTGGAATGCTGCGAGAAGGAGCAGATTAAATATCAGAGAGAGGTTATCGACAAGGGTGGTACGGATGCTTCGAGTATGAATCTTTCTGGTATGGGCGTGAAGGCAGGCGGTATTGTAGTGGTGACACGCTACCCGCATTCGCAGAGTGCGGTGGCCTCCAAGGCAGATATTGAAGCCGGCGTTGACCTGATTCATGCGTTTTCCAGGAGGGAATTCACATGAACACAGGAAATATCATTTTAAAGAATGCGGATATTCTGACCATGAATGACGGTCCGGTACTTAAGTATGGAGATCTGTGGATTGCAGACGGCAAAATTCTCCGTGTAAAAGAGAACGCGAAAGAGACGTCTGCTAATGAAAAAATAGGTAGAGCAGCGTTTGCCGGGACTCCGGTAATCGAAGGGCCTGACAGAGTATTTCTGGCGGATGCGCAGGTGATTGACTGTACCGGCTGTGTGGTTATGCCAGGACTGATTGATTCCCACGTGCATTATGACGAGAGCTATATGGGAGATTTTTTCCTGGCAAGCGGCGTCACCTCTGTCCGGAATATGCGTGGCTTTGATGGACATGCCGTGTGGAGAGACGAGATTTTATCAGGTAAACGCAGAGGACCGTATCTATATTCAAGCGGTCCGGTGTACGATGGGGAGGACCCGACCATTCCGGATAATACAAATGTGATTATTCGGACCGAGGAAGATGTGGAGGAGGCAATCCGGTACACAAAAGGCCTGGGATTTCTCTGGATGAAAACATACCCTTCCATTGAGCCGGCGTTATATCAATATCTGATGAGCCGGTGTAGGGAAGAAAAGCTTCCGATGTGCGGACATATGACAAAGCGTATGGACCATAAGATTCTGGCAGATCAAGGATATGTCTGCTGCGAGCATACAAGTTCACTACCCTCAGACCCGGAAGTGATCGCCTATCTTGCGGAGTGCGGAATGTGGTTCTGTCCGACGCATGTAGTTTGCGAGACGCTGCCAGATTATGTGTGGAACGGAAAACAGCTGAAAGATCTGCCGCATTATGAAGATTTGCCGTCATGTGTACGGGAAAAATGGGAGGCAGAAAACGAGGTAATTATCCAGAATTATCGCAAGCTGAACGTACATCCCGACTTTCAGACAATTATAGACCGGGGGACCGCTTTCCTGAAGCATTCGGACCGTGTCATGGCCGGAACTGATTGTCCGTATCCCGGTATTATTCCCGGAATTGCAATGCCAGAGGAGCTGGAGAAGCTTGTAAAGGTCTATGACATGACCGTTTATGACGCATTGCGTGCGGCGACCGTAAATCCGGCGGAGCATATCGGTATTGCCGGAGAAAAAGGCAGAATTTTGCAGGGAATGGATGCTGACGTGATTGTGCTTGACGGCAATCCGCTCGAGGCGATCGGAAATATCAGAAAGATTCGTTTTGTTTTCCAGGGGAAACAGTATTGGAGCAATGAAATGTTGCAGGGATTCCTGAAAGAAGCAGGCAGGCTGAAACAGGAGGAAATTGAGATTATCACAACAAGGGAAGGGAAGCCGCTGTTCTAATGTGAGGGCATGCGTGCAGTAGAACAAACCTGAAAGAAACAGACCAATCATACAGAAAAGAATATACTGAAAAACGACCATGAGAGGAGATTTGTGATGAAGAAGACACTTACTTTACTGGCAGCAATTTGCGGACTTTCGATGTTCGCATCTTTTAGCGCGTATGCGCAGGAGGGAAAAACAGATATTATAATCGCTGTTGATGCAGACGTTGAGACATTGCATCCGACGGATTTCTCCACCACTGTGGAAATGACAGTTCTGAATCAGATTTATGACACACTGCTGTATGTCAACCCGGATGGAAGTGAAGATCCGGAACCGAGAATTGCCGAGAGTTATGAAATCAGTGAGGATGGTCTGGACTATACCTTTAAGATCAGAGATGACGTGACCTTCCATGACGGTACCCCTGTGACCGTGGACGATGTGGTATTTTCGATTGAGATGTACAAGGCTTCTCAGTATCAGGGCTCTCAGATTTCAGTGCTGAGCAGTGTGGAAGCAGTGGATGATAGCACAGTAGTCTGCCATCTGGATACACCGTACGCGCCGTTCCTTCTGGGAATCAGTTCTCCGAATATCAGTTCCAAGGACTATTATGAGGAAGACCCGGACGGCTTTGTAACAAATCCGATCGGAAGCGGTCCATATAAGTTTGTGAGCCGTACGGTAGCAACTTCCCTAGAGCTGGAAGCGAATGAAGACTATTACCGAGGAGCACCGGCGATCAAAAACGTAACCTTCCGCGTACTTCCGGAAATCGCTTCCCGCGCACTGGCACTTCAGACCGGTGAAATCAATTTCGCAGAAATTGACGCTTCCGTTCTGGCACAGCTTGAAGCAAACCCGGCAGTTACGATTTCCGAGGTGCCGACCTCAAGCTTTGCGTATGTCTGCATGAACATAGAAAAAGAACCGTTCAATAACCCGCTTGTGCGTGAGGCTGTAAACTATGCGATCGACCGTGAGAACCTGGTAAATGTCTGCTATGACGGAAAAGCAGAAGTAAACTCCAACCTGTGTGCAAAACACCGCTTTGGATATTCCGAAGATCAGCCGCAGTACACGTATGACCCGGAAAAGGCAAAAGAACTGCTCGCTGAAGCCGGAATCGAGACACCGTACAATCTCGGCACACTTCTTGTTGCGGAAAAATATGCGAACCTGGCAACGGTTGTACAGAATGATCTGCGGGCAATCGGCTTTGAGATGGAAATTGACACAAGAGAATTTAATTCCTACATTGGCAGCCTGACATCCGGCGATTACACAATCACAACACTGAACATGACGCTGGAAGGGGACACACAGACACTCGAAATGGCATTTACCACCGATTACATTGGTATGGCAAACAATGCAAGATACTCTGATCCGGAGATGGACGAGCTGTTTAACCAGACAAGAAGCGAAGTAGACACAGAAAAGAGAGAAGCGCTGTTTGACCAGATTCTGACCAAAGCACAGGAAGAAGCAATCTATGCACCGATGTGCAACCCGCTGACTCTGTATGCATACAACACCGACCTGAAAGCTCCGGAGTTCGTTCTGGAAGGAAACTACTATCTGTACGATTTTGCCTGGTAAGAAAAACGACTACAGCCTGTAAGCTGCACAGGGACGAATCGCTTAGTCGCATTTCAGGACTACATGAAAACTGAAAACCGACAAAAAGGGGCTGGAGCAGGACAATCCTGCAACACCCCCTTTTTCGCAGATCTTTCAAGGTTCGTTTTTCAAAGCCAGTCCCCTGGCCGTAAATACAAAATAAGGGGTAACTTGTTTGCTGGAACCCCGTTTTTGTATTTACGGCCAGGGGACATCCTCTATTCAAAAAACTTTGCAATCCCTTATTTAGAAAAAGGAGGCATCACTTATATGTCGAAATACATTGTCAAGCGGCTCCTATACATGATTCCGGTGCTGCTCGGAGTGGCCTTGCTGGTGTTTACGATTCTTTCGCTAACACCCGGAGACCCCGGCTCCATTATCCTTGGCATTACCGCCAAAAAAGAAGACATTGCGGCTCTGAACACACAGTTCGGATATGACCAGCCGTTTTTTATCCGTTTTTTCAATTATGTGGGCGATATTATTTTTCATTTTGATCTCGGAACCTCTTATGCGACGAGGCAGCCGGTTATGGACAGTATTCTGGCAAGATTTCCGAATACCCTTCTGCTGGCAGTGCTCTCGATGTGCCTTTCTGCGATTCTGGGAATCAGTATGGGTATCTTTTCAGCAGTACGTCAGTATTCGGTAATGGATCACGTCTGTATCGTGGTGGCTCTTGTGTTTGCCTCGATGCCTGGTTTCTGGCTTGGTCTGATGATGCTGATCCTGTTTTCTCTGAAGCTAGGTCTGCTTCCTTCCTTTGGAGCTGATTCCCTCCGGCATTTTATTTTGCCTGCGCTGACGCTTTCGTTACCTTCCGCGGCGGGCCTTTTGCGGCTTACGCGGGCATCCATGCTAGAAACGGTCCGGCAGGAATACATACGTACGGCACGTGCGAAGGGAGCATCCAATAAGCGTGTGATCTGGAGACATGCACTGCGCAATGCACTGCTTCCGGTAGTGACGACGCTCGGCAGCGGTTTCGGCGCATCGCTCGGAGGAGCGATCATCGCAGAGACGGTGTTTGCAATGCCCGGAATGGGTACGCTTATGACAACGGCGATCCGGCAGAAGGATGTGCCGATGGTCATGGGGGCTACGCTGTTCCTGGCTGTTCTTTTTGGCCTTGTCATCCTGGCCGTGGACATCATGTATGCATTTATTGATCCGAGAATTAAGGCGAAATACCAGAATGGAGGGAAGGGACGTGAGTAAGAGCAGAAAACACGCGCAGCTTTCTGAGTTCTGGCGGCGTTATAAAAAAAATAAAACAGCGGTCATGGGCCTGATCCTGCTTGTCATGATTGTGGGAATGGCGCTTTTTGCAGATCTGATTGTACCGTATGAGAAATGTATCGAGCAGGTTGGAGCAGACCGGCTTCAGGGGCCAAGTATGGCACACTTTTTCGGAACCGATGAATTTGGACGGGACTTGTTTGCACGTGTGGTACACGGTTCCAGGTATTCGCTTTTGATCGGACTGGCAACCAGCCTGATGGCGCTTGCGATCGGCGCAGTGCTAGGTGCGAGTGCCGGCTATTTTGGCGGCGTGGTGGACAATGTGATCAGCCGTATTATAGATGTCTTTATGTGCGTACCTCCAGTTCTGCTTTCTCTGGCCGTGGTGGCTGCGCTTGGAACGAACCTGCGCAACCTGATTATTGCAATTACGGTTTCCTGTATTCCGGGAAATGTCCGGCTGATCCGTTCTGTTGTGCTTACGACAGCAGAGCAGGATTATGTGGAAGCGGCAAAGTCGTACGGAACTTCGAATGCCAGAATTATTTTCCGGTATGTGCTGCCAAACGCGATGGGACCGATTATTGTAAATACCACGATGAGTATTTCCACTATGATGCTTTCAGCGGCAGGTCTCAGTTTTATCGGTATGGGAATTCAGCCTCCGTCGCCGGAGTGGGGCGCGCTTTTGTCAAATGCACAGACCTACCTGTTTGCAGCGCCGTATATGCTGCTTTTCCCGGGTATTTTTATCCTGCTGTCGTCGATGGCCTTTAACCTTGTGGGTGACGGACTTACAGATGCACTGGACCCGAAGCTGAAGGACTGAGGAAGGAGGAGATACGCATGGATGAAATAGTAAAAGATGGAACATTAAAGGACGAAGTTTCCGAACTCTTAAAAATAGAAGATTTGTCGATTCAGTATAAAACAGATCTGGAAACAGTCTATGCTGTGAATGGCATCAGTTTTTCTTTGAGGCAGGGAGAGACAATGGGACTTGTGGGCGAGACAGGAGCAGGGAAGACAACGACAGCGCTCGCAATTCTCGGGCTGCTTGCGGAGCGGACTGCAAAGGTGACATCCGGCAAGGTTTTGTTTGACAGCCAAGATGTCTGCAAAATGTCAGAGCACGAGCTGCAAAGGCTGCGCGGAGAAAAAATTTCGATGATTTTTCAGGACCCTATGACTGCGCTCAATCCGGTGCTGACTGTGGGAGAACAGATCGGAGAGGCGCTTTATCTGCATAATGAGAAGGAGCTTTCCAAAAAGGAAATTGACCGGAAGGTGGAAGAGACGCTTGAGATGGTAGGAATTCCGCGGGAACGGAAAGCAGAATATCCCTATCAGTTTTCCGGCGGAATGCGCCAGAGAGTTGTGATTGCAATTGCGCTTGTCTGCAATCCAAAACTGCTGATTGCGGATGAACCGACCACTGCTCTTGATGTGACGATTCAGGCACAGATTCTGACTATGATCTGCGATCTTCAGAGAAAATACGGAACCTCTGTGATTATGATTACGCATGATCTGGGCGTAGTAGCAGAAACGTGCGACAAGGTAGGTATCATGTATGCCGGGGAGATCGTGGAATATGGCACGCTGGCTGATATTTTCACGGGCGATTGTCATCATCCCTATACGGAAGGTTTGTTTGGCTCAATACCGAGTCTGACAGAGGATGCGCGTCGTCTGCATCCAATTGAAGGCCTGATGCCAGATCCGACTGAACTGCCGGAGGGCTGTAAATTTGCGCCGAGATGTACGAAGTGTATGGAGATCTGCAAAACGTGCCAGCCAGGGGTATGGGAAAAGAACGGCCATCAGATCCGGTGCCACCGGTTTACAGAAAACGGGGAGGTGAAGAAATGACGGAAATACTGTTAGAGGTTAAAAACCTGAAAAAGTATTTTAAAACACCGTCCGGAATGCTTCATGCGGTAGATGATGTGAGTTTTTCAATTCCAAAAGGAAAGACGCTCGGCGTGGTCGGAGAGTCCGGCTGCGGAAAATCAACCCTGGGCAGAACGGCACTGCAGCTCTATGAGCCGACAGGAGGAGAAATTCTCTTTCATGGACAGAACATTGCGAACCTGTCGAAAAAAGAATTCCGCCAGGTACGCACAAAAATGCAGATGATTTTTCAGGACCCGTATTCGAGCCTGAACGGACGAATGACGGTGCGTCAGCTGATTGCAGAACCGCTGATTGTCAACAAAGTGTGCAAAAATAAAAAAGAGATCGAAGAGCGGGTAAGAAAAATCATGGACACGGTAGGGCTTGCGAGCCGTCTTTCTATGGCGTACCCGCATGAGCTGGACGGCGGCCGCAGACAGAGAATCGGCGTTGCGCGCGCACTTGTACTGGAACCGGAATTTGTTGTCTGCGACGAGCCGGTATCAGCCCTGGATGTTTCCATTCAGGCACAGATTTTGAACCTGCTGATGGATCTGCAAGAACAAAGGGGCTTTACGTATCTGTTTATCACTCATGATCTGTCTGTGGTAAAGCACATTTCGGATGAAATTATGGTAATGTATCTCGGAAAATGCGTCGAGTACGCATCCGCTTCGGAGATGTTTAAAAATCCGGTACACCCATACACGAAGGCTTTGCTCGGTTCCATTCCGATTCCGAGTGTGGAGTCCTGTCACAAGAAAAGACAGCTGATTCAGGGCGAGGTAACAAGTCCGGTCAATCCGAAACCCGGCTGCCGTTTTGCCGCCCGCTGTCCGCATGCGACAGAACGCTGCCGCCAGGGAGACATCCCGCTCCGCGAAGTAACCCCAGGCCACTTTGCCGCATGCCACCTCATGTAAACAAAGTAAATTTTGAATTTTTTGAAGTCAGACCCCGGGGAGAGGATGCAAAATAAGGGGTAACTTGTTTGGTCGGCACCCCGTTTTGCATCCTCTCCCCGGGGTCGTCCGATAAACACACAAAGTTTCCCCAACAGAAAGGTAAAAGAAAATGGTAGAGGAAAAATATTCCTGGCCTTACGGAAATGAGGTCGGACAGGAAGAGACAATAGAAAGTGACGTGCTGGTTCTTGGCGGCGGACTTTCCGGATGCTTTGCCGCAATTGCGGCTGCCAGAAAAGGACTTTCCGTGACTCTGGTGGAAAAAGGTGCAGTCGAGCGCAGCGGCTCCGCAGGGACAGGATTTGACCACTGGGAATCAGCCTGTACAAATCCCTGTTCCAAAGTGACGCCAGAGGAGATCGCAGAGGCGTATGTGGATGAACAGGACTGGTACAGCAATGGCATTGCGCATTACATCGAATGCCGCGAGGGCTACGACCGTCTGCTTGATCTGGAAAGTTTTGGCGGAAAAATCCGCGATACAGAGGATGAGTTTGTGGGCGCAGAGTTTCGGGATGAGAAAACGAAGCTGATGTTTGCCTATGATTACGAAAATAAGTTTACAATCCGTGTGTGGGGTTCCACATTTAAGCCCGCGCTTTACAGAGAACTGAAGCGCCTGGGCGTGCGGGTGATGGACCGGACAGAGGCAACGGCGCTGCTTGTGGAGAAAATGAGTGGCGGCAGCCAGGAAATACAGGAAGAAAAAACAGTTACGGGAACGAAGGAGAAATCTGGAAATCCGGTGCGGCGTGGAATTGGCGCAATGGGCATGAATGTCCGAACCGGGAAGTTTTATGTGCTGCGCGCAAAGGCCACGGTGATGGCGATGTCGCGGCCTGCGCGCGTGTGGCTGTTCAGCGCTGATACAACGGGACTTTGCGAGTTCCGGCCCATGCAGAGCATTGGAAGCGGCCATGCAATGGGCTGGCGTGCCGGGATGGAATTTACAATGATGGAAAAGACGGTGCGCGCAGAGTTTTCAGCGGCAGGCAGGAGCTTTCCGCCTTATGGCGCAGGCAATAATCACAACACCTGGTATGCGGCGACGATGGTAGATGCCAGAGGTGTGGAGATTCCGTATGTAGACCGTGACGGCAGGGAGTTGAAAACGGTGTCCGAGCGTTACTATCCGGCGCCAGGACAGAAGTTTTTCCTGAAAGGCGGTGTCATTGATAATCCGAAATATGAGTACCGCGGTCCGGAGACGCTAGATTTTGAGGAGCTGATGAAGCGCGGTTATCAGCTTCCGTTTTACGCGGATTTAAGCCGGATGCCGGAACAGGAGCGCCGTGTGATCTGGGGCATGATGGTAGGCGAGGAGGCAAAAACAAAGATTCCGATTTATCAGAATTATACGGATCGTGGGTTTGACCCGGAACAGCATATGTTGCAGAGCTATGGTACCGGATGGCAGTCGGCGAATTTCCTAGAGCAGGAGCGCCAGTTTTTTGGAGCGCCGGGCGGCGTGATGCACGACTGGGATTTAAAAACGAATCTGGAGGGCGTTTATGCGGCAGGTGACCAGCTTTATGCGTCCGACTGTGCCGGATTTGCGTGTGCGACTGGTTATTATGCGGGACGTAAGGCAGCAGAATACGCGAAAACTGCTGCGCTTGGTGAAGTTTGCCGCGCTGATGTGGAGACAGAGCAGGAGCGGCTGTATGCGCCGCTTTACGTGTCTGGGGAGGACGGAGTTTCCTGGAAGGAACTGAATATGGCGATCTCCAAGGCCATGCAGAATTACTGCGGCGGCGTGAAATGTGAGGCGCTTTTGAAGGAAGGACTTGACCTGCTTGAGAGCTTTGAACAGGAAATTGTGCCGAAGCTTACGGCAGCAAACCCGCATGAGCTGATGCGTGTCCATGAGGTGCTTGATATTTTGACCGTTGCAGAGCTTGTGTTGCATGCGTCGCTGGCGCGAAAATCTAGCTCCGTGCCGCTTTGCTTTAATCGCAGCGATTATCCGGAGCTTGACCCGGTAAACGACCGGAAGCACATCGTCATCCGCCGGGAAAATGGCGCGGTCATGACGCGGGATGTTTCGCTTGGATTTTTTGGAAAATTGCAAGCGGAATATGAAAAACGAAATCAGGATTATATACAGGAGGTGGCTGCACGTGAAAAAGGTTGAATTTACAGTAGAGCAGGCGCCGTGCAGCACGGCTCCTCTGAAATACGATGAAACGCTGTGCATCGGCTGCAACCGCTGTGCGGAGGTCTGCCAGTGCGATATCCTTCTTCCGTCTGCGGAAAAAGGGAAGCATCCGATTGTGATGTATCCGGGCGAGTGCTATTACTGCGGAGCCTGCGTGATGGTCTGCCCGCGGCCCGGGGCAATCCGGCTTTCGCATCCGCTGATGAATCGGGCAAAATTTGTGCCGGTGAGAAAAACAGAGGAATAACAGAAACATATTTTGGAGTGCTGCTGTGCTTTCTGCATGACCAGGGAAAAGCTGATTATAGCGTTTTCCTTGCCGAGGATTCTGAGAAAACAATGATTTATCAGCGTCTTCTTGGATTATTATGATTGAAATTATAATAATCTGTAGTATAATCTAAACAGAAAGAGAGGTGTCACCGTGGAAAAATTTATTGATCGCGAAGCGGAAATGGAAACTTTGCAGAACGAATATGAACGGAACGGCAGTTCACTGGTCGTACTGTACGGGCGTCGCAGGGTGGGGAAAACGACGTTGATTTCTGAATTTATCAGGGATAAAAAGGCGTTGTTCTTCCTTGCCAGTGAGGAGTCTGAAGTACAAAACCGGCGGGTATTCAAGGAAAAGGCGGCGGAGTTTATCGGCAGTGATTTGCTGCAAAATGCAGACGTAAAAAAGTGGGATGTCATCTTCAAAGCACTGATGGATACGCCTTTTGAAAGCAAGCCGATTATTGTGATAGATGAATTTCAGTATATCGGGAAGGCCAATCCTGCATTCCCGTCCATTTTCCAGCGGATATGGGAGGAAATTCTGAAGGACAAATCCGTCATGGTAATTCTCTGCGGTTCGCTTATTTCCATGATGGAATCACAGACGCTTGCTTACAGCAGCCCTCTCTACGGACGGCGGACGGCACAGATCCGGTTGACACAGATTCCATTTAAGTATTATTCTGAGTTTTTTCCTGACAAGAATCGTCGCGAACTGATTGAAATGTATGCCATAACAGGCGGTGTTCCCAAATATATCGAACTGTTTTCGGAGAGCAAGGATATTTATACTGCCATCTGGCGCAATGTGCTGAATCGTTCCGGCTATCTGTATGATGAACCGAATTTCCTGCTTCAGCAGGAGGTTTCGGAAATCGGCAGTTATTTTTCTGTTATTAAAGCGATTACTGCAGGCAACAGGAGGATTTCTGCGATTGCCACTGTGCTGGAAGTGAAAGCGACTAGCCTGACAAAGTATCTGAAAACACTAATTGACCTTGATATCCTGGAACGTGAAGTGCCTGTTACGGAAGAAAATCCGGAAAAAAGCAAAAAAGGCCTTTACAAGATTAAAGATAATTATATCCGGTTTTGGTTTGGTTTTGTGTATCCGAATCGGAGTTTGATTGAAAGTGGCAACGGTGAGGTGGTTATGGGCAAAATCCGTAAAAGCCTGGTCAGAAGCCATATTGCCTACGTCTATGAGGATGTATGCCAGGAGCGGATGTGGGACATGAATGCCAGGGACTGTTGGCCGTTTCATTTTTCACAAATCGGGCGCTGGTGGGATTCTAAGGATGAAATTGATATCGCAGCAATTGACCCGGAGGGGAACCATCTGATACTGGGTGAATGCAAGTTCTGGCAGGAACCAGTGGATATTGGCGTGCTGCACCGTCTGGAAGAAAAGTCTGAGCGCGTGGGGTGGAGAAAGAACACAAGGCGTGTGTGGTATGTACTTTTTGGCGCATCAGGTTTTACAGAGGAACTGAAACAGGTGGCTGCAAAGCGGGATGATTTACTGCTCTGTGATGATTTTGGGTGATAATTATGAAAAAGGTGGCTGTCGCTTTGATATGCTCCCTTCTAGGTAGACAAGTGAAATAATAAAACTTGCTGCTTAGGAGGGAGCATATCATTGTTTGCACAGGAGCTGAGCGAGCATACAGGCGTTCCGCTGGATGCGATATTTTATACTGCAACGCATGCGCATGCGGCGCCGGAAATTACAAATGAAATTGATATGAGCTATCTTACCTTTGAAGAAGATGAGGAAGTGGACAATCTTCAGAAATGGGGACGTCTCGTATATGACCAGATGATGGATGCGGCAGATGAGGCGCTGGCGAACCTGGAGCCTGTTACAATGGGAATCGGTTATTCGAACTGTTATATGAATGTGAACCGGAATGCTAAGTACACGAAGGCAGACGGAACGTATTACTGGGCGCAGGGCGATAATTTTGAGGGATTTTCAGATAAAACGCTTGCAGTGATGCGTTTTACGAGTGTTGAGACTGGAAATGCGGATCTTGCATTTGAATACGGCCAGACAATGATACCATCTTCTGAGGCGGGAGAATATCCGGTGGATCTTCAGGTTCTACGTATCGGAAAGGTTGCGCTTGTCGGATTTCCGGGAGAAATGTTCAATGAGATTGGCGCGGGCGTAATCAGCCAGTCTCCGGTGGACGATACTCTGTGGGTAAATCTTTGCTGGACCAGAGATAATCAGCAAACAGGATATCATTCCACGGATCTGATTACTGTGGAAGGCGGCCAGGGAAGCAATAAAAAGTACCTTCCGGGATATCTGGAAGATGCGGCAGCGGAGCTGACACGGAAGCTTGTCGCAGAGAGCCTGTATTTTAATCAGTAAAAATTGTCTGTCTGAAAAAGATATCCTGTGACAGATATCATGATATCCGGGAGTTTCTCATATACTTTAGTAAGAAACTTCAGGACGGATAACAGATGGAGAAAGAGAAATATCAGATTGCATGGTACCGAATGAGGGGACTTGGGCTGGTTTGCCTGTGTTCCCTCGTGTTTTTTATGGGGGCGTACGTGACGAATCAAAGGACAATAACGACGAGCAGTACGGTAAGTGGCTGGAAGGGGCCGGTGTGCTGCGTACAGACGCAGGAAAAAAAGGCGGCGCTTACGTTTGAGGCGTCTTTTGGTACAGGACAGATAGAGCCGATTTTGAATATATTGGATAAATATGGTGTTAAAGCTACCTTTTTTGTGACAGGAAACTGGGTGGACCAATATCCGGAATATGTCAAAGAAATAGCGGCAAGAGGACATGAGCTGGGAAACCGCAGCCAGAATCACACAGATATGGGGAAACTTTCCAAGGCCGAGATACAGGCAGAGCTTCAGCAGGTACACAGCAGCGTACAGCAGCTGACCGGCAAGGAGATGAAGGTATTCCGGGCGCCGTATGGAGATTATAGCGGAGAACTGCTTGGAACGGTGAAGCAGAGCGGGTACCTTCCCATAGAATGGAATGTGGACACAGAGGACTGGAAGGATTACGGAATCGAATCCATAATTAAAAAGGCAACAGAAGATCCGCAGCTCTCAGGAGGTTCTATAATTCGCATGCACAGCGACGCGAATTATACGGCGCAGGCGCTGGAAACTGTGATTTGGCGGCTTCAGGAGCAGGGGTATGAACTGGTTCCGGTTTCAGAGCTTGTATATTGGAGCGATTATTTGATTGATGCGCAGGGAATGCAGGTTTTGGAGCGGGAAATGTAAAAGCTGGTTTTTGTGTATTATGATATTTTGATTAAAAATAAAAAGGATTTACTTGCAGATTTGTCTTCTTTATGGTATCCTCTTGTATATTGTTTAAAATTAAACAAATATTGCTGCATAACAGAGACAAGATTTTGAAGTCCTGTTATGCAGCGATCCGGGAGGAAACGATGGAAGGACCGATTGAGGTATTGCTTCATGGAAGAGAGTACAAGCAGCTTCTTGAGAGCAGAGCTGCTGTGTTTCGGGAACAGTATGGTTTGCGAAAGATTGATGTGGAGATTCTGTATTATCTTCATCGCTTCGGGGGAAGCAATACGTCAAAAGAGCTGCGGCAGGCGTACAAGCTGACGAAAGGGCATATTTCCCAGTCCGCGGAGCATCTGGCCGGTCTTGGGCTGCTTGCGTTTGTTCCGGATGAAAAGGACCGGCGCAGTGTACATTTTGTGCTGACTGCGCAGGCAGAAGAGATTGTTCGCTCCATTGAAAAAATGTGGGAGGACATGACTGCTGTGGTTTTTGACGGGATCACGCAGGAGGAGAGACGTGTGTTGTATGAGGTAGCGGTAAAGATGACGCAGAATATGGAGTGCGCATCCGATCTGCGCAGGAATCAAAGGAGGCAGATGCGAATGAATTATGAAGAGAAGATGACAGGCTACGCGGAGAGACAGAAAGAAATTTGTCAGAAGAATGATACGATTTCGGACCAGCTTTACCAGGATTACGGCGTATACCGCGGGCTTCGTGACCAAAATGGAAAGGGCGTCCTGACAGGTCTTACCAATATTTCCAGGATTGAATCGTTTGAGATGAAAGACGGTGTAAAGACACCGTGTGACGGAAGACTCTGGTACCGGGGGTACCCGATTGAGAGTCTGGTGCAGGAGCTGGATGAGGACAGCTTTGGATTTGAAGCAACGGCATACCTGCTGTTGTTCGGGGAAAAGCCGAATCATCAGGAGCTGTTGGAATTTAAAAAAGTACTGGCTGAAGCATGCCATCTTCCGACAAACTTTACGAGAGATGTGATTATGAAGGCGCCGAGCAGTGATATTATGAATTCCATGACGAGAAGTATTCTGACGCTTGCTTCGTATGACAACCGTGCAACCGATACGGAGCTTGGAAACAGTCTGCGCCAGTGCATTCAGTTGATCAGTACATTCCCGATGCTTGCCGTGTATGGGTACCATGCGTATAATCACTATGAGCAGAATGACAGTATGTATATTCACCGGCCGGATCATGACCTGTCCACAGCAGAAAATATTCTGCTTATGCTGCGCGCGGACAGGCAGTACACGAAGCTGGAAGCAAAGGTACTTGATACGGCGCTGATGCTGCATATGGAGCACGGCGGCGGTAACAATTCGACCTTCACTACGCGTGTTGTCACATCCTCCGGCACGGATACGTATTCCGCGATTGCAGCTGCGATGTCCTCGCTGAAGGGGCCGAAGCACGGTGGTGCGAATATTAAGGTTATGGAAATGATGGAAGATATCCGGACAAATGTCCGTGATTTTGAAGATAAGGATGAGATCGAGCATTATCTTGCAAAGCTGTTGGCCGGCGAGGCATTTGACGGGAAGGGGCTCATTTATGGAATGGGACATGCCGTGTACTCGCTTTCCGATCCGAGAGAGCGCATTTTTAAGAAATTCGTGGAAATGCTTGCAGTAGAAAAGCACCGCCAGGTCGATATGGCGCTGTACAATAATATCGAAGAGATTGCACCGAAGCTGATTGCAAAACAGCGCAAAATTTTCAAGGGCGTGAGCCCGAATGTGGACTTCTACAGCGGCTTTGTGTATCAGATGCTCGGGATTCCGGTTGAATTATACACACCGATTTTTGCGATTGCCCGCATCGTGGGATGGAGTGCGCATCGCATTGAGGAGCAGATCTGCATGGGTAAGATTATACGTCCGGCCTACATGAGCGTGATGGAAGTCAAGGAGCAAACAGAAAAATAGGCCGGATATTTGGGTATAGTATTTAAACGGATTTTGTAAAAGTTATCCTTTCGGCAGCACAAGCGTAAAGGTGGCTCCTCCGCCCGGCGTATCAGAAAGCAGAAGACGTCCTTTATGCAAAACCGCGATTTCTTTCGCGATACAAAGGCCAAGGCCGAAATGAGATTTATCACGCCGGGAGGCGTCAAGGCGCTGGAACCGTTCAAAGACAGCGCCTTTTTGATTGTCTGGAATACCGGGGCCATTGTCGCTGACGGAGATAAAAAAAGAACTTGCAGGGCGGGCGTCCGCGGCATTTTTGGACAGTGACAGGCGCACAGTACCGCCTTCCGGAGTATAACAGAATGCATTATCGATGAGAATCGATAGAAGCTGGCGGATTCGCTGCGGGTCACAGGTACAGCGGGGAACTGCATCTTCGGGCAGCGTGATTTCCCAGCGCAGCTGCCTGGTAGTCGCCATGGATTCAAAGTTTTCCCAGGTCTCAAGCAGGAGTGTATCCAGTTCCACAAGGGAAGGCTGCATGCTCCAAGTATGATTGTCCGCGCTGGCAAGCTGTAACATATCCGTGATCAGACGGGACATTCGGTTTCCTTCCGAATAAATCGTATTTAAGAACTGATGGTCATTTGGCAGTATGCCGTTTTTTACTGCTGCCACGTTGCTGAGTATGACGGTAAGCGGCGAGCGCAGCTCATGGGAGGCGGACGCGACAAACTGCACTTGCTTTTTCTGGTTTTCGCGTAGCGGCCGTATCATACGTGACGTAAAAAGCCAGTAAAAAATTCCGAGCAGGACAAGAGCGGCCAGGTCAGCGGCGAGAAACGCGATTCTCTGTCGCAGAATCCGCTGGTTCATAGCAGAGAGCGGATGAAGAATGATAACGCCGATGCTTCCGCCGGAGCGGGGGATCAGGGCAACGGAGGCTGAGTAAGCCTCCTTATTTTTATCCCTGATGGTAAATTCCCTGTGTTGCGCCAGAACGCCCAGCGTAGCAGGTTCGTTGAGATTAATGCCGTAGTCGGTAAGCGCCTTTTCTCTGGTCTGTTCCCAGAGGGATTCCGGAATATCGGACCGGTCCAGGGACTGAAAGAAAAGCGGAGTGCCGTTGTCGAAAATCTGTAAAGATACATGATAGTTGTATTCCATCTGGCGAATCCAGTTATGTGACAGAGAAACCTGCTGCTCCAGATTTTGGTACATAACGTTTAGATTTGACTCAAACGACAAGTCCTCGGCGCTGCGAATGCCGGATTCAGAAATAAAAAGGCAGACTGTCGTAAGGACAGCAAGAATCAGTCCGGTAATAGAAATACATAATGCAGTAAGCTGCAAGTGAAGTTTCGAGAACATGTCAGGCTCCTTGTGTAGTCGTAAGGCAGTATCCTACGCCGCGTACGGTTTTCAGCTGTACGCTGGTATCTATGGATTTTAGACGGCGGCGCAGAAAGTGAATATAGTTGTCGAGATTGCCGTCCTCAATTTCTGAATCCGGACCCCAGACACGCAGCAAAATGGTAGCGCGCGGCAAGATCTGCCCGGTATTTTTCAGGAAAAGAGACAGAAGATCGCCCTCGCGCCTGGAGAGGGTACAGCTTTTATCCCTGCAGGAAAGCAGGTTCTGATTCGGATCGTAGGCGAGATCCCCGAAGGAAAGGCAATTTGATTCGGTCAGTCGCTGCGGTCTGCGGCAGATACAGCGAATGCGGGCCATCAGCTCTTCAAAGGCAAAAGGTTTTACAATGTAGTCATCTGCACCGCAGTCCAGTCCAGTAATACGTTCATTTAAAGTGCCCAGAGCGGTCAGAAAAATGATCGGCACAGTGACGTGTTTTTTCCGGGCCTGGCGCAGCACCTCAAGTCCGTCCAGTTCGGGCAGCATCCGGTCCAGCAGAACCAGATCATGTGCATTTTCCAATATATAAAAAAGTCCTTCTTCGCCGTCGTTTGAAACAGTGACAGAAAATCCTTCCTGTTGGAGCATCAGGCTCAAAGAACGGCAGAGGGCGAGATCGTCTTCGATTAACAGTATGCGCATAATTATTTCACCTGATTTTTATTTTTGTCAATTCTTTTCTTAACTATATCATATAAAATAGAGGAAAAAACTCTATAATTCCTCTAAATTTCATAATTCATTTAGATAATTTTTAGAGGAACAGATGTTAGGCTTGGTACAGTGCAGCCAGAAGGGCTGTGTGTCGCAGGGGATGATTTCAGCTAAGTTTTTACATTTACCTGTGACAAATGAGGGGATTTTGTGATGTGTGGAGAAAAGAATGTGAGGAGGAATATTATGAATCAGATTTTAAGACGTTTCAGAAAAGGAGTCTGCACAGTTACGGCTTTCGCCTGTGTGCTTGCCAATTTGTTGCCAGTGACACCGGCGCTGGCGCAGGAAGAGGAGGCTGCAATGGGGCGTTACCTGGAAACGCAGGTGCAGCTTCCGGAAGAGTTTTTTATCAGGGATATTGTGCGCACGAGTGAGGGCTGCCTTCGGATGATCGGAACGGATGAGGAAGGGTATGCAATGTATGACAGTTGCGACGGAGGCGTGACCTGGGAAAAAGCTGCCGGGCTTTCGGAGGTAAGTGGGGATGATTATTTTTTAAGTATGATTTTAAATCCGGTAGGAGGCGGAGCCGGTATTTTGCTGGAAGGGTCGGACGATGGCGGGGCAGAGTCAGAGGCTGACTTAAACTGCAGCTTTGTGTCTTTCGATGCGGAGGGAAATACGCAGAAAACGCCCATGGATGACGGAATTGGTATGATTCTTCGTTTTTCCGGACAGGGGCAGCTTCTCGGTCTTTCTTATAACAGCGGGGTCAGTGTTCTGGACGGAGAAACGGGGGCGATAAGCAGTACGATTACATCGGCAACTGTCGATATGATCGGCGCCTGTGGAAATGAAGTGCTTTTATTGGGAGAGTCCGAGTTACTTAGGTATGATATGACGACCGGGGAACCGATTATGAGAGATGATGCACTGGATGAAGCACTGTACGCACAAGGCGGCAGTTATATGGTAGCTACGACGTTTGGAACAGCGATCGCCATGACGGAGGACGAAGAGGGCAGACTGTGTTACAGTACACGGAACGGAATTTTCTCGCATATGATGGGCGGCAGTGTCGTAGAACAGGTGGTGGATGGAAAACTCAGTTCCCTTTCAGACCCGAATGTGTTATTCCTTGGAATGGCTGTTCTGAATCAGAACTTTTATGTGGCTGTAGCAAACGGATCGGAGACGCAGCTGCTGCGTTATGAATATGATGCGGATGTACCAAGTACGCCACAGAAGGAGCTGAATGTTTATTCACTGCGTGAGAGTGGTGCGGTACGTCAGGCGGCAGTGTTGTTTCAGAAAAAATATCCGGATGTCTATGTGAATTATAAAATCGGAATGACAGGAGACGATGGTGTGACAGTGTCAGATGCATTGCGCACATTGAATACGGATATTTTGGCAGGAAACGGACCGGATGTGCTGATTCTTGACGAGATGTCAGTCGATACATACGTCAGACAGGGACTTTTGGCAGATCTGAGTGACATTGTATCAGAAATTCAGGGGAGTGATGGAATTCTGGAGAATGTGGCAAGAGTTTATGAATCAGATGGCATTCTTCCGGCTGTTCCGGCAAAGTTCGGAATGCTGGTAGCGGCTGGCGATCCGGAAATGATCGGCTCTGTTGAAGGGTTTGACTCTCTTGCAGGTCTCGCTGCGCAGGCAGGTGTACTGGCTACGTATGACGTTGTGAGCATGGGGGAAATTCTGTATCGAAACTGTGCGGGAAGCTGGAAAAATGAAGATCAAACCATCAATCAGGAAAAGCTTTCTGAGTTTATCAAAGGGGTAAATACAATTGCACGGGTATATAGGGAAAACGCGTCTGAAAAAACATTGGAAAAGATTGATGGATACCAGAACGGAATATATGCGACTTGGGTGATGATGGATCATTATTCTAGCACTATGGCAGATGATATTTCATTGGGGATTCTTGATCTGCTTTCAGAAACAAAAGTGAAACTTGGTTCTTTAAACAGTACAATGGCTTATGCAGGATTGTGTTCCATCAACCAGAAGACAGGGGCCTGCAAGGCGTCATTGCTTTCTGTACAGCAGTCAGATGTATTTCTTCCGTATTGTGTAATGGGAATTCTGAATACGGCAAAAGAGCAGGAAAGCGCAAAAGATTTTGTAAAATATATGCTGTCGTTTGAAGGCCAGATGCAGAACAAGAATAACGGTTTTTCCGTAAATGTAAAATCACTGGAAGAAGAAATTTATACGAATACGTACGGAATTGACGATAACGGCGGCTATACGGTGTCCAGCAGCCAGATTGATGAAGAAGGTATGATGATGGATATTGAGCTGACTTATATCTGGCCGTCCGTTGAGGAGCTGGACGCTTTATATGAGATGGCAAAACAGGTCAGCGTTGCGGCAGATCTTGAGCGTGTGCAGCATGACGTAATTATAGAAGAACTGGAACGCTGCTTAAACGGCGAGATTGGAGAGGATGAGGCAATCAATACGATTATGCAGAAAATGAACCTGTATCTTGCAGAGTAATACAGGAAAAGGGTGGTGTCATGCTTGCAAGGAAACGGAGGGCAGGCAGGAAGAAAATGGCGGGAGTCTGTTTTCTCCTGCCAGGGTTTCTCGGAGTTTTGTTTTTTACGCTGCTGCCGTTTATCGAAGTGGTGAAGCGATCGTTTCAGAGCGCGATTACGTTAGATTGGGTAGGATTTAAAAATTATAAGGAAGTGTTTTCCAATACGGCTTTTCGGATGGCAGCGGGAAATACGCTTCGGTTCACACTGATCTGTATTCCGCTTCTTGTAGTAGTATCTCTGATCCTGGCAGTTATTTTACAGAGGTTGAAATTTGCGAAAAATTTACTTAAGAGTGGATTCCTCATACCCGTGGCGGTTCCGGCCGCTTCGGTAGTACTGGTGTGGAAGGTTTTGTTTCATTCCAGTGGGTTGATCAATGGTTTGATTGAAAAAACGGGTCAAGCGAAGATTGCTTGGATGACGAGTGACGCGGCGTTTCTGGTACTGGTTATCAGTTACCTTTGGAAAAATATCGGATACGATATGATTCTTTGGATGGCGGGACTTGCCGGAATCCCGAATGAGATATATGAGGCGGCGCGGGTGGACGGAGCCGGGGAGTTGCGGTGTTTTCGAAGTATTACGCTGCCGAATTTGTTGCCGTCGCTGTATACGATTACGGTACTTTCCTTTCTGAATTCCTTTAAGGTATTCCGAGAGGCATGGCTGGTGGCCGGAGATTATCCGCATCAGAGTATGTATTTGCTTCAGCATTTGTATAATAACTGGTTTCGTGAGTTGTCGTTTGATAAGATTTCGGCGGCGGCGGTGATTAATGCGGCAGTGGTGCTTGTATTGATTCTGGTGCTGCAAAGGTCATGGGAACGAGAGTGAGAAGGACGGAAGGGTTGATTAGCGGTCCAATAAATGAAAGTTTGGATTTGAAAATTTTGAGTGAAAACAGGAAACAGACAGGGAGGGTGAAGGGTATGGTAAAAAAAGGATGGGTACAGGAAAGAAGGAGAACAAGCAGAAAAAGGCTTGTGGCTGGAGCGTTGATTTTGGGGCTTGCGGCGGGGACACCTGAACCTTTGGATGCAGCACAGAGCGGGGCTTCTGGGCGGTATTTGGAAACAGATGTGAATTTACCTGAAACGCAGGGGCGTTTGGAGCTTTATGATATTAAGAGACTGGATGACGGGAAGCTTCGGCTTCTTGGTTCGGATGAGGAAAACGGAATGTCAGCATGGGACAGTGCAGATGGTGGTGACACCTGGGAACTCGCCGTTTCGCTTCCACAGGAGTATGAAAATCTGTATTTTACAGAAGCAACATTGCGTGCAGATGGCGGAGGAGCCGGGCTTGCAATGGAGAATCTGGGAAGTTCTGAGGAGCAGTATTGTTTTGTCTCATTTGATGCACAGGGGAATGCGGTGTGTACAGAAGAAGAAAGACCAACATTTGGACAGCTGAAGTTCTTACAGGACGGATCGCTGGTCTGGATGTTGGCGAACGGTGAGGTGTATTCCGTAAGTCCAGAAAATGGTGAGTCAATAAATCTGCTTGGAAGCGGGGCGGATATCATTGCCACCTGCGGCAGTGAGGCGCTTCTTTTGATGGACAACGGCGTGCAGAGAGTCGATGTGGCAAGCGGGGAACCGATTGTGCGGGACGACGCGCTGGAAGGAGCGCTGTTTGCTGGGAGTGTAAGTTATGAGATCAATTCTTCCAGTGGGTATCCGATTCTTTTTACAGAGGATGAGGAGGGAAGATTGTATTACTGTACATCAGAAGGGATTTTTTCACATGTAATGGGTGGAGGTGTGCTGGAACAGATTGTGGACGGTTCCTTGAATGCCTTATCTGATCCGAGCAGATCTTTGGTGGCCATGGAAATTGCAGATCAGAACTTTTACGTGATCTATTCAGATGCGGACGGAATGCACAAACTGATGAAGTTTTTGTATGACCCGGATATTTCCAGCGTGCCGGGAAAAACGCTGACCATCTATTCTTTGAGAGAAGATCAGGGAATCCGTCAGATGATCGTTTTGTTTCAGAAAGAGCATCCCGATATTTTTGTAAAATATGAAGTGGGAATGAGCGGCACAGATGGGATGACTTCTTCGGATGCACTGCGCACACTAAACACGGAAATTCTTTCAGGCGGTGGGCCGGATGTGCTGATTCTGGACGGAATGCCGGTGGAATCTTATGCAAAGAAGGGTGTTTTGGCAGATCTTAGCGGTATTTTAGATGAAGTAAAGGCCGAAGACGGGCTGCTGGAGAATATTGCGTATACGTATCAAACGGAAGACGGAGTTCCGGCAGTGCCTTCCCGCTTTGGAGTTCCGGTTGCGTTTGGAGAAACAGAATTTGTCTCACCGCTTTCTGATTTGGTATCTTTGGCAGACGTTCAAAAGCAGGGTGCGATGAGTATTACAAATATTCTTCTACTACCAGAAATTCTGTACTCGGCGAGCGCTGCGAGCTGGAAAAATGAAGACGGGACGATCAATTCAGAAAAATTATATGAGTTTATTCATGTTCTGAGAGGGATTTATTCGGATATGAGGGAAAATGCCTCACCGGAAACATTGACATGGGTGGATACGTACCGCGCAGAAATGAAAAAATTCAAACAAGAGGAGAATCTTGAGCTGAAAGATCTTGTCTTTTATTATATGGGGCTGCTAGATAAGGATTTAAGCGGCAATACGGCGCAGTTATGTACTGGTACATTGTATTCCATCGATGAACTTTCCGGCATTTCATCCATATGTCGTCAGAAAGAATCCTGTGAAATGAACGTGTATGCGGGGCAGGGTGACGGTGTATTTCAGCCGGTTGCCACGCTTGGCATATCGGCGGCATCGAAAGAACAGGAGGCATCGCTTATTTTGGTTAAATATCTGTTGTCGCAGGAAGCCGGCATACGAAATGGCGGACTGGGATTCCCTGTGAATGCAGCTGCTTTTACTTCTGTTTTGTATGATGCAAAATGGGGCGAGGAAAATGGTCCTTCTTACGGTTTTAGCTATGAAGGCTCTGAGGAAGGATTTCGTATTACGTTTTCCTGGCCGACCCAGGAAGAACTGGAGCGGTTTTCTGAAATGGTAGCAGAGCTTACTGTGTGTGCCGATACGCAGCTTGTACAACAGGAGGTTGTTCTGGAGGAGATTCAGAATTGTATGGATGGACTGATTGGTGAGGAAGATGCTGTAAATAGAATTATGCAGAGAATTAATTTGTATCTGATGGAGTAGCAGGTCAGGTCCGGGCATAAAATAGAAAATGCCCGGGCTTTTCTATTTACATTTTTCGAATATACTTTTATAGTAGTGATATACTAAAATAAAAAAAGTGAGGTTTTTATATGCCTGCAATGTATGCGCATGACCGTTTTGGAGCAGATGTTTCAAAGCGGGTAAGGGAAGATTTAAAAAATATCATTCAAAAATACTATCCGCAGTATCAAATTGGTTTGCAGGGACCGGATTTGTTTTTCTTTTACCGGCCCTGGGGGCACAATCCGGTAAATCGTTATGGAGTTCATTTACATGGCGTTTCGGCACTTCCATTTTTTGAACATGCGTGCAAAGTAATTCGGTATAAAGGGCGTGACAGCATGGAATATGCGTATCTGCTTGGTTTCATCTGCCATTTTATTCTTGACAGCGAGTGCCATCCTTATGTGCAACAGATGATAGAAAAGACAGGAGTGCAGCATCTGGAAATTGAGGAGGAGTTTGAAAAAAAATTGATCCGTATGGATGGAGGCGACGCTGTTTCTTATCCTTTGGCAAAACTTGTACCCACAGATCGCGAGACAGCGGAGGCAATCGTTCCGTTTTTTGCAAAAGGAATCACTGTGGAAATTGTGGAGCAGTCTCTGAAAGATTTGAGGACGGTCAAACGGCTGTTTACAAGACCGGGCGCTTTCGGGCAGTTTGTCATAAACACGTTGATGAAGCTGGCCGGACAGTACAAGGAAATGAAGGGCCTGATGCTTCAGCGCCGGGATAATCCGGCCTGTATCGCAAGCAGTGAAGGACTGATGCAGCATTATGATGCGGCGATCCAGGAAGCAGTCCGGATGATGGTGAATTTTGATGCGGCACTGTATGGCGCGTGTGCATTGGACGCGAGGTTTGATCGAACATTCGAATGACATTTGCCGTAAAAAGAGATTTTTATTTTTGAAAAGGGAGAATGGGAGGAAGTTATGAATCGCGAAAAAATGACAAAATTAGAGAAATACTGGATTTTGTATGATGTGGGGAATTCGGCTTTTATTATGCTGGTGTCAACGATCATACCGATTTATTTTAATTATCTGGCAGGGAATGCAGGAATCTCAGAGGTGGATTATCTGGCTTACTGGGGATATGCCGCATCGGTGGCAACGATTCTGGTGGCGCTGATTGGTCCGGTGCTGGGTACGATTGCCGATACGCAGAATTATAAAAAGCCGCTGTTTACGATCAGTATGATGGTGGGAGTCCTGGGCTGTGCGGCTTTATCAGTACCGACGTCCTGGATCGTATTTCTTGCAGTGTTTGTGATTGCAAAGGTTGGATATAACGCGAGTCTTATTTTTTATGATTCGATGTTGGTCGATATCACGCAGCCAGAACGCCTCGACATGGTTTCGTCAAACGGCTATGCCTGGGGATATATTGGAAGCTGTATTCCTTTTGTAATTTCTCTTGTTTTTGTGCTTATGTACGAAAAAATTGGCATTACCATGGGATTGGCAATGACGATCGCGTTTGTGCTGAATGCGCTATGGTGGCTGGTTGTGACGATTCCGCTTCTCAAAATGTATGAACAGAAGAATTATATTGAGATGCCGAAAAAGCCGATTCGAAGCAGTTTCTCCCGTCTTGGCGCGACGTTAAACGATATCAGTGGACAGAAAAATATATTTATGTATCTGCTGGCTTTTTTCTTTTTTATTGATGGTGTGTATACGATTATTGAGATGGCGACAGCTTATGGCAGTGCGCTGGGACTTGATTCTTCTGGCCTTCTTTTAGCGTTGCTTGTCACCCAGCTTGTGGCATTTCCGTGTGCATTAATTTTTTCCAGACTTTCCAAAAAATACAGGACTGAATTTTTGATAAAGGTGTGTATTCTAGCTTATACGGGTATTGCATTGTTTGCAATTCAGCTGGATAAGCAATGGGAGTTCTGGCTTTTGGCTGTCCTTGTCGGTATGTTTCAGGGAGCAATTCAGGCATTGTCACGTTCCTATTTCGCCCGGATTATTCCGCCCGAAAAATCCGGAGAATACTTTGGTATTTATGATATCTGCGGGAAAGGCGCTTCCTTTATGGGAACGATGCTGGTGGGTTTTGTAGCGCAGCTTACAGGTGTTGCGAACATTGGTGTTGCAATCATTTCTGTGATGTTTATGATTGGGTTTGTTTTGTTTGTAAAGGCAGCGAAGTTGAACAAATGACGGAACTGCTTTGAGGGGGTCCGGATTCCTGAAAACGGATTCCTGTGCTCTTTAAAACAGACGGATTTCCAGAGCTTTGGAAAGAAGGTATCGCATATCCTTCAGTGAAAAGCCCTGGAAATCCGTCTGTTTATTTGAAAAGGAATTATAGTTGGATGTGAAATCCTATCGTTCCCATCTTCCTGAAGCTCCGCACGGAAGGATCAATTTACTTTGGGTGACGGGCAGTCCGATTTCCTGTGATTCAACATGTCCGTTAAATTTTTTCAATTCTGTAGCAATCATGTAGGTAAGAACTGCCGGCGCGAGACCGGTTGTATAAGAATTCACGAGAAAGAAAAGCGGATCATCACTGAGCAGCTTTGCAGTCAGCTGGATAAATGGATGGATGGATTCCTCAATTTTCCAGATCTCGCCTTTGGGGCCGCGGCCGTAGGAGGGGGGGTCCATGATGATTCCGTCATAGTGGTTCCCACGGCGGAGTTCACGTTCTACAAACTTAACGCAATCATCGACAAGCCAGCGGATGGGTGCATCTGCAAGACCAGATGCTGCGGCATTTTCCTTGGCCCAACCGACCATACCCTTTGAGGCATCTACGTGTGTGACGGAAGCCCCCGCTGCGGCTGCCGCGAGTGTGGCGCCTCCGGTATAGGCAAAAAGATTCAGCACCTTAACGGGACGTCCGGCACTGCGAATTTTTTGGGAAAACCAGTCCCAGTTGGTAGCCTGCTCGGGAAACAGTCCGGTATGCTTAAAGCTGAATGGTTTGAGATGAAAGGTCAGATTCTGGTATCGAATGCTCCACTGTTCGGGCAGATCAAAAAATTCCCATTCTCCGCCGCCTTTTTTGCTGCGGTGGTAGTGGCCATTTGGTTTTTTCCAGCCAGAATGCTGGCGCGGGGTATTCCAGATCACCTGCGGATCGGGACGAACCAGCAGATAGTCACCCCAGCGTTCCAGTTTTTCTCCGTTTGATGTATCAATGACTTCATAATCGTTCCAGTTGTCGGCAATCCACATGTTCGTGTCGTGTCCTTTCTACTACAATATATTTATGGTTAATATCCCTATGCTATCAATTCGTAATGTAATGTAATGTAACAGAAAAATAAGCATCTGACGGGCAGGTGCTTATTTTCTGTTTTATGTGTCCTGCTCTTTAATTTTGCAGGATTTCTTCTTTTGTGCTATTGTGTGCACGTGCGTTTGCGTTATTGTGTAAATGTACGCATATAGTAGTTGATGTCTGCTGTATTCCGTCTGGTTTCCATAGAAATCAAGAGTCAGGGCATAATTCCTGGTTACAGACGAGTCAATGCGTTTGAGCTGAGCATCCATTTCATTCATGCGTACGTCCATCTGATCAAGCCGTGCATTCACTTTATCGAGTTGTTTGTAGATTGGCTGGAGCTTTATGTCCAAGAGTTCAGACAGCGCCTGCAAATCATCTTTGCTGAGTGCCATACGATCACCTCCGCTGAAACAACACGCTTTTATATTTAGTATGAGCTGTAGAAGAATCCGCCGGGCCCTGAAAACGACAGGATTCGCTGCTATGTAAATTCTACCATAGGTGACAGAGAATGTCTAACAAAATATACAGGCCGTATTTTCAGTTTTTCAAAAACTTATGTCCTGTAAGCGTTACTGCCATCATAATGTTTTTGTTTCTTTATTTTACATTATAAAAACTTCCTAAGCTGACTACTTGCGAAAAAACCAGTAAAATCAATACTTTTAAAAGCGGTTAGAAGTGGTAAAAAGCAGGGAAATGTATGTAAATCATATATTATTCCTGCACCACTCCTATACCAATATTCCTACACAAAAGACATTCTATTTTATTTTTTCTATTTCCTCTCTCAGCCAGTCAAACTCTCTTGCTGTGTACACTTTTTCAGTGATGTCAGAAATCTTATGTCCGACCATATATTTGATGGCGTATTCATCGATGCCATATTTTTTTGCCATACTCACAAAATGCTTTCGTCCATCATGTGGCCTACAATCTGTTTTGTCACTGTTTATGGTATCATAAAACTCGTATCACGACATAAAAGCAGGAAGGAGTCCTAACAAGGACTCTTTCTTTTTATCCTAGCTTAGAAATCCAGTACGCAGGTGACGGAAAAACGTGGTATTTTGATATCTGAAAAATTCCCGGGTGGAAGATTCTGAAAAACATTTTGAAAGGAGAACTCTATGGAACTTATAATCATCTTTGCAATCGGTATCGTGGTTGGCTCGATTATAACCAGAATGGTAACCAAACCTTTGGATTTTGGCACTTTACGGATCGATACCTCTGACCCGGATGGACCATTTATGTTTCTGGAACTGTCCAAGGATGTAGATGCCGTAGCATCCAAGAAGTATGTAATTCTTAAAGTCAACCTCAAAAGTTATATTTCGCAGAAATAACAGTTCCTTTTATGGAAACTGATAAAACCGAGTGAAAGGAGAAAAACAAAATGGAAGAAATCCGCAACTTATTGGACGAGGAGATTAAAGCAGAAATCGAAGCATTATCTTCTATGCAATTCGGGAGCAAAGAACATTTGACAGCGACAGAAAATCTGGCAACGTTGTACAAGCTGAGGGTCGATGAGACTAAAACAGCACTGGACTTCGAGGAGAAATCAGAAAATCGTAAAAACGATGATGAGTTTAAGAAGAACCAGTTAGCTGAACAGGTCAAAGACCGATACTTCAGGCTTGGTACGGCAGCGGCCGAGTTAATATTGCCGTTGATGTTCTATGCAATCTGGATGCGCAGGGGATTTAAGTTCGAGGAAAGCGGAACATACACCTCAACAACATTCAGAGGATTATTTAACCGTTTTAGACCGACGAAGAAATAAGGAATTTGAGAGTTTCGGAACGAGAGGACGTGTGAAAAGCATGTCCTTTTCGTTTTTCTACGTGATTTTTACAGTCCCTATTATGGAATGGAGATGCAAAAGAGCTCTTTATCTCTTGACTTAATATAGAGAGTAACCGTACAATAATGCTGTTACTTTCGGATTATCAAGGAGGTAATGACTTTATGAGCCAAAAAATTATCAGACCCGAAGGTATGGAATTGGTAGAATACCTGAATAACGGGTATGCGATTTGCAACAAATGTGGGGCTGTAATGGACCGCAGAGAAGATCTAAACGGTGGATGTGATATTTACGCCTGCCCATCATGTGGATGGGAAGTGGATGAAATGGAATATGAGTACGAAGATGACGAAGAAGTAGAATGGACATCAAGCGTACATAAGAGTTTTGGAGGTGATATTCCACCGGCAGGATGCAGAGCCTGCGGAGGTCCATATCCGCATTGCAAAACGTCATGTAAACTATTTGACGATTAAAGAATTATCAACACAAGAGGGAGTCCTGACGAGGGCTCTTTCTTTTGCTTTTGGGAGGCTGGCATGAGATACCATTACAAAAAGCCTGCTATTTATCTTTCGATGTATGGTAAACTTTATATTTGTGAACATCCAGTTTATAACAGTTGCACTCTTTTTCAGATTAGTGATAAAGGATTAGCCGTCATTCAGCAACGATATGACTCAGAGACAAAGAGTACGTGGTGGAGTGAAGTTGACCCATGGCTGACAGATGATTTATATTTGCATCCGGGATTCAAGAAATACTTTGACGAACGAGCTGGAGAATGTAAAGATGGTCTCTACCCTACTGTTACCATCCGGCAGATTATGTGGGCGTTGAAGATGAAGCCAATTGCGAGAGAACGGTGGGAAACGGTCTTTGACAGACGTGATATTTAGACGCAAAATTTACAGCTCCTTTTATGGAAAATTATGCATTTATGAAAGGAGAAAAAAAGTGAGCAAAACAGAAAAGCATTTAAGCAGTAAGATACGCATATTTGAGGATATGCTGCTACGAAGTAAAAATGTCTATGAAATGGAAACACTCAGAAGTGAACTTGCAAAGATGCGTATATCATTACAGAAATTACAGTATGAGAGAGAGTCCTAACAAGGGCTCTTTCTTTTTGCGCTTAAAATACAACCCCCTTTATGAAAAACCAACGTTTGGAAAGGAGAAAAAGGAGTATGGACGAAATGAAAATCAACTCAAAATTCTTGAGGAACTTGATTGCCAAGTTTGTAAAAAGAGAGGTAAAGAAAAAAGCCGGATATGAAGTGGATATCCAGTTGAATGAATTCACCGCAACGGTTACAGACGGAACGGCTCATGTTCACTTGAATATAGATGCGGAATTGGGAAAAGATGAGCTTACAAAGCTCCTGGCAGCGATTGGTTTATAAAGAGTTGAGACTGTGGAAACACGGTCTCTTCGCTTTTACATACGCAAAATTTACAACTTCTTTTATGAAAAAAATAGAAGGAGGATGAAAGTATGCTTACTATTATTTTATTGGTTACGGGGATTCTTATTTTGGGGACGCAGTTTAAAATCGTAAGAATGCTGAAACAAATTGGGAAAGAAATTAACCAGATCGAAGGATGGAACGGTATACCGAAAGAACACTATTTTTAACAGGAGTGGAGTCCTAACAAGGGCTCTTTCTTTTTGCGCGATATTTACATTGCGTATTATGAAAGGATGGTGAAGAGTTATGACTTTATTAGGATGTGCACTGATTTTGATTGGGGTGTTAATTCTGATAAAAGGTAGAAACGATACCAACGATTAGCAAAAATGTAAAAAGGGAATGCGTTTAAACGGGTTCTCTTTTTTCTTCGCATAAAATACAACTTCTTTTATGAAAAAAATAGAAGGAGGATGAAAGTATGCTTACTATTATTTTATTGGTTACGGGGATTCTTATTTTGGGGACGCAGTTTAAAATCGTAAGAATGCTGAAACAAATTGGGAAAGAAATTAACCAGATCGAAGGATGGAACGGTATACCGAAAGAACACTATTTTTAACAGGAGTGGAGTCCTAACAAGGGCTCTTTCTTTTTGCGCGATATTTACATTGCGTATTATGAAAGGATGGTGAAGAGTTATGACTTTATTAGGATGTGCACTGATTTTGATTGGGGTGTTAATTCTGATAAAAGGTAGAAACGATACCAACGATTAGCAAAAATGTAAAAAGGGAATGCGTTTAAACGGGTTCTCTTTTTTCTTCGCATAAAATACAACTTCTTTTATGAAAAAAATAGAAGGAGGATGAAAGTATGCTTACTATTATTTTATTGGTTACGGGGATTCTTATTTTGGGGACGCAGTTTAAAATCGTAAGAATGCTGAAACAAATTGGGAAAGAAATTAACCAGATCGAAGGATGGAACGGTATACCGAAAGAACACTATTTTTAACAGGAGTGGAGTCCTAACAAGGGCTCTTTCTTTTTGCGCGATATTTACATTGCGTATTATGAAAGGATGGTGTAACGATATGATATTATTTACGGTGTTATTGATTCTGTTACTGGTATTTAGTGTATGTGCTATTTTCACGATTGGAACATGTGGAATAGTATTTATACTGATGTTTGGTGATGTGATTATATGTATCGGTCTAATAGTTATCATTATTAGATACATTATCAAGCGAAGGAAGTGAGCCGCTAACAACGGCTCTTTTTCTTTTTACGCGAAATTTACAGGTTATATTATGGAGAGACAGTAGCTCAATTGGTAGAGCGCCACACACCCGTGGAAGTTATAGGTTCGAGTCCTATCTGCTTCTCTTAAGTTTGGAGTCGGCAACGGCTCTTTTATTTTTGCCAAAAATGAAAGGAGAAAACATATGGGCAAATTTACAATGGGGTTGCGACGATCATCCCCGACAATCCTAACTGCTTTAGGAATCGTCGGCGTTGTTGGTACGGCTGTAACGGCAGTACGAGCAACACCTAAAGCATTGCGGCTTATTAAAGCCAAGAAAGATGAGCTGGAAACGGATAAGCTTACACCTATGGAACTTGTACAGACGACTTGGCAATGTTATATTCCGTCAGTCTTGATAGGTATTGGCACCGTTACGTGTATTGTTGGTATTGGTGTAATGGACAAGCGCAATCAGGCGGCTTTGACGAGCGCATACGCTATGCTTAACGAATCCTACAAGCAGTACCAACAAGCAGCCAAAAAAGTTTATGGCGAAGATGCTGATAACAAAATCCATGCTGAAATAGCTAAAGAAACCTATATTTCGGCTGACGGGTTAGGTGTCTATTCGGCGGATATGGACTCGGAAAGCGAAAAAATTCTTTGTTATGACATGTTTTCCAAGAGATATTTTACTGCAACAATGGCCGCCATAGTGAACGCTCAGTATCATATAAATCGAAATCTTCAACTTCGAGGCTATACAACTATAAATGAGTTCTATGATTTCCTTGGTCTTGACGGAATCAAATACGGAGATGAAATAGCCTGGGCTATGGACGATCTTATGGAAGGTGGAATTATGTGGCTTGACTTTGAAAATCATCGCACTGTGATGGAAGACGGTTTGAAATGTTGTGTGATATCCGCTGTCTGGGACCCTAACAAATTTGATGGGAAATTGGATATTTCTTAGTTCGCAAAAATTGCAAGTTCTATTATGAAAAGGAGGTAATCGCTTTATGGCTACTAAGAGTAAATTGATTAAAGTTCTTGGTCTGGCGGCGACTTTTATAGGAGTGGCGGCAACGCTTGTAACCGATTGGGTCAACGAGCAGAAGATGGATGAAAAAATCGAAGAAAAAGTAAACGAAGCACTTGCCAAAAGAGATGACGAAATTGAGGAGTCCTAACAGGGACTCTTCTTTTCTGTTATAAGGGGAGAGCTATGTCTAAGTATGAACAGGTTATTTTGATTATTGAGGATTATATTTTCGATTTCACAGAACCACAACGAAGTTGGGATAAGCATTGGTTCAAGGAAGTTAGTTATCAACGATGGGCTGGAAACGAACTCTTGAATTGTATTCGCAAAAATCCGGAACAAGACCCAATTGATATCATTTCGGACTTCGCAACAAAGACACGAGAATTTTCTATGAAAGACCACGCTGATAAAAGAGACAGGCAGATATTTAATGTTGCCTATGAAATAGCAACAGACATCTTGGAAATTACAAGATGTTTGAAATAATTAGCCAAAATTGAAAGGAGAAAAAAATCATGAAGGTAGCAAGAAAGGTGCTGTTCAAGACAAACGAAATTTGTGTAGGAGATCAGATTACGGTGAGGCTGAGCGGCTTCGGAAAGTTTACGGCCACGGCTCAGAGAGTGACGGACAAGGGAATTCTTTTCCTGTTTGACGAGGTTATCGCCCGGCATCCGATGAATGAGACCAACACCAATGAGGGTGGTTTCGATAAATCGGATATGTGCAGGTGGCTCCGCGAAACGGTTCTTCCGGAAATGCCGGAAAAGCTGAGAACCAGAATCCGCGAGATTACGCTTCCTACATACGGGGAGATTTTCGGCCATGACGATTTTTACGAAAACTTTGAGCCGGATAATGATGAACAGTTCGAGCTTATGAAGCGGCGCGGAAACAGAGTCTGTGATTTTGAGGATGACTGGTGTTGGTGGTGGCTCCGCAATGCTACTAAGAAAAACATTTCTTCGGCTTATTTCGCTCGTGTGAGCGCCGGTGGCTATACGGGCTCCGGCGGCGCTTCGGCCTCTGGTGGGGTTCGTCCGGAGTTCTGGTTGGTTAAATAATCGCCGCCCCTTGTGGGCGGTTTTATATTTTTGAAAGGGGATGCGCTTATGTGCGACCAGAATCGAAAGGAGAACATCAATGGACAAAAAAACAATAGCGGCAACTATTCGAAACATGCAAACTGCCGTGAAAAAACACAGTCCGGAAATTCTAACCGGAATCGGGATTGCCGGAATGATTACAACAACCGTACTGGCGGTCCGGGCTACACCAAAGGCTTTAATTCTTATTGAAGAAAAGAAAGATGAGCTGGAGGTAAATGAACTTACACCGAAAGAAACCGTTCAGGCTGCATGGGCTTGTTATATTCCGACGGCTGTTATAGGAACTGTTTCGATAGCTTGTTTAATCGGAGCCAGTTCAGTAAATATGAGGCGTCGGGCTGCTCTTGCCACGGCTTATACACTCTCGGAGTCCGCTTTGAAAGAGTATCAGGAGAAAGTAGTAGAGACCATCGGAGAGAAGAAAGAACAGAGTATACGGGATGCGGTCGCCAAGGACAAAATCGAGAAGAATCCAGTAAGCAATCGTGAAGTGGTTATCGTTGAGCGAGGAAATACTCTTTGCTACGATACCGTGTCTGGACGATATTTTAAGTCGGATATTGACAAGATCAAGAAAGCTGTCAATGAACTTAATCTCCGGATGCGGGACGAGATGTATATTTCCCTGAACGAGTTCTATTATGAAATCGGTTTGAACGGGACTCTCCTTGGCGATGAACTCGGCTGGAATATTGACCAGGGATATATTGATGTGTCATTCAGCTCTCAATTGGCTGACGATGGGACTCCCTGTCTCGTAATTGAGTATCATATTGCTCCGAGATACGATTTCAGCAACGGCTAATACGCGAAAAAAACAATGTCTTTAATGGAAGAACCACCTATTTTTCTAACTATGAAAGGAGAACAAAAATGGAAGCTAATGAAATTATGACGAACGAAGAGGTTATGGAAACCACTACTGAGGAAATCGTTAAAGCAAGTTCCGTGAGCGGATTTAAGACCGCGGCTGTTTTCGGATTGGTGTTTATCGCCGGCTATGTGGCTGGTAAGTACATCATCGACCCGACGATAGCACGTATCAAGGCCCGCAAGCTGAACAAGCAGACGGTTATGCAGGACGACTTCGATGACTTCGAGGAAGCAGCTATCGTAAGCGGAGAAAGTGTTGAAAATCCGGAATAAGGATTAGAAAACAGGGTTCGGACGAGGGAGAGTGCCTGAAACAAGGTGCTTTCCCTTTTCCTTTTTGCAAGGAGGTGCTATATGAACCAGTATGCGTATGATGGACCGGTTATGGAATTTGAAAACTGTGTAGCGCATCGTTGGAAATCAACCACCTATGCCGTGTCTGAGAAAAAAGCAAGGAGTAACCTTGTATATCAATTTAAAAAGCAGCACAACAGACTTCCTAATACGAAAATTACGTTACCTGGGAAGCTGATTGCTGTCTAGGGAAAGGAGAAAGTAAATGGAGGAGTACAAGCCGAATTCTCATAAATCAAAAGAGGAACAGCGAGAATCCGATGCTTTGCCTGAGAAAAAAGTGGGGAAAGTAATCACCGGCTCTGCGAAATCAAAAAAGAAAGGTGAAATGCAGAAGTTCGCAGATGTCTTTATCTCCGAGGATGTCGGGAATGTCAAATCTTATATCATTATGGAGGTGCTGGTACCGGCGGTAAAGAAAGCCATCTCTGATATAGTGACAAACGGGATTGACATGATTCTGTATGGAGAAACGGGCCGCACCAAGAAAAATTCAACCGCTTCCAAGGTATCCTACGGAAAATTCTATGACAGGGAATCGGACCGGAGGCGGGATTATCGCTCGTCTGGAACCCGAAGCGGGTATGACTATGATGACATTATATTTGAAACCCGTGGGGATGCGGAATCCGTTCTCGATGCCATGAATGACATTATCAGTCAATACGGAGTTGTCAGTGTTGGAGACCTGTATGACCTCGCTGATGTATCAACAAACAATTATGCCGTGAATAAGTACGGCTGGACAGATATTAGCGGATGCAAGCCTGTTCGGGTGAGAGATGGTTATATTCTCAAATTACCTAAGGCACTGCCACTGAATTAAGGAGGGGTTATCATGTATGAATCAAACGATAAAATGGTATCCCATCCGGATCACTATCAGTCGGAAACAGGTCTGGAAGTGATTCAGGCGATAGAGGCTTTCACATTTGATCTCAAGGGTATCGAAGCAGTGGATACCGGTAACATCATCAAATATGCGTGCCGCTGGAAGAAAAAGAACGGAATCCAGGATTTAGAGAAAATCATGTGGTACACGCAGCATCTTATCGATCATCTTAAAAATTTGGAAAAGGAGACTATTTAACCATGAAAAAAGAAGAGATTGTGACGAAGGTAAGCGGAACCTTCAATAAAGTCGGATTTCAGTTGAAGAAACACAGCCCGGAGATTCTCATTGTGGCGGGTATCGTTGGAACGGTGGCAAGTACAGTTATGGCGTGCCGGGCGACAACGAAGGTCGGAAAAATCATCGACAAGACTAAGAACGACGTGGATGAGATCCACGATGCAACAGAAAAGGGCGTAACAAAGGCTGGCGAGGATTACTCAATCGAGGATTCCAAAAAGGATCTGTCGGTTGTCTATCTTCAGACCGGGGTAAAATTGGCTAAGCTGTATGCTCCGGCTGTAGCTCTTGGAACTTTATCCATCACCAGCATTCTGGCATCGAACAATATTCTTCGTAAGCGGAATGTAGCGCTGGCAGCGGCCTATGCGACAGTGGACAAGAGCTTCAAAGAATACCGGAAACGGGTTATTGAGCGCTTTGGTAAGGAGATTGACCGGGAACTAAAGTATAACATCAAGGCGGAAAAGGTAAGCGAAACCGTTATTGACGAGGAAACCGGCAAGGAAAAGAAAGTGAAGAAGACCGCTTTTGTCGTGAATCCGTCTGATGTAAGCGGATACGCCCGGTTCTTTGAGAAGTATACGATGGATGAAGACGGAAACAGTGTCCTGAACCCTCATTGGGAAAGCAACAATGAATACAATCTGATGTTCCTGAAAGCACAGGAGAAGTATGCCAACGATTTGCTCCGGGCAAAGAAGCGCCTTTTCCTGAACGATGTTTATGACATGCTGGGACTGCCCCCGACAAAGGCCGGCCAGGTTGTTGGATGGGTTTATGACGCCGAACATCCCATCGGCGATAACTATGTTGATTTTGGTTTGTATGCGGATAATCTGAGCTATTCGGACTTTGTAAACGGCGCTGATCCGGCTATCCTTCTCGACTTCAATGTGGACGGAAACATCTGGGAATTGATGTGACTGACAGATGGATTGGATGGTTTTGGCTCAGGAAATCCATATCGGGACATGACTGACTGCCCTTGGTTTGGTTCTAAAGACTGGCGGAGGGCAGCCGGATATTTTTAAGGAGATGTACATGAAAAAAATAACTGCAATAGCTACGGCTTTTTCTTTGTGTATGATTCTGATATTTTCAATCACTACACACTCTGCCGGAAGTGAAATCCCTGCTGATTCACAGGCAATAGAAATCATTCCGGTATCTATGCCGGTGGTTACTTATATTCCGATAGAGGGAATCTCAGAGTCAAATGTGGAAGAAGTTACAAAGGAAGAACTTTTATCGGAGGAAGATATTTCGCTGATAGCGTTAGTAACGATGGCAGAGGCTGAAGGAGAATGCGAAAAAGGAAAGCGATTGGTAATCGACACCATACTTAACCGTATGGACTCAGAGTATTTTCCTGATACAACCTATGATGTTATTTATCAGCCGTATCAGTTTTCTTCAATGTGGAACGGACGTGTAGACCGCTGTGAAGTAAGGGAGGATATTTGTCAGCTTGTCCAAGAAGAACTGGAGGTTCGGACAAACTACGATGTTATATTCTTTACCGCTGGTTGCTACAGCGATTACGGCGTTCCCATGTTTCAGGTAGAAAACCATTATTTTTCGAGTTATGAATGAAAGGTGATTCTTATGAACGGTTTTTTAACATTGGTATCTTATACACTGGCTGCTATGGCCGGAATCTGTTTTGTCGGTGGGCTTGCCGTATTATCCGGCGGAAAGGAGCAGTAATCGTGGATGGTATTGGGAATTTGATATCCATGCTCGATTATGTGCTGGATACAAAAAGAAAAAGGCACATTACCGGCGGTATTCTGCTGAGCGTTTCCTTACTCTTCGGAGGACTGGCGCTTACGGTAATGACTATCAAAAACGAGGAGGACGAAGAAAATGAGTAAAGCAACGGGGTTCGTGATGTTTGTTTTGGGCGCGGCTATTGGCTCCATAGTAACCTGGCAGTATACCAGGAAAAAATATGAACAGATTGCCCAGGAGGAAATTGATTCGGTAAAGGAGATATTTTCCAGACGGGAATCGGCTGCGGATGTTGAAATTACAGCTCCTAAGCCGCAGACGGCAAAGATTGGTAAGCCGGAGGAAAAACCGGATATTACCGAATATGCTGCAAGGCTGGAACGGGATGGGTATACCAACTATTCAAACGTGGGCGCCGAACAGAAAAAAGAGGAGCAGGAAACGATGGAGATTAAACCCTATGTAATCTCACCGGAAGAATTTGGCGAGTTTGAGGATTATGAGAGAATCAGTCTCAGTTACTATGTGGACCAGGTTCTGGCAGATGAAGACGATGAAAAGGTAGACGATGTGGATAATGTTGTAGGTCTTGAATCTCTGACCCATTTCGGGGAGTTTGAGGACGATTCGGTATTTGTCAGAAATGACAGGCTGAAATGCGACTATGAAATTCTTCTGGACCAGAGGACTTATTCAGACGTTATGAAACAGAGGCCGCATCAGATGGAGGTATGATGACAAGGAGCGAGCTGAATAGCGAATACTTCGATTGGATGTGTCGGCTCGTATGCAACCGCCGGTATACCAGAGGTCTGTCCTATCAAAAACTTTTGCGGTTTCTTCGTAACGTGGATTTTAATTACACGATTGAAATGGATGGAAACCGGGAAGAAGATGGGATAGATCTCCGGTATCGGTTTGGCTACGAGAATTCATACGAAAACGCCATGATTTCAAGCTATTTGGATAATAGTCCCTGTAGCGTTTTGGAAATGATGATTGCCCTCGCTATTCGTTGTGAAGAACATATTATGGACGACCCGGATATCGGGAATCGGACCGGACAATGGTTCTGGGGTATGATTGAGAATCTTGGTTTAAGGAAACTGACCGATGCGAGATTTGATGAGGATTATGCGGAGGAAATCGTTCAAAGATTCTTAGACCGGAGATACAAACGAAATGGAGAGGGCGGCCTGTTTACGGTGGAACATTGCCGACGGGATTTAAGAACGGTTGAAATCTGGTATCAGATGTGCTGGTACTTAGACGAAATCGTATAGTTTGGGAGGTTTCGTATGACTCACAACGAAGTGTATAAATGGTTTGAATTATATTTTCCGCTTTATGCGGGCGAGAACGCCGCCGCATGGTTTCCAAACGGTAAAAACAGCATTCGGGTCAGACAGACCAATGGAGCAGAGTTTATATTTACCTATGGCGGCAAAGACGATTGGCGGTTTGAAACCGTTAAAAGTTTTATCAAGGACATGAAAGGAGGAAAAGGCTGATGTGCGAAATGCTTGGTTATATTTTTGGAAATTTACGGTCATCGGAAACGGCGATTAAAGAAATTCGCAGAACACTCAAGTATCAGAGCAGGTTTAACCGCAATGTTGGGATTTGGGTCGGCGCCATCACTGCTTATGTGGTTATTACGGAACTGGACCGCCGGGAACAGAACAAAAAAATAAAGGAACTCAGAAATGAGATTGAGGAATTAAAGCGCTCGGAAGGAGAGTAAAAAATGCGATGATCGACTTTTTGATGATTTCAACACGTAGTACAAAGCGTGGTGTAATAGAAATCTATCCGAAGTTCATTATTAAAAAAAGCTCCGATCTGATGATTCGAGGTGGTGACTTCTACGCTATCTGGATTGAGGAACGTGGTTTATGGTCTACGGACGAGCAGGATGCTTTGCAGCTCATTGACTGCGAACTGGATAGATATGCAGAAGAAAACCGCCGGCGCTTTGACTCCGATATAAAAGTCCTGCATATGTGGGATGCAGAATCCGGAATGATTGATTCTTGGCACAAGTATTGTCAAAAACAGATGCGGGATTCATTTCATATGCTGGACGAAAAACTTATATTTTCCAACACAGAGACCAACAAAAAAGATTACGCCAGTAAAAAGCTGAATTATCCGCTTGAAGCTGGCGATTTGTCTGCTTATGAAAAGTTGATGTCAACTTTATATTCTGAGGAAGAACGGCAGAAGATTGAATGGGCGATTGGTTCGATTGTGTCTGGAGAATCCAAACGGTTGCAGAAATTCATGGTGTTATATGGAGCCGCAGGAACGGGTAAATCCACAGTGCTGAACATCATTCAGCAGCTCTTTGAAGGGTATTACTCGGTATTTGATGCGAAAGCACTGGGTTCATCCAGTAATTCTTTTGCGTTGGAGGCGTTTAAGAGCAATCCTCTTGTGGCGATCCAGCATGACGGCGACTTGTCCAGAATTGAAGATAACACAAGGCTTAACAGTCTGGTTTCTCATGAACTTATGACGGTGAACGAAAAGTTTAAATCGACCTACTCCAACCGGTTCAAGTGTTTTCTCTTTATGGGGACAAATAAACCGGTGAAGATTACGGACGCGAAATCCGGTTTGATTCGGCGATTGATAGATGTTTCGCCAACAGGTAACAAACTGAATCCGAACGATTACAAAGACATTGTGAAGCGGGTTGGGTTTGAACTGGGGGCGATTGCGTATCACTGTCAGGAAGTATATTTATCCGCGCCGGGTATGTATGACGATTATATTCCGATTGCCATGCTTGGGGCGTCCAATGATTTCTATAACTTCATTGTTGATTCATACCATGTGTTCAAAAAAGAAGACGGGACGACAATGAAAGCGGCATGGGAGATGTACAAGACTTACTGCGACGAAGCAAAGGTATCTTTTCCATTCTCCCAAAGAATCTTTAAGGAGGAATTGAAAAACTATTTTCGGGACTATAAGGAACGGTTCAATCTTGAAGATGGTTCGCGGGTTCGCAGTTACTATTCCGGATTTCGGACTGAGAAATTTGAAACCGAAAAAAATCCGGCAGGTGAAAATGCGGAAACAAAACCAACATCCATCGAGTTCAAAGAGCAGGAATCTGTTTTCGACAAGGAATGTGAAACCTGCCCGGCCCAATACGGAACAGATGCTGGTACGCCTGGGAAAAAGTGGGCGAATGTCAAAACAACCTTGGCCTCTTTGGATACTTCACAATTACACTATGTCAAGGTTCCCGAAAACCATATCGTAATTGATTTTGATATTCCGGACGAGGAGGGAAATAAATCTTTTGAAAGGAATGTAGAAGAAGCAAGTAAATGGCCGCCAACTTATGCGGAACTCAGTAAAAGCGGATGCGGAGTGCATCTGCATTATATTTATACGGGAGATCCGGCAAGACTGAGCCGCATTTATGATGACCATGTAGAAGTTAAGGTGTTCACAGGCAACAGTTCATTAAGACGAAAAGTGTCGAAATGCAACAACCTGCCTATCGCGACAATTAGCTCTGGTTTACCGCTGAAAGGAGAAAATAAAATGGTAAATTTTGAAGCAGTTCAAAGCGAGAAAGGGCTTAGAACACTGATAAAACGTAATCTCAACAAAGAGATTCATCCGGGTACTAAGCCCAGTATCGACTTTATTTACAAAATACTGGAGGATGCATATTCCAGTGACTTAAAATATGATGTCACGGATATGAGGAATGCAGTATTGGCATTTGCAGCGAACAGTTCTCATCAGGCTGATTACTGTATCAAGTTGGTAAACAAGATGCAGTTTAAATCTGCCGACACGTCCACAGCCGTGAAAAATGAGAATGCGAAACTGATATTTTATGACGTTGAGGTCTTTCCCAACCTGTTTCTTGTAAACTGGAAAATCGAAGGTGAGGGAAAGCCGGTTGTACGGATGATTAACCCGACGCCATCTGAGATAGAGGACTTAATGAGGTTCCGTTTAGTTGGATTTAATTGCCGCAGGTATGACAATCATATTCTGTACGCCCGGCTTATGGGATATTCAAACGAGCAGCTCTATAATCTGTCCCAGAAAATTATCAATGGCAGCGCAAATTGTTTA
>NZ_BAAGFO010000004.1:0-267015 GCF_059728505.1 Blautia sp. St.27G3 | reverse complement strand
TCCGGTATTCTGAATCTATTTCCGTACTTCTCGCTGTACCCGTTTAGGATTGCGACCAGCTTCTTTTACATCAGTTTCCATAGCCGGACTAAATCGTAACCTATTCTTCAAAGTATGCCACATATCAGAAAGTAACCCACGCGGACAGGTTACCTCACTTATGGAGAGTTATTTTTTATATTTTAAAGGATTTTTGTGTTGCCTTTTTAACAAACCGCTTGCAACCATCTTCTCAGCCTGGTTACCTTGAAAAGCAATAGAAAACATAGTCTTAACAACTTTAAGGGTTCAAAGGACCGTTTCTATTCAGTACTAATGACAAATCAAATAAATAAATGTCAGTAGCGCAATCAAAAATAAACCAAATTGTATCAAATCATTAAAACTAAACTTATTCTTCATAAGCCCTCACTCCCACTCTATGTAAAACTTTAACCAATATCTCTTTATAAAGCACTTGCTCTTTCAAAATATAACATAATTTCCAGAATATATAAATATCTATTTAAATATTATTGAACTATAATATTTAATATGATATAATAAATTTGTCGGGATAAAACCTGTGGATTGAAATAATAATATTTTAATAGAGGAGAGCTTGCTAATTCAAAAACTTCTGCGAACTCTTCTTTTTTTATGTATTTTGTTAATACAACATGAATCGATATATCCGTAGGTTGATCGCCACTATAAAATTTCGTTCATTGTAAATTCAATGAACTTGACTTTCCAATTATAAGTATTCTGCTTGTACTAAAGGAGTATAGTTCAATGATAAATAGAGAAATATTTAGAAGCGATACTACCAGAAATGCACGAAATGAAAAATGACCTTGAAGTTTCAGATACATTATATCTTCTATCATACCTTTTATTATTTTTTAACTTCCATTATCCATTGTTAGAGGTAAAACAACATGTATTCACTAAAATCATCCTTTATTTTACCAATAAATATGTTCTAGTTTCAGACAACATTAATCACCAAACATATTTTAATCATAGCCAATATATTCTATCTAATTCGATTCTTCAAACAAAAAACTCCCACTAATAAATAATGGAAGTTTTCCAATATGCTTATAAATACAAACATTTCATCAGTCTTCTTGAAATCGGGGCAACAGGATTTGAACCTGCGACCTCTCGGCCCCCAGCCGAGCGCGCTACCAAGCTACGCCATACCCCGGAACATTTCTATTTTACTAGAAATGTCTTCTGTTGTAAAGTCTTATTTTCTCTTAGAAATAACCATTTCTGATACAGATCGCATCACAACCACGCTTGTTTTAAAACAGCTTTTCCGGATAAACGCCATCCTGTACAAGATCAAGAAAAGCCTGCTTCACATAAGGCACGTCCTCCCGGAAAGTCACGCCAAACCACTTATCCCTGGAAGGCAAAACAGTAAGCTTTACACGTTTTTCCTGAATCAGCCCGTCCACGATTGTCGGTAACAGATACTCTCCCGTCAGCATACAGTCGTCAAGCTCTGACAGAAACTTTGCGAAACCTTGTTCCAGTTCGTCGATAAAATCCGGAGTAAAGCCCCAGAAATTCATGGACACAAGACTTTTCGCGTCAAGCGACTGCTGTGTGCCGTCCGGCAGAGATACGGCAGCGCCTGATTCTGTTTTTATGATATTTTTTGTCTCGCGTATTGCAGAAAGTTCCCCGTTCTCTCCGATACGGCAAAGCCCTCTCGTAACGCCTCCATGCTCGGAAAGTGTATTTTCCAGTACAAAACCCGCCATACAGAACTGATACACACCCTTCTGTGCTTCCCCGGCATTTACCAGATAATCATGCACCTTTCGGAACGCATCCTTTCCATAATAATCATCTGCATTGATGACTGCAAACGGTTCCTTTACGATTCCCTTGCAAGCCAGAATTGCCTGTCCGGTCCCCCACGGTTTTTTCCGCTCTGGCGGAACTAAGAAGCCTTCGGGTACATCTTCCAGCTCCTGAAATGCATACTCCACCGGAACCTGTTTTGCAATACGCTCCCCGATAATCTGTTTAAAATCTTCAAACATGTTTTTGCGAATCACAAAAACGACCTTGTTGAAGCCTGCCTCCAGTGCATCATAAATGGAATAATCCATAATAATTTCACCGGACGGACCAAATGACGTGAGTTGTTTTACCCCTCCGCCAAAGCGGCTCCCGATTCCGGCAGCCATAATAACCAATGTTGTATTTTCCATTATGCTCCCCTGTATTTCTTTTTTCATTCAAGCTCGTTTCAAAATGCCCTCTGAAGGTATCATAGCATAGTGTATCGTAAAAAGCTACCGACAGTTTCCTTAAGAATTCTAAGGAAACACTGATTCAATCATCATTTTCCTATGACATCAGCAGTTCCCGTACCTGCTCGCCATCAAAAATCACTTCCTGCACCTGATTGATTTCAATCTGATAAAGCGCATTGGCAGCGATATGCTCCGCGGCCTGCTCCAGGTCCCGGATGCCGCTTGTATTTGCGTATATCTCAATCACTTCATCCAGGGCTTCCGGTGTCAGCGCACATTCATTCTCATACAGTCCCATACGCTTCAAAACCTTCGGTAGTGCGAATTTCGAAAAGATCACTTTTTTCTCTTCCCGTGTATAGTCCGGAATATCAATCACAGCAAAGCGGGACATCAAAGGTGCGCTGATCTTCGTCTTATCGTTTGCCGTGGCGATCGGATATACGCCCACCGTCGGAACCATACATTCGATGTAATTGTCCGTAAAGCCGAGGTTATCCAAGAGTGTCAGCAGTACATCCGCCGGATTGCCGTTGCCTTTTCCGGCTGCTGCCTTATCCAGTTCATTGATGATAAAAACAAGGTTGGACTCCCCCGCCATGGAAAATGCTTCCAGAATAATACCCGGTTTTGCATTGGAATAAATGCGTGAACTTCCTGTTAGCTGTTCCGGATCGTTGATTGAGCTCATATCCAGAGTTGTCCACGGCAACTTCAGAATCCGTGCAACCGCATAAGCCACCTGAGACTTTCCCGTTCCGGCAGGTCCTACCAGCAAAAGACCGTATGCCGGAAGCGTATGCGTACGGTTGATCTGAATGATCGTCTCAATAATACGCTGCTTTACCCGCTCCATTCCATAAAGTTCCTCATCAAGAATCCGGCGCGCCTCCGCAGGATCAATGGATTCAAAATATTGATTTTTCCACTGGATATTCATCATAATAGACAGCGCTCGTTGCGCATGACGCCGTTCCTCCGGCGTAACTTCATGGGATCGGGCAACAGCAAGATTCCTCCGTGCCCAGAGCCGGATATTATCAGGCAATGTTTTTCCCGCGCACGTCATAAAATCCGAGATGCTCTGAAGACTTGTAAGCTTCATCACATCGCCGGTTTCCTCCTTATCATCATCCTCTTCCTCATCGGCAGGAGCACTGCTTGCCAGGAGCCGTTCAATCATAAACTGCAAAAAGCCATCCTCTGCAGAAAGCTTTGTTCCTCCGCCGAAGGCAATTTCCCGAATCCGGTAAACCGCATACCCCTCCTGTCGGTTCTCTCCTGACAACCGCACATGGATACGGTTTTCCCCCATCCATCGGATGAGGCTCACAAAACGGGCGTCAATCTGTAAAATATCAGCGCTGACCACCTCGCCTGCCTCGTCAAATTCGAACGCTGTTTTTTTATCTGGCTTTGCGAAAACGCCGCTGGAATGGTGTTTCCATTCCTGTTCCCTGTTATCCAGAACCAAAATTGGCTTTTCCGGAGAAGCTTTTGCCTCATTGGATCGAACGATCCTGTATGTACACTCAAACTCGTCTGTCTTGACTGATGTGCTGCTGCTGAAATCAAATACCGGCATGATCGACACTCCTTATTTTTCACAAATTAAGATGAAAGTTCCAAAATATCTCTACCATCATACCATATATTTTTCTCATTACAAGAATATTTCACCGGAGCTACTCAAATTCATCAAAGTTTTCGCTATGCGAAAAAGGAATGCTGCAAAATACAGTGTTGTATTTAGGCAGCATCCCTCTCTTCAGTTATTTTTCCATTGTATCTGCTACATAATAATCTTTTGGTGTAATAATAATATTTTCGCCGGATATATCCGTTTTTCTCTTTACCGCATCCTCAATCTGAGCCCGCTGTGCATCTGTCAGCTCGGCCTCATTTACTACAACATCACAGCTTCCGTCTGAAATGCTTACAACGCAACCGGCGAAGCCTTTTGACTCAAGTAACAGTTCTGCCGCAGCTTCCTTTTCTGCAATCTGCGTCATTTCTGTCATCGTAGCGACTGCGTTCTGTTTCTGATCTTCTGAAATACCTGTGTTATTGATGATCTCAAGCAGTGTCTCCTTGCTCTTTGCGCGCACCTGCTCCCGGTTCAGCTTTGCAGCCGCCAGAATACCGTCATTCGCCTGAGAGCTTGCCAGTACGGCTTCACCTACGCTACCCTGATCGGTTGCGCTTCCTGATGCTTCAATTCCGTCATCGTCCAGGCTTACGATATCCGCATAATTATCTGTGTATGTATCCGATGATACGGCTGAAGTCCCTGCATCAGTCAGCAGCACTGTATCATCTCCGTTCACCACATCGGTCTTTTTACCCAGGATCCTGCCTGAATAATTCAGATAGCCGGCGATTGCAATCATGATCGCCAGTGTTGTAATAATGATCTGGTTTTTCTTAAAAATACGTTTCACTGAAATCCTCCTCATTTCATTATTTCATTTTCATTACTTTGATTTTATGCGCCGGAACATTAAATAATGCCATAACTGCTTCTGTTATCTCACTTGTAATGGAAGCATTTCCCGCTCCCTGTGCAATTACCAGAACGCCGTCTATTTCCGGTGCCAACTTTTCCATGATGTAAGGGGTTTCATTGCCGTAACTGTCCTTTTGATACACTGTACTCTCATTGCTTTTTATCTCACTGGAATTCCCGGAATTTCCCTCATTTCCGCCCACCTCCTCTCCCCGGGACTGCTCCAGATCTTTTTCCACAATATTTTTGCCTCCTGATTTCAGCGTCAGCATGACCTCAGTACGGCCAATCCCGTCTACCTGGGCAAGAATCCGTTTCAGACGATTTTCAAGTTCTGCAACGCCAAACGGATCCTCTGTCACAGCTTCCGTCTCTTTTTCTCTGGTTTGGGGAAGGATTTCTGGCTGTGGCTGTGTCTCCGACGGGAGTGAAATGACAAGCAAAAGCACACCCGCCAGAAGCAGTATCATAATCTGGTCCTTTTTCAGACTTTTTATTTTCCCCAGCCATTCCTTCAAACCTGGTCACCTCCGCCCCGTTATGACAATATCCTTTTTATCAACCATATATAAAGTAAAAAGCTCTTCTTTCAAAGCATCACTTTGCCTTGTATCTTTCAATTCCCAGACCGATATTTCTATTTTTTTCACCCGATACGGATCCGCCTCATCAACCTCGAAAAGAATTTCCACCGGTTCCAGCCCGTAAGAAGCCGTCATTTCCCGAATCTGACGGCGCAGCTCCTCCTGATACGCCCGCGCAATCCGATCATCCTTGAGTTCTTCCATCCCAATTGCAAACGTCTCCATATCATAAGATTCCTCGCGCAAAAATTCCATCTGCAAAAGCCGCTCAAATCCTCCCTCTCCGGTAAAAACATTCAAAATAGGGCGAACCGCAATCAAAAACAGCAGCAGTCCTGCATAAAACCGGACATACTTGGTAAATTTCCCCTGCGGCAGCAAATGCATCAGAATCGTTATGACGCACATGCTTCCAGTCATTGTTTTCAACCACTGCTCCATCACTTATCCCCCTTTCACCGAAGAAGTAACCATTGCAATCGAAATTACAAATACAGACACATTCATGACCAAAATTTTAAGCAGCAGTACCGCGCTTCTGGAAATGCTTCCGATTCCCTCTACCATTCTCCGCTCACTGACTGGCTGAATAAACGCACATAAAAGCCGGAAAATAAAAATACATACAGCCAGTTTTACAAGCGGTAACATACAGATCAGCAGCAATGCCAGAATCCCGGCAGTCCCGGCTGCATTTTTAATCACCAGTGCACAGGCCCCCACCGTCTCCGCAGCAGAATCCAGCAAACCACCGATTCCTGGAATTGCCTTTGCAAGTCGTTGCAATGACGTGCTCTTCAGCGCATCCACGGATGGCGTGACGAGACACTGCACTGCCTGCAGACCAACCACCAGGCCCGTAACCGTTTTCAGTACCCATCCGACTCCCATTTCCAGAAGATCTGCAAACCGCGAAAAGTAATCCTCCTCCGACATCTGATTCAGAATTAGCAATACCAGATAAAAATTGATCACCGGAAGAACCATTCGAATCACAAGATTCTGCGTCAGATTGATGCCAAGCAGAGTCACTTCATAAAACCCGAGCGCTGATATGGAACCGGCACACAAAACCACAGCTCCAACATAAACCGGCAACAAAATTTTCATAAAAGAATTAATCTGGCTGCATGTATCCAGCACAATCTGATTCATTGCCATAAAAGAATGGATCAACAGACCGCAGATCAGCAGATACATCATATAAAAACTGATATCCGCAATCTGGCTGCTGTTAAATACCCGGATAAAGTTTGAAAAAATAGCTGAGGCCAGTACAATAATGAGAATCTGTAATGCCATCCTCCTTTGCTGTTCCAGCTCTGACAGAAACATCCTCACAAGCATTCCGGGCAGTTCTTTGATGTCAAACGGAATTTCCCCGTGCAAAAGCTTCTGAAACGTATCTGCAAAAGAAAATTCAGTATTACCCGGAAGTTCGGAAATCTCTTGGTCAATACGTTCCAGATCAAGCAGGCCACTGATTTCTTCTAATTCCTCCATCCAACCGGACGTGGTATCTTCCTGCTGCACGGAAGAACTTTCTCCGTCAGATACTTCTGCAGCAGCCTGGGTACCGCAATTCCAAAACAGGACTGCCAGTTCCAAAAACAGGACCAACATCAGTCTCATCCTCGCCCTCCTCTACAGAAAATCATATACTGCCTCCAACAGTGCAAGAATAATCGGAGAGCTAATCGCAAGTATTGAAATTTTTCCGAAAATTTCAATCTGTCCGGCTACTGAACTATATCCGGCATCCCGGCAGATATTTGCAGAAAAATCTGCCAGATATGTAATTCCGATGATTTTCAGCAGAATCCGGAAATAGTCCTTCTGTCCTTCAAAATAGGAACTGAACGTATTAATCATCCCAAACACCCCTGAGAGCTTTGTCAGACTGTAAAAAATAATCAGCAGGCAGGTAGCCAGGCTGATTACTTCCGCAAAAGGGGACTTCAACTGCCGCAGAAACAATCCAAGCATCACGCCGGAGAGTCCAAGGCATACAATTTTTATCATATTCATTTTTTTACAGCGCAAACAGGGATTTGATCGTCTCAAAGAGCTGGCTGATATAAGGAACCAGCCAGAACAATACCAGCACCAGCCCCGCAATCCCGGTTAAAAATGCATGCTCCTCTCTCCCGCTCTGTTTGAGAATCTGCCCCATCACAGAGACAAGAATTCCTACTGCGGCTATTTTAAAGATCAGATTTACACTCATGGCTCACCCTTCTTTCCTGGCAGCTTTATCAAAGCAGCACAATAATAAGAAATATGCCTGCCGACGTACTCAGTCTGCGTGTCAGCGTACTTTTTTCCTGATAGCGCTCAAGCTCCCTCTGATACATATTTTTAAACCGTTCGGCATGTTTCTGAAGCATGGTCCGCTGCATAATGGTATCTGCATTGCACAGCGCATCTGCTGCCTCCCGAAAAGCAGATTTTTCTTCTTCTGTCAGAATCTGTGGCGGAATGCACTGTTCCAGAGCGTTTCTCCAGATATCAGCAAACACTTTCCCCTCCCGCCTTACAGTGCCTGATGCCGTCTCTTTTAATACATCAGAAAGCTCTGTCGTACACTGCTGGGCTGCATTTTGAAGTGCCTCCGGCACCGGGGAACGATGAAACGTCATTTCTTTTTCCAAAAAAGCCAGCAGATCGTACATCTCCCGCAAAAGAATGCATTTATGTTTCATACCTTTGTCTATCTGCATCCCCATCAGAAGGCTTGCTGCCATAATACAGCAGGCTCCGATTGTTTTCACATAAAGCTGCACGTTCTCTCCCCCCAACCGCCTGCTTTTCCCCATCTGCCTTTCTTCACAGATCACTTCAGGATGCCCGATACAAAAGATTGCCCTTCAAATCCAGAATCATCCTGACTGTCCCCACCGGATTTTTCCCAAGTACGACAAAGCGTTCAAATACCGGCAAAACCCCTCCGCGATCATCCGCTGCCATTTCGCTGCCTGTCAGACGCCCTGCCGCATCCTCAAAAGAATATCCATGCATCGTAGCAAGCAGACGGCAGCCGCAGTTTTTCACATATTCCAGAGCTTCCCTGTCTTCCAGGCTTCCGATCTCATCCACCGCAATCACCTGCGGCGCCATGGATCGAAGCAGCATCATCATACCCTGCCGTTTCGGGCAACAGTCCAGAACATCTGTACGAATCCCAATGTCATTTTGTGGAACTCCAAGATACGAGCCTGCAATTTCCGAACGCTCATCCACAACGCCCACGGTCATACCTGCCTGTCTTTTCGAACCGTTGGACAGCTGACGGATGATATCCCGAAGCAGCGTTGTCTTACCGCAGCCGGGAGGTGAAATAATCAGCGTGTTACAAAACCCCTCCTCTGAAAACAGATAAGGCAGCACCAAATCTGCACAGCCGCGAAGCTGATGAGCCAGTCGGATGTTCAGAAAAGATATATGGCGAATACACGAAACCGTATCCCCCTCCATCACAATCCTGCCGGATAATCCCACCCGATGTCCTCCGGGAACAGTAAGGAATCCCTGTTTCAGTTCCTCCGAAAACGCATAGAGTGAATATCCGGAAATGTATTCCAGCGTCTCCGCAATCTCCTCCCCTGTCACAATACATGTGTCGTCTTCCACACAGTTTGAAAGCATTCCGTCACAGTTTAGTGCAAACTCCTGTCCCTGATAGGAAAGAAGCAAAGGCTTCCCTGCCCGCAAACGGATTTCTTGTAACCCTTCCGGGTCAATCCTACTTTGTGCAAGCAGCATTCGCAGACGTACAGCCAGCAGACAATAAATTGTTTCTTCATACGCGTTCTTTTCCATTGGCATACCAGACTCCTTTTGCTCCTGCTTTCAATATATGGGACAGCCTTTCCTGATATGACTCCTTTTTGCCAAAATCCTTCCCTTCCTTTTCTCGGCAGAAGCTCTCCTTTTTCTGTTTGCTTTTTTACCGGAGAAATACTATAATATTGTCAGGTAATTGAACTGAATTTAAGAAAGCATGAGGATTCCCATATGAAGAAAAAAGTTGTGGTTGCTCTGGGCCATAAAGCCCTTGGCACAACGTTTCCTGAGCAACAGTCGGCCCTTAAAGCCTCAGTGCCGATTCTGGCAGATCTGATCGAAGAAGGAGCGCAGCTTATTATTACGCACAGCAATGCTCCCCAGGTAGGCATGATTCACACTGCCATGAATGAATTTGCCAAATTTCATGATACATACGGAGCTCCCATGTCCGTCTGCTCTGCCATGAGTCAGGGCTATATTGGCTACGACATCCAAAACGCGCTGCGCTGCGAGCTTCTAAAACGTGGTATTTACAAAACAGTAGCCACTGTACTTACACAAGTTACCGTAGACCCGTACGATGAAGCTTTCTATCATCCCATCAAAGTAATCGGCCGTTATCTCACTGCAGAGGAAGCCGCCGCGGAAGAGAAAAAGGGAAACTATGTTATAGAAGAGCCTGGAAAGGGCTTTCGCCGAATCGTAGCCTCTCCGAAACCGCTTGATATTGTAGAAATTGATGCGATCAATGCGCTTGTGGATGCCGGACACATCGTGATTGCCGGAGGCGGGGGCGGGATTCCTGTTCTCAAACAGGGAAGCAACTTAAAAGGCGCCAGCGCCGTAATTGAAAAAGACCTCGTCAGCGGACGGCTCGCAGATCTGACCGATGCAGATATTCTTATGCTTCTGACAAACGACGAATTTGTCTGCCTGCATCATGACTCCGAGCATCCGATACCGCTTCAGAATATCACTCCAGGTGAAGCGCTGAAGCATATTGAAAATAAAGAATTCGGCAAAAATAAGATGTTGCCCAAAGTCGAGGCTGCCGTACATTTTGTTTCACAAAAAAATGGCCGCAAGGCGATTATCACCTCCGCGGACCATGCAAAAGACGCATACCTTGGCAAAACAGGTACCGTTATCTCATAAAATAAGGCTGCTACAAGTGCTTTCGTTCAAGTTCTTGCAGCAGCCCTTCTTTATGTATGTTTATGGACTTTCCGGCGCCATCAGCCGTATCTCAATCTTTTCCTCACGTACCATTCGGATAAACACATCCGCCAGCTTTGGATCAAACTGGCCAAACCGCTCTTCCTCCAGTACCCGCAATGCCTGTTCTACCGGCATCGCCTTTTTGTAGCTTCGTTTGGAAATCATCGCATCAAACGAATCTACTACACACAGGATTCTTCCCATTACCGGAATATCCTCCCCTGCAATCCCACGCGGATAACCACAACCATCATAGCGCTCATGATGCGAAAGCACCGCCGGAATCACGTAATCCAGCGAAGGCAGGTGACGGATAATACCGATTGCATTTTCCACGTGACCTTTCATAATCTCGTATTCTTCTGCTGACAGTCTGCCCGGCTTGTTCAAAATGTCCTCTCGGACGCCAATTTTTCCGATGTCATGAAGAAGCCCCGCCTCTTTTACAATATCCATGAATTCCTCGTTCATTCCGATTTCCCGTGCAAGCTCTGCTGCATAGTAAGCGACATTCTGGGAATGGCCAAATGTATAATGGTCCTTTGTATCAATCGCCGCCGTCAGCGCATAGATGGTAGAAGCATACGTATCGTAATAGCTGACTTTTCTGTTCTTCTCCTGTTCATTATCCTGTGCTTTGACATCATCAGAATACATGACAACTGCATTCTTTCCGAAACGTTTTGCACTGTACACAGCAAGATCTGCATTCGCAATCAGTTCCTCGGCACTTGATGCCATATAGGGCGATGCACAGACTCCACAGCTTAAAGTCAGTGTTTTCATTTTGTAGAGACTCGTCTGCTCATTCATGCTCCGCACCTGATCTGATATAGACTCAGCCAACACCTTCGCCGAATAAATATCATAGGAAGGAAGCAGGATGGAAAATTCTTTTCCGACCATGCGAAAAGCAATTCCTCTGTCTGCTGTCGCTGCATCAATAATCGACGCAATTTTCTTCAGAGCAAGATCTCCCTCCTTTGCCCCGTACAGCTGATTATACAGTTTAAAATCATCCACATTGATCATCACAAGCGCCAGAGAACACTCATGGCACCCTTCAAACTGTTCCTGGATAACCTCATAAAACCTTTTTCGGTTAAACAATCTTGTCAGTTCATCCCTGCGCGCCTCATTGTACGCCTGTTCATACAGTCTGGAATTTTTCACAGCCATGGAGCAGACAGAATTTACGGACAGCAAAAGACTCATATCGTCGTAGCTGTATGCACGCCCTTTTCTTTTTTCAGAAAGCATAATAACGCCTACCAGTTCGCTGTTATCCTTCATGGGGGCAATACAGGCCACGCCCCAGTCTTCAAACTGACGCTTTTCAGCCTCCCACATCGAATGGTAGCTGTTTGTACGCTTGAAGTCCTCCATAAGCAGGCACTGATCATGCGACCGCAAATACTGAATCAACGGGTGATCCTCCGGCAACAGGAAACCTCTTTTTTCAAGCGGGCTGGCCGTCTGTTCCATCACATACGCATTGTCTGCATTCTGGATAAATACATATACCCTGTCAACCTCAATCATTTTCAGGATAACCTCAACGAGGCTTGACAATATTTCTTCCTTTTTCAGTGTCTGCGACACCGTATGGCTGAAATCTTTGATCGTCTGCGCCTGTACCTGTTCTTCTTTTACAAACAGATTATCAAGAAATTTCTTCATTACAATTACGAGAAAATAGATCAGGCCAACCATCAGCATGGCGATAAAAAGCAGCGCCGCAGACTCTCCCATTCCAAGCCTTTTCTCCATCCAGGTCTTCAGAGGCAAAAACATATTCTGAAACAAAAGTGCACTAATTACAAGTGCAATCACGTAACAGTTTGTCGGGGCAATCAGTACTGTAAGCTTAAACATTTTTTTCTTATAAAGTGCATAAAACAAAAAATATGCAAAAAGCATCCCCGATATAATATCCACAGGAATCCCTGAAAAAATCTTTGCCGTGGAAGCCACATTGCCTACTGCTACGATTAAAATTCCAATCAGAATCGGACGGAGCTGCCGAAAGGTCAGTACATCTCCCTTGCAATATTTAAAAAACAGTTGGATGATCTCTGCCAGAAGCACGACAACCGCAAGCGCCAGAAGATAAATCGGCCATCCGTAGCAGTAAATAAATTTCACGTGGCCGTCTGTTCCTGTGACTATTTCAGGCGTGGGGATAAAAATCTGTGTGAACCAGTTCACAATAAAACAGGACAGGAAAAACAGAAACCACAATTTCCTTCTGCCCTTCTGTTTTTCTTCCAGAAAATCCAGATAAAACCGGTAAAATCCATAAGGTACCATCATAATTCCAGCAATTGATACGTAATGCCAGAAATTTACGGATGGCCAGAAGCGAATCCGCATCATAAAAGAGCCGCCGCTCCAAAAAATCAAAATCAGCAAAAGAAGAAGAAAGGAATTGATTACCCTTGTTTTCTTTGCAGACGCAAAAGCCAGAAACAAAAACAGATATCCCAGCAAAGCAATCACCGAAACCCAGCTATAGCTCACCATAACTGCCTCCCTTCCACAGCGGGCCTCTGGCGCTTTGCAGCGCAACAAAGTCCGCCACCTCGCAGGCCGGTGGATTTATTTTACGTATTTTGCATCCATACACGCTCTCATATTTCTCAAAGGTTCCGCATTTTACTACCGTAATATTTAATGGGTCCATGCCAAGAATCTTTTTCAGATCCTTATAATCATCATCCACATATTTTACATACACGCTCAAATGCTCTTTCAGAATCTCTCTGCCAAGCGCTGCTCCTGAAATACAGTCTCGCCTAAGCTCCACATACATATGAAGCTGCGGCCTGTTTTCCTTTGTATATTCCTTCACTGCAAACCAATCCTCAATCTTCAGACCGGATAATTCGATCGCATGACGAATCGATTTTTCCGTAATCCGGGTAAATCCCGCAATATCAATCACCCAAGGTACCCGGTCTATATAGGAAAATCTTGGAATCTTCGTGCCATCTTCCCGGCAGCCGTTTCCAAGACAACGGTATACGTCACCCACACGATACCGCGCAAACGCACCGCCTTTTAAGACTGTAACTACAATCTCATATTTCTCTCCCGCTGTCAGCTCATCCATCAGATAAGTGCGCGGCACATAAGACGGGTCGTCCAGATTTCTGTACATTTCGTTTTCCGGTATAAACTCATAAAAGCAGGCATCCGGAAAAAAGTACATACCGTTCCTGGACCATGCCTCAGTTCCCACACATGTCGGTTCTGTTCCGGCAAAAATCTCCATCGGACGGATGCCCCACATCTCTTCCAGCTCGTCTTTGTAGCACCAGTTATCCGTTCCGGCACACATAAAACCTTTCAGTGTAAACAGATCGCGCGGCAAAAGCTCCCGCTCCTCCTGTCTGCATCTTTTTCTGGCTGAGACATAGCGCAGCATCATCTTCGGAGAAATCTGGTTCAGTTTTCCGGCAAGTGAACCTTTCCCGCCTTCCTGTAAAGCCGAAAGACTTTTACTAACAAAATACGTCACGCTGCCAAGCCCAAAAAAGTACTCAATTCCTTTTTTCAGGCCCATTTTAAATCCTTTTGCATTGCGTTCCTGAAAACTCATATGGACTGCTTCCTTGACAGGAGGCAAATATTCAATATCAATCTCATCATGAAGCAGCAATGGCAAAAGCCCTGTCGCATACGGAAGCGGCGCCAGAGCGTACAGCATATGATCCGTAACTGATATGTCAAAATCGCCGCGCTCTTTTCCGGTTGCCAGAATAAAACATGCCATGACATTTCGTTTATAAGTGTCCAGCATACTCTTCGTATACGGCGCCACTTTCATCGGATACATCCCGCCTTCCCACGTCGTCTGTATCCAAAGTACCGGCTCCTCCGGAAGGCTGGTCGTCTCTTTTCGCAACAGAATATCTGCATAATCATCGTAAGTCGTAAGTGGAACCATGGCACGAAACTCTTCCAGCGTACCGGGACACTTCCCGTTTAAAATCCGCTTTCCAAGCTCACTGCCACACCACAGTTTAATCTCCTCTGCCACGAGGCGCTTCTGCATGTTCATATACTCTTCCATCGTCATATCCAGAAAGCCACAATATTCTTCCCAGATTTCCGATTTTGAGTATCTGCGAAGCTTCTCCTGAAACCGCATCTTCTTCTCCCCCATCAGTCAAAATCTCCTCTTTTGAGGATCATTCTGACTGTTTTGACCGTCTGGTCTGGATCGCCCGCCGTATACTTCTCTGATTCGGTATCAAAAACGGCGTCGTCCTTTTATAATTTTCATAATCCGCAAAAGTAAGCGGAAATGTCCAGTGATCCTGAAAAATTACGTAGCACAGATTTAATATGCTGTAAAACATCCCAGCATAAATCAACTCTGCCGGATATAATGCAATCCCTAGACAAAAATAGAACAGAAAAAACCACAGCACCCCCGGGTGGCGACACAACGCATACATTCCAAAGTCACAGACGCAGGGCTTTTTGCCTACCTCCAGATAGGTACACTCAAAAGGAAGCGCAAAAAATAAGGTGTCAATCAGGAGTAACAAAAATACCCCCGAAAGTACGGCAAAAATCCAAAAACACGCGCCAAGCCGTACCTCAGAAACCGCTTCCAGAATCTGGACCACCGTCACCCCTGCAAGCAGAATATTCCCCAGAAAAAAGAATCCGTGCAGTATCTTTTTCTGCCAGAGAACACTGTTCAGATCATAAATCAAATACAGAAAAAATGTTAAAAGTCCTCCGGCTATCCAGATCATCTTTCCACCTGATGTACCTTCCTGTTTTATCGTTCTATTTACAAAATACTCTTTTTTTCGCTACCATATATCATACCGCAGCCGCTGGCTGCAATCAAACTATAAAAACAAAAGAATCATCCTATTCGTAGATGCACGTGCTATAATGCACTTATACGGTATCTGCGTACCAATCCATCGGGAACTAAATTCCCCTGCAAGCATTCATACGAAAGGATGATCCTATGAACACTATTTTAGAACAATATAAAGATAAAATCAATGGCACATTCTCCTTTTTTGACAGGATGATCATCAAAGGCCATATCCGCCAGTTCTTTTCCACTTCCGGAAAAGGATTTTTCCTCTCTGAACAAAATGTCCTGCTTAAAGATTTTTCGTCTTATGCCAATCAGGTAACTGCGGATATTGTCTCCTATGCAGAAAATATGGCTGCTTCTGATAAACGGCCTTTGATTTACCTTACATCTTCTAAAACTTCAAAGGAACAGGCAGCTTTACAGGCTCTTGAAGAACATCCGGTGGATGAGGGCCTCATCTGTATCCTCTCAGTAGTGGAATACTGCCAGACTCTGCAGCCTAAAAAACATGACAACGGGCTGCTTTCCCTTGACACAGTAAACCGCAAATGCAAATACTATTACTTCTATTTCCTTGATAAGCATTTCGGCTTCATGCATGTCAAGCTCCAGACATGGTTCCCTTTTCTTATCCAGGTCTATATCAATGGGCGGGAATTGATGAAGCATGTCTTTGAGCAAAACGGCATCTCTTACCAGATGTATGACAACTCCTTTTACGAAATCAGCGACATAAAAAAGGCACAGGAGCTTGCCGACAGGTTTGATTCCAAAAGCCTGTGCAGGCAGCTTGACCTCTTTGCACATAAAGTGAACCCTTATCTTGATACGATTGAAAAAACCTTCCACCAGGGATACCACTGGTGTGTGGATCAATGCGAGTACGCTACCGATGTTATGTTTAAGAGCCGGGAGGCTTTGGAGGATATTTATCCATCCCTGGTAGGCCACGCATTCTATGACTTCAACTGTACGGATATTTTTTCTTTTCTTGGGCGTAAACTTCACCATAAGTTTCAGGGAGAGGCAGTCTCCGATTACCGTAAGCGCCCAGAAGGCTGGAGGATTAAATTCAAAATGAAGTCCAACAGTATCAAGATGTATGATAAATTCAGCTGCCTGCGGGTAGAAATGACCATTAATGACCCGAGGGAATTCAAGGTCTATAAGGATGTACAACATGAAGACGGAACTACATCCAAACGGTGGGTTCCCATGGGTAAGTCTATCGCTAACTTATACCGGTATGCTGAAATTTCCAAAGCAGCAAATAAGCGTTTTCTGGATTCCATGCAGAACATAATCCCGGCAAAAACCATTGAAAAGGAGATCAACAGTATCTGTTGTCGGAAAAAACTGGGAGGGAGAAACTACAGCGGATATAATGTCTGGTCTGCCGAGACGTTTCTTCTCTTTGAGTCCGTTTCGGATGGGAAATATCTCATCCGTGGGTTTACGAACAGGGAAATCCGCCATTCAACCAATAGGGCTAATCCCGATTCTGCCAAGGTAAAAGGAAAAACCAGCAGGGAATTTACAAAATTAAGGGCGCATGGACTGATTCGGAAAGTTCCTCATTCAAGAAGGTATCTGGTCAGCGATAAAGGACGCCGTGTAATGGGTGCGCTGATCGAAACCAAAAGAAAAATCTATCCGGAACTTGTAGCAAAATAAACATCCAGCCTGTTAATATTCTTTGAAAAACCTGCCTGACGGACAGGTAGAATACTTGTGTTTTCATACAGGTATTACTGTTTTATTTTTATGTTTTTCTAAATCAATAGCATAATACACTTTTCTGATATGGTAAAGCAAAATCTGTAATTTTGTCACAAAAAAGCATCCGCAAATCCATGCGAATGCCAAAAATTACCAATTATTTAACTTTTCATACAATTTGGTGCATTTTAATAAGTTGAACGGACATTTCCTGTCCGTCATCTTAAATATTCTCCCTCCAGTCAGTTCATGCCAGTACTGCCAAAGCCTCCACGGTCCGGGGCTTCGAGCTGCTCGCATTCCTCAAATCGAATCTGCGGCTGATGCTCCATAATGCGGAACTGACAGATTCTGTCATTCTTATGAATCTGTGTGTCTCTTACAGCCAGGACAGGCATCCTCCACCAGTCATTAGGACCAGCATACGTCTCGTCCACAACTCCCATATGATTTACCTGAATGATTCCGAAATTTTTGAACGTAGAACTGCGCGGAACGATATGCGCCTCATACCCCTTTGGAAGCTGCATCGCAACCCCAAGATGAATCATGCGGAACTCGCCTTTTTTCAACGTCACCTCTTCCGCCGCACGCAGGTCAATCCAATCTGATTTTCCGTCGATATACGTAAGGCGTTTGATTTCATCATCAAGATACTGTATTTTAATCTGTTTCATAAGCACTCCTGTCTGTAGCCTCTTTGGCTTTTTCTGTTTTTTTCTATTTTTTCTTTTCCGTTTTTCCATCAATCAGCCGCAGTGCAATACTACCTTGCCTGATTCCAGTGACTCTCTTACGTCAATCACCCGCTGATTAGCACTTCCCCGCCAGAAAAGTTTCGTATCGCGCAGCTGCTTCACATAAGGCCCGTCAACCAGCACATCAATGTACTTTGCAATCTCCCTGTTTTTCACATACTCCCAGAGATACCCGGTGTACAGCCAGATTGTTTTTCCGGGAAATTCTCTGCGAATTTCTTTGGCAAGCGCCAGCACCTCCGGCTCATTTGTCGGAAACAGAGGATCTCCTCCGCTGAATGTAATCCCTGAAACATAAGACTTTTCAAGCTGTGCAAACAGCTCTTCTTTGTCCTTTTTTTCAAACGGTATTCCTCCCTCGGAATCCCATGTGACCGGATTCTGGCATTCCTCACAGTGATGTCCACAGCCTGCAACCCAGAGCACTACACGCAGGCCATCACCATTTAACATATCGTCCTTCGTAATATTATGATAACGCATAAACACCCGTCCTCTACAATACCATGTATTTTCAAAGGTCTGCATCTACTAGATTATGTACAGACTTCCCTATCGTATCATTTTCGGCCGGTGCCGTCAAGTGGCTGTTCTGCTATTTCTTTTTCTTCTTGTATCAAAGAGTATTCAGACATATGGTCATTTACCTGTTTCATATGCTTTGTTTTCTCGCAAATTTTTTTCACATATTCCCTCATCTGCTGTTCATCTTTGTACTTCTTTTTCCACAAAAACTCCGCATATACAATTACATAAATACAAAAAAAGGAAGAGGTACGCCTCTTCCCATCATATCAATCTATTGAGATATTCTATTTTCTGGACTTCAAAATTTTCTGAACCTTCTTTTTATATTTTTTCGCCTTTTTATCCCATTCGTCGTACGCGTCCTGACCCCTTCTGTCCTCGAGACCACACGCGTCTTTCAGATATTGGCCCAAATAAGCAGTTGCTTTCTTTGCCCCTGACAAATTCAGATGATCTCCGCCGTCAAGACTGTCTTTTTTCCAGTCAATCCCAAGCTCTTCCAGCTTCAGATTCAGATCCACATACAATATCTCTTTTTTCTTTGCAAGGTTGCTGATCACATCATGGGTGTGGTAATTACAGTTGGAAGGCGAGGGCACACTGTACAAAACCACTTGGATTTCGTGCTTCCTGCAAAGGCGAAGGATCTGATCAAAGTATAACTGCCCGTAAGCGGACAGCTTATCCTGCTCCTTCTCTTCCTGCATATAATCTCCGCCCTCATATGGTTTCACAGCAGACCGGATCTCAAACCCTTTGTAGCTCGTCAGCGCATCTTCTTCCTTGTCAAACGCCTCCTTCCAGAGATTGTGATACCGGAAAATCGGAAAATAATACGCCGTCAGCTCCCCAAGCGAAAGCTGCATATCCTGCATAATCCCCTGGCAGCGGAAAAACATATTCGTTTCTAAAACCACTGTCTTTAAATCCTGTTTTTTCAGAACCTTTTTTAAAATATAGTAAGCCTCCTGCATCCACTGCCCTGACTGCCCGCAGACATAGGCAGGAATCCCCTGTTCTGACCATAGCTGCAACGGAGAAAATGAAGTATACGTCTCACTATCTCCCAATACCAGAACATCAATGGTATTTGGTTCCTCCGACAAAACACCTGCAATGCACTTGTTCCGATCCTCTATGTTCCCTTTTGCATACCAGAAAACAGGGTCCACCATTCGGGATGCCACAAAAAGCAGCGCCGTCACCAAAAGGAAAAAAATGCAGCCTCTTTTTACTGTCTTCCAGTTTTTAAAATCCTGCATAAATCAGATCCACCTCCTGATAACCACTGCCATACGCGCCCAAAATCACAACAGCCAGAATCAAAGTACAGTACACCGCCCAGCGAAGCGGCATCCTGGCCTGAAGCAGGCCATCCAGTACCGGGCGATTTCGTTCCTTTAATGAACCCACAATTCCAACCACAATACACCCCAGCACAATTGCCAACAAATCAGCTCTCCCAAGTCCGAGGTTCAAAATCGTGCCATTCCATAAGGTAGCAAAATCAAAATCCCGGAAAATACTTCCGAACATCGCAAGGCCGGCACGCAGTGTATCCGCTCTGAAAAACAGTTCTCCGGTAAAAATGATGAGCCATGTTTTGCCGATCTGAAGGCATCTCCACCACCTGCTGTTCTCTTTTACATGCAGCACTTTGCGCACCTGGCTTCCAAGCGGTTCCGCCATCACGCCAATCAGCAGAATCACAAAATAATACATACCATAGAACAGATAGCTCCACTTTGCCCCATGCCACAGTCCGTTTAAAAACCATACCGGAAACAGGCACAGAGCAGAAAGCCCTACCTTCGCCCAGTATTTTCCAAAACGCTTTCTCGCAAAACGGTTCCACTTCTTTACATATTCCGATACAGACACCGGATAAAACACATACGTTTTCAGCCACACACCAAGCGATATGTGCCATCTGCGCCAGAAGTCCGCCGCATTCACCGCGCAGAACGGCTGACGGAAATTCTCTGGCAGTACAATGCCAAACAGTCTTCCGCTTCCGATCACAATATCAATACTCCCGGAAAACTCCATATAAAGCTGTATCGTATAAGCAATGGCCCCTATCACAATCACCATGCCGCTGTAGCCTTTGTAATTATCAAATACTGTATTTACCATCAGATACAGCCTGTCAGCCACTACCATCTTTTTAAACAGCCCCCAGAGAATCCGTACAAATCCATGCGTCAGATTTTCTGCTTTGAGCGCATCGCCTGTACCTAGCTGCTCAGACAGAGCAGAATAACTGCAAATCGGGCCTTCCATCATTTTGGGGAAAAAAGAAAGAAACAATGCCAGCTTCCACGGACGACGTTCCGCGATCATACGATCCCAGTAGACATCCATCATGTACCCGATCGCTTCCAGCGTATAAAAAGAAATCCCGACCGGTACAGCCAGCCTTTTTAGAGAAAGAAAGGAAGCGCCGCCTGCTCTTTCAACCAGTCGGTTTAAATTGTCTGCAAAAAAGTTATAGTATTTCAGATAACCCAAAAGAAACACCAGAGAGAAAATCCCGGCCAGAAGAACAAGTTTTTCTTTTTTCCGGAATTTTTCTCTGATGTTCTGTGTCTGCGCACGCGCAACCTCTGCCGTCTCACTGCTGCACTTTTGTTTCAGATGCAGCAGCGCAAGCCCTGTGCCGTACGTCAGAAGCGTGCTCCCCGCAAGGTAGATAACCAGGCCTTTGCTGATTGAAGCAAAGAACAGATAACTGCTGCACAGCAGCACGCCGCTTCGCCATCTGCGCGGCGCCATCTGATACAGCAGAAGCACCGCCGGCAAAAAAAGAAACAGATATAAATTCGTATGGTATGCCATTTAGCACCTCTCCATGAGCCGCTGTATCATGGCCCACATTGCTCTGGCAGAGTTAAAGTTTGCCGGAATCATATCCGTGGCCTCAATGCGGACACCAAACTCATTTTCAAACTCCGCTACCAGGGAAATCAGACCGAATGAATCCAGAATCCGGTCGTCAATCAACCGTTCTTCTGTCTCATAATCCACACTGTCATCAATATCCATTAAAATTTCTATTACTTTCTCCATCATGCTTCCTCCTCAGACTTATCGTTCTGTTCCTTTCTCTTTCATTCGTTTCTTACTACTTTGTTTGCTTCCACATGTTCCACTGGTATAGCTCCTGACGCTCTCTGGCAGGCTTCCAGCCATCTTTCTCACTGTAACAAACAATTCCTGGAAGTTCGTGGCTCAGAAACAGTGCCATTCCTTCTGTCACAGAATATGCGCCGGTGCGTTCAAAAACAAGAACATCGCCTTCTTCCGGCTCTTTTTCCAATGTGATCTGACACAAAACGTCATTTGCCGTACATAAAGAACCGCACACAGTCCATGCCCGATCCGCCGCAGTTTCGCTGTTTTCGTCTTCCTGTCCGGTCACGCTGTTCTCTGATGGCAGCAACATGACATGAGGCTGATACATCCCGCGAATCTGCCCGTCATAGTTTATTTGATGAATGCCTCCGTCCACAATACAGTAATTTTTATCTCTGCTGCATTTTACATCCCTGATCATGGTAAGATAACAGCCACAGCGCGCCGCAAGCGCACGGCCAAGTTCCAGACGCACACGGCCGCTCCACTTCATGCCGTCAATCGTTTCTGCAATCATACGGAGGCCTTCATCCGAAAAAGTCTCGATTTCTTCATCCATAAAATACGGAACACCAATCCCCGGTCCATACTCGAGCTCCGCGAACGAAAACTGCGCCTCCTGCTCTATGTTCTGCAAAAATTCATCGAGATACCGGAGCTCTTTTTCGATCGCTTTCTGTCTCCGTTTTCCTGTGCCGGAAAAAAAATGAAGCCCCTGTATCTTCAAAAAAGGATATTCTGCCCGTGTCTGCACCAGATGCCGGATTGTCTCTTCATCCATACCGAACTGATTTCCACTGGTCAGCCTTGGATATACGCGAAGCGTTTTCTGATGGCTTTCGGCCCACCCGGCAAGGCAACGCAACTGACGCATGGATTCTGCCGTATAAACACTGTTTTCTTGGCAGTAATCCAGAATTTCCAGCAAATCCTCCTCTTTTTTCAGGACACCGGATATCACCAGCCTGTCCGCATGGATTCCAAGCTCCCGACATATCCGAAATTCTCCCATCGAGCAAACTTCAATCCTGTCTGTCAATTCTGCAAAAGAGCCGGTCAGAAAAGGATTTGCTTTCATTGCATAACAAAGCTCTGCTTTTTGGTCCAGGCAGGCGCGTATTCTATGCACTTCATCTGCCAGCGCATCCAGGTCAAATATGTACAACGGTGTCCCGTACGCATGTGCACCGTATTCCAGAATTTTCCGATTCATCTGGCCGCTCCTTTCGCAAGCTTACCAAACCAGGCCCGGTCAAGCTTGCCATTTTTCGTCACTGGCATCTCGTCCACTTTCACAAATTTGTGCGGTACCATGTACACCGGCAATCCTTCTTTCATCCTTCTGCGCACCTCAGCCGGCTCCGGCTCGCCCGCATAATAGGCAAGGATTCTCTGTTTCTCCTGGTCAAACACACAGCAGCTGCGCCAAACCCCCGGAAGCCCGTTTAACACAGCCTCAATTTCCTCCAACTCGATTCTGTGGCCCATATGCTTGATCTGAAAATCTCTGCGACCGGCAAAATACAACAATCCGTCTTTCCCGAAATAACCCACGTCTCCGGTCCGGTAAAACCGTTCTCCTGACGCAGATACCAAAAATCGTTCCTGCGTCTGCTCCGGATTATGATAATACCCCTCGGCAAGCGATTCCCCTGACACGCAGATTTCTCCGGTTTCCCCCTCTGCACAGACCTCATTTTCGTCGTCATCCAACAAAAATACCCGTCTGCCCGGAAATGCCCTTCCGATCGGAAGCTTTTCCGTATCTGATATCGTCTCTGGAACCGCATACCACGTACAGTTACACGTAATCTCGGTCGGACCATACAGATTCACAAAGCGTGCCTGCGGCAATGCTTTCTGCCACAGCCTCAGATGAACAGCTGGCATACTCTCGCCGCTGAACAGCACTCTTCTGACATGCTCCGGTACGCGATATTCCAATCCCTTCAAACCTGACACCAGACACAGCGCCGAAACGGCCCAAATCAGTGTCGTTACCTTCTTTTCACACAGATAATCCACGAGTACAGACGGCGTTGAAAACATACTTTTCGGTATAATCACAAGCGTGGCGCCTGTTGCCACACAGGAATAAATATCTTTCACAGAAACATCAAAGTCAAACGGCGCCTGATTTCCTAAAACATCTTTTTCCTTTATCTCAAAAAGCTCTGTAAAGTGGCCGATAAAATCAATCACGGATCTATGACTCACGACAATCCCCTTCGGATTTCCGGTAGAACCTGAGGTAAATATCCCGTAAAGCCGGTCTGTCTCTTTGCTTCTTAACCGTATCTGCTCCAGTTTTTTCGAATCCTTCTGTCCCTGAGTCAGATCTTCGAGAAACAGAACCGTCCCCTGATAATTACAGTCATGCAGCATCTTCGCATTCGCCCGATCTGTAATCACTGCTCCCGCCTGAACGGTTTCCAGAATCTTATGTATCCGCGCGGACGGCTGCTGCAAACTGACAGGAACATAAAAACCTCCTGCATATACCACGCCAAACATCGCAGCGAGAACCATTGCACTTTTTTCCGCCAACACCACCACCGGATCTCCCTGCCCAATCATTCCGCTCAGCTTTGTCCCAATTTTCTGCGATAATTCCACAAGCTCTGTATACGTCAAACACATACAGCCATCATCCACAGCCGGCTGATCTTTCCTTTTTGCTTCTGTCTCTTCCAAAAGCTCCAGTATATTTTTCATAGTCCCTCCTCTCCTGTCATTGCACAATCTCTTATACTTTAGCACGATAATATTAAAAAATGTCGGCACAATTCTTAACATTTCTTAACATACTTTAAAACAAAGTCTCATATTTATGCCCGAACAGAACCTCCACCTCTCAGGAGATCCGATTATTTCGCAGCGCTGTTCTGATTTTTTCAGCCTCCCCGCTTCCGTTTGTCTGAAGCCTCAGAAGCGGAATTTTTATTTCAGATGACAATCTGTCTTTTATTGCACAAATGTCATAAAAAATGGACAGCCGCTTGGATTATCCCGAACGCTGTCCGCTAATAATTTCTATGCTTGTGTTGAAACGAACTAACATTGTTTCTTCGCTGTTCTTTGCTTCTTTTTTATCCCTAACAAATACTAAAAAGCGGTGTTAAACGATAAACATGGCATCCCCAAATGAGAAGAACCGATATTCCTCCTTCACTGCCGCTTCATAGGCATGTAAAATATGCTCCTTCCCTGCCAGCGCCGAAACGAGCATCAAAAGCGTCGATTCCGGCAGATGGAAATTTGTAATCAAACCGTCCATGAGTTGAAACTGGTATCCCGGATAAATAAAAATCTCAGTCCAGCCACTGCACGCGCGGATATTTCCATCAAAACGTGTTGCTACGGACTCAATCGTACGGCAGCTTGTTGTTCCGACACAGATCACCCGTCCACCGGAAGCTTTTGTCTGTCGTATCAAAGAAGCGGCTTCTTCTGTCACCTCATAAAATTCCGAATGCATATGGTGCTGTGTGACATCCTCCACCTTAACCGGCCGGAATGTGCCAAGCCCCACATGAAGCGTCACCTCTGCAATTTGAATCCCCTGATCTCTCACCTGCTCAAGCAGCTTTGGCGTAAAATGCAACCCGGCCGTCGGCGCCGCCGCCGAGCCTTCGTGTTTTGCATAGACGGTCTGATATCGGTTTTTATCTTTCAGTTCATGCGTAATATAAGGCGGAAGCGGCATCTGGCCAAGCTTGTCCAGAATCTCTTCAAAAATCCCTTCATAGGAAAACTGAATCAGGCGGTTGCCTTCCTCCACAATATCCAGTACCTCACCCTGCAAAATCCCGTCTCCGAAGATCAGCTTAGTCCCTGGCTTTGCCTTTTTGCCTGGCTTTACCAGCGTCTCCCAGATATCATGTTCCCTTCGCTTCAAAAGCAGGATCTCAATCACTGCACCGGTCCCTTCCCGCACACCGTAAAACCTTGCCGGAATAACCTTTGTATTATTGAGCACCAGACAGTCACCCGGCCGCAGATAATCCAGAATATCCGTAAAATGCCGGTGTGTGATACTGCCGCTTTCCTTTCCCAGCACCAGAAGCCTTGACGCACTGCGGTCCTCCAGCGGGTCCTGCGCAATCAGCTCCTGCGGCAAATTAAAATAAAAATCAGACGTTTTCATAATACACTACATCCTGTTCTTTTATAATCCAAGCTCCGTCCTCCAGATCAACAATCGAAACCGCACAGTTTTTCGGGACTCCGTTCTGCCAGAAATCCTTCGGCGAAAGCCCCTTAATCGCTGCCAGAAGCGCACGCACGGCTGCTCCATGGGAAGAAATCAGGATCGTCTTATCCTGCCATTCCTTCCGCTCCTTCAATTCATCCAAAAATACACGTGTCCGCTCAAGCAGCGAAGCAACCGTCTCCCCGCCTTCCGGCGGAATATAATGCGCCGGATCATGGAAAAAGCAGTAAAATTCCGAACACGGATCGTTTTTTTCCTCTTTGGAGAGCTGTTTTCCCTCCAGCTCTCCAAAACTAATTTCTCCAATCCGCGCATCCTCCAGTATCGGTATCTTTCTTTCACCCAGAATCAGCTCTGCCGTCTCCCTGGCCCGATGCAGCGGGCTGGAAACAACAAGATCAAACGGGACTTCCTGCAGAGCTGCCCCTGTGAGACGCGCAAGCGCGCGCCCCTTTTCATTCAGTCTCGTGTCTGTCTGCCCCTGAAGCCGGAGCATCGCATTCCACGGCGTTTCTCCGTGTCTAACAATATATAATCTCATGTTCACATCTTTCTACAATACAATGCCAACGTTTCATTTTGAATCATGCCTGAGCATTCTTTCCTGCGTTCTGCACATGCCAAAAAACAATTTTCTGGCACATTTCACGGCGCAAATCCGGCGAGAGAAACTCTTTCATCCGCGTTTTCCCAGCCTAAGCACGGATCTCAATTCCCATGGATTCCAGTCCGTTCCAGATCTTCTTCATAGCAACTGTGATATCACTTTCCTCCAGTGTCCGGTCGTTCGCCCGGAATACAATCGAATAAGCCACAGATTTGAAGCCCGCTTTGATCTGCGCACCTTCATAGATGTCAAAGAGCTGACAGTCTTCCAGAATCTTTCCGCCCCTCTGAAGAATCATCGTTTCAATATCGCCCGCCATAATCTGTTTCGGTACCACCATACTGATATCTCTGGTCACTGCCGGATAGCGCGCAATCCCCGTGTACTTGCGGTCAAACGTTGCCAGTTTTGTCACTTCATCCATATCAATCACAGCAATATAAGCCTTTTCCCCAATTCCATAATTTGCCGCCACGGTCGGATGAACCTCACCAAGGTAGCCAAGCACGGTCTTCCCAAGAAGAATCTCCGCCTGACGTCCTGGATGCAGGTATGGTTTTCCATTTTCCGGTGAATACGTCCGGCGGCCGGTAATGCCAACCTTATCCAGAAATTCTTCCACAACGCCTTTCATTGTAAAGAAATCTCCGTCTCCATACATACCGAGCGTAAACTGCATCCGCTCCTTCGGAAGCTCTGTAAGCGGCAGTTCTTTCGGAAGATAAATATTCCCCAGCTCATACAGGCGGACATTTTTGTTGCGGTGATTGTAATTAAATGCCAGAGAGGTCAACATACCTCCAACGGATACGGTACGCATGATACTGAAATCCTCCCCGAGCGGATTCTGAATCTTCACTGCCTCGCGCAGCTTTGAATCCTGCGGAATCAGAAGCTTGTCGTACACCTTCGGACTCTCAAAGGAATACATCATTCCCTGTGAAAAACCGCAATACTCAGCAATATCCTGCGCAACAGCACGCACCCTCAGATCAAACGGCAGTTTTCCGGTCGTTGCCTCGCCGCTCGGAAGCGTGGTCGGAATATTGTCATAACCATAGAATCGCGCAACTTCCTCTGCCAGATCCGCAGTACGGAACAAATCATGCCGAAACGTCGGCGCAATAATTTCATTCGTCTTTTCATCGTATTCCAGATCAACCATCCGGAAATAGCTAAGCATCTGCTCTGCCGGAATATCTGTACCAAGCACCGCATTGATCTTATCTGGTTCAAACGGAATGCGTACCGGCTCTTTTACTTTGCTGTAAACATCCACCATACCGCCGACAACCTCACCAGCGCCAAGCTCTTCCACAAGCTGGCACGCACGGTCAATCGCTGCCTGCGCATTATTCGGATCAAGGCCTTTTTCAAACTTTGCAGATGCATCCGTGCGAAGACCGATCCGTTTGGAAGAAAGACGGATATTGGTTCCATCAAAGCATGCTGCTTCAAAAAGCATTGTTTTTACATCGTCTGTAATCATAGAATTTTCGCCGCCCATGATTCCACCGATGCCAACCGATTTCTCTCCGTCGCAGATCATTACCACGTTTTCATCCATCGTACGCTCCTGGCCGTCCAGTGTCGTAAATTTCTCGTCTTTTGCAGCACGACGTACCACAATCTCATGGCCTGCAAGCGTATCATAATCATACGCATGCATCGGCTGACCATACTCTTCCATGACATAATTCGTAATATCAACGATATTATTGATCGGGCGAATCCCGGCAGCGGCCAGACGTCTCTGCATCCACTTCGGCGACGGAGCAATTTTAATATTCTTTACGATTCTTGCACAGTACCGCGGACACAGCTCCGGATCTTTTACCGTTACTTTTACATAATCTGCTGCATTTTCTTCATTTCCGGTCTTTGTGACAACCGGCGGATGGAATTCTTTGCGGAACGTTGCAGCCGCTTCGCGCGCAATACCGATTACGGAAAAGCAGTCTACACGATTTGAAGTAACCTCATATTCAAATGTCACATCGTGAAGGCCAAGCGCCTCAATCGCATCAGAGCCTACCTCGGCATCCTCTGGGAAAATATAAATTCCGTACTCCGGCGCTTCCGGATACATCTCTTTTGTGGAGCCAAGCTCTTCAATCGAACACATCATGCCGTTTGATTCCACACCGCGCAGCTTTCCCTTTTTTATCTCAATGCCGCCCTCCGTCATTTTTCCATCGTGGTTTCCTGCCACTCGTCCTCCATCCAGAACGACCGGGATCTTATCTCCCACCTGTACATTCGGTGCGCCTGTTACGATCTGTGTCGTTCCATTCCCGATGTTTACCTGACAGATAATCAACTTATCCGCATCCGGATGACGCTCAATTTTTTCAATCTGCCCGATCACAATCTTATCCAGATCACGGTCAGCCTCCACAAATCCCTCCACCTTTGTTCCAGAAAGTGTCATTGCATCCGTATACTCCTGTGCAGTTACATCCAGCTCCGGAACATACGCTTTTATCCATGATAATGTTGTATTCATTTCCATATCTCCTTCTATAAACTAAATCTGGTCAAACAGGTGCGAGACGCTACGTTCTCCCTGCTCATCCTTCTCTGCTCTCAAACTTTTCCTTAGAACTGCTTCAGGAAACGGACGTCGTTTTCATAGAGCAACCGCATATCATCAATTTCATATTTGAGTAGTGCTATACGCTCCAGACCAACACCAAATGCAAACCCGGTATATTCTTCCGGATCAATGCCGCACATTTCCAACACATGCGGATGTACCATACCGCAGCCAAGAATCTCTATCCAGCCGCTGCCTTTGCAGAAACGGCAACCTTTTCCTCCACATTTAAAGCAGGAAACATCCACCTCCGCACTCGGTTCTGTGAACGGGAAATGATGCGGACGGAATTTTGTCTTTGTCTCTTCCCCGAACAACTCTTTTGCAAACTGCTCCAAGGTCCCTTTCAGGTCTGCAAACGTGACATTTTTATCCACAACCAGGCCTTCAATCTGATGGAAGGACGGAGAATGCGTCGCGTCCACCTCGTCAGAACGGAACACGCGACCCGGAGAAATCATACGGATCGGCAGATTACCCTTTTCCATCGTTCTCGCCTGTACCGGTGAGGTCTGTGTACGCAATACAATTTCTTTATTGATATAGAAGGTATCCTGCTCATCCTTGGCCGGATGGTTGGCCGGAATATTCAGCTTTTCGAAATTGTACTCATCGTATTCAATTTCCGGGCCTTCCACCACCTCATAACCCATTCCGATAAAAATGCGCTCTACTTCTTCCCGCGCGATCGTATTCGGATGACGGTGTCCTACGTTATTTTTCTTTGCCGGAAGTGTCACATCAATCACTTCTGCCTTTAACTGCAGCTCAAGCGCCTGCTGTTCCAGTTTTTTCTTAGTCTCTTCCAACACGCCCTCGATCTGCGCCCGCGCCTCATTCACAAGCTGACCAAACGCCGGACGCTCCTCTGGAGCCACATCCTTCATACTCTTCAGCACTGCTGTCAGCTTGCCTTTTTTTCCAAGGAAATTCACTCTGACGTCATTCAGTTTATCCAGCACTCCTGCCTCTGCAATCTGTGCCAGCGCCTCTTCTTTGATCGCCTGCAATTTGTCTTTCATGTTTTTCTTCCTTCCTTCTTTTATTTTAAATAAATATGAGAAACAAAAAAGCTCCGTCCCCCAATAGGGACGAAGCATATGTTCCGTGGTACCACCCTGTTTCCTGCCATTCGGCAGGCACTTGGACATGCGTAACGTGCATGAAACGTCATCCCCTACCAGATATACCTTCCGGGACGAAGCTCCGGTGTGAAATTCGCTCCCTGCCTGAACCTGAGAATGCTTCCAGCCGACGACATTCTCTCTCTGTCGGAAAAACAGTTCGCTACTGTGCACCATCTGCGCCTATTTCTTTTAAACTATTCCTTATTCTAATCACATCTTTTCAGAATGTCAAGCTAAAATTAAATCTTCCCACAGTCTAAACTTCTCTGTAGTAGCTAAACTTATACGGTTGGCCATATTCATAATTGTATTCTGCCTCACAACGGTATTTCACACCATCCATATCAAAAAAGAAAGTGATTCTCTGTGTATTATAAATAACATTATTTGAAGAGTAAGCCACAAAATTCACATCGTCCTGCTGCCCTGGCAGTATCGTCTTATTATAATAATACGGCATCTCCATTGCTTTTAACAATTCATAGTCATCGTCATAAGCATATGCTGTTTTATAAATTTCAATTGCATGCGCCGTATTATTCTGTATCCGAAATGTCACTTCACTGCTCACAGCTTCCCAGTTGATCGTACTCACAGTAATGCCAGGCATAGCAATGCCTTCCTGTGGAACAATCACCTCACAGCTATAACAATAGGAACCAAGAAATGCCGTTATCTCTGTACTTCCAGAAGCTTTGGCAGTCACTTTTCCATTCGCACTTACCGTTGCTACACGTTCATTATCACTGATCCAGGTAGCACGTTTAGAAGTGTTCAGCAATTTCAACGTATAGGATTCCCCCATTTTTAATGTCAAATACTCTTTATTAATTTTTACAGGAGGATTTTTTACCGTTACCTTACATTTTACCGTATACCCATTAAACTTTGCGCTGATCACCGCTGTCCCTTTCTTTTTTGCCGTTACCTTTCCGGCCTTAGAAACAGTCGCTACTTTCTTATTGCTTGATGACCATTTTGCCTTTTTAGAACTAATGTTAAGCTTTAATGTATATGTTTTTCCAGGATAAATCGTCTTTGATTTTTTATTGATAGTGATCGGAAACCGCGGCGTTTTGCCCTTGCTCATATCTAAAAAAGCATTTTTATAGTATTTTGCCCGCTTTGATGCAACAGAATAATCGATCCTGAGCAATACGTTCGAATACTGATACATTCGCATTGACCACGACGGTACCGCATCATATATAGTTTTTAAATATTTTCGTCTCCTTGTTGCATCCGATGAATTTTTAAATATTTCAACTGTTCCGGAACACTCAATATCATCATCCATATAAGTGCGATCCTGGAAATCTATTTTACACTTGTACTGATGCGGCTTTCCAAGCAGATGATTCGGATCCGACTTATTTGTTGAATAAATATTATAACTGTGAATAGGGAAGCCATTTGTCTTAAGTGTACTTATGATCTGTTTGCCGGACATATTTGACAGTTTCGCCGCACACACTGTATTCGAAGGCAATGATAAAAACACTGTTAACAGAAATAATAATCCTAACAATTTTGTTTTCTTTCTCATACCTCATCCTCCCGCATCTTCATATTTTCTTTCATTATATCAGAGATCCTCATTTTTCCAAACTCTTTTTGATTTATTTTTTCAGAAATATTTTCTCCAGCATCTCTTTGGAGGCATCATTTTGAAACAGCTCAGGACTTACAAGATACTCATTGATCTCTGCGCCCACAAATACAAGATACATACAGATATAAAGCCAAAGCATTGCAACCACAAGCGTCGTCAAACTGCCATACACCACTGACATATTTACCGCATAATCCAGATAAATAGAAAACGCATAAGAAAACACCGCCCACGAAAATGCAGTAAAGACCGCTCCCGGAAACTGACTGCGAAAAGATCGCCGTCTGTTCGGCAAAAACATATACATCATCAAAAACAGTCCTCCCAAAATGGCAAGCGCGATAACGGTTGGTAGAATCACCGTATCATCCAGATATTCCATAAGAACTGGAAACCACTGCCACAGGTAGCGCTGAAGTGTATACCCAAAAACAAGAATACTGAGACTTATAAGAAGCGCCACAATCATGACAATCGTATAACAAGCCGCACGAAACCGTACCAGAAAGTAATTTCTGGTCTCTTCGATCCGATATATGGAATTCAAGCCATCGGCCAGTCCCATAATGCCTTTTCCTGCTACCCATACAGCCACAATCGCCGACCAGGAAAGCAATGCAGTAGACTGCTGAAAAACGCTGCTTACAACCGGAGTCAAAAACTCAGAGACCTCAAATGGTGTAATACGCTCAATCGTTGTCACAACTTCATTCTGCGTCAGCGGCGTAAACTGAACGAGGGTCAAAAGAAGCATCAGCACAGGAAATACACTCATTATGATAAAAAAAGCTGCCTCTGCCGAATGCGCCCGCACCCTGTCATTTTTCATTTTTATTGTGAAGCAATGTATCAGCTCTGCAATTTTGCGAATGTTTCTCATAACTCTCTCCCTTTGGAAAAGCTGTTTCATGTGTCTTTTCCTACTATGGTATCCACTCCATAATAATACCTTAAAATTGCGTGATAGTCCAGTCCTTCTGACGCCATCTGCGCCGCTCCGCATTGACTCATTCCATTTCCATGGCCATAACCGCCTCCCACAATGGAAATGCTGTCGTCTAATTTAAAAGATTCTCCTTCCAGATAAAAATAGGCGCTTGGAAGAAGCTGCATGTTACTTGTGAGTGTTCCGTCCTGAAGCAAAATTTCCAGATCTCTGTCTCCAAACAATTTCCGAATCTGATATTCTCCCTCAACAGAAAAATGCTCCCCGTAGCAGCTTATAGAAACTGCCTGAATCTGTCCATCGTTTCTTCGCCCAGTAATTCTAACAGAAAAAATCTCTTCCTCTCCCTCTGCCGCCTCCGCCTTTTTTTTCAGCTCCTTTACATCTTCTCCAAACTCTCTGATACAGTTCTCCACTACCATGCGCACAGGAAGCTCTACTGTCCAGCGCAGCCATGGCGAACCGTATTCTTTTCCTTCTTCAGGCTCCTCTTTCAAAAATTTTTCAAATGCACCCTCATCTCCCAGATCTTCTCGATGCTCGGAAAGACAGGAGGTCGAAAAATACAGTACTTCATCGAGTGGCAGAATTTCCCCCGTCGTTGCCGCTACGGCTTCCCGTGACGCCTTCTGGCTTCTGTAATTATTATACACCTGAAACGAAACACTATCGTTCATATCTCGGACAGGAATACAGTTTACCGCATAAGTTCTAGCACAAACTGCCTGTGCCTTCAAAGCTTCTTCCGGATAATCCGATGGCATTTCACTGGATACAACCCCGCACAGATATTCTTCCAGAGGCAATTCATTCACAACCAAAATTCCGTCCTCGGTTCCCTCCAGATACAATTTCCCTCTGTACTGCGGAGTGCCGTCTCCGCGCGTGATACTTTCCACTTTCAAGGCCCCATTTTTATTTCCCGAAACACAGAGAATTGTCCCTTCCGGTAATTCTGAAGCAGAAATCGTAAAAGTCTCCTCCGGAGCATATTCCTTTTTTTCACTGTCTGTTCCGCCCATCTCTGAAACGGCATATCCTTTGTCACAGGACAGGATAACGGTTTCATGATATTCATGTTGAAAATCCTGATCCATAATCGTAACACAGATATTTTCGGGCACCGATATTTCTGCTCTGATCGCTGACCCTTCTTCCTGCTTTTTATGGCCAGAAGGTTCTTCCGTCTCATTTTGCACATCATTTGTCTTCTTTTTTCCCGAAGTACCCGGTTCCACCATGTCTGTCGTTTTCTTTCCCAAGGCACTCGTTTCTACTGCAGCATTTCCATTGTATTCTATATAATGCCAGAGCATCCAAAACGACAGTCCTGCAAATATCATTGCCGCCAAGATCTCAAGCACAAATATTATTTTTTCCATCCATTTTTTTCGTCCCACAATATCCTCCAAGCTTGTCTATGTTTTCAGAATTAAATATCCCCTTCTTTAAAGTATATTGTTCGGGAACCATCAGAAGAACCCCATTTTCTCCTTTTTTAATAAATCTCAAGATGATAACTTGTGACTGAAATACTTCAAAAACCCCGACTTTCGTTCTCTGTTCACCGAAAGCCGGGGTTCTCTTATTTTACATTTTCTTGCTTCTTACAATCACGAGTTTCACTTTTTCATCATTTCAGAAACTGCCTCACGAATCAAATCAGATACGTTATCGTCCTCTTCCACTTTCAGATTGTCGATATTCTTTTCCTCAACACCTTTAAAATCATGCTTCTCGTCAAAGAAGATAAACTTCTGATCTGCAAATTCCCCTGATGCCTGAGTGAGTGGATACAGTGCCTGGGAATCGCCACAAATGATAACATCATATGAACCATCACAGTATTCATACATCTGTGATTTAAATACTAACTTGTTGGATGATGCATCGCCAAGCTCCACTATTTCAAACTCAAAAGCGTCTTTTCCAAGCTCCTTCTGAAGACTTTCCAGACCTGTATTTGCAGCATCAAACATAGAATCTTTACCAAGCGTACCATTTACAAACAAAACTGCTTTATACTTGGTTTCCTTAATTTCCTTTGTTTCTTCGGTTTCTTTCTTTGTATCTTTTGCAAGACCAAGACCATAGTCTTTCTTCACAGCCTTTTCCGTAACCGCTTCTGTTTCCGGTGCCTCTGTTTCAGCTTCTGTTACTTCCTCAGTTTCAGTTTCGGTTTCCGTCTCGGTTTCTACTTCTGTCTCAACCGGCTTCGCAAGACCAAGACCATAATCTTTCTTCACGGTCTTTTCCGTTTCTGGAGCTTCGGTTATTTCTTCGGTTTCTGTTTCCGTCTCGGTTTCCGTCTCGGTTTCTGTCTCCGTCTCAGGCGCTTCCGTTACTTCTTCAGTTTCTGTTTCTGTCTCAGGCGCTTCCGTTACTTCTTCGGTTTCCGTCTCAGTTTCTGTCTCCGTCTCAGGCGCTTCCGTTACTTCTTCAGTTTCCGTCTCAGTTTCTGTTTCTGTCTCTGTTTCAGGCGCTTCCGTTACTTCTTCGGTTTCCGTCTCAGTTTCCGTTTCTGTCTCAGTTTCAGTTTCGGTCTCAGGTGCTTCCGTTACTTCTTCGGTTTCTGTTTCCGTCTCAGTTTCCGTCTCAGGCGCTTCCGTTACTTCTTCGGTTTCTGTTTCCGTCTCAGTTTCCGTCTCAGGCGCTTCCGTTACTTCTTCGGTTTCTGTTTCCGTCTCAGTTTCCGTTTCTGTCTCAGTTTCCGTTTCTGTCTCAGGTGCTTCCGTTACTTCTTCGGTTTCTGTTTCCGTCTCAGGCGCTTCCGTTACTTCTTCAGTTTCCATCTCAGTTTCGGTTTCTGTCTCAGGCGCTTCCGTCACTTCTTCGGTTTCCGTTTCCGTCTCAGGCGCTTCCGTTACTTCTTCGGTTTCCGTCTCGGTTTCGGTTTCTGTCTCAGGCGCCTCTGTTACTTCTTCAGTTTCCGTCTCAGTTTCTGTCTCAGGCGCTTCCGTTACTTCTTCGGTTTCCGTCTCGGTTTCTGTTTCAGCTGCCTCTGTTACCTCTTCAGTTTCTGTCTCAACTGCAGCCGTTTCCTTCGTTGCCTCTGCTCCTGCCTTTTTCTCTGTAAGCTGCTCTGTCACCGCTTCTAATTCTGTTTTTGCTTCAGTCTTCGCTTCCGTTTCACTTTCTGTATTAGCCTCAGTCTTCGCTTCTGTTTTTGCTTCAGTCGCAGCCTCAGTTTCTACTTCGGTCACTGCTTCAGTCACCTTTTTTTCGGTAGCTTTTTCAGTTTCCTTCTTTGTCGATGAACTACAGCCTGTCATTGAAACAGTAAGTGCTGCAGCCAGAGCAAATGCTATCGCTTTTTTCATTGTGTGCTTCCTCCTCCAAAATCTTGTCTCGCCACGTCCCGCTAAACATCAAACAAAGCGTCCTTTCGGGAACTTTTATCAGCTAAAGTTAAATATAGCACATTTACCACCCGTTGACAAGAACACACCCACCTGAAAACATAAGAATTTCGGCCTATTTCAGGCTTTTTTAAGAAATTGCCGCGCAGCTTACAGCCACGCGGCAACCACCTTAGAACTTATATCCGGTTAATGTAATTTATCAGCCCCTCAGCCTGAATGATTTTTTGCATAAATTCAGGGAATGCCTGCCCTTTAAATTCTGTGCCTTTCGTGCGATTATAAATCATACCACTGTCAAAATCCACTTCCACCTGATCGCCTGCTTCAATTCCCCTGGAAGCCTCCGGACACTCAATAATCGGAAGTCCTATGTTAATTGCATTGCGATAAAAAATCCGAGCAAACGTCTCTGCAATCACACAGCTCACTCCTGCTGCCTTAATTGCAATGGGTGCATGCTCTCTCGAAGAGCCACAACCAAAATTTTTCTCAGCTACAATAATATCGCCTTTTGAAACACGTTTCACAAACTCTTTGTCAATGTCTTCCATACAATGCGTCGCCAGTTCCGCCGGATCTGAAGAATTCAGATATCTTGCCGGAATAATAACATCCGTATCCACATTATCGCCATATTTAAAAACAGTTCCCGATGCTTTCATAAAAACCTGTCCTCCTGCTCTTTTTTCATTCACTTAATTCTTCCGGTACTGAAATTTTCCCAGTCACTGCACTGGCGGCTGCCACTGCCGGACTTGCCAGATACACTTCAGAATCCACATGCCCCATACGTCCTACGAAATTGCGGTTCGTCGTGGAAATACAACGCTCACCTGCCGCCAAAATCCCCATATATCCTCCAAGGCACGGCCCACAGGTTGGAGTGCTCACCACCGCCCCTGCTTCAATGAAAATCTTCAGTAACCCTTCCTCCATAGCCTGTAAATAGATTGACTGTGTTGCCGGAATAATAATACAGCGAACACCTTTTTTCACTTTACGTCCTTTCAATATCGCAGCAGCCGTTCGAAGATCGTCCATACGTCCGTTTGTACAGGAACCAATCACTGCCTGATCAATGGTCACCGGCTCTTCAATCTCATCCACTGTCTTAGTATTCTCAGGCAGATGCGGAAAAGCCACTGTCGGCTTCAATGTACTTAGATCAATCGTATATTCCTCATCATACACGGCATCCTCATCTGCTTCATAGATACGGTATTCCCGCTTAGAATGCTCTTTCATATAAGCAATCGCCCGGTCGTCCACGGGGAAAATTCCATTCTTTCCGCCAGCCTCAATCGCCATATTTGCAATGGTAAAACGATCATCCATACTGAGGTTTGCAATTCCATCACCTACAAACTCCATTGACTTGTACAGTGCACCGTCCACACCGATCATTCCAATGATATGAAGAATCACATCTTTTCCGCTCACCCATTTTGATGGCTTTCCAATCAGATTAAATTTGATTGCGGACGGCACCTTAAACCACGCTTTTCCGGTCACCATGCCAGCCGCCATATCAGTACTTCCAACGCCGGTAGAAAAGGCGCCAAGCGCACCGTACGTACAAGTATGTGAGTCTGCTCCAATAATCACATCACCTGCCACCGTTAATCCCTGTTCCGGAAGCAGTGCATGCTCAATACCCATCTGGCCCACGTCAAAATAGTTGGTAATGTCATGCTTGCATGCAAATTCACGGACGCATTTGCAGTGCTCTGCTGATTTGATATCCTTGTTCGGAATAAAATGATCCATGACAAGTGCAATTTTCTCTTTATCAAAAACCTTATCCTCACGGAACTTATCCATCTCATGAATGGCTACCGGAGAAGTAATATCATTTCCAAGTACAAGATCAAGCTGCGCTTCAATGAGCTGTCCCGCCTCCACCTTCTCAAGTCCGGCTGCTGCCGCCAAGATCTTCTGTGTCATCGTCATTCCCATATTCTAATCCTCCTGCTTTTCTCTCAAAAACAAACGCCCGTTCAAGCAGCAAATTTTATCGATTCCCAATGCTCCAACCACTGCGTTGTCAATTCTATATTGCCATTATAACACTCCATTTGTTATAATACTAATACATATTATTAATATTTATCATAACTATTAATTATAATACTGCCAACAATAACGAAATTGCTGTTTCAGTTAACGCAAATTATAAAAGGAGGTTCCATGCAACAAAACCTGTCCCTTTATCACATTTTCTCGACAGTTGCCCGTACCGGCAATATCTCCAAGGCAGCAAAAGAACTTTTCATCAGCCAGCCCGCAGTCAGCAAATCACTTCAAAAACTAGAAGAAAATCTCGACACAACACTGTTTAAACGCAGCTCTCGCGGCGTGATTCTGACACCGGACGGAGAACTTCTCTATGCCAAAACAAAAGAAGCCTTCTCCTTGCTCCAGGAAGGGGAGACTGCCATTCTCCATAATCGTGCCCGTGACATTCCGCGCCTTCGTCTCGGAGCCAGTTCAACGCTTAGCAAATATGTACTGCTCTCCCGCCTCAAATCCTATATTACCCTTTTTCCACAGACAAGAATTACGATCTCCTGTCAATCTACCTACCAGACTTTGCGCCTTTTGGATGAAGAAAAAATAGACCTTGGGCTGATCGGACGCCCAAAGAAATTGCATGGCTATTACTTCCGGCCACTTTTATCCATCCAGGATACTTTCGTCGCCACACAACAATATCTGAACAATCAGCAAAAACTATACCCGGAAGATCCGCTGTTTCATACAGCCACATTTATGATGCTCGATGAAGAAAATATCACGCGTCAGCTTGTAGACACTACACTTAAAGAACATCAAACAGAATTAAGCCACATCCTCGAGGTAACTTCTATGGATTTGCTTATCCAATTTGCCAAAATCAGTCTCGGTATTGCTTGTGTCATTCGTGAATTTGTTCAACAGGAACTATACGAAAAAACGCTCACTGAAGTGCCGATCGGATTCGTTTTCCCAAAACGCGAAGTAGGATTTGTCTGTCGAAAAGACGACGAAAATCGACCGCTACTAAAATACTTTTTTTCTGATAACTAAACAAACCAGGGCTACGGCACAGTTTTGCATACGAATAAAAATCGTTCTGAAATCCACCCGTATGAAACTCTTCTGTGCCGCAGCCCATTCTCTTCATTTAAAACTATTTCAAATTTAGTTGTTAATCAGCTTGTCCTCACCATTCCAGCTGTAGAGCTTCCGAATCTCTTCCCCTACAACCTCTGCCGGATGTTCTGCTGCCAGTTTGCGCATCGCTTTGAAATGCACCTGGCTACCTGCGGAAGACATATCCAGAAGGAAATCTTTCGCAAACGTGCCATCCTGAATGTCGGACAGAATCTTCTTCATTGCCTTCTTTGTATCCTCCGTAATAATCTTCGGTCCAGTCACATAGTCACCGTACTCTGCTGTATTGGAAATGGAATATCTCATTCCTGCAAAACCGGACTGATAAATCAGATCTACAATTAGCTTCATCTCATGGATACACTCAAAGTACGCATTTCTCGGATCATATCCAGCCTCTACCAGTGTCTCGAAACCTGCCTGCATCAATGCGCAGACACCACCACAAAGAACAGCCTGCTCACCGAAAAGGTCTGTCTCCGTCTCTGTACGGAACGTAGTCTCCAGAACGCCCGCTCTTGCACCGCCAATCGCAAGTGCATAAGCCAGAGCAAGGTCAAGTGCCTTTCCTGTTGCATCCTGATGAACGGCAACAAGACACGGAACACCCTTTCCTGCCTGATACTCGCTGCGAACCGTATGCCCCGGTCCCTTCGGAGCAATCATTGTAACGTCTACATTCTTCGGCGGAACAATACAGCCGAAATGGATATTGAAGCCGTGCGCAAACATCAGCATATTTCCTTCTTCAAGATTCGGCTCAATATCTTTCTTGTAAAGCGCAGCCTGTTTCTCATCATTGATCAGAATCATAATGATATCAGCCTTTTTTGCTGCCTCTGCTGCCGTATATACTTCGAAGCCCTGCTCCTCGGCCTTTTTCCAGGATCTGCTGCCCTCATACAGACCGATGATCACATGGCATCCGGATTCCTTTGCATTCAGTGCATGTGCATGTCCCTGGCTGCCATAGCCAATCACTGCAATTGTTTTCCCTTCCAGAAGAGAAAGGTTACAGTCTTTCTGATAGTAAATCTTTGCATCCATTTTTTTATCCTCACCTTCGTCTTGATATATTAGGTATTTGCGAAACCACTCCGCAATTATCTATCAAAATCCAAATCAATTGTCTTACAGTAAATGAAATTGATGAACTATAAGTAGCGCACATCATCAGAGCCTCTTGAAAGTCCTGTAATACCAGTCCGTGCCAGTTCCAGAATTTCATGTCCTGCCAGAAGCTGCAAAAATGCATCCAACTTCGACTGCTGTCCCGTAAGCTCCACAATCAGGGAATCCGTTCCGACATCAATGATATTCCCACGGAATACATTTGCAATCGCAATCACTTCCTGACGATCTTTTGCATCCACACGCACCTTCACAAGTACAAGCTCTCTGCTGACACTGGTATCTGCCTCAAGAATCTTGATATCCACAACATCAATCAACTTTGCAAGCTGCTTTGTAATCTGATCCAGTATCTGCTCATCTCCGGACACAACAACGGTCATACGCGAATAGCGCGGATCTGCGGTCTCACCAACCGTAAGGCTGTCGATGTTGTAACCACGGCGGCTAAAAAGCCCTGCCACACGGCTCAGTACACCGGAGGTATTATCCACTAACAATGATAAAACTCTCTTTTTCATACGCATCTGCTCCTGCCTAAAAACTTTCTAATCATTCTACCAACTATTCTTTTCTTTGTCAATGCGCAAAATCACAGCGCCACATTATATTCACATCCATTTTTTGATGTCATATTTATTGAGAAAAAAGAGGCTCACAGACATTTCAAATGCCCGCTGCCCCTTTTACATTTTCACCTGGTATCAGAGACATTTTCTTCTATAACTTGAAAATGCTCATATTCAAACATTTAGGATGCAAAATAGTCTCGAATCGCCCCGGCCACTGCCTGTGCCATCGCATTTTTATGATTGTTATAAAACTCCATATCGTCTCTGTCGTCAATAAATGCAGTCTCAAGAAGTCCGTACGATACACCTTTTTGCTGGCATGTCTTCGCATTGAAAAGCCCTGAAGTTCTCTCAATACCTTTGCTAAAAATTTTAAAACCTGTTTGATTTGCAATTGCCGCCAAAATATTCCGATCAATTGTATCGTCTTTCTTCTCAGAATTTATATACATACTGACACCTTTGGGATTGCCATCACCTTTCGGATCCTTACTTGCTTCAACCGTCGCATTAAAATGTACTTCCAGAACATAATCATAATCAGTCAGAACCGGTACCGGCCCAACCTTTTTACCGGAAAGCACCTGATAGCAGTCATAATTCTGATCGTACATTGTAACCTTTAAGTTTCCGCCGACTGCATTTAACGCATTATAAATCAGCGTTGCAAACTCTCTCGTATAAAGATATTCATAAAGCGTTGTTTTCCCATATACTCCAAAAGCCCCAACGTCTCCCTGGCCATGTCCGGCAATAAGCAACACAGAAATCCCTTCTCTGGGTGTTTTCACCGCAACTCCATCCGGTCCGATCGTATAACCATCCAGCACAGTATTCACTGCCATTTTACCGTCGCTGTCAAAATAATAAAGTTTACCACTAATTGTTTTCCATCCGGTCATACGGTACTTTTTCAGATAATATGTAGCTCCGTTTATCGTCTGCCAGCCCACTTGACGCACGCCATCTGCATCCAGATAATAATACTTCCCCTTTACTAGGGTCCAGCCTGTAGACTTTTTACCCGACTTGTAATAATAATAATGTCCGTCGCTTTTCACCCAGCCATTTGCCAGTTTGCCGCGTACCCCGGAAGCATTAACAATATATCCATCCGGCGTGATACAGCTCACGAGCATACGGCCATTTTTATCCACATAATATTTCTTATCAATCCAGCGGCTTGTATAACGAAGCCCCTTAGAGCTGAAATAATACCTGTATTTACCGATTTTTTTCCAGCCCGTATACGCACTGCCTCTTGTCACCAGCTTGGAGCTTTTGCTGAAATAATAAAGCTTCTTTTTAATTTTGGTCCATCCCGTTGCAGCAGCTCCTTCCGGTTTGAAATAATACCATTTTCCGCCGATCTTATTAAAGCCTACATGCATGCAGCCCATTGTGCCAAAACTTCCATTTTTTTTAAAATAATAAGCCTGGCCATTAATCTTCTGCCATCCGGTCAGCAAAACGCCATTTTTATTAAAATAATAAGTATATTTCCCTATTTTCTGAAAACCGGTTACACGACTCCCTACCGGAGCTTTCCCCTCCGCCTGCTCTCTGAAATAGTAAGCATTCCTTCCTATTTTCCGCCAGCCAACTGCCATCTTCCCTGTGGAGGAATAGTAAAAACGATATTTCCCTTCTTTGACCCAGCCGCGCTTCGACGAACTGCGCGCTGCACCAGCGCTTCCCTTTACAACCGTATCTTCCTGAACTGGTTCCGTCTCAGCAGCAGATGCACCAACCACACTGCCTGTCACCCCAAGGACAAGCAACATCCAGAACAACCATATTTTCATTTTCCCCTTCATTTCAATCATCTCACCTCGATAATATATTACATTTATGTTACATACTATCACTTTTTTGTAAATAGAGCAAGACTTTTTTCGCATACATTTCAAAATCAGAGGAAATAGAATCGCAAAAAATCCTTAATGATTTTTCTCCGACTCCTGCTTGTACTGTCTGTAACAATACTCGATAATACTTTTCCTGGTCACAATCCCAATAAAAATGCCATTATCATCTATAACCGGAACAAAATTCTGATTCATCGAAGTCATCACAAGATCTTCAATATTACAGTTGACATTCACAGGCTGGTTATCACGCTTCCGACCAAGCTGCCGAATTGGAATATCCTGCGCGCTGTGAAGATCCAGAGACCCCCTGCGCCGAAGTTCCCACAAAATATCGCCTTCAGTCAATGTCCCCATATAGTTTCCCGCTCTGTTAATTATAGGAACCGCACTGTATTTATGATACTCCATTTTCTCAAGCGCCTGACGCAAAGAGTAATCATCATATAAATACATCACTTCGCTCTTTGGTAAAAGATAAAATAAAATATTCATCCACACATCTCCCGTTGTTGTCTTTTTTATATTGGTTATTTTCCTGTCATTCCCTGAAAAGGTACATACATTTGCACATAATCCGTCGACATTCTATCACACAATATAGTATTTTTCAACAAAGCAGTACAGATTTCACTTTTTCTTAAGACAAATTTATACTTATTTTAGATTAATCTTTGCCTGATACTGGCTGTTCACCAACTGTAGCCACAACTCAAACTCCTGCCTGTTTTTTTCTGCCATTGTTGATAGAATCAATCCCGAAAACAACGACTGCAAAGCCGCCATTGCCACAAATCCACTCACAATCAATGTCGGAAAATTCGGCACCTTCCCGGTCTGTAAAAATGTCCAGAATACAGGGATAAACAGCGCCGCGGCAATCAGAACAAGTATCGCTGACAACAAGCCAAAAAAGTTCATCGGCTTATAATTTCGAAACAATCTTCCTATAGTCGCCAGCACCTTAAGCCCGTCTGAATATGTGTTCAGTTTGGACTCACTGCCCTCCGGTCGATCTCTGTACTCGATCACCACATTAGATACATGCATATTTTTATCAACCGCATGAAGCGTCATTTCTGTTTCAATCTCAAACCCTTTCGAAAGCACGGGAAACGTTTTGACAAACGGATAACTAAACGCGCGATACCCTGTCATAATATCACGTATGTCGCTTTTAAACAGCCTGTTGATCGTACTGCGCACCATCGTATTGCCGAAATTGTGAAACAGCCGTTTATTTTCCATAAAATAGGTGGAAGACAGCCTGTCCCCCACCACCATATCCACCTGATGCTCCAACACCTCATTTACCATTTGTCGCCCGTATTCTGCAGGATATGTATCATCACCATCCACCATAATATAACACTGGGCATCAATTTCCCGAAACATTCTGCGGATCACATTTCCCTTCCCCTGCGCATACTCCCGCCGCACCACGGCTCCGGCTCTGCGTGCAATCTCCTCTGTCCGATCCTTGGAATTGTTATTGTAAACATAAATTACTGCCTCAGGCAACTCACGCTTCCAGTCGTGTATTACCTTTTCTATCGTTTTTTCCTCATTATAGCATGGAATCAGAACCGCGCACTTATCCATAGTTTCTCCCCGGTATCTATTTCTTCTTAAAATTCAATTTCCCGCAAATAACGCTGCAGCGCATCCTGCCATGTCGGTAAAGGCTGAAAACCATTTTCCACGAGCTTGCTCTTATCCAACCTAGAATTAAACGGCCGCTTCGCTTTCGATGCACCATACTCCGCTGTCGTCACAGGCTGTACCGTCAGATGCGTCTCATCGTACTCTTCACGCCCAAGCGCCACAGCCTCCTGAAAGATTGCTTTCGCAAACTCATACCAGCTGATATAGCCTCCTTCATTTGTCGCATGATAATAACCATACTTTTCTGTCTCAATCATATCCACCAGAAGCCGCGCCAAATCGTACGTATAGGTCGGCGTACCGATCTGGTCATTTACCACCCGCAGCACATCATGATTTTTTCCGATGTTCAGCATGGTTTTAATAAAGTTTTTGCCGTTTACGCCAAATACCCAGGCAATCCGTACAATAAAATATTTTTCAAGCATTTCAGATACTGCCAGCTCACCCTCCAACTTTGTCTGTCCGTAAACGCTCAGAGGTTCATAAGCCCTGCAATCAGGCTGCCACGGCTCTTCTCCGAGCCCGTTAAACACATAGTCCGTAGACAGATACACCATTTTACAGTCCAGCTTTTTGCAGACAGCTACAATATTTTCTGTTCCCTTTGCATTTACCAGACGTACTTTTTCTACCTTATCATCGTCTTCCGCCATATCGACAGCCGTCCATGCCGCACAGTGTACCACAACATCCGGCTTGTGTTGCATAATCAGCTCATCCACCGCCCTCGCATCCGTAATATCCAAAGACACATACGGCATCTGCGTCACAGGCGTTCCATCCTGAATACCGCTGTACTCCGGAGCAAGATCTGAGCCAACTCCCTCATAATTGCGTTTGTGTAATTCATTCATGACGTCGTGGCCAAGCTGGCCGGCAACACCGGTTACTAATACCTTCATAATTCGAATACTTCCTTTCACAATTTATTATATTTGAACAACGTTTTCGATCATTATCAGCTATTATCCCCTATAATCCAATATTACATCCTCTTTACTTACTTTAAAAATGTTTCGTTTAAAAACAATTCTTTTATAAATATTCAGCTTTTTAATTATTCATATTTTCTCATTTTGTGCCCTAGACTCTCCATTTTATCCTTCAAACGATTGCCTTTCACATAAACAATATCATACTCAGCATTAGCATAATCAAAATCATCAAAAAGATAATAATCGTCTTCATACCATGTCAAATCAATATCTCCACTCGCACTGATAATCAAAAAATCCTCTGTATTAAGCTGCGCTTCCTGCCTTTTTCCAAACAACTTATACTTCATCAGCTGAGCCTGATAATACTGAATCTTTGTTCCGGATATCCCCCCTTTAAGCACATACGGAAAATCTGTCGTAACCCCATCGACATTACGCAGATAATTCACCACATCATTTGTTGACTCGACCACTGCATCATTTGTACTTTTTCTGATCTTCAAATAATTCACATGAACAAGACAGCACTCACCTGCAATTATCAATGCAAGCATATAAATAACAGCCCTGCCTTTTCCTGACATCCAGAAAAAAGCCAGCATACCAACAAACGCCAAAACAACTAATAAAACTAAGGCACGCCCGTTGTAAACAGCACCCGTCATAATGGACCATGCATCTTCTATTTTCTGAAACGTATTCAAAATAATCGTATTGTAAAGATATCCCGGATACTTCGTTATAAGAGGATGTATCTTCCAGAAAAAAACAGCTGAAATTCCGCATGCTGACAGCACACATAGTCCTTTGTTTTTCAAACTTAACCAATGTGTTTTCAAGGTCAGAACATATCCGGCCAAAAACATCAGAATACTGATACCACAAACAGCATAACGGTCATAAACCATACGGTCTGAACGTTTTTTTAATGCACCGCTGCTCAGCTCTGTAAAAATACCTTTAAAAAACAGCACACCTACTAAAAAATACCCTACAAAAATCAGCAATCCAAACAATGCTATTATTTTTTCCTCATAAGTAAGACATTCTTTTTTATAAAAAATATGTACAATAAAAAGTAGTGAAACCAAGAGTCCTACCAGTACCAGTCCATACGTAGAGGAAAACAGCGTATACAACCAACTGATGCAAAGCATAATCATTGCTTTTATTGTTGACAAAGAGAAAATATCAAAGAAAGCTGTCATATTTGTGCTTTCAACCGTATTTGCGTTTGCTCCACCGACTGCATAAAGCGCACTTTTTAACGTATTTCCCATAAAATGATCCACACAGAGCATAAGTAAACAAAAGACTGCTACTATTGCCCATGAAAGTGATTTTCGTTTCATAAAAAAACGTACCACAACCGCTGTCATGAAAAGTGCTATAATTACAATAATTCCTCTGGTGTGTGCCATATAAGATAAAATACTGAATATAATTGCAAGTGCTGTAAACAACATGCATTTTCCACGTTTCGTTTCCTCGCATGCCCTCACAGTTTCCAGAAAACAGGCAAGAACATACCAAGGAAAAATCCCAAGAAGTACATCTCCCCGGGAATAATATGCATAAAGCACATTTGCAGGAATAAGGCACGCAACTATTCCGAGTAGAACAGCAATCTCCTTCTTCTTAATCCGTAAATGACGAACACCAATCACGTAGACAATCCATACAATACTTCCGTGTAAAAGTGCATGGATAACCATAGTCAGACGATAGACCATTGCCGGATCTTTACACAACCAAAACAGCGGAGCTGTCATAAGTGCCTGAACGTATTTGTAATATAAGCCCCCGCAAGCCGCTATCATATAGCTCCAATCATAACCTGCCAGATATGCCCCGTTTGCCATTGTAACTGTCTCATCACTTATAACAGGGACAGTCAGTGGAATGGCATATGCAATCAAATAAAACCAGGTAAAGATTAGCCCAATAACCAAGAAACGATGTTCTTTTACTTTTAAAATAAACTTATTCATTCCTCTTTACTCACACATCTCTTATAAAAATTTAATATTACCTTTGCCAACGCCTGCGCATTTCCCATTTCAACAAAAAAATGACGGTTATCTTCTGAAAATAATTCATGATTTGCGGGATTCTCACCTAAAATCATTGGTTTTTCCATTGCCTCATAAATGTATGCCTTTCCGGGTATCGTTCTTCTCGCCTTTTCAATATCCGGAGCAAAATGCCCGGCCAGACATAAATCTGCCCCTGCAATCCGTTCTGCAAGTTCCTTCTGCGGCAGCCAGGAAATATACGTTATATTTTTCAATGCTTTTTTTTCTTCTTTTACGGGACCGATCACCACAAACTGAATATCGGCAGTTTCCTGCAAAATCTCTGCAGCTTCGATCACATACCCGACTCCCTGAAGCGGAAGAATTGAGCCGAAATATAAAACCTGAAAATCCCCCTGCTGCGCCTTGGACTTATAACAAATCTTTGAGTTATAAACCGACGTATCTGCCATTAAATACCATACCAGAGTTTGTCCCTGTTTCGCCTCGAACTCATCTACAAAAAAGTCTGCATGTGCCTGCGTATCTGCTATAACAAAATCCGATCTTTGGATTGTTACAAAATCAATTTTTTTCAATAACCTAGCTATCCAGGTCCCATCCCGGAATTTTCTTCGATCCCATATCAATGTATCATACACAGAAATAAAAAAATCTGTAATCACCTGTTTTCTCTTCCATTTCCAGAAGAAAAATGGAATCACCATCTGTGGTAAAAAACTCACATAAATCACATCATAAGTACCAGTGTTGCAAAACAGAAGCGCTATAAACAACTTGAGGATACGTATTAAATAGCTCTTATCCTGATAACAAAGAATTTTACAAGATGCAGCATACTTCTTAATCAGTTCCGTCTCCTGCACGATCCGCAAATAATCCAGATTCTTACTTGCAAGAAACAAAACTTTTTTATGCTCAATCAACGATATCAATTCTGCAGGCGGTTCTATCCTCATCGCATTCTTCCTTTTTCTTGTCCATTTTCATTTCTTCATGACTTTTTCCATAGTTCAGTTTACGCACTTCATACTGAACCTCTTCTATCAACTTCCGGTTCGCGGAAATAACATCTGCAAGCAAACCAATCACGCCCGCCAGAACTGCAATAATAATCAACATACTGGCCAAAATCAGGGACTGCACATGTCCGCCTCCCTGATCATGGAAAAAATAAAACAGAAACCGGATTCCAATTGCGCCTCCTGCAATGCCAAAGATCGCTGCAATCGCAGAGAAAAAAGCCAGTGGCCGATACATCATATACGCACGGCCGATTGTAATTACAGACTTTTTTACATAGCCAAACATACTGTGAAACAGCCTTGATTCCCGAAGTTCCGGATTTGTCCGAATCGGAACTGACGTGATCGCCATTTTATTGCGCCCGGCCTGGACAATGGTTTCGAGCGTATACGTATATTCATTTATTACGTTAAGCCGCATAGCTGTATTTCTGCTGTAAGCCCGGAAGCCGCTGGGCGCATCAGGAATCTCTGTTTTGGACGCCTTTCGAACCACCCAGCTTCCAAGATGCTGAAGCTTCTTCTTCAGGGGCGAAAAATGTTCTGTCTGGTCAATCGGGCGCTCCCCAACCACCATGCCTGCTTCTCCGCGCAAAATCGGCTGTACCAGTTTTTCTATATCAGCCCCACAATATTGATTGTCTGCATCTGTATTTACAATAATATCTGCTCCATTTTTAAGGCAGGCATCCAATCCGGCCATAAAACCTCTGGCCAGACCTTTATTCCTTCGAAAGCTGACAATATAATTCACACCCCAATTTCTGGCAACCTCCACCGTTTTATCCTGACTGCCATCATTAATAATCAGATATTCAATTACATCTATTCCGTCTATTTTCTTCGGAAGTGCATTCAAAGCAATTTCCAGTGTCTCTGCTTCATTATAGCAGGGAATCTGAATAATCAGCTTCATCAAAATCCCTCACTCTCTTTTTATCATTTCCGTATCGTTTCATCTTAGCATTATTCCCTGTAAAAAGCAAGTTACCGCTTTTAATCAACTGCCTTGTCAAAAAATCTGCGAATTTCCTTTAAGATTAGACAGACAAAAGTATCCTTTGTCACAATTAATGTCCCAAGATATACAACGACGGTTAAACACACGGTCAAAATACTGCTTCCAATAACAGAATGTATCCGGTTATTCACAAATAGACCGATCAAAAAGACCGGCAACGAAGCAACCATACATTTGATGCAATGTCCAAAAAGCCTTGCAAAATTCAGATATTTTGCAGAATAAAACAGACATATACCAAACACAGATACCTCTGATATTAGCGTTGCAACCGCCGCTCCTTCAACGCCTGCAAGTGGAATTAAAATCAGATTCAATGCAAAATCTGTCCCAGCTCCCAGCATGGTTGCCCCCAAAAGAACCTTGTCCCGATTATTTGGCACAAGAATCTGCCATCCCAGAAAACCGTCAACAGCAGAAAAAAACAAATTAACTGCCAAAATCCTTGTTGCCGGTACAGCGTCTAAAAATCCTACACCACTGAACAGCCAGATTGCCTGTTCTGCCAGTACCAGCAGGCCGAACGAGCAGGGCACTGCAATAAAAACAATCAGATTTGCTGAAGTCAGCGCCATTTCCCGAAATTTTCCAGTTTCATTTTTTCCGACATAATAAGACAATCTTGGCAAAAAAACAGCACAGATTGCTGTAATAAGCTGTACCACCAGCCTGCACAGCTTTGACGCGGCCGTATACAGCCCCACTGCGGCATCGCCATTCAGTATTCCCAGCATTGTTGTATCCAGTAAAGAATAAATACTGGAAGAAATGATAATTCCGAAAACAAGCGCAACCGGTCTGATATGTTGACGCAAATTATATTTACTATGACGAAACAATGGAACTCTGCGCCTCATTTGTCTGAAATTCCCCAAAAAAATTCCAACATAAGGAAAAATCAAAACAATTGCATATACATTGACATCACTGCTATTCTTCAAAAAAAGGAACATAATCACCAGCGCCAATCCATAAACAATACAAGTCCGAACGGTAATATAAACGTAGTCCTCAAGCACATTAAAAAACCAGTCCAGATTCAATCCATAAAAAAGAATATACGCTGTATAAAGCAGCAGCAGCTCTCGGTATGTGGAGAGGCCCTCCAGAAAAAATGTCACGGCATAAGCAGCCAGCGCAATCGTAGTTGTAATAAAATTAAGCAGCAATAATTCCGTACACAGCTTGCCAAGCGCCTCCAGGTTCCCTTTTCTTTTTGCTCCTTCTCTGATTCCATAAGAAGATATCCCAAAAGTTGCAAACAGCTGAAAATAAGACGCAATAGACTGGATATATTGTACCTGTCCAACCCCTTCTTTTCCTAAAATTCTTGACACATATGGAAATATAATCAATGGAACTAACAACATAATTCCGGTTCGCAGAAAGCTGATCATGAAATTTTTCTTCATAGATTTTTCATTCACTATGCTTCCTCCTTATTCCTGTGCAAAAAGCAACTTGCGATCTCCTGCATTACAATTCCTGGCTTTTTTACATATCTCCTATAATCCCCCTGCAATGCATGAAATAAAATCTGACTGATTCCATTTATTCTACTTTTCTCATTCAGTGAATCCCGCCAGCTAGAAAAATCCATCCATTTTTTTGCGTCCTCTATCAAAACAGCCAGCTGAGCTTTGGTTATTTCAATATCCCCTTTTTCTGTCCGCAAAATATTCAAATAATCGTACAACATCTGAGCCCGTATCCTCCGATTTGTACGATCTTTCTGCATAATTTCTACCGTATGCACCCATCGTTTTAATTTTCCGGTCCAGCCTTTTCCCGGTATACCAACCACATTTTTCCCATGCTGCCGGTACATCAGATCTTTTTCCGCAATCGCAAGAATGCTTCCATATGCAGGAGCACACAATGCAAACCAATAATCATGCAATGTTCCCGCTGGAGCCGGAATACACATTTCAGCAAACCTCTTTCGGATTCCCATAGCCGCGCCGGTCACCACGTTATCTGAAAATAAAACACTGAAGTACTTTTGTTCCCGAAACAACTGCTGCTGCTTTTGGCCAAAGCCCGAAGCATCCCAAAGACTTTCACGCAAAACCTGCAGATTGCTATCCGTCACTTTTGCATCTGAAAACGCCAGCACACAATTTGGATTCTCCAAAAAAATCTTTTCAAAATGTTCTGCCTTATCTGCTGTCCACACATCATCCTGATCGGAAGTCAACACAATATCTCCCTGCGACTTACGAATCCCCTGTTCAAAATTGCGCGCTACTCCTACATTTTTCTGATTTTGAATAATCTGCCAACGAATACCTGATTTCTCCAGAAGGCATCTTGCCAGTTCAACAGTCTGATCCTTTGACCCATCATCCAGCAACAGAATCTCATCCACCGGCCGTGTCTGACGCAGAATACTTTCCAGCTGTTCTTGAATATATAGTTCTCCCTGAAAAGTACAAATTACCACTGATATCTTCAACCCATTTCCTCTTTTCCTACTTGTCTATCAGCATCCGCTTCAGTATTTTTAAACTCATTAATGTGTGTTTGTATATAAATATCTCTTTTTCAACTGATTTTCTGAAACGCTCTTTTGTTGCTTTCCCTTCCAAATGTAATACCTGGATTTCCGGACAATACATCATCTTATAACCTTTTTTCTGGCAAATAAAACTTAAAATATCTTCTTCTCCATACATAAAAGTATCCGGACAAAATGCACACAACTCGTTTTTTACAAAACCAGGCATAAAAACCAGACAGGCCCCCTGCAGAACGATATCATATTGACACTTCTCCCAATCAATAGAAGCTCTGCGCCGTTTTGACTTTTTCTCAAACATATTTTCTAAAATATAAATCCGCTGTTCCAAATGAAGATATTTTTTTAAATAAAAATAGAGCAGAAAAACCCGCTTATTGCGCATCACACGTCTGATATCTGGCAACGTATACGCGGCCTCTCTGAATGGATTTTGGTGTTCATCCGAACGTGTTACAATGTCAGGTCCAACTACCTCAGCTTGTAAACATTCCAGCTTTGAAATAAAATCCTTCTGCAAAAAAAGAATATCATTATTTGTGACAACAATCAAGTCAGCTCCCAACTGCTCCCTTGCATACTGATAACCAACATTATTTCCCTTTGCAAATCCCAGATTTTTTTCTGTTAAAATTACCGTTATATCCGGGTCTTTCGCATAATCCGCCGCCAAAATCCGGCCTGAACCATCCGGCGAACCATTATCCACGATTACTATTTTCTTTATTACTCTACACTTCAATGCTCTGACAGATGCAACGCATTGACGCGTTGTCTCCGGAACATTATAGTGTAAAATTACAAAAGCTACCTTTTCCAACTATGCTCCCTTTCCTATCCTGCTCTTCATAAAACAAAGCAAATTCACCATAAAAAACCACTTCTTTTTCACAAACCAAAACAAAATTCTCTTTTCCAGCCTGAAATTCTGAAGCGCAGCATGTTCTGCAATCTTGCCGAGTTCACTGTCACATCCCCGCATAAAATCTGCTCTTCTTTCCATATAGGGCTTTGGATTATCTTTATGGCAATAATCTAAAATACAGCAAAAACCCACAGTCCAGATACAACGCTGTGCATATACCTTTTCAAAAAGCTCAGGCTTTGATGCATCCATGATATACTCTTGTAACTTTTTATGAAATACCTGAAAACGTTCCATTGTATATTCACTGTACCGCTGCGACACAGAATGGCTCCAAACACGGTGCAGATACGGCGTATAGTCCAGATAAATCCCCCGCCTCGCATAACGATAAACCAACAAATTAAATAAACAGTCCTCTCCCGTTACAACCCCCTCGGGAAACAAAATTTTATGTTCAGTCAGCAACGATCTGCGGTAAAACTTGCATGGAGTAGACAGTTTTATTTTATGGTAATCATATTTTCCCGGATAATCCCTGTTAAACGCCGCAAGCTGAAATTCTGCAAAATCCGTCTCATCAAACTCTGTACAGCTCCCGGCTTCCATCTCATGAATCCATCCGGGAAACCGTTCATTTAATACCTCCAAATGTCCAAAAAAGCAAACATCGTATATCTCGTTCAGATAGTTCCGAAAATCCTGACAAAGGTTTGGCACTACTGCATCATCCCCGTCAATAAAGCAGACCCAATCTCCCTGCGCAGCACAAAGCCCGGCATTTCTGGCAGCCGAAACCCCTCTGTTTTCCTGATGAATCACAGTAATACGTTTATCCTTTTGCGCATATTCATCGCAAATCTTTCCGGAATGATCCGGGCTTCCATCATCCACCAGAATTATTTCAATTTCAACTTCATTTTGTGCCTGCAAACTTTCCACACACTGTCCGATGTACGCTTCTGTGCAATAAACAGGAACTATAAAACTTATTTTCATCTGATCTTCCCTTTAATGATTGGTATGTCCTTTTTAAACACACCGATTTGTTATAACAAGCTGCCAAACACATTGTCCCATAAGCAACAAAACACCGCTCAGTACAATTCTCGCATAAGCCAGCTCTTTGATTTTCATTACAATACGGTCATTCCACAGCAAAAAACCAACCGGAAGCATCAATGGAATAAAGTATCTGGCCTGCACACCACCAATCGACGATGCTCCTACTGGTGTGAATGTTACGTACATAGCACCCCATATTGCCAAAATGCTAAGCAAAACACCGGCTCCCAGGATTCGTTTTGCTTTCCTCTCTGTAACTAAACCCTGCTTTTCCGGTGATACCAGAAAAAGTAATAATAACAGCGGTATCAAAATTAAAGACCACTCGTCCTTGATGCACCCAAGATTTCCCAGATTCAGCAACATCAAGTTTGTAGGCAGGAAATCATCCATTCCTTTCAATGCAAGATTTCTGAAATTATCCATGGTCAGCATCTCATGTATCAGAAGCCGGATACTCTCAAAAGGATGGCAAAGCATGGACAGCAACTGAGCCATTATTCCGGTTTCCCCGCCCCGCACATCTGCTCCGTACATCAAATTGCCCTGCAGCGCAGCCAGGACAGACGGAAACAAAAACAACGCCAGTATCACAGCTGCCGCCAGTCCAATCAAAACGAATACCCAAATCACTTTTTTCCCTGGTTTTCCTTTCCATACCATCAAAAGCAGAAGCAAAAGAGGCAAATATACTGGTTTAATTAAACTTGCGAGTAAAATCAAAAGAACTGCTACAATTATAGCTGAAACATTCGGCATTCCTTTCTCACTTCCTGCTTCATTCATCAAAAGAACAACTGCAAGCGTAATCATCGCTACCAGTAAACCGTCATACGTATACATACTGGCCTGAAATACTGCTGTAGGAAACATTAAAATTGCAGCTGTCAAAAGCTTTCTCTTCCTAGCAAGATGAATTGCCAGAAAACCTAAAATAATATAGACCAGAAGATTCCCCAATCTTCCCAGCATATATATATTAGAAAATGTAAATCCAAGGATTTTTCCTAATTGATAGAACAGTACCATTGGAAAATAAATGAACTGCCCACGCTTTAAAAAAGAATTGCTATTGGGCTCACTGGAAACTGCCTGCTCCGATTGCTGATCCAAATAAGCTTTCATAAGCGAAAGCTCCTCTTTTGTATTCACTTCTGGCAAACCGCTCTCATATTCTATTCTCGCAGCGTCATTCCATTCCACTGTCTTACCATAAGACAGCATATGAATACTGGAAAAATGTATCGTTTCATCCCACGTCGTATATTTTGGTCCGGCACCGGCAATCATCAAAATTCCAAATCCTAATGCATATACTATAAATAAATATTCCAGATAATTCAGCACTGCTTTTCCCTGAAAAAAAATCCACGCAATAAAAAGCACCACAAGAACCACAAATAAACAGCGATACCAATTAACAGCGGGAATCGTGACAGCCCGAAGCTGCGCAATACTTACCTTCTCGCTGTCAGGAAACGTTATCTTCAGCGAAGTTACCAGCTCATTGATCGGAGACCACGCCTCTGAATAGTATGGATAAACCATATCTGTATTCTTAACCGTTTCTTCCCGGTCAAAACCGTTTATAAAGGTGTATTCCAGCGTATATTTCTGCTCTGCCTGAAAAGAACCGCACACCTGCAGTTTACTGATATAACAGGAATCATGAAAATCATATTCGAGAATCAGTTTTCCTTTTTCCGTACTTTGCACTGGCTGAAATTCAAAAACTTCATTTTGATTTCTTATAGCTTTATAGTTAAATAAAAACTCTGCACCTGCAGCTACCATAACAGCAATCAGTATCCACAGCATCCAGCGCAAAAAAGTATTCTTCTTTATCGTCTCTGTCACATTCGGTGTCTTCAGACTCACCTTTCTTCTCCTTATTGATACTCCTTATGCCATTTCTATAATACAATTTCTGCCGATACTATCATATGTGATTCCGGCCATTTCTTCTGGCCTGAAACAATTTCTTCCATCCAATACAATCGGCTTTCTCATCCTTTTGAAATCCTCTGCGGTCAAATCGCAAATCTCGGGCCATTCTGTGAAAATAAAGCAAATATCGGCATTTCTCAATGTCTCTGCGATTGAAGTGCAGTAAGTAATGTTTTCTGACTGCTCTCCGTTTCTTCCAAAAGCAATTTTAAACTTTTCAATCCCCACAGGATCAAATGCTTTTACATATGCCCCGTCTTCCAGAAACAACGGGATATTAACAAGCGACGGAGCTTCCCGCATATCATCTGTATTGGGTTTAAATGTCAGTCCTAATACAGCCACAGTCAATCCATCCAGAGAATCATAATATTTCCGTGCCTTTTTATAGAGCCGAAGCTTCTGCTGTTCATTCACTTCTATCGCTGCTTTAATCGTCTTAATCTCATAGTCATGAAAATTTGCCAGCCAATGCAGCGCTTTTGTATCTTTGGGAAAGCAGGAGCCTCCGTACCCAATCCCCGCCTTCAGAAATTTATTCCCAATCCTCTGGTCAAATCCCATCCCGCTCGTCACTGCTTCAATATCTGCCCCAATCAATTCGCAAAGATTCGCAATCTCATTAATATATGAAATTTTTAACGCCAGGAAGTCATTAGAGGCATACTTTATCATCTCAGCTGACCGGCGGTTCGTAACAACTACCGGAGCATCAAATCCCTGATACACTTCCCGCATAATCTGCTCTGCTTCCGGACTCTCCACCCCGATTACAATCCTTGATGCATGTAAAGTATCCCGAACTGCCGTACCCTGTGCCAAAAATTCCGGATTAGATACAACCGAAAACTCCACATCAAAACATTTATTCTCATTCAACAGTTCCTCAATCCGATCATTCGTCCCTATTGGAACCGTAGATTTTACCACTACCACACTCGACTTCTGGGCCGTCCGTGCAATCTGCCTTACCACTTCATATACATATTTCAGATTCGCAGATCCGTCCTTCTTTTCCGGCGTCCCAACACCAATAAAAATAACGTCCGCATCTTTATATGCCGACGCATAATCTGTTGTAAATATTAACCGTTCCATATTCCGCTGCATCAGCTCGTCCAGCCCGGGCTCATAAATCGGGCTGATTCCGCTGCGCATCATTTCAATTTTCTGCAAGTCTACGTCAACACACGTAACTGTATGCCCATGCTCCGCAAGGCATACACCCGTTACAAGGCCGACGTAGCCGGTGCCTGCAATTGTGATTTTCATACTCAGTACAGTTCCTTTCAAATAGCAAACTTTACATTATTGAAATACTCTACGTGACAAATTATTATTGCATCATAATCATCATCTAATAAACAGTTAATAGCATCTTCACTTCCGTTTATATAACGAGGATCAAATACAGTCAAGCGTGATGTATTCAAGGCAAGAAAAGTATTTGCTCTCATAAACATCGAATCTGCCACTACCAATAGTTTGGGAGCATTAGGATATTTCAAATTTTCATAAGTATAATATAACTTAGACCATTGTCCGTAATTAAGCACCCAATACGAACCTTCATCTGTATATTGATTTGTCATAACATTGATAAAATCACCTTGTCTTATATTACCATCCGGTAATGTAAGTTTCATATTAGTTTCGTATTGTGGCACAAAAGTTTGAAAATTATCAAGTTCAATATACTTTTTACCCGTAGAACCACAAAAATTTCCACAAAAATCATGATCCTGCCAATCATACATATTAAAATCGTAAACAATATCACTGTTTGGAAAAGAAATAAAATATTTTTCTGTTAGATATTCGGTCAAGTATTTGGCCATTAAAAATTCAGCTTTTGAAGTTAAATGGATATCCGTGTGAAAGAAAAAGTCTTTTTGAGATATAATCCCTGCATCAACAAGCCTTTTTTGGACATTAAACTCATCAACACCAAAACTTATAATTTTGTCCTCAATTTCTCTATTTCTTTTACAACTATACTCAAGTTTATCAGCAGCCAAAAAGCTCTGACCCCTATCTGGAAGATTTACATCAATACAAGGTATATTTCGTTCATTTAATAAAGCTAACAAATTCTTTACACTTTCTATATAGTTACTCTGATCTGCTGGTTGAGTGCCCAAAATATGCTGCATAACTCCCATTTCATCTTTTACATATTCATATTCTCCGATTATATTTTCTCCCAATGCTTTTTTGGTCACACCGTAAAGGTCAATAAATTTGTCGCGGAATTTAAAACTTTCCTTTAAAGCGGAAGAAATATTTTCTTTAGCCTTAACATCGGTATTACCCTGTAATTTCCAAATAACAGTTTGCGCTATATTGGCATAATTTCCCCAATTCATACCAATAAGCAGTACGAAAACCACGCCAATAACGATAAATGATATCATATCTGAATGTTTTTTCATAAAACTAACCTCAAAAATTATTATATAAAAATGGGTTATATGTGCCGATTTGCATATAAGCAATACATATTAACAAAAGTCCGACATAAATCGCCGTCATTAGCACGTTGTTTACAAAATTATATAATTCCTTTTTCTTTCTCACCAATTCCTGAGTTTTTTTCGCAACAGGAAAACAGAAAAAAATACCAATTATAAATATATTCATAGTGCTTTTTAAAGTAAACAATGAATAGGAATCAGAAAAACTTGTTGTGCCAATGCCTATCAAATTTCCCCAATATTTAACTCCACTTAGTAAATTGTCTGCTCTGAACAAAACCCATCCCATGGCAACTACACTTATCACATACAGATGTTTAAATACAGAGGGTATTTTAAGCTCAATTTTGCTACGTTTATATGCCATTTCTATTAGCCGGAACAAACCATGCCAAAGTCCCCAAACAATGAAAGACCATGCTGCGCCATGCCAAAGCCCAGTCAGAAAAAAAACAATGAAAATATTGACATATACGTTTCCTTTACGGCTACCGCCAAGAGGAAAATAAACATAATTTTTGAAAAAATCTCCCAAAGTTATATGCCAACGTCTCCAGAAATCGGTGATGCTTTTTGCTATATAAGGATAATTAAAGTTTTCGGGTGTTTCAAAAGCAAACATTTTACTAAGCCCTATTGCCATATCTGTATAACCAGAAAAATCAAAATACAACTGTAGGCAATAACCAATCATTCCATACCATGCAGCAACAACAGTACGCTCATCCGCCGACATTAAAAATACAGGAGCAACAATTGCACTCAAAGTATCAGCAATAATCAATTTTTTTGCCAAACCAATAATAAATCGCTTTATTCCACATGTAAATGTATTCAGCTCCCAGTGGCGATTATTCATTTGAGATAAAAAAACATTTGATTTTGTAATCGGTCCCATAGAAACCTGTGGAAAAAAAGATATATACAAGGCGACATTTATGGGATTTTTCTGCATCCTGGTTGTTCCCCAATACACATCCAAAATGTAGGAAATGGATCGAAAGGTGAAGAACGAAATTCCAAGAGGTAAAGCTATCTCTTTTAATGTAAGTCCCGCGTCAAACACATTGTTGATAATCTCCGTACTGAACATCAAATATTTGTAATAAAATAACAGTCCAATATTTCCGGCAAGTACCGGTATCAATACCATGCGCCTAGAATATTTAAAATTATCCACGCCTAACAAAAGCCCGGCAAAATAGTTAAACAATATTATCACCAAAAATACCACAATAAATTTTGGCTCACCCCAGGCATAAAATACCAGCGATGCTATTAATAAAAAAGCATTTTTTAGTTTGGGATGGATTAGATAGTAACCTAAAATTATTAAAGGAAAAAACAAAAATAAAAATACTGGGGTTGAGAATGACATTGAACGTACTCCTTAATTTTATTGTCGTCAAGCATACGTTATGCAGAACATAGGATAAATACTCAGAAAATTTTTTATACAATACTTTTAAATCAAGGGCTTGAACAAACTTCAAATACACAAGTCTTTTTCTGTTCACGATTTATCCCCCTTAATTTTCCAGGAAAGTTTGATCCTCCTGCAAACATATTCATTACTTAGATACAATAGTCTTGCAAAAACTCCGATAACACAGCAAATCAAAAGAAACAATATCCAGCTTTCCAGCACAGTAATATTATTTAAATCAAATTTCCCCATAAAATATGCAATAATATAATGATGAACCAGAAAGATCGAATAAGAATATTTACAAAGCGTCCTGCATATTGAAACAATAATATAGCTTTCCTTAACATGCCTACTAATATATACCAGCAAAAGGAAAAAGCTGATCCCTACATAAGTCGTCTGGATATCCTGGGAATATGCTGGTGCTATAACTACATTTGCGAGCAACACAAACATTGATATTACGGCAGCTTTCCAGTTAACTTTATCAATGTATCTCTGAAAATACATTCCAAAGGCAAGCTCCGGCAACCGTACAAACAAAAACATATTTTGTGGGAAGTCCAAATCATAATACAATATTGAAGTCCCATATAAGACTAGTATTATGGTCCCGGTTATTTGGGGATATTTCATAATGCCCCACCGCAATGCCGGAAATATCATATAAAACATAATAATAAATCCTAAAAACCACTCTCCTAACACATAAAATGTCGAGATATGGGCATTGCTTAAATAGCCGTCTATTCCTATAACAGAAAAGAATAAATTTCTCAAGGGTGCTGCATGAACCATTCCCTTATAGCAATAAAACTGATGCAAAAATGCAACCAGATAAGCAATCCAAAACATGGGATAAAGAGACCAGAACCTTTTTTGGTAAAAATTCCAAATTCTGATTTTTTCTCCATACGTATACATCAATGCATAACCTGATATAATTAAAAACAATGAAACTCCAAGACCGCCGATGTATATATTAAATGTTGTTATGCCAAGAATCATTTTTTTATAAGCAATTTCTGTACCCAACCATAGATATCTTGCATTATAATGTGTCAAAATTATTAATATAACTGCAATTGCTCTGACAAAATCAGGCGCAAAAATTCTTTTTTTCATATTTAACCTTTCATAATAAAGAGTATCTTATTTACTTATTTTTTTCCTCTGATTTTATCAATCATACGGTTTATTTTGGAAACAGTTTTCCAACTATAAGAATTTACAATATTTTGATAACTTTCTTTTACTTCAGCCAATTCTCTACACAACTCCGCTGTCCGTTTCCATTCTTCACACACATAGTCATGGGCTTCTTCATATAATTCAAGCTGCTTATAAATAGACTCATTTTCTTCTCTCGTCAAAATTCTTCTTAAACTTTCAACCATAACATGCTGATAATTTCCCATCCGATTGTCCAGAAAAACCTTATTATATTCTCGTACATAATACTCTAAATTGTTTATCTCTATCCTGGCATACGTATCTACCATCACTCTCGCCGGATAATATCCTGCCTGCTGTGCAGCAAAAGGATATAAACGTTCTATTGCATGTAAAAGCGTTCCGTCAATACCATTAGGTTCTTTCGGGAACTCATCATACTGCCAGTCGTGATCATATAAGGGCTTCAACGCTGCTGGTCTAAACCAAAAGAATGTTCCCAAAGGAGCAACAGGCTCTTTTCCTTGCTCCATAGGCACTAATATATTTAATTTATCCGCCAGTTCTTTTGTTTTTTCAAAGTTGACGCTCCATTCCAATCCCAACGTTGGAAAAAAATCACCATGATTGGGAACTGGCGGTGACATGATACCCAGACGAGGATTTTGGAAAAATGTATAGATAACATTATATACAAACTCTTTATTATGCAATGTATTTTCAAAACATTTATAAGCAAATCCCTCCCCCACTGAACCTGGATTCAGCTGAGCTGTCTTTTTGTCATGTACAAAACACACGACTTCATAGTTCATGATAACATCTTTTACACCAACGAGTACGCTGCTCACATCTCTGCCACGGTTTTCAATAATACGAACATCTACTTTATTACAGTTTAGTTCTACAAACTTCTGCTCAATAAGCTTTCTTTTTTGTTTTGTATTTGTTGTAATATAAACATCCGTGTTTTCTGGCATTGCCTGTGCATATTGAAATGAAGACTCTATTAAATCTTCAAAATACAGATGCATAACCAGTGCAACTTTTTTATCTTTTAATTTTTTGTCTACTTCTTGCACTGGTGCTAAATTACTTGACAGAACATACTGTAGCTGCATATTTTTTACAAAATCTGCCTGATGACAAGTTCTTAATATATTATTCCAAATCAAATTAACATCATACTTGTCTGTCTTCCTCAAATAATCCATCAATTCAACAGCTGATTGTCCTACTGTATTTCCCAGTACATATGTATATGGCTGGAAAAAAGTTCTTCTTTTAAAGATCGGGCACCTTTTCTTTTGGATCAGATCCTTTGGATAATTCATCAGCGGATATGTAGTAATCCCATTATAATCATCTGTATTTACATAAACATCCCACGTAAACCCTTCGTCTTCAAATTTTTTTGTGAATAAAGATTCAAACAAACCAATAGACTCATTATAGGAGTTGGTAACTGGCATATTGTCCCAAAATTGTTTGAATTTTTCACTTGAAGTCAGGCTTTTTCGAAATGCAATAAAGTGTGACTGAATATGTTCCGGAAGATATCCGTAAGGACTGTAGCCAAATGGATCAAAGCTCTCTTTTCCATATTTTGTGATTCCCCAAAAATCGACTCTTTTTCGATCCATAGCCTCAAACATCTCACTAAATGGATAAACAGGCCCCATAATTGTATGGTTAAATATAAGCACTTCATCATACTCTCGCAAAGCGCTCCATCCGATAAATTCTATGGCACATTTATATGCCCCTACATCCAGCCCCACATTCTCCCTTGTAATAACATCTGATGAAAATTTTCCGAATTTCCTTTTCCCTTCTTCATTCAACTGTCCATTACAAACTACAACCAGCTTTTTCAAAAAAGGGGCTATATTTCTTATCAGGAATGTAATATAATCATCCACAATTCCATCTTTATCGTAAAAAAAGAAAATCCCTAGCCTGTTCATTTTCCTCATTCTCCTTTGATCAAATCTCATATTAAATAATAAATAAAATATATTTGTTCTTAATAATTTATCAGCTAGCGTCCTATAAGACGCATAACAGCATCCCGAACTTCTCTCTCTTTTTGTATCATTTTTCCATATTCCTGCCAGCTTACCTGTGACTTTTGAAGCCTTTGTGTTTCTTTCTTAAACAATTCAAGTTCTTTTATCATCCCTTCTAAAGCCATATTAGATTTCTCAAGTTCTTTTGTCGTCCTTTCTAAAGCCATATTAGATTTCTCAAGTTCTTTTGTCGTCCCTTCTAAAGCCATATTAGATTTCTTAAGTTCTTCTGAACATTTACTCCACTCCTGAACGACTGTATCCAGTTGTTTCTGTGTCTTATTCCAATTAGCGATTATATCTTGAGTATTTTTAGCCTGTATCTGTTTTTCACTCGAAAACGCCGACAAAATGTCACTTATTGCCCTATATGCACTTTCTATCTGATGCTCCGAATCTGATATATTTGAAGAATTTAACATATTTTCGATTTTATCAAAATGTTTCTCTATATCTGCCTCTATTCCAGACAAATTCTCATTAAACGTAGGCGGTTCGCTTAATATACCTTCTATCGCATCCAATAACTTTTCCGCTGAATCAATGCAATACTGCCCCTTTTTCAAACTGTCAAACAAATCAATTGTTTTTCTGTTTTGTGTATAATTATATACTATGGCCTTTTTACCAAAACAGAATGCAGTAATTGCTCCATGATAACTAAAACCGATATATAAATCGCAGCCTGAAATAACACGAACAATATCCTCCAATTTTAATCTCTTATCCAACACAATGCACTTATAATTTAATGATGCATTTAACCTTTTTAGAATTTCATCATCATCATTGGTATAAGCTAGAGGCAACAAAATAAGTTTAAACCCTCTCTCCATAAGATTTTCCAAACACACTTTGAATATATCTCTGTCATTTTCAGGCATTAATTTACTTGTATGAATCACAACATATTTCTTCTGCGGTATGCTTATAGTAGTTTCTTTTACACACTCGTCTCTGCTATATACATCTTTCAGCAATAGTCCGGTATCTGGTATTACGCTTATACGTTTCACATCTATACCACATTTTACAAGGCTCATTTTTGACTGAATATTCCGGACTGCTAAATAATCAACACCTTCCAACAGCCATTTTGTAAAGGTACTATATCCTTTTTCAAAATCAAAAGGAATTCCTGGTGCATTCCATATTAGTTTTACATGATATTTTTTTACAAATAAACATGGTACAACCCATAAATCGAAAATAGGATAATCTACATATCTTCCTTCAAAAATATGCTGGTATAGACCGTAATGAATTAGTTCCCCTCCACCAACAATGACGGCATCAAAAGCATTTTCAATATGCATTTTGTCAATATTGTAAATCGAATAAACATGCCTTCCTTCTTCAAATGCCTGCTCACATGCAAAAACAGAAAACAATGTAATCTCACATTCCAAGCCACGCTTTTTCATCTGATTTTCAAATATATTGGGGAATAAATGATCACCATAATTAGCCAAATCAAACACACCTGTAAATGCAATCCGTATTTTTCTTCCCATATAATCAATCACCTATTTTCGTCTATAATCTGCTCTATTACCCTGCTATCACCGTATACGATTTTGGAATCATATGGTCTTTCAGGAAAAACTCCATATTGCAGCTTAATATCAAGGCCGTGTTCACTAATAAACTGTTCCACACGATCTGCAAGTGATACCGGTTTTCCCGTACAAACATTAATAATACCGGTATGTTTTGTCTGGGTACTAGACACTGCTATCATTTTTGCAAGAGTTTTTACATCTATAAAATCATACTTGGTTTGTCCGGTTGTGAATGGAAATTCCTTTTTTCCGTCCTCTGCTGCACTGAGGATTTTAGAAAAAATAGAACTATTTTTAGAATCATCTCCAAGGATATAATAAGCCCGGAGCCAAAAAATATTAACATCCTTATCTTTCGCGTAAAGCAATAAGGACTGCCTCAACGCATTTTTGGCAATACCATACTGAGACAGTGGATTACAGGGAGTATCTGCATCAATTTTACCCTCCCAAAAGCCTACTTCATGCATCGTTCCCATAACTGCAATGTTTTTACATCCTCCATTAATCATATTTTCCAAAAACAGATAATGGTTAGATAAGTTCTTCATATGCTCAGAGGAATTATGAATGAATCCGTCTTTCCATGCCATATGAATGCATACATCAGGTTTCCCTAACTGTTCATATATATCTTTGTCACCAGAAAAAATAGCAACATTACTGAATTCTGCACGTTCATCCACATCCTTATGCATAAAATCAACTGCTACTACCTGATGCCCCATATTCAATAACTCTTTAACTACATGTCTTCCGATATATCCTGCTGCTCCAGTCACTACTACCTTCATCTTCATTCCTCCTAATGTTGTTTTTCAATCCACTGATGTGTCATCTTAAACATTCCTGTTTCTTTTGTCTGGAAATATACCTGAAATATTGCCGCCTCATTATACATGTCTATTTCATTACCTTCCTTATCGGTTAAATGAATATCTATCATATATTGGCTTGGCAACAATTCAAGCTTTGGAAAGTAAAGCTTCAATATACCACTATGATCCAACTTGAAAAGCTTCTTTTCTTCTGAATACGAATCCGTACCATAGCAAAGCATATAGTCCATTCTAAGGATTCCTATATAAATACAAACTTCTGCCGGACAATTCACAACATACGATATATTGATATGCATGTCCTCTCCCGTAAGAAATACCTTTTTTTCTGTTCCTTTTGCATCTGTACAGTATACTTTATCAATCCAAACATCTCCGCTTCCTCTGCGTTCAAATCTTTTTCTTGCCTCTTCTAACACATCTATTCCTGATTCTGCGGCTGCTTCGCCTTCACATAATTCTTTCTTGTCTGGGGCTGCGCTTTCTGCGAAACTATAATCCCCCATAAATTCAAGATATTTTCTGTGTACATATCCTGGCAAACCGTCTTCCTCAATTTTTCCTCCGTTCAGCCAGATACATCTATCACAAATCGTTTCAATCTGTTCCATAGAATGTGATACTATAACAATAGTGGCACCTTCTTTTTTAATCTGCTGCAGTTTTTTCAAACATTTCGTCTGAAAATTCAAATCCCCGACTGCCAAAATCTCATCTATCAGCAACACATCCGCATTTACATTAATTGCCACTGAAAATGCAAGACGCATATACATACCTGAAGAATATGTTCTAACAGGGCTATCAATGTAATGCCCTAATTCAGAAAACTCTATAATTTCATCTACCCGCTCATCTATTTCCCTACGCGTCAATCCGAAAATAGATGCATTGATATAGATATTGTCTCTTCCTGACATATCCGGATGAAAACCTGCTCCCAGTTCCAAAAGACTTGAAACTCTGCCGGATATTTCAATAGTTCCTGAATCAGGATAAATAATTTTTGTAAGTAGCTTTAGCGTGGTACTTTTCCCGCATCCATTGTGTCCAATCAGGCCGATCGCTTCTCCTTTTCTTACGTCAAAGCTAATCCCCTTTAATATCGTTCGAACCTCATAGTCATTTCTCTCTTTAAATAAAATTTTTTCTTTCAGAGAATTGCCTTTATCCTTATATAAACGGAATGTTTTTTTTACTTCTTTTACCTCAATCGCATTTTCTTTCTGCATTATAACTCCTCCACAAACCTCTTTTTCAGATGAGCAAATGTATTATACCCAATCAAAAGCATAAGGCTACCTGCTACGAATCCAAGCAAAAGGTCGTTAACGTCAGGAACTTTCCTATAATACAAAATATCCCTGTAAGCAACAATCACCACAGCCATTGGATTCATCATATAGGCTGACCGAATTTCTTCTGGCACCATATCAACAGAATAAATTACCGGAGCAGCATACATTAAAGCCAGTGAAAGCACTGACAATATCTGCTGCATATCCCTAAAATATACAGTTATAGATGATGTCAGCAGGACAATTCCCTGACAAATAATATATTGGAGTAGCATAACCAGAGGCATCCAAAGCACAGCTTTCAAACTAATCCCAACTCCCGCAATAACGATTACGATAAAGACTACGATGAATGACAGAACCATATTTACAAACTGACTCGTTACATATGCAATAGGAAGCACTTCCCGCGGAAAATATATTTTTTTCACCATATCCTGCTGGTCAACCACTGACGTACAGGCACCTCCAAGACAGGTTGCAAAAAAGTTCCATGGGATCAATGCAACAAATAAATGAAGATAAAAATTATCAATATTCTTCATTGGCATAATAACAGTAAACACAAATGTATAAACGCAAAGTTGTAGTAATGGTTCTACAAAAGTCCATAAAAATCCAAGAATTGACTTTTTATATTTACCAACCAAATCTCTGCGCACAAGACTGAAGATCATCTCTCTGTACGCATACAATTCCCTAACTATCATCATATATCACTCCGATACTCTCGCCTTATTATATCACACTATTTCAAATCTCTAGGCCCCAATATTTTCCGTTTAACCCGCAAAAGCGCGGAATATGTTTTTTCGGACAGCAGTCGTTGCAATTTATTGTTAAGTTTCATATACCACGGCACAACACCCAGCTTTACCCTTTTGCCTTTTAACGTGGCCTTCAGGCGAATCAGGTCTTCTCTCTGTGAACCTGCAAGCAAGCAATTTTCAGCTAATGCATTATTATAATTTTTTATATATTGTCGGAGATTTGTAAACTCAATTTCCGCATATGGTGTAGCCATTACAAAGGCAGGGTAATATCCGGCCTGTTGCACTACATATGGACGAACCCTCTCTATCCCATGTGAAATTGTCCGATCCAACGGCAATGGTTCCTCTGGAAAGTCTTCGTACTTCCAAGGATATTCATGGAGAAGGCGCATTGCATTTGTACGAAACCAAAATATACTTCCCAAGGGTGCAACCGGTGCCTTATCCGGTGACATCGGAACCGTTATTTTTAATTTGTCCGCGACTGCTTTTGTCACTTCATAATTAAAACACCATTCTGCGCCTAATACCGAAAAATACACGCCATGGTTTGGCTCCGGCGGCGATAGTAGTCCAAGCCTTGGCTCACTGTCAAACTTCTCCAGTATCCGGTACACATAAGCTCTGTTATGCAGTACATTTTCTGAGCATTTATACGCAAAACTTTCTCCGACAGATCCAGGCGATACCTGGCCTGCTTTCTTGTCATGATAAAAGCATACTAATTCATAATTTGGAATAACATCTTTCAGCCCAATCATAAGCGCAGATACATCCCGCCCTCGATTGGGGACTACCCTCACTTCGAATTTTCCGCACGGAAACCCTTCAAATCGATTCATAATCTGCTGTTTCTTCTTTTCTGAATCGGTTGTAATATACAAATCAGCAAATTCGGGCATTGCTGAAGCATACTCAAAAGAACCATTCAGCAAATCAATAAAATATATATGCATAAACAACGCAATTTTCTTTTTCGAAAAACGCATACGCATACGAACTTCATCAACTGGATCACACGCAAGAATATAGTTCAAATGCAAATTTTTAGCCAAATCTTCCTGATGGCATGTCCGAAGCAAATTCTCCCATATCATGTCCACATCATATAATTGATATTCTTTCAGATAATGGTATAACGCTATTCCTTCTTGTCCAAGCGTCGCATCCAGCACGACATTGTAATCCTGAAAAAAGGAACGCCGTTTAAAGATCGGACATTTTCTATTTTTTATCAATTCTACCGGATAGGTCAAAACGGGATGCATCGCCTGCATTTCAAGATCATCCACATTCACATAAACATCCCATTTAAATCCTTCATCGGCAAACTTTTTAGTAAAAACAGCCTCAAAATTTGCAATCGAATCCGCATAAGACCTGATCTCCGGCATATGTTTCCAATAGCTTTGGAATTCCGCAGACTTCACAAGGCTTTGTCTGAATACCATATAATAGGACTGAATATGTTCCGGAATATACCCATACGATATTTTTCCAAAAATATCTTCTTTATACTTGAAATGTTTAGTAATACCCCAAAAATCCAAATCCTTCTGTGCCATTTCTTTGTACATCTCAATAAACGGATATACCGGCCCCATACTTGTATAGTTGGTAATTGTCACCTCATCATAAGTTTCAAGTTCCGCCCATCCGACATATTCAAAAGCATTTTTATAGGCCCAGACGTCCATTCCTTTGTTTTCACGTACAATAATATGATCTGTATATTTTTTGAAAACACAATGCCCCTCTTCTGACAGCCTGCCGTTACATACAATCACAATTTTGTCAAAACATTTTTTATAATCTTCCAGGAAATAATCAATATATCGATCCACTATTCCCTGTGCGTCATAAAAAAAATAGATACCAAGCCGATGCGGCTGTTTACTGGCTACTATCATGTATTATCTCCTCTTTACTAATTGACTGCTTTTGCTCCGAAATATTATAAAGATAAGCATTTCGTTTGTCAACTGGCCAGGTCCCATTCTTACCTTCCAACACAATTGAAAAAATCCGACTATTGTGTTAGTATAACATTATCAATGGTAAAACTCAATATCATAAGGAGAAATTTATGTCACTTATAGGATCTCTAAAATATATTAATTCTAGTAATATAAAAAATGCTTTGTTTCATTTTCGTACCTTTGGAATGCGTTCCGTGTTGCGTAAAACCATAGACTACTTTGAATATACCAAAAACTACAACATCTGGCATCTCAGACATATTATTCCTGCTGCAGAACTCCGAAAACAGGAAGAAGCTGATTTTGCATATCATCCCAGGATCAGTATTATTGTACCTGTCTATAAAACCCCGCCAATATTTCTTCGGCAAATGATTGAATCCGTTACTACCCAGACTTATAACAACTGGGAATTATGCATTGCAGACGGCACTGCAGATGATTCTATTTCTTATATCACTGATATGATTACAGAATATCAGAATATTTGGCCTAATATATTTTATACAAAATTATCTGAAAATTTAGGAATTTCCGGCAATACAAATGCAGCTCTTGAGCTTGCTTCCGGAGATTATATAGCTTTACTAGATCATGATGACATTCTGACTCCAGATGCCCTGTTTGAAATCGTAAAAGCATTAAACACCACCCCCTGTCCTGACGTGCTATACACCGATGAGGATAAGGTGGATACCAGTCTCCAAACTTATTATGACCCTTGCTTCAAGCCGGACTTCAACCTTGATTTGCTTCGATCCTGTAATTATATTACCCACTTTTACGTTGTTAAAAGAGAACTTGCAAATCAGTGTGGAGGATTTTCAGATGCCTGCAATGGTTCTCAGGACTATGATTTTATCCTAAAAACCTGCGATCTAGCCCGGCATATTATCCATATTCCCAAAGTTTTATATCATTGGCGTATTCATCCTGCATCGGTCGCTGGAAATCCCGAAAGTAAATCATACGCTTATGAATCTGCCCTGCAGGCACTCCAGAATCATTTAAATCGCAATAAAGAAAATGCACTTGCCAAAAGGGATATGCAATACGGTTATTACCATGTTTACTATTCTTTTTCCGGTAATCCGCATGTGTCTATTATACTCAAAGACTGTTCTTCAAATTTACGAGAGCAATTGCAAGAAATCACTACATACCGTGATTTTGATTTTGCAGATTCTCCGGAACATGCCACTGGTGAGTACCTCATTATTTTGTATCATGCAGAAAGAGTAGTGACTCCGAATTGGATTGAGCAGCTACTTGGTAACTGCTCCCGTTCTTCTGTCGGCATTGCTGCTGCCAAAATTTTATATAAGAAGAACCGAATACTTGAATCAGGACTTATTTTTACTCCTGATGGCCAGATTCATTCTCCGTTTTATAAATATTACGATACCGATACAGGATATTGTTTTCGGGCGCAAATTCAACAAAATTGCAGTCTCATCGGGCCTTATTGTTTTATGATAAAAAAAGATATCTACAATCGGTTTTATAAGCCAACGGATAAAACCAACTTTTCTCAGACTGTTTATAAATTATGTCATACATTAACCGAACACCAATTATCCATTGTGCTGCTTCCCTTTGTATCTGTTCTTTGTAATGTCCACCCAAAAACTCTTCCGATTCTGGAATGCTACAAGGGAAAATATGATCCCTTTTATAGTCCTAACTTTTCTCAAAATCAAATGTACCATTTACCCAAAAAACAGGGAAGCTAAAGCCTCCCTGTTAAAAACAATATTCTTACCATTATTTCTTCTGTAAGTCCTTGCCGAAACCATATAGGATAAAATGTTTTTCTGAGTGCCCATACCACAGAGTATTTTTTCTTTGAAAAAAGCCGCATTACCCGTTTGTTCTCATCATTTAACTGGCGTTCATAGATTTTTGAAAATTCATAGAGTTGCTCCCGGATTTCTCTAAAATAATCATTTATAAAAAACTTTTTAAACCGCCAAATCTGCAAGGCTAAAAAATTTTTCCCTCCCGGGCTAACAGACTCCGCCAGTCTGCGGTATTTTACAGATGAAAATTCCCTGTCATACAACACACGTCCAAACGCCGCACATATCATATATGTCCACCAGTCATGTCCGCAACTATGCTCTGGTATATTTTCTTCCATGTACATACGCGTATTATGATTGAACACGCTGTTGAATCCCAACGTGATACAATCCATCAAAGAATTACTAAACGACGGCCCTCTTTTATGAACAAGACCATGCTTTTGAAAATGCATTTCCTCATCATAAAAATCATAGGAACTGAAGTATAAAACCGGCTTATGCCCATCTATCGTGTCCTGATAATTTCTCCGGTCAAGTTCTAAGCAATCTACCGCCCTTTCCATCTTCTTAGGCACCCATATATCATCCTGATCACACCATGCATAGTAATCAGCCTTACCACACTCCTTCAACAGCTTAAAATAGCTATTAATATAACCAATATTTTCACCTTTAAAAAAAACTATTTTTCTATCTTTTGCGTATACATTTAAAATATCTGCGGTATCATCTGTCGATCCGTCATCTCTGACATAAATCCGGATACCGGGATAGGTCTGTCCAAGAATACTGTCAATTTGCTCCCTAATATATTTTTGGCCATTATAGGTAGACAATAATATCGCAACCTCTGGTTTTCGTTTTTGTTCATACCCGCATTCTAATTCCATCTTTCACTCCTCTGATAACTGCGCAAAGGCTTTTATATCTGTCTTTTTCAAATATAATCCTTTTTCCAACATAGCCGACCAAAAAGAAAAGTTGCCTGGATTTACAGATTACTTTACCATGCTTCTTCAAATAGTAAATCTGATTACGTACGGAATAATAAATCCGAATTGGCGGATAATTGAAAAGATAATACATTTTTCCCAAAAAGTGAAAATGACCGCTAATATTCCCATACTGCTGATGAACCTTTGTTCCTGCGACCTTCCATATTTGATAACCGTATGTTCGTAGTCTGGTACAATATTCGACATCAACAAAATCAATAAACATACGTTCATCAAATCCACCAATCGTCTTCCAGGCTCTGATACTTGTTAAAGATCCTGCTGTGATACAACTCTCTACGCATTCACAGCCATCCTTTTCAGAACGTATGGAATGTTTATTCACGCTCCCAGAATTAGTCATGGAATCGTCTGTCGCGTCTGCACAGATAATTCCCACATCAGGCCGTTCCGTAAAAGCACTGAGTTTCTGCACCAAACCATTCTCACAGACAGAATCGTCATCCAGAGTCAAAAGCCAGGTATATCCGTTGTTTTCAGCCTCTTTCATCAATTGATTCAATGCAACTGCTACCCCTTTGTTTATCTCGTTTCTTAAGAGCCTGCAAACAGAATATTCCTGAAGAAGCTGCTGAATTCCATGTATATTTTCAGAACCATTATCAATCAAAAAAATTTTTAAAACCTGTCCACTGACAGCCTTAAGGTTTTGTTCCAGCCTTTCAAGATTCGGATTAAACAATACAATCCCAGCTGCTATATCTTCGCGCATAATCACCTCATTTATTTAAGTTGATTTGATTTTTCATTTATTCTGTAAAACAATTCGATAAATTCAGCAATTGGATCTGGCCAAAATTTTCGATACATGTAAATATCTTCTTCCCTTCTAGCTGCCTGTGCAAGCAACTCAGATGTAGTAGACCCTTCGTGTATTCGATGCTGCATCAACTGTTCCGGCAAATATACAAATGCTCCACGCTCTTTTGAAAGTTTCTCCCACGCCTGCCAATCAATATTGCTTTTCATGTTGTTTTCAAATAGAGGCTCGGAAATCCTATTTTTTACCACCGCCACAGATGGACAACAGATAGCTGAGCCCATTGACAATATCCTTCTTCTGACAAATTTACTCTTTCTGCATAATTTCCATCTGAGCGGAAAGAGTAATATTCTTTTCACACGTAGAAGCCGGTTGCTTTTTACATTCTGCCCGCTCCGCAATTCGCTATAATCCGTAAACAATATAATAGCATCCTTATTCTCCTGAAAAGCCTTTACAATATTATCCGTATATCTTTCCTGATATATATCATCTTGATGGGCCAATGTAACCAAGTCTGTGCTCGGCAATCCCAATGCAAAATTCCAGTCACCAGCCAAACCTTTTTCCCCATGATTTACTACAACAGGAAGAGAGTACTTCTTGGCTAATGCATATATGTTATCATTGGGAGTAGATGTCGCAATCATGATCTCACTTTTTAGTTTCTGGCCTTGTAATGACTGGATACATTCCTCTAAATATGGACTTTTCCCGTATGCACAAATCACAAATGCATGGCTAATTTTACATTGTATATCCATACTATTCTACCTGACTTACCTTTTCAGTTTCTATCTTTATAAATTCATCTTTATTTATTTCTTTCCTAGCCAGCTTTTGCTCTGCTGAATGGGTACGAAGTGCCAGCTCTGCTGATAATACTGCAATTTTATCCTCTAGTTGTGAAACTATAATAGACAATGTAAATATTTTCTCAACCAATAAAAAAATCACAATAACAAAAATTAAATTTGCCGGGGATATAACGCCTAATATACTGCTTAGCCTATAAGATATTTCCGGAAAAAGAGCCAGTACAAGCAAAATTGCTGCAAAAAAAGTCCAGAATATTGCATCCTCCATTTTCACCCTGAATTTTCTGATGTTCCGCAATATCCAAACCACGGTAGTAACTGCTGCTGCAATTAATATAACCTGAAGAGTAAACGACATCAGTTTGCCTCCTTTACGCGAATTCTCACCCATTGAAAAATCAGGATAGAAAACAGCATTTTCATCATATACCAAACAGAACTTTTAAAATTCAGGTAGCTGACTCCTGCAATTCGATCATGCATATTTACCTGCACTTCCTCTATTCTAACACCACAGTTTAACAAATATGCCAACGTATCCGGCTCCGGGCTATAATGCATATCATATCCAAATCTCTTAATCATCTTTTTGTTAAACAGACGCATTCCCGATGTAACATCTCCAATATATTTTCCTCCAGTTGTAATCCAGATTGCCGCTGTCAACATCTGGCTTCCAAACATCCGAAACGTAAATGGCTTTTTCTTTATTTTAAACCTCGATCCAATTACAATATCACATCCTGTCTCTTGCATCTTTGCCTGCATATCAGCAATATACTTCGGATCGTGTTGCCCATCTCCGTCCAGCTGAACCACATAATCGTAGCCATAATAATTTGCATACCGCATGCCGCTGCGAATAGCCCCTGATAGTCCTACATTGACAGGCAAATCAAGTAAATTATAATCTTTTTTTGCGCAGATCTTTCTTGTGGTATCGGTAGAGCCGTCATTAATAATCACATAATCATAATCAAGATAGTTTTCAATCAAATTATCTACGACACGCTCTATATTTTCGGCCTCATTATATGCAGGAATAAGTATCAGTATTTTCACCGTTTCCCCCCTAGTAGATCGTATATTAATTAGCTAGACCAATAGTATACCTACTGAAATCGACCATTTTGTATTGCCAGCGATAGACAACCAGAACCTCATTTACTTCATCAAAATACTTGTAGAGGCGATAAATAAGGTACTGCTTTGTCGATACTCTGATACTTTTGAGCATTTATCGTGTCATCTTTCCAAAAAAGCCTTCGATCATGTTTAAACATGATCCATGCTTTAGTGTAAATACAAAAACAAAACGTCCTGGTATTATATCAAGAAAAACCTTTATCTTTTTACTTGTATGAACAGAATGACTATCCAGTATAATTTCTGTTCATATCGCCTTCCCGATATTTTTTATTCAGAATTTTGAGGAAATCTATGAAGTCATCTAATGTATGCTTTTCTCTCACTAGAAATCATAGATATTGGCCTATTTATTTGTTTTATATTGTACTAGTAGCCTACTTCAAAAATAAAATTGATTATATCATCCTCCTGACGAAGGCAAGTACAGTACTGTGTATATACCTAGCTAATAAAAGGAGCAATGCATGCAAAACACGCTCTGCTCCTTCGGGTTTCTAAAAATCAAAAACTGAATGTTTCTTTCAGCCCTTTCCAATTTTGATCTTTGTCACTCATCACAAGCGTCGTTCCATCTTCCAGCTGATATCCATCGCTCAATGCCGTTCCATTATATGCACCTTTGAGTCCTGGCCAGATAATACCTATCTCTGGATCATTCCATGCCAACCCACTTTCATCTCCCGGGTGGTAAAAGTCTGTACATTTATAGCAAAATTCAGCCACATCGCTCAAAACAAGGAACCCATGTGCAAATCCTTGAGGTATATAAAACTGTTTTTTATTCTGCTCTGACAGCTCTATTCCAAACCATTTTCCATAAGTACTTGAACTGCGTCTAAGATCAACCGCAACATCAAAAACGGTTCCTTTAATGACCCTCACTAATTTCCCCTGAGGATAATTTTTTTGAAAATGGAGCCCACGCAGCACCCCTTTGGCCGAACTGGACTGGTTATCCTGCACAAAAGCCATATCAAATCCCGCCTTATACATGTCCTGTTGATTATATGTTTCCATAAAATATCCACGGCTATCCCCATGCACTGACGGCTCAATCGTGCATAAACCTTCTATTCCACCCACATTTTTCTCTACTTTAATCTGTCCCATATCTGCGCCCTTTCTGAAATTATCTATTCTCATACATTTCTTTATAATAGTTCTTATATTCACCGGAAATGATCGTTTTCCACCACTCCTGGTGTTCAAGATACCACTGTATTGTCTTTTTTATCCCATCTTCAAATTTAGTTTCTGGCAGCCAGCCCAGTTCACTGTGGATTTTTGTCGCATCAATTGCATAGCGCATATCGTGCCCCTTTCTGTCTGTCACATAAGTAATCAGGCTCTCCGGCTTATTTAAAGCCCTGCAAATAATTCTCACTATATCAATATTTCTCATCTCATTATGACCGCCAACATTATACACTTCACCTACACGTCCTTTATGAATTACGAGGTCAATTGCTTTACAGTGATCCTCTACATAAAGCCAGTCACGTATATTCTCTCCGTTTCCGTAAACTGGAAGAGGCTTATCATCTAAAGCATTTGCTATCATCAATGGAATCAGTTTTTCTGGAAAATGATATGGCCCATAATTATTAGAACAACGCGTGATAGATACAGGCAAACCATATGTCCGGTAATATGCCAACACTAACAAATCTGCTGCTGCCTTGCTAGAAGAATACGGACTTGAAGTATGGATCGGGGTTTCTTCTGTGAAAAACAAATCCGGTCTGTCTAATGGCAAATCCCCGTACACTTCATCCGTTGACACCTGATGGTAACGCTCAATACCATATTTTCGGCAAGCATCCATTAACACCGCTGTTCCCTTTATATTAGTGTCAAGAAAAACTTCCGGATTTTCAATCGACCGATCTACATGGCTTTCAGCTGCAAAATTTACAACAATATCAGGTTGTTCTTCCTCAAACAACCTATAAACCGACTTTCTATCAGTAATACTTTCTCTTACAAATCTAAATCTAGAATTCTCAATAATCGAAGTTAATGTTGACATATTCCCGGCATATGTCAAACAGTCCAGACATACAATACGATAATCCAGATATTTTTTCAGCATATGAAATATAAAATTACTTCCAATAAACCCGGCTCCTCCTGTTACAATAACTGTTCTATTCATTCTGACATCTCCCACTGTATATTATTTAGTACAAAGTTTCCCAATTGTATTACCCAAAATAAAATATGCTTCATTTTAACATTTTTCTATGCATATTTCAACCTTCCTGTTAATCTTCTAACAAGTGTACCGATATACTCATACATAAGTATTCCGGAAAGATTTAAATTTAGTAGCTTTTGCATATATACCCGCAACTCACTTATAAAATTTAAGGCGCATCCCTACGGACACGCCTCACTCATCATTCGTATATAACCAACTCATCCTCTGTACACAAGGCCCTGTCACCACCAAGCGACAAAATTCTCATTCGTACACTTATTATTATACAAATTTCGTCATTTTTGTCAAGCAAAAAATCCTCAAAATAACACAAAATCCTTCAAGAATTTTCTTCAAACGCACATCATTCTTTCTCCTGAAGCTGTCTCTGCCTGATCGCCATCGTCACTGCGATGCACGCGGCTGCGAACACCACCTGTATCGCAATCCCAAGCCAGACGCTTTTTATCTGTTCTGCATCAAGCACGCCGTAGTCCCCCAGCAGTCCATTTGTTTTGGAATACCAGTATGTGGGCAGAAAACGGGACACCTTCCCCATCTTTTCTCCCAGCATTTCGATTGGAACAAAAATTCCTCCCAGGAAACAAAGCCCAAGTGAAATCACATTTGCCATTCCATTCAACACCGTCGGCGTATTGGATACAGTTCCGGTCAGGTACGCAAGGGACAGGGACACCAGCATAAACACAATGCTGTTCAGCAGGTAATATCCTGTATGGTTTCCGCCAAAAACACCGCCTCGATACAGGAAGGTCTGAATGACCATGCAAATCCCCCAAATAACGGCCCCCAGCACGGCAAACGAAATGAGCGCGGCAAGGTTCTGCTTCAAAAAAGGAACAGAGGAACTCTGCATACGGCGCCGGATATCTTTCTTTTTCAGCTCCATAATTACAATACTGAGCGACATAATTGCTGCTCCCAGAAATGCATAGGGCATGTAAGCAAAGTAATAATTATAGTCTTCCCTGATTCCAGCGTTTCCGTTTTTATCCACAAGCTCTACATTCACAGGAATAGTTGCAAGCGCCACAGCTTCCTGACATGCTTCTTCTGGTGAAAATCCCCCGGCTAAAGCTGTCCGGATCTCATTCAGGAATGCATTCACCTGAGCTTCCACATAATAAGCTGCAATGGTTCCCGGTACTGTAATACTCTGTACTGCCTGTTCGCCTGCCTGCAGTTTTTCCAATGCTTTATCCTGTACAATCAGAACATATTTTACATTGCCATAGTACAGCTCTTCCTGAATCACCTGCTCATCGTCTGCAATCGTGACCAGATCATGCTGCAGCCCAAGTACCTCCTGAAGCGTCTCAGACAATATACCGCCGCCCCGGTCAACCACTGCCACATCCAGCTTCATCGCAGAAAATCCTTCTGTCATTCCCGTATGTCGGAATGACGCCTGTATCGCTACTGCAATTCCGGCAAAAATGCCGATATACATCAGAATCGCAGCAAAATTCCGCCGGATGATCAGAAAATATACTTTAAAGACTGTCATACCGTTCCCTCCTCAATTTTCCAAAGCTGGCCAGCACAAGTACTGCCGTAAATACAGCCAAAAGAATCAGGCTTCTTCCGTATCTTGCCGGATTTTCATAAATGGAAATGCTGTAAAATGCATCCGAGATCAGCGCCGCCGGATTCAGTCTGTTCACAATCGGACAGACATGTTCAATAATATCCTTCATATTTCCCATCATCATACCAGCCAGAAAACTCATAAGCAGCGAGCTTCCTACCAGAAGGCCTGTTTTTGCTCCCTCTCCCATACGCAGACTTCCTATAAAAATGCCGTATGCCACGCCAGTCATACTTCCCAGAATACAAATCGGAAGAAGCATCGGCCATTTTGGTCCAAACGAAATATGCAGAACAAAACGCATATACAAAAGCAACAGACAGATATTGATAAACTGTACTGCAAACACCGAAAGCATTTCACTGATAACCATGTGTAACCGGTGCAGCGGTATAATACTGCGTCTTGCTGCCAGAGCCGACTGATCAGCGCGCAGCTGCATTGCCGCCGTTACACCTGGAAACGCACCAAACAGACAGGCCATACCGACCAGGGCAAAAAAGTATGTGATGGAACCATCCATTGTTCGCCCTCCGGTACTCACCGGCTCCACCAGCTCTTTGTAATCCGTCAGAGAACCGATTGCTCCCAGCAATCCGATAGGATTTGAATCCCTGATATCCTCCATAAGTTTCTGATTCTGGAGATACGTCTGTAAAAGCGTTCCAAGAATACTCTCATTCATCTGTGCGCTGCTTACAGTCAGAGAAGGCTCTGTCTTTGCGAAAAAAATGCCGCTTACCTTTCCCGTCTCCAGCGCTTTCCGTGCTTCTTCCTCATCCATCCATTCTGCTTCCAGCATCTCGCCGTCCATCTCGTTCAAAAAAGTTTCAAAAGCTATATTTTCCCCATGGACACACGCAACCGGAATCGCTTTCATATTGTCGATCGTGCTGGACCCAAAGGTCGCATAAAACAACGTTGCCATAATAATCGGAAAAATCAATGCCCAGAACAGATCGTCCCACCTGCGCAGAATTTGCAACAGATTATACTTATATAAATGTTTCACGATTTTCCTCCTGCTAATTTCTAAATTCATTTCTGATAATTCCAGAATATCATTCCTGAAAATCAATCCCTAAGTTCCTTTCCTGTAATTTCCAGAAATACGTCGTTCAGTGTCGGTAATTCTGAGAACACACGGCCAAATGGCACTTCTTCCTGCTGCAAATAATTCAGAACGCGGATCAAGTTATGCTTTGCACTCGTACATTTGATCACAAGCCGGCTTTCTTCCTGCTTATAGTCAGTCTGAAATACATGCGGAAGAGCGCGAATCGCCTCGATCTGCCCGTCTGTAAGCATAACCCCCTCAATGCAGATCGTCTCTCCAGTCTTAATCATCTGCTTCAATTCTTCTTTCGTTCCGGAAGCAATGCACCTGCCATGGTCCATAATAACTATCCTTGTACAGATCTGCTCCACCTCTTCCATATAGTGCGAGGTATAGATAATGGTCGAACCCTTTTTATTCAGTGCGACAATCCCCTCCAAAATTTTATTGCGGCTCTGCGGGTCTACCGCTACCGTCGGTTCATCCAGGATAATCAAACGCGGCTGATGTGCGATTCCGCAGGCAATATTCAATCTCCTTAAAAGTCCACCGGAAAGCTTTCTCGGAAGCATCTTCCGATAATCCTCCAGACCGACAAATGCAATCGCCTCTTCCACCAGCTCTCGCCTCTTCTGTTTTTCTTTTACATAAAGGCCACAGAAATAATCAATATTTTCATACACGGACATCTGTTCAAAAACAGCCACATTCTGCGGAACAATCCCAATCTGACGCTTCTGCTCATAACTGTCCGGATGCATCGGCTCCCCGAAAACAGTAATCTCTCCTTTGTCATATTTCAGCAGAGCAAGCAGACAGTTAATCGCCGTTGTCTTACCCGACCCATTCGGGCCAAGCAGACCAAATATTTCTCCCTCTGTAATATCCAGATTCAGATGATCCAGAGCAAGCACTTCCCCATATCGCTTTACCAGATTTTCTATATGAATCATATTGATTCCTCCCTTTCTTTCTAAACAAACATACCTGCCGCAAGCAAAACAGGTTATTTTCTCTATTTCGATATCACCATTATAGTCAGAAACTACATCAAAATGAAGTGTCAGATGTGTAATCCGGATATGACAAATGTCACTTCATTTGACTTTCTAAAATGCATATGCTACGATTAAAACAATTTTTGAAACCGAACACACCATGGCAATCTGTTTTTATGATCTATCCGTTTTTTGATCATAAACACGAGAGGGAATCTTATGATGAACGCGCTACTCGACAAAATCATTCTGCTTCTTTGCTGCATTCCCGGACTGTATTTCACCAATACCGCACCAGTTGCCGTCTGCGCCTTCTGGACTGCTTTGGCAATCAGCGCTCTATCCTACGCTCTGTCCGGCAATATCTTCTGCCGGATGCTCAGACTGCTCTATATCATAACAGTGTTTGCAGTTCCTGAATTTATGATTTTTCTTCCTCTGACTGCCTATGATTGTGCCGCTGAGAACTACGAAAAATGGATCGCTGCAGCTTTGTCGGCCGCTTCTCTTCTATTTCATTACTTTTCCGGTAGCTTTGAAACTCTGTTTTCTCCTGAATTTCCGGGCTTTATTCTTTTTTACTGTGTCGTCATCGGCTGCGTTCTTGCTGTGTTAATGCACAAAAAAACAGCCTCCTACGAAAGGCTGCACCAAAAATTTTATAAAATGCGGGACGACGATGCGGAACTTGCCCTGCTGCTCGAAGAACGCAATCAATCACTGCTCGAAAAACAAAATAATGAGGTTTACACAGCTACCTTGCGGGAACGCAACCGCATTGCCCGCGAAATTCACGATAACGTCGGCCATATGATTACTCGCTCTATTCTGATGGTGGGTGCTTTAAAAACAGTACAAAAAGAACCCTCCTTGCTGGAACCCCTTTCCGCTCTCCATACCACGTTGAATCAGGCCATGGACAGCATCCGAAAAAGTGTCCACGATCTGCACGACAGCTCCATAAACCTAAATGATTCGCTGGAATCGCTCATCCGTGATTTCACATTCTGTCCTGTCACGTTGCAGTATGACGTACAGTCTGCCCTGCCCAGCGACGTCAAATACAGCCTGATCTCCATTGTAAAAGAAGCGCTTGTAAACATCGCCCGGCACAGCAATGCCACACAGGCCTCCTTAAACATCATAGAACATCCGGGCTTCTACCAGTTCACTTTGCACGATAATGGAACCAAAATCTCCGGGCTTCCCTGCCTTGCACCAGAGATTTCCAAAGCATCATCTGAGTTTACTTCTTCCGGCATCGGACTTTCCAATATCCGTGCCCGTGTAAAAGCATTCGACGGACATTTGAATATTGACTGGAAAGAAGGTTTCCGCATTTATATCACAATACCGAAAAATCAGGCTCGATAAGACGGCCTGTGTAATCTTTTCGAACAGATTTCATTCCATTTATTCAAAAGGAAAGGTTGGTTTGCTGTTATGAATATTCTCCTTGTTGACGACGATCTTCTCGTCACTACTGCACTGAAAATTATTCTGGAATCCGATCCGGAGCTGCATATCGTTGATACCGCATCTTCCGGTAAGGAAGCCATTGCACTTTTTGAAAAGCACCTGCCGGATGTTCTTCTTATGGATATCCGTATGAAAGATATGACCGGCCTCGATGCTGCGAGAATCATTCTTGAGCACCATGCAAACGCACGTATTCTGATGCTCACTACTTTTTCCGATGACGAATACATCATAAAAGCTTTGCGCATCGGTACCTGCGGCTATCTTCTCAAACAGGATTACGAACATATCATACCAGCCCTCAAGGCGGTCCAAAACGGGCAGACCGTATTCGGCAGTGAAATCACGCAGCGCATCCCGGAACTTCTCCTGCGCAGAGATGCCTTTGACTATGAAAAATACGATATTTCTGACAAAGAACTGGATATTATCCGTGGCGTTGCACAGGGCCTCAGCAACCGTGAGATCGCTGAAGCCCTGTACCTCGGTGAAGGAACCGTTCGCAATTATTTAAGTACCATTCTTACAAAACTGAATCTGCGTGACCGCACCCAACTTGCCGTATTTTATCTGAACCACAAATAACAGCCTGCCTTGTAATATGCTTCATTCTCCTGTACAGCATTCCTATACGGTATGGTTCTTTGCAATAAACAGTGGGAATGTATCTGCTCCCTTCATCTCTTTGCCTGCACTTACTTTTACATTTTTGTCTGCAATCAGATATTCAATCGAAGCACCCGATTCCACGACTGTATCCTGCATCAGGATACAGTTCTTTACTTTCGCACCTTTGGCGATCTGCACACCACGGAACAAAATGCTGTTTTCCACTTCTCCCTCAATCACACAACCATCTGCTACCATCACATTGCTGACTTTTGCCCCGTCAACATATCTGGTCGGATTGTCGTCACGGATCTTTGTATAAATCGGAGCGCCTGAAAACAGCGCATCCAGATTGTAATCATCAAGAAGCTTCATATTCTCATCAAAGTAACTCTTAATGCCGGAGATTCTTGCCATGTAACCTTCATATTTATAAGCCTGTACATTAAGCTTGCTGAGCTGTGTCAGCAGCACATCGCGGTTAAAATGCTCCTGTCCGCGAACAAAGGCTGTATTTACCATATCTATCAGCAGTTCACGGTCAATCACATAGATATTCATAGAGAAATTCTGAACGCCTTTTTCTGTCGGATTTACATAAATCTTTGTAATCCGGCCGTCCTGAATATTAAACGTATAATAAAAGCCCTTGCTGTGATCAAGCGTTCGTCTCAGGCTCTCCGGAATCTCCTCCTCTTTATATGCAATGCTGACATCCGCGCCCGTCTCAATATGATGGCGGATCATGTCATTGAAATCAAAATTCACCGCAATGCTCGAATCTGCCATCACCACATACGGTTCTTTCTGCTCCCGCAAAAAACCAAGAAGGCTTGCCAGCGCACTAATACGACCGTTATAGCGCTTCGACGCACGCTCAGAATACGGAGGAAATATGTTCAGACCACCGTTTTTCCGCACCAGATCCCACTCACGACCGGAGCCAAGATGGTCCATCAGAGAATGGTAGTTATTGTTTACCATAACAGAAATATTGTCAATTCCACAGTTCGACATACTCGATAAAATAAAATCGATCATACGGTAACGGCTTGCAAAAGGTATGGATGCCATCATCCGCACATTGACCAGCTCCGGAACAAGCGGGTCATAATTGTTTGGAAAAATAATGCCAAGCGCACTAGAATTTGATTTTACCATTGTTCTCCACCGCCTTCTACATTTTTATCTACCATTGCATTTGGACCGATTTTTGCATTCTCACCGATCACAACGCCAGGACCGACTGTGGCAACACCACATGCATCCCCTTCTGGCATCGCGCCGACCACGGCATTCTCACCGATTACAACATTCTCCGCAAGAATACAGTGTTTTACAATCGCCCCTGCCTTAATCTCAGATCCGCCCATAATCACGGCATCCTCAATGATAGCGCCAGCCTCTACCTTTACGCCTGCAAACAAGACAGAATGCTTTACCGTTCCTGCCACGCGGCAACCGTCTGTGATCATGGAATCTTCAACAACTGCTCCGGCGTTTATTTTGTGGCCGGTCATACCGCTGTTCCGGCTGTAAATCTTCCAGTTTTCATCGAACAGATTGATACCGCTGTGCTCCGGGTCAAGGACTTCCATATTTGCTTCCCACAAAGAGGCAATGGTTCCCACATCCTTCCAGTAGCCGCTGAAATGGTATGCATACATTTTTCTGTTATCGCGAAGCAGATTCGGGATGATATTGTTTCCAAAATCATTTTCAGACTGTGGATCAAGCTCGTCCTCTGTCAGATACTTTTTCAGGATGTCCCAGTTAAAAATATAGATTCCCATGGAAGCCAGGTTCGACTTTGGATTCTTCGGCTTCTCCTGAAATTCGGTAATGCGGTCATCCTCATCTGCCACCATCAAACCGAAACGCGGAGCCTCCTCCCACGGAACTTCCATAACTGCAACGCTGAACTCCGCATTTTTTTCTTTATGAAATTTCAGAAAATCGCTGTAATCCTGCTTGCAGATCTGATCACCGGAAAGAATGATCACATACTTCGGATCGTAACGTTCAATAAAATCCAGATTCTGATATATTGCATTTGCCGTTCCTTTGTACCAGTCAGAGCCGGTCGCCCGCTGATACGGCGGCAAAACATGAACACCTCCATAAAGCCGGTCAAGATCCCACGGCTGGCCATTTCCGATATACTCGTTTAAGACGAGCGGCTGATATTGCGTAAGAATACCTACGGTATCGATACCGGAATTCACGCAGTTCGAAAGCGGAAAATCAATAATACGGTACTTTCCACCAAATGGAACCGCTGGTTTTGCAAGCCTCTGAGTCAGTGCATACAGACGAGAACCCTGACCCCCAGCCAGAAGCATTGCAATCATTTCTTTAGCCATAATACTTCCTCCTGTTTTAAAATGCTTATGTTGAAATTATACACTATGTTTTTAAAAATGGGTAGTGTTTTTGTGCAGATTTTTGAAATTTTTTTGTAAAATCTGGGAGACAATCCTCGACAGATTCAACAAAAAAACGAGACTGTTATACAAGAAATCCGCCAGTGCGACGGTTTCCTGCAAACAGCCTCAGTAAAAACCTGAAAAACAGGTAATGTTTATTTCATTCGTTTTATAACACAAGGGATGGTGCTGAGTATATGCGTGCTTTCAGTTCACTGTTCAGCATATAAAGCCCCTTTGCATCTGTTCCGAACAGTTCCATCTTTGTTATCATATCAGAAGCGTTCTTTTCTTCCTCTCCCTGCTCTTTTACAAACCAGTCGAGAAGCTGCATGGTCCGGAAATCATGCGCTTCATGCGCTGCAGCATAGATCGTATGTATCAATTCCGTCACATATTTTTCATGAGCCAGTCCCGCTTTAAGCGGCGCCATATGATCGGTAAGTTCGCAGTCCGGCTTTGCAATCGCCTCAAATGTCACTTTCTGTCCATTATTCTGCAAATACTGATAAAACAGCATTGCATGATCCCGCTCTTCCTGCGCCTGCACCTTGTACCAGTTCTCAAATCCATCGAGTCCTGCCCCTGCGTAATAATTTGCAAATTCCAGATACAGATATGCAGAATAAAATTCTTTATTAATCTGTTCATTAATAAGCGCTGATACTTTTTCGTTCACGTTCCTGAACCTCCTTCATCGGATGTAATTATTTTAACTTAGTCTTTCTTTCAGCCATCATTTTATCTTATCCTTTCTACAAAGTCAAATTTTATTGTTCTTGTGATATATTGGAAAATCCACTATAATCAGACCTAGAAAAGGAGATGCCAAAATGAAGATCGTATTACAAAACCTCACAAAAAAATTCCCTGCTCCAGGCAGGAAATCACAAAAAGAAATTATCGCAGTGGACAATTTTTCCTTTGAAATCCCGGACGGAAAGCTGGTCGGTTTGCTCGGTCCCTCCGGATGCGGAAAGAGTACCACACTGAACCTGATCTGCGGACTGCTTGCGCCAAGCAGCGGAAAAATCTTTTTCGGCGACAACGACGTAACAGACCTGCCCCCGGAAAACCGCGGCGTGGGCATGGTATTCCAAAACTACGCGCTTTACCCGCATTTAACGGTACGCCAGAATATTCTGTTTCCACTTCAGAACCTGAAAGGAAAAAACAGACCTTCCAAGGAAGAGATGGAGAGCCGCGTACACAATGCTGCAAAGCTTGTACAGATTGACTCTCTGCTCGATCGAAAACCCGGAGAACTTTCCGGTGGTCAGCAGCAGCGTGTTGCAATCGCACGTGCGCTCGTAAAAATGCCGCACGTACTGCTGCTTGATGAACCGCTCTCCAACCTTGATGCAAGACTTCGCCTCCAGACCCGCGAAGAAATCCGAAAAATCCAGAAAAAAACAGGTATTACCACCGTATTTGTCACGCACGACCAGGAAGAGGCCATGAGCATTTCAGATCTGATTGTTGTGATGAAGGATGGCCTCATTCAGCAGATCGGACAGCCGCAGCAGGTTTACGACAATCCTGTAAATCTCTTTGTTGCAAAATTTCTCGGCACACCTCCGATCAATGTGTTCGAGGGTTCCATCCGATCTGAACAATTATATATAGGTAGTCATTCCGTTCTCCCGGCTGAAGGCATCCCGGATCAGAAAGTCTTTGCTGCCGTCCGTCCGGAAGGTTTTATTCCCGACGAAAATGGTCCTCTTTGCTGCACTTTAAACGGCATTGAGGTCATGGGACGCGATATCAGCATTATTTCTTCACACGCATGTGCTGCAGGCCCTGCAATCCGTTCCATCATCGCGGCGGAAAACAGAATAGATACCACAGCTTCCGAAATACGTTTCAGCCTGAAGCCTTCCAAGGTATTCCTGTTCAGCCAAAAATCAGAAGAACGGATTTATCCTTCCTGTTAAAAATGTGAAGCAACTTATCATAACCCCAAACGGAGGAACTTTTATGGAAAAAAGAAATACAAAAGCCTGGCTCTATCTTCTTCCGGCGCTTTTCTTCCTGGGATTCTTTATGGTGTATCCGTTGATTGATGTTTTTATTTATTCTTTCGAAGAAGGGTATAACTTTGCATCCCAGACTTATTTTGGTGTCGGAAGCTACAACTACGCTTATGTGCTGCGCGACCCTTATTTTTTGCAGGCAGTCAAAAATACACTGATTCTGGTCATTATCACGGTTCCCCTTTCCACAGCATTCGCACTCCTGCTTTCGGCGGCTCTTTCTTCGATCAAACCGCTGCGGAACCTATTTCAGACCGTATATTTTCTGCCCTATGTGACCAATACGCTGGCTGTAGGCCTCGTATTTATGATTTTGTTTAAAAAGACGGCGTACTCAGACGGCATGATCAATCTGCTCATCAACTGGTTCGGCGGCAGCTCGGTTGATTTCATTGACGGACCATACTGGGCCAAAATGTTTGTATTGTGCTTTTATACGATCTGGATTGTCATGCCATTCAAGGTGCTGCTTTTGACAAGCGCCCTTGCATCCGTGAATCAGAACTATTACAATGCTGCCCGGGTTGACGGTACCTCGAAACGACGAATTTTTCTGCGCATCACGCTTCCGATGATCTCTCCCACCGTTTTTTATCTGGTCATTACCGGATTCATCGGCGCTTTCAAAGCCTACAGCGATGCGGTCGCACTTTTCGGTACAGATTTGAACGCAGCGGGCATGAACACAATCGTCGGCTATGTCTATGACATGCTCTACGGAAACAGCGGCGGTTATCCGTCCTACGCATCTGCTGCCGCCATTCTCTTGTTCGTCATTGTGCTCACCATCACCTGCATCAACCTGCTTGTAAGCAAAAAGCACGTGCATTATTCTTGAGTCAGTCTTTCGATCAGTAAAAACGCATATCGTATTTTTGCTATCACTGATTTATATCGTCCGCAGAATATTGACGAAACCTCAAAATCCGATTGGAAAAGGATAAACAACATGGAAAATCAAATAAATTATCAGAAAATAGAACAATCTGCCCGGACCCGTAAACGCATACAACGTACATTGGTCTATCTACTGCTGACCTTCTGGGCAGTCGTCGTATTATTTCCTTTTTACTGGATGCTCTTGACTTCCATAAAAAGCTACGGTTCCTACAATGCCGAACATATCCCGGCATTTTTTACCCTGACACCGACTCTGCAGAACTATGCAGACGCTTTCACTGCCGTACCGCTTGGAAAATACCTGCTGAACACAGTCTTTTTTACCATTGTGACCACAGCTGCCATGCTGATCGTGATCATACTGTCCGCATTCGCTTTCGCGCGTCTGCAATTTCGCGGAAAACAGCTTACCTTCACCCTGTTTCTCTCACTGATGATGATCCCGAACGAGCTGGTTGTCATCACAAATTTCGTAACAATAACAAACTGGGACATGCGCAACACCTTTGCAGGATTGATTCTCCCGTCCGTTACCTCTGTATTTTATATTTATCTGCTGAAAGAAAACTTTGAGCAGGTACCGGACGAGCTTTACCGTGCCGCAAAGGTTGACGGAACTTCAGATTTTAAATATCTGTGCCGTGTTCTGCTTCCCATCTGCCGCCCTACGCTCATCACAATCACGATTCTGAAAATCATCGAGTGCTGGAACTCCTATGTATGGCCACGGCTGATCACCGACGACGCAGCGTATTATCTTGTCTCAAACGGGATTCAGGAAATCCGGGAAAACGGCTTCGGTCGTGAGAATATTCCGGCCATGATGGCCGCAGTTACCGTCATCTCGCTCCCGCTGATTCTACTATTCCTGTTGTTCCGAAAAAAAATTATGGCTGGTGTTTCGAGAGGGGGTACAAAAGGATGATGCATATGCTCAAAAAATTGCTCTGTTTTTCCTGCCTTGCAGCCTGCGTCCTGTCACTGACGGGCTGCCACGGCTCCCGCAAACAAAATACGATCGCAATCCCTGAGTCTTTTGACACCTCAAAGGACTATGAAATCACATTCTGGGCTAAAAATGACACAAACAAGACGCAGACAGATATCTATAAAAAAGCGATCAGCGATTTTCAAAAACAGTATCCCAATATCACAGTCACACTTCGTCTGTATACGGACTATGGAAAAATCTATAATGATGTCATCACAAACATCGCAACAAATACGACGCCAAATGTCTGCATCACCTATCCGGATCATATCGCGACCTATCTGACCGGAGAAGGGACTGTAGTTCCACTCGATGCCTTTTTCACGGATGAAAAATACGGGCTCGGCGGCAGCGAAGTTGCTTTTGATGCACCAAAGCAGTCCGAACTCATCCCCTACTTTCTGGATGAATGTTCTTTTGCAGGACACTATTATGCAGTTCCATTCATGCGTTCTACTGAAGCATGCTACGTCAATAAAACGTACGTGGAAGAGCTTGGCTATACACTGCCCGAAACGCTCACCTGGGATTTTATCTGGGAAGTTTCCGAAGCCGCAACAGCCAAAGATGCGAATGGCAAATTCCTTGTCAATCAGCAGGAAGTCATGATACCGTTTATTTATAAGTCAACGGACAATATGATGATTCAGATGCTTCGTCAAAAAGAGGCCGGTTATTCCACAGACAGCGGAGAAATCCAGCTGTTTAACGATACGACAAAGGAGTTGCTTTACACGATAGCCTCACACGTGAAAAACGGTGCGTTCTCCACATTCAAGATTTCAAGCTATCCGGCCAATTTTCTGAATGCCGGCCAGTGTATCTTTGCAATCGACTCCACTGCCGGCGCAACCTGGATGGGGTGTGACGCGCCGCTCGTAGATATCAGCAAAGAAGCGCTTGTAAAGTTCGACACAGAGGTCATGACGATTCCTCAGTTTGATCCGCAAAATCCGCAGATGATTTCTCAGGGTCCCTCTCTTTGTATTTTCGGCAAAGAAGATCCCCAGGAGGTTCTGGCATCCTGGCTTTTTACACAATATCTCCTGACAAATGAAGTACAGATTGCATACTCCAGGACGGAAGGTTACGTCCCTGTCACAAAGAAAGCGCAGGAGTCAGAGGAATATCAGGACTATCTCTCCCGCTGCGGGGAAGATAACTCTGCTTACTATGACGTGAAAATCAAAGCTTCAAAGTTACTGCTCGATCATGTCAATGACACCTTTGTAACTCCTGTATTTAACGGCTCCGCATCTTTGCGCGACGCCGCTGGACAGCTCATTGAAAATGTAACAAAATCCGTGCGCAGAAAACAGGAAATAAACGACGACTACATCGAAAAACTTTACAACGATGTAGCCTCCCTGTGCCACTTGGGTGAAAGCTCGGCCGCAGGCAACGGCAAAAAAGAGCTCGGACCACTGCCCGGCGCATCGGCTGCTCTGCTCGGTGTTCTCTTTGCTGTATGGTGCGTCATCTTTCTGTATCTTGCTTTCCAGACGCTGAAAAAAACGAAGAAAGATTGTTAAGAAAATATCAATAACATTGCTTTTTCTTTTTTTTCGAGTATAATGTAGGTGATATCAAATACGAAAAGGAGAATTATTATGAAAAAAGGTATTGCATTCTTAACGGCACTTTCTCTTACACTCACTTTTTCCGTAACCGCTCTGGCCGGAGAAACATCGGAAGGCGTTATGACCCATGACGAATACGTTGCCGCAGAACTCGAAACCGAGGTTACTGTTGAAACCTACGTACAGGCAAAACAGTCCTGGTGGGAGGACAAGGCCACAGTTTATTCCCAGAATGAAGACGGCGCTTATTTCCTCTACAACATGGCCTGCTCTGAGGAAGACTATGAAAAGCTCGTTCCGGGAACCAAAATTAAAGTAACCGGATACAAAGCGGAATGGTCCGGCGAGGTAGAAATTATTGACGCTACATTTGAAATCCTCGAAGGCGAGGAGTACATCGCTCCGGTCACAGACGTGACAGAGCTGCTTGGCAAAGATGAGCTGATCGAACATCAGAACGAATTCGTCGCTTTCAAAGGAATGACAGTGGAAGCTGCCGGACAGGATGAAAATGGCAACGACGTGGCATTCCTGTACAACTGGGACGGCTCCGGTACAGACGGTGACGATCTTTATTTCAACGTTTCTTTAAACGGCGAAACCTATACCTTTACTGTAGAATCTTACCTGTGCGATAATACGACCGATGTTTATAAAGCAGTTACGGAACTGAAAATCGGCGATATCATTGATATGGAAGGCTTCCTGTATTGGTATGAAGGCGTTAATCCGCATATCACAACGGTAACTGCTGCAAAATAAGTTCCGGCAAAACACAGACTAAAAAAGAGCTGTCACACAATCCACAGTTTCATGGAAATGGAACCTTTTGTCCGATCCTGAAATTTGTGTCTGTGCGACAGCTTTTCTTATATCCAAAATGCAGTTTTCGCAATCACGTGAAATCTTATTTTAAAAATCCATTGATAATCTGCTCTTCAGCTTCCTGCTCCGTAAGTCCGAGCGTCATCAATTTAACAATCTGCTCTCCCGCTATTTTCCCGATCGCAGCCTCATGAATCAGTGCAGCATCAAGATCATTGGCCTCCAGCTGTGGCACAGCAAGAATCCGGGCATTTCCCATAATAATGGCATCGCACTCGGTATGGCCGCTGCACGCAGCGTTTCCAATAATCTTTGCGTCAAATTTCTGATAAGAAGAATCCTTCGCAACAGACCTGGAAACCACATCTGCGTGCGATTGTTCTCCATCAAGCTTCACCTCATAATTGCTGATCGCTGTCTGATCTCCATGCGTCATCAGACGCTCCCGGACAAGCAGCTTCGCGCCTGCCGCAAGCTCCGCATACGTATCACGTTTTGTGGAATCAACGCCTTTGATCTGCACCATCTCCATCTCTACCACGCTTCCTTCCTGCTGGTAGACCTCTGTGCCTGGATTTAAAATACGCTTTCCGCTACCCTCTCCTGACCCGTAATGCTTCTCTACATACTTTACTTTGGCATTTTTCCCTACATAAAACCGATGGATACCATCATGCTCCGAATCCTGCACACCGCAGTTATCAATGCCGCAGCCTGCTACAATCGTCACATCACAGTCCTCTCCAATATAAAAATCATTGTACACCACTTCCTTCAAACCGCTCTGGCTGAGCACAACCGGAATGTGCACACTCTCGTTTTTTGTACCTTCTTTGATGCGAATGGTAATTCCGCTTCCGTCCTCTTTCGACTCAATGTCAATATTTGCCGTAGTATTCCTGGCTGCCGATTTTCCATTTGCACGGATGTTGTAAGCGCCTTCCGGAACCTCATGGAGGTCAGCCACCTCTTCTAGCAGCCTTTTCTGGATTTCATCCATCATTCTCTTTTCCCTCCCATCTGATATTTATCGCACACATTCACTGCAGAATCTGTACCGAGAAGTCCCGGCAATATCTCTTCTTTTGTCCCATGCTCCACAATTTTTCCATCAGACAACACCAAAATTTCATCCGCAATATCCAAAATACGCTCCTGATGTGAAATAATCAGGATTGAATTTCTGCTGTTTTCTTTTCGCATGCGTTCAAACACCTGAATCAGATTCTGGAAACTCCACAGATCAATACCGGCCTCCGGCTCATCAAAAACAGACAGTCTGCTCTTCCGTGCCAACACGGTCGCGATCTCAATTCGCTTCAGCTCCCCGCCCGAAAGGCTCGCATTTACCTCACGGTCTATATAATCTCTGGCACATAGCCCGACCTCTGAAAGATACTGGCAGGCCTCCGAAACAGAAATCGTTTTCCCCGATGCCAGTCGAATCAAGTCTTTTACGGTAATCCCCTTAAAGCGCACCGGCTGCTGAAATGCATATCCGATTCCCATCTGGGCACGTTCTGCGATACTCTTGTCCGTGATATTCACACCGTCAAACCATATTTCTCCTGACGTAGGAGTCTCGATTCCCGCAATCAGCTTCGCCAGTGTGGATTTACCTCCGCCGTTCGGACCAGTAATTACAATAAACTTCCCCTCGTCCAGGGTCAGATTCATATCTCTGATAATTTCTGTAGCCTCTTTTTCATCCGAGACTTCAAACGAAATGTTCTTTAATTCCAGCATAATATCATTCCATCCTTTCATGCTGCTTTATCCACTGCAATTATACATGGCTTTTCCCCGGATAGCAAGCCTGCGACAATGTACTTTATCATGTACTTTAAAATTTAACTTTCTTTATATCAAAAAATATCTCCCGGCATAACTATTCTTCCAATAACCAAAAAGGAACTGCCGCATAAATTACCTGCAACAGCTCCGTCTCTTTTTACTATTATAAATTATTCTGCTTCCTGATATCTGTCCTTATACCATGCATCAAATTATTACGTTCAAATCCCATATCTGAGATTATTCTGCCTCTTCTGTCTCTGCAAGAGAAGGTACAAATGGCTTCTGATTCCGTGTATCGCTCATCGTCAGAGTTCCGTAACTGAAGCTGTATCTCAGCGTGTCTGTATTGTTCATCATGTACCAGGTAAGTTCATCATACATGGTATTGGCATCCTCAAGCGCTTTGTTCTGCTTCTCAATCGTATATTCTGTGAGGTAAGCCGCTGCTTCCTCCGGAGAAGTCTCGTACAGTTTTGCTGCTTCTGCCAGCACATCCGGATATTCCTCAAGCAGACCAAGCTCTACGCTATGCCAGTAATCACGCACACCTGCGCCGTAATATTTACGATCCTGCTCACTCAGTGCGCAAAGGCGTTTGAAGATAATACTTGCCATGGAATCATCATACGTCAGTCCGGAATCCTTTTCCGTATCTGCCTTGAATGCTTCTGCTGTGTCTGTAACCAGATTGGAAACCGGAAGATAGACCGAATGCTCTGAATTTGCAAGGCAGGCCCAGGTTACGCAGGCCATTTCTGCCGGGAGATTGTCATACACTTCAATCACATGAGCAGTACCCTGTGATTCTGTACCGATTACACGCTGGTCAATACGTCCTGTCTCATCCGGTGAAAACTCTGTTCCTTCAAAACGGTTCCGGAATACTTCCAGAACGTCTTCCACACTGACTTTTTCGTCCGGTTTGTAGAAAAGATCATATTTTGTATTGGTTGCATAATCGCCTGCCGTAGACGGTGCAAGCAGCGTATGTCCAACCCAGGTGCGGCGGTTCGCATAATTTGCCAGTCTGCCTGAATAGGTGGCAAAAATATCCATCTGTCCGCTCTCTTCATCCTTTACTGCCAGTCCTGCCTCCTCCGGCATGGAAAACAGCTCCGGTGAGCACATTACATTCTCATCTTCCGGATCAAGATACTGAATCATAAATTCATTTCCGTAAACAGAAACAGCGTCCTCCGGCATCTTAACAGCCGCCCACTGATGTCCTGTATAAGTCTCTACGTACCACGCCTCTGTCTGGTCTGCGATCATGAGAATATTCTGCTCACTGCTTCCAAGCTCTTCCATAATCTGTCCGATCAGTTCCACGCCTTCACGTGCTGTTTTACAGGTCGCTGCAACCAGCTCTGTAACCACCTCTTCGCAAAGACCACCCTTTACTGGCGGATCCATTGCTCTGATCTCAGAACGAATATATGCAGTGACAGTTCCCGTAATGGCAACACCGCATTCATTTGCGCAGGCGGAGCCGTAACGCCCGAATCCCATACCGGTTGCCATCGGAGTGGATGTATACTTGTAAGTTGTATCCGGAAGCTCCCAGCTGAATCCAGCTACGCCGTCATACGTTCTGCCCGGCTCATTTTCCACGCGGTCTACAACAACTTCAAGAAAAGTTGCCGCAAGCGGATGCAGGTCAACGGTACGTGCTATCACAGTTGCTCCATTTTCACTTGCCTCTTTTCCGACATACAGTCCTGTGCAGGCAAGCGCGCTCGTGCTCGGCACTGCAAGTGCTGCAGCCATTGCAATTACTAATGCTGTTTTTCTTTTTCTCATAATCTTCTCCTCTCCTTATCAGGTATCAGCAGTTATCAGAAAGTACAGGAAAAGAATACCACTCCCCAGCTCTATATGTCAACCATTTAAAGTGTTAATATTTTAACGTTATAAAGCATCATAGTAAACAAAGATGCTGCAGAAGAAACTTTTCGTAAGTATCAGCATCTCTGCAGCATTTCTATTTCTGTGTTACTCTCGTAAAATCTGGCGCACCAATCATATCATAAGGCGTTGTCTGGTATACATAATAGTTCAGCCAGTTTGTATACAGATTGTTGGCATGAGACCTCCACAGCAGCAGTGGCTTGTTTTCCGGATTATCGTCTGTATAATAATTTTTCGGAACCTCAATCGGCAATCCTTTATTCAAATCTCTGTGATACTCCCCGTCCAGCGTCACACGGTCATACTCCGGATGACCCATCACAAAAATCTTCCGGCCGTCATCTGCCATAGCCAAAAACAGCCCGGCCTCCTCTGACTCAGCGAGGATCGTGAGTTCCTGTATTTTGCGAATTTCCTCTATGGGAACATCCGTATGTCTGGAATGTGGAGCAAGAAATGCATCGTCAAAACCGCGGACCAGAGGTACCTTACGGTTTAGCACACGATGCCAGAACAGGCCGAACATTTTTTTATCCAGCCGACGCTTTTGAAGTCCATAATGGTAAAAAAGCCCGGCCTGAGCTGCCCAACATAAATAGATGGTAGAGGTTACATTCTCTTTTGTCCACTCCATAATCTCTTTCAGCTCTTCCCAGTAATCCACCTCTTCAAATTCCAGCATCTCCACTGGAGCTCCGGTGATAATCATTCCGTCAAAACGACGTTCTCTGATGTCCTCAAATTCAACATAAAACTCATTCAAATGGCTCCGTGACGTATTTTTCGCCTCGTGCGAACTCACTTTCACAAATGTCACATCCACCTGTAGAGGCGTATTCGACAGAGAGCGCAAAAGCTGCAGTTCCGTATCCTCCTTCAGTGGCATCAGATTTAAAATTGCAATGTGAATCGGACGGATGTCCTGATGTACCGCCCGGTTTTCATCCATCACAAAAATATTTTCCCGTTCCAGAATCTCTTTCGCCGGCAGGTTACTGCGTACTTTAATCGGCATTTTCTTTCCTCCTGTGTCTTTTATCTCCGCTGGGGTATTATTCCCTGCTCCTATTGCTGTGCGACAAACGTAATTATTCACTAAATATTACTGTGGAACATCGGCCTCCTCTGTAATTGCCAGAAATGCCTCTTCCGACAGAATTGGTATTTCAAGCTCCCTCGCTTTTTTATTCTTAGAAGACGTAGAGGCTGTGTCATTGTTAATCAGATAATCTGTGTTCTTTGAAACAGAACCTGTGACCTTCCCTCCTCGCTCCTCAATAAATGCTTTCAACTCATTCCGGTTTTCAAAATGATTTACGCTACCAGTAATCACAAATACTTTTCCCGCAAATACCTGTGCTTTTGCTGATGCCTCTGGCCGTTCAATTACAACCTCCTCACAGAGCAGGTCAAGATTCTTGGCATTTACCGGGTCCGAAAAATAACCGGCCACTGCTGCTGCGATGACTGGCCCGAGTCCCTCCACTGCTGCGAGCTCTTCCTCACTGCCGGAACGAATTCGATCCAGATCATAATCAAAATGACGGCAAAGCAACTTGGCATTTGCAACACCGATATTGGGAATTCCCAGACTGTAAATAACCCTCGGAAGCGTTGTCTGTCTGGCATACTCAATACTCTGGATCAGATTTTGGTAAGACTTTTCTCCAAATCCCTCCATCTCCACAATTTCATCTTTATATTTTGAAAGATGGAAAATATCTGCAAACCGGCGAATATAGCCTTTGGCAATAAATTTTTCCAGCGTCGCCTCAGAAAGTCCCTCGATATTCATTGCATCACGGCTGACAAACAGTGTAAATGATTTGATTTTCTTCGCACTGCACTCTGTATTCGTACAATACAATGTCTCTACATCATTTACGGAATGCACCTCGGTTTTCCCTCCGCAAACGGGGCACATTTCCGGTATCGGAATGCTGTCGCTCCCAGTCAGATTTTCTGCAATCTGTGGAATAATCATATTAGCTTTGTATACAGTAATCGTATCCCCAAGCCCAAGGCGCAGTGCTTTCATGATACTCAGATTATGGACGCTCGCCCGGCTGACGGTCGTTCCCTCCAGCTCTACCGGTTCAAAAATCGCCACCGGATTAATCAGTCCGGTTCGTGACGGGCTCCATTCAATCTCCAGAAGCTTCGTTTCTCTCGTTTCGTCCTGCCATTTAAAAGCAATCGAATCGCGCGGAAATTTCGCAGTCCTTCCCAGTGATTGGCCATACGCTATGTCATCATAGGTCACAACCAAGCCATCGGAAGGAATGTCATAATGCTGTATTCTCTCCGCAAAATAATCAATTGTATCTTCGATATTTTTCGCATCAGCGACACGATACTCCACAACATCGAAGCCCTGCGCTCCAAGCCACTCAAACTGTGCCGCTCTTGAATTGCGAAAATCAATCCCGTCTGCTTTTACAAGTGAAAAGGCATAAAAACGCACATGCCGGTTCGCTGTAATCTCATTATTCAGCTGTCTTACCGAGCCGCTGCAGAGATTACGCGGGTTTTTGTATTTTGCATCAATATCTCCTATCTCTTCATTGATCTTTTTAAACTCTGTATACGTAATCACTGCTTCACCGCGCAGAATCAATTCTCCCTGGTAAGCAATGCGCAGCGGTATATTCTGAAAAACTCTGGCATTGTTTGTTATAACTTCGCCAATCTCTCCATTTCCACGCGTAACAGCTTTCGCAAGACTGCCATTACGATAAGTCAATACAACCGTAAGACCGTCCAGCTTCCATGAAACAAGTACCTTATGCTCACCCGCAAATGCTGCAAGTTCCGTGCGTTCTTTTGTTTTTCCAAGGGAAAGCATAACCGTCTCATGACGCTCTTTAGGCAAAGTCTCCAGTGCCTCATATCCTACCGTCACAGTCGGACTTCCGGCCAGTACAATACCACTGTCCCGTTCCAGCTTCTGCAGCTCATCATACAGCCTGTCGTATTCAAAATTGCTCATGAGCTCCTGATCATCCTGATAGTACGCTTTTGATGCTTTTGTAAGCTGTTCAGATAATTCCTTCATCCGTTCAATCTGCTGATTCATCTGACTTTTTGATTCCTTTCCCTGTTCCCTGGAATCTGCCCCAACTGCTCTTGCAGTACTCCCAGCTCCCTGCGTGTCACACTTCGGTATTCCCCGGGCTGTAGCTTTCCAAGTTCAATATTCATAATCCTGACACGTATGAGACGTGTCACCTTATAATGAAATGCCGCACACATCCTGCGGATCTGACGATTCAACCCCTGCGTCAGGATAATGCGAAACTGTCGTTCTCCTGCCAGTGATATTTTGCACGGCCGCGTTTTTACTTCAAGTTCTGAAAGATACACACCCTCAGACATCTTTTTAAGAAATTCAGGCGTTATCTTTTTATCTACTGTTACGAGATACTCTTTCTCATGATAATTACCAGCACGCATAATTTTATTCAGAATATCCCCGTTATTCGTCATCAGAAGCAGACCTTCTGAGTCTTTATCCAGTCTTCCGACCGAAAAAATGCGTTTCGGATAATTCAACAGATCATAGATTGTCTTGTCATCCCACCTCTTATCTGTCGTACAAACAACGCCCCTTGGCTTATGCACCGCCAACAGAATCATTTCTTTTTCCCGCACTACCTCACTGCCTTTAACCAGAACCTTCGCTCCAGGCAAAAGTTTCATACCACAAACTGCCGGTCGGCCATCTACCAAAACCTGTCCTGCTTCGATCAAACGATCCGCTTCCCGCCTGGAACACACTCCGGCATCGCTTAAATATTTATTTAACCGGATTTCTCCGACAATCTTCTCTTTCACAAATCCCATGTATCTGAACCTCATTATGAACTTTTAGCACTGCATTTTAGTCACTTACGTTAGTTTAACACAAGAGCACATCCGGTACAATAAAAGTTTCCCCAAAATGATCAAGTAACGAAGATTTTTCTCGTGCACATAAAAGGCTGCTGCAAAATGCAATCGAACTAAATTCTTGTGCATTTTACAACAGCCTGCTTCTGTTATCTTTATATTTTCCAGATTTACATCTGTCTGGAACGAATACTACCCCAAATATTGGGACATCACATAACCTTCAATCGTCGTTCCATTTGCTGTATAACGGATTTTAGACCATCCGCTCTCAAGGTTCTCGAGTACCTCCACCGACTGTCCTTGGGTAAGCACACCGTAAAGCGCTGCATCTGCTGAAGCCTCACCACGTACATTCACTTCTGTTGTAGCTACCATCGTACCCGTCGTAGTACCCGTAACCGGTGTTCCCCCGTCTCCTCCGTCAGGACTGTCTGTCTGCGGGGTATCCTGACTGCTGTCCGGCTCAAGAAGCTTTTTCAATTCCGGGTCCGAGGCTTTGGCATTTTCCAGCTTGGTATCCACATCTTCGCTGAGCGCCTGCACATCATCGTCAGCCATTCGCTCTCTCAGATATGCCTCCTGCTCCGGATGCGCATTCGTATCTGCAATCAGCAATTTACCTTCGTTGTTTGTAATCAGATAAAGACCTCTTAAACCTGGCACTAAAGTCGTAACTCCAGTCAGTTTTGCATCAAAATAGATAAAAACCACGTAAGAACCGTCTGTCAGACCTGGTTTGGAATATGTCATAATATTGCTGTAAGATTCTACCGCAGTATCACTTTTCTCAACATCGGAACGCTCTTTGTCATCAAATGTCTCGTACATATCTGCAATTGCATCATAATTTTTGCTGCCACGTGCAGAATAGTATTCTTTTATCAGTTTCAAAACATCTGCCTGATCTTTCACAAGCGTAGACGAAACCCTTCTCTCCGTCCCTGCTTCTGTATTCCCTTCTGTAACAGCCTCCTGCTCTGGCTTCTTTTCTTTCGGGGAACCCAGCCCGCTCACCAGTCTGATCGCAAAAAAAGCAATCACGAGTAGCAGAATCCCTGCAAGTCCAAGTAGAATATACCGTAAATTATCGGAAATCCACTCTTTGAAATTATCTAACATTTGTTCTCCCCCTGCTATTCATTATCACTGAAATTTCACGACTCTAACCTTAAATAAATTGAGACAAAAGCCATGCCTTATTAAACATTAGAAGTTTAACAAGTACAAATTTCAGAATAATTCTAGCATACTTATAAATATATGTAAAGTGGCCGTTTCTTAAAGAAATCCTAATATTATATTTTCAAAAAATGTCCAAATACGGCACTTTTTCGATGTTTTTGTAACCAGCGAGTGTCCCGCGCAGCAAATCTTTACAGATTTAAAGGCACTTTTTTTGTTATAAAAAAGACGGCATTCCTCCATCCCTCTGTGATATCTTTGTTTTAATAAGGAGCAGTGGCAAGCCCGCCTCCTTGTCGATTCCTGGCTGACTAATTCAACCTTATTTTATTTATGCCGTTTTCTTGTCCGGATCTTCTACACGTTTTTTGAGTTCTGCAATCATCTGAAGTAACATTGTCGCTGATTGCTTTTATGGTTTCTAATTTCCATATACGGCAGCCATACCGCATATTTTATGCTTTATTTTTGTGCGGATGTGTAAAGGTTCAAGGCACTCACATTTATCCCCAAAGCCAAGAAGAATATCATAGTAATATTCATTTTCAATGAATGGAAAATTTACAATGTAATGTTCATCACCATCTGGTTCAAAGTGGTCATAGGTACAAAATTCAAGTACCCTGTCCAGCACTGATTTATGAATGCGAATTTTAATTTCTGTTTGCATCGTATCTATAATTTCCTCAAAGTCCATATTTGGTTTTTGAAAATTCCGCGGAACAAAGGTTTCCTGTCTCATTTGCAAGTCTGACATACGGGATAGCCTAAATAGCCGGTAGTCGTTTCTGTCATAACAGTATCCATAAAAATACCAATGGCTACTTTTCAATACAAGCTGGTATGGCTCAACAGTTCGTACAGTTTTATTTCCATGGTGAGCTATGTATTCAAAAGAAATTATCTTGTAACCCTCTAAAGCGGCTTTAATCATTTGTAAGTATGGTTGGATATTTCTATTGCCCAGCCATGGGCTTAAATCTATGCAGATTTGATTTGTTTTCATTTCAATGTCTATCGCTTTGTCGGCAGGGATGAAACTCTTGACTTTCGCGAGAACATTTACAAGTTCATCACCTCTAACCATATTGGAAAGACTGGAAAGCCCCATCAAAATTGTGGAAAGATCGGCAGTCGAAAAAACCTTTTTATCAATCTTGTACTCTGGCATGATTTCAAAGCCGCCGCCAACTCCTGATATTGAACGAATCGGAATACCCGCCATATTGATTGCGTCTATGTCACGATAGATTGTACGAGGCGAAACTTCAAACATATCCGCTAACTCCTGTGCTCCTATACGCTTTTTATCAAGGAGTATCATAATAATACTAACAAGTCTGTCAACTTTCATCTCATAACCGCCTTTCAAAAGTCCTCTTTTAATATAAATTGTTGCCATACTGATGTCAATGATTGACTGGTACAATGAAGAAGTTAACAGCGAAACAGAAAATGAAAGCGGAGGAATGATATGTTTACGGTTTATGTTTATACTCTTGATACTTTGGCAGACTGGGAATTGGGATATGTTACTGCGGAATTAAATTCAAAGCGTTTTTTCAAAAAGGATGCACCGGGTATAGCGGTCAAAATGGTCGGTATCTCAAAAGAGCCAATCAAGACAATGGGTGGCTTAACTATACTTCCTGATTGTACTATTAACGACGTTGCAGTGGACGAAAAAAGTGTATTGCTGTTGCCGGGCGCAAACACCTGGGACGACCCGAAGCATGGCGCTATTATCGAAAAGGCCAAAGGGCTTCTTTCAGCAGGTGCTACAGTATGTGCTATCTGTGGTGCCACCACTGCACTGGCAAATGCCGGTCTACTGGATCAGCGCCTGCATACCAGCAATGGGACAGGATACCTTGCAATGTTTTCTCCCTGCTACAAAGGCCAGCAGTTCTATGTTGATCAGCCATCCGTCTCAGATCAAAATCTGATTACTGCAAGTTCTACCGGAGCCTTATTGTGGGCAAAGCAAATCATTGAGCGATTGGAAATTTTTCAGCCAGATACGTTGGAAGCATGGTATATGTATTTCAGTAGTGGTGAAGAACAGCATTTCTTTGCCCTCATGCAAACCTTGCCAACAAGCGAATAATCTTCTCTTATCATAGATAGAAACACAATATACCAAAACTGCTGGGCGACGGCAAAAGAAAAAAGCCGTCGTATAAGCAGCAGTACCGAACCGCCCAGCAGCTGGTGCATGAGTGCTGCAACTACGATTGCGGAAACTGTCTGCTCCTGGACAACGGCGAGGAATGTGTTTGTCCGCAGAGCATTTCTTACTCGCTATATATCCCCCTTTAAAGATTTATGAAATATACATATGCTTCCTCATTTTCAAAAGTAAAGCTCCTACAATAATTTCCACCGTTTTTCTTAATTGTTTTTATTGAAGCAACATTCCCCTTTTCAACTGATAATTGTAACTGTTTCAGACCGTATTTTCTTGCAACAAAACATAATTGTCTTAATATTTCAGTAGCATACCCTTTTCTTCTTTCTGACGGTCTTACACTATATCCACAATTGCCAAAATCTTTCAGAAAATCATTTAATTGATACCTCAAATCAACAATGCCAACAATTTTATTATCTGACACCCTAACTGCAAAAAATGTATCAGTTAAAACCCAATTAGGGTCAACCGTTTCTGCACTTGCATTGGAAACAACTTTCTCAAGCCATTCGTCATAAGAAACAATCTTATCAAACAATTCACTCCCATTGATTACCTGTTCCCCGAAATCATAATGTTCCTGCCGATATTCAAGCGCTTCATTCTTCCGTTCTAATGTCGGCTTTACAAGCCGTATTTTTTCGCATACCATCTATCAATTCCTCATTTTTATAAATATTAATTTTAATAACAAAAGTTACTTTTTCATCCAATAACTCTTTAGGAACAGGCATAACATCCTAGTCACTATGTAGTGTTTAACTTTTCAGATTATGATTTCCATGCCATCATACGCAAATAAAATATTATCAAGCTCCTTTTCTAATACATTATAATAGCCATATGATTTCCCCCATATTTCATCAATATGTGTGACTATAATCTTTTTTATTCTATAATAGTTTTTTAGTTCTGTAACCTCATCCAATGTTAATATTTCATCTTTCAATGGCGTGTCTATAAGTTTCGTTCCATCATTTAATATGCCATCATCAGAAACCATGCTTATAATCAAAATATCTGCGTCAAAATATAAATCATTATGAGCAAAAGGTTTCGGATTACAGCAGGCATAGATAACCTTTTTTTCATCCTCTTTTATAACATAAAAAGTGATATTTCTGCTTGGATTATTGTTTATTAAGTCAATGTTAATATTATCTATCTTTATATGTGATGTTTCATTAACAGAAATACACTGAAGAACGTCACCATAATACTTAAAACAATCACGGTTCATTTGGTTTATATCTTTAATGACCTCTGGAAGTGCATAAAAGCCAATAGGCAAACTCGTTCCTTTAATAAAGTCGCAACCTATTTTTTCAACAATCCTAATACCCCTGACATGATCTGGGTCACTATGGGAAATGGAAAGGTGTTTCACTTCCGATATTCTTTGCCTGTTACAGGCTACCGCAATATCTTCGGGTGTGTCTATCAACATTTTTATATCGTCAATATACAGGCTTGGTCCTAACCGTTCATACCTGCCACCCTTTTGTCTGGCTTCTTCACAGATTTTACATTTACAAAATGAACTCGGAATAATTGACATGCCACCGCTACCAATAATTTTTAATTTCAATGTTTTCACACCACCTTTTTACATTAATTGCAAGGAAAAATAATGCATTTTAATTCAAGTTAAAATGTTTAAATAATGTCGCTATCACTTCCGCTTTTCACTAATATTTTTCTTATTTCTTTTATTATTCTGGAAGGCGTTTCTTTATCCATAGGCATAAGTTTACTGTACATCCTTACACCTTGATACGAAAACACAATTAAATCGAATACTGCGGAAATATCCACTTCATTAAATTCATGTCTGTCCATCCCGTATTGTATTAGCTTCTTCCATGTATTGGCTGAAATTAAATATTGTTCATACAACGTATTATTCTGATTTGCAATATCAGGAATGCTAAAATACTCATAAATTGCTATGCTTAATGAAGATTGGCTGTCAAGCATTTCATTCTCGTACTTGTTTAAAATATCATCCAAAATAGTTACTGCCGAATAATTTTGTTCTATTCTTAAATCAATCTCATTATCCTGCTCACTAGTCATATCATCAATAATCTCCTGAAAGATTTGACGTATGCTTTCGTAATGGCAATACAACCCGCCTCTGCTTAGTTTTGCCACTTCGCAGATATCCTTCATTGTCACTTGTTTAAAACCTTTTTCTGCAAATAAAGAACAGGCACATTTCTTTATTTGTTTCCTTGTTTCCAGTCCTCTTTTATTCATAAACGCTCCCACTTTCCGACATGTATGTCTGAAATTATTATACGACACACATGTCGGAAAGTCAACAAAAGGAGGAAAAGACTTCTCCCTGCCGTCACCGACAATTATTTCAAAATAATCTCTTCCTCTATAATCTCCTTCGCACACGCCCTTTTATTATTGAGCCGTCCTGTCCATTCTAAGGAGTTTTCTTCCTTTAGTTGTTCTGTTATACCCTCTGCCTTTGCCTGCTTGCCCTCACCAATGAGCCCGGCCATGCCTTCTTTTACAAGATACTCTGCGCTTGCTTCGCATACTTCCAGCTTTTCATTCTTTTTGACAATTCACTTCAGTACCACGTCACTGTAACACTTGATTACTTTGGTTCTCTTCACAGTTCTTGCCTCCCTTCTACTACATTTTTCATGAAACAAAAAGAGAGCGGTTACCCGCCCTCCCATAATTAATAAGCATTTCAATTCATCCATGTATACGTATAAGAGGAATTAACATAGAGCTTATAGCTGTCTGGAATTATCGTCTTATAATCTCTTCCATATGGCAACCGAAATTCCATATAATCTACCGTTCCCGGATTCTGTACATCTGCATAGCGATCATCGTATCCTACAATGCGTCCATCCTTATAATATACGACCGCCAAATTTGTATACGCATTCTTTTTCCCTACGTTCCTCACTTCTGCCATCACATTCTCATTTCCAAAATTAAAAATGCACTGTATATTTAGAAGCATTCCCTATAATATTCGTAGCCTTTTCTACGCCCAGAGTAATATTATAGGAATTCCATGTATCATCTGCTTCCCACGCTCTTAAAGCACATTCACGTCCCGGTTCAAGAGCATAGCATGAGTCTTTGCCTTTAGCCACCATAATCGTTGCAGTTCCTTTTTTCTTTGCAGTGACCTTTCCTTTTTGTGTCACAGATGCAACAGACTTATTACTACTGCTCCAAGTCACCTTTAATTTTGTTCCGCTCACTTTAAGCTGCAACGTTTTCCCAACAGTCAAAGCTGCTGTTTTCTTGCTGATCTTTATGGCTGCCTCTGCTTTAGTCGGAACAAGACAACCAAAAGCAAAAACAGCATCATGCACAACAGCATCTTTTTCATTTTTTTAATTCACACTCTCCGTTTCTTGTTATTTTCTCCCATTTTACCATATAATTAATAATCTTTAAACCTTTTCACAGTTTTTACCTTTCCTTTCATGAAAAAATCAAGTACCAAAATACCACCAGCCATTTCTGACTGGTGGTATCTAATTGTTGTATTCAATATTCAGTTATCCATATTAGAAAAACTGTTTGGCAGGCGTGCCATTCTCCTGCATCTCTCAGGGTTTCCCCTTGTCAGTACCAGCGGCGTGTGGTTGACACGAAAATTTACCACCACAGGTATTTTCCTCTGTTATTGTATAAGCATTATAACTTTTTTATTCCCGACTATAAAGTATTTTCTTATTGCGCAAATATTTATCCCATTTTTTCTGTTCTATTTTTAAAAAAGGAATCATGGAATTTTTATATTCTTTCAAATCGTTCATAATCATATGGATATCTGTCTTTTATATGCTAAATCTGATTATCTTTAATAATCACTTCATCTGTCAAATATCACGTTATACACTTATAAATCTCTCTGTCAATCCTGCTTCTGATCTGAAATATGTGCGATTGTCGTTGACGGCACCACAGATTCCTGGACGGGTGTTTTTGCCTGGAAGCAGATCCGACATCAGGAATAATCGGCTATCAAGACAGACACAGACTTTCGATATCCGCAAGTTTTTCCTCGCATTGTATCTGAAAATAAGCAAAATCACTGCTTTACTTTTCACTCAAACTATGCTATTATAATTAGGCAATTTCAAAAACACCTGTAGCTCAGGGGATAGAGCAGTGGTTTCCGGTACCACGTGCCGGGGGTTCGAATCCCTCCAGGTGTGCTAAAAAGCAGCTTATAAAAGCTGCTTTTTTGTATGCAAAAAGAGGTGCCGGAAAATTATACCGAATAAGCTTCCCATGCCGTGAAAAGGCGTCCTTTCTGTCGTTGATAACGATATACGGATTCGCCCAGAATTTCTTCCGGAGCCACATGTTCCAGGTTAATCTCATGCACCATCTGATGTAATTCCTTGGGGTGAATCTCCTCTGATACCGGTACAATCATACATTCATGAATACTGCTTGGCAGAACAAAAAAATCACTCTCCAGTTTTTCTGCAATGGCTTCCAGTACCGGATGCAGAATAAGGTTAACAGCTCCATAACATCTTTGTGTATTCGTCAATACATACATAGGATAAAGAGGTTTTTCCTCTTTCGGCAAACTCCCAACCAGTTCTGCTAACATATCGCTAATTTCAATCAATTCATAGGGATAACATCGAATTGTATTGCTGATCGCTGCGTCATGAAGTTCCTTAAGATCTGTATCCCAGAGTTCCAGATGTGCATTTTGGATCAAAATATTCCCTTTCCCAATCAATGCATTTTCTACCGTACAATGATATACAATGGCCAAATCCAGAAATCTTTGATGCGGTACCCGTTCCAATAAATAAGAGTTTCTTTCATAATTTACAAGTTTGCATGAAATGCAATTCCTTACTTTTTCATAGTCTGTATAAAAGGATAAATCAATTGTTCCGCAGGTTTTCTTCTGCCTGTAAACTTCCAGTATTTCTTCTGCTATCGCCTCAAGCGTTTTACCTGCTTGATGTTCTTCATAGTATGGAGCCAGATCAATCACAGGTGCAATATTTCCTCCTGTCTGTTGTATCGTTATGCTGCCAGCTCCTTCTCTGTTGTTTTTCATCTGCTGCCCGATCGAAACCTTCGTCTCCCGGCCTGTTTTCTCCTGTACTGTAAGTTTGACTTGCTCCAAAAATTCTACGTACTCCAATAAACAACCACCCTTCTGAATATTTTTAAATCGGAAATTTGTGTGAACCACACAGTGATGCGCATATGCGCCAGAATTTTTCTTCTCTTACTATATCATTAATATTCACATATTGCAAGTAGTTATTTCTTTTTTGTTTAAACTTTTTTCTGAGACAAAAGTTACACAAGTGTTACTGCTGCTACTATATCATAAAAATCAAGGAACAACAAAATCCGTCTTACTTGTCACACATAGCCAATGATCTTTACGAGTCATTTAAGTATGCATAAAAAAACCGTGAATCTGATACTATGATCCAATTCACGGTTCTTATTTCATCTAATTCATATAAAACGCGCGTTCATATAAATAAAATACACGGAACATGCGTAATTATATCACTCCATACACAACAACCATATCGGCCGTTTCGTATCTGTTCTGAGCTTATACTCTAGACAGATACTCTCCTGTTCTCGTGTCAATCTTCAATTTATCGCCAGTCTCAACAAACAACGGTACGTATACAACAGCGCCTGTCTCAACGGTAGCCGGCTTTGTTGCGCCTGTCGCTGTATCACCCTTAAATCCTGGCTCTGTCTCCGTAACTTCAAGCTCTACAAAAAGAGGCGGCTCTACTGCAAATACATTGCCATTATGAGAACAGATCTTTACCATCTCATTTTCTTTTACGAACTTCAGTGCGTCGCCAATCGCATCCTGGTTCAGGGCAATCTGATCGTATGTCTCTGTGTTCATGAAATGGAACAGATCTCCGTCTGTGTAGAGATACTGCATCTCAACACGGTCGATACGAGCCTGCGGGAACTTCTCAGTCGGGCGGAACGTCTTCTCAACCACACCACCATTGATAATATTTTTTAATTTTGTTCTGACAAATGCAGCTCCCTTACCAGGCTTTACATGCTGGAATTCAATAATCTGATAAATATTTCCTTCCATCTCCAGTGTAACGCCGTTTCTAAAATCGCCTGCTGAAATCATTGCTATTATTCCTCCTTATATTTATCCAAACAGGATTTTCTCGAAATCACATTTAGAAAAGTCTGTTCTTTCCCTGTGGCAACATACACGCCTGTAATATTTTACCGTATCTGAACATTTTTTTCAACTGTTTTTTTAGAAAGCTTGACACACTCTTTTGCCCCTCATAAAATGAAATTAAATCCATTTTTACTTTACAAAATAATACACACAAAGAGGTATCTGACTATGATTATTAAACATGGACATATCTTTTCTCCCGGAACAAACGAACAGTTTGTTGCAGATCTTCGCATTACAGAAGATAGAATTACAGAAATCGGTACTTTAGAAGCACAGGAAGATGAAACCGTCATTGATGCCGCAGGCTGCCTGATAGCTCCCGGTCTGATTGATGTGCATGTCCACTTCCGTGACCCCGGTTTTACTTATAAAGAAGATTTGCACACGGGTGCATGCGCTGCCGCTGCTGGAGGCTTTACAACGGTTGTCTGTATGGCAAACACAAATCCGACTACCGATACAGAACAACGGTTAAGTGATCTTGTTGCCCGGGCCCAGCACGAAAAAATCCGTATTCTTTTCGCCGCTGCTGTCACAAAAGGGCTGAAAGGCATTGAGCTTACTGATTTTGAAGCGCTCGCGAAACATGGCGCAGCCGGTTTTACGGATGACGGAATCCCGCTTCTGGATGAAAAGCTGACAGAAGCCGCCATGTTACATGCAAAAATGCTCGGCCTGCCGCTCTCATTCCACGAAGAACACCCTGCTTTCATTGAAAAAAGCGGCACACACCGTACCGCTCCTTCGATTGCAGAAGATATCATGGTTGCCCGGGACTGCATGCTGGCTCTGCACACTGGAGCTGTCATCAACATTCAGCATATCAGTTCCAAAAACTCTGTTGCACTCGTCCGCACCGCAAAGGCACTTGGCGCCAAAGTCTTTGCAGAAGCAACGCCGCATCATTTTTCCCTGACAGAAGAAGCAGTTGCACTTCATGGTACCTATGCCAAAATGAATCCCCCTCTTCGCACAGAGGAGGACCGGCTCGCTATTATCGAGGGCCTGAAAGACGGTACGATTGATGTAATCGCCACCGACCATGCGCCCCACAGCACTGAGGAAAAGCACCAGGAAAACTTTTTCTCCTGCCCAAGCGGTATCATCGGCCTTGAGACCGCTTTACCGCTCGGTATCACAAATCTAGTACAGCCGGGACATCTGACCATGATGCAGCTTCTTGAAAAAATGACAGTCAATCCTGCAAAGCTGTATGCCATAAACCAGATGGCCATCCCCGGCTCCAATACTCTTCTGACAAAAAAAACTGCTTCGCCATTTTATGGCTCCATTCGCCCCGGCTGCGTTGCAGATCTTGTTATTTTCAATCCGCAGGAATCCTTTATCGCAGGGAATTATCAGTCAAAGTCAGAAAACACTCCATTTACCGGAATGGAACTTTCCGGTAAAATCAAATATACGATCTGCCGTGGAAAAATTGCTTGGGATTCCTTTATAACTGCATAAAATATGCCCTGTATCAAAACACACAGGAGAACCGGTCTCATCTAGTTCTCCTGTTTCCATTTTAATATGCCATCCAGTCGTTCTTTTACCTCTTTCTCCCTTCCCTGATCTGTTGGCTCATAATATCTGCGCCCTGCCAGAGAATCCGGCAGACACTGCATTTTTGTCAGCTTTTCCTGCGTATCGTGCGCATACTGATAGCCTTCTCCGTAATGCAGCTCTTTCATGAGATTGGTCGGGGCATTACAGATCTGCTGCGGAACCGGCTCTGCCGGCATTTCCCGGATATCCTTTTTACACGCCTCACAGGCAAGGTAAAGCGCATTCGATTTCGGAGCCATGGAGAGATAAACCACCGCATGGGTCAGATGCACATCGCATTCCGGCATCCCGAGAAAATGACACGCCTGATACGCCGCCACAGCTATCCGCAGCGCTTCCGAATCCGCTATGCCGACGTCCTCACTTGCAAAACGAATCAACCTGCGCGCAATGTAAAGGGGCTCTTCTCCTCCATCCAACATCCGGCACATCCAGTAAACGGCGGCGTCCGGATCACTGTTCCGCATCGACTTATGCAGCGCAGAAATCAGATTGTAGTGACTTTCTCCATTTTTATCGTACAGAAGCGACCGCCTGTTCATACATTGTGCCAGCACGTCCTCCTCCACACAAAGAACGCCGCGCTCATCCATTCTGCCATTAAGCACGGCCATTTCCAGCGTATTCAAAGCCGTTCTCGCATCTCCGTTTGAAAAACCGGCAATCATCGAAAGTTCCTCTTCGCTGATCGAAATTTCCAGGTTCCCAAAACCCTTCGGGCTTTTCAGCGCATGCTCAAGCAGGCGCAGCAGATCTTCCGCTTCCAGCGCCTTCAAAATAAATACCTTGCACCTGGACAGCAAAGCTGAATTAATCTCAAAAGAAGGATTTTCCGTCGTTGCACCGACTAGAATCACACTCCCCTTTTCCACCCAGGGCAAAAATGCATCCTGCTGTGCTTTATTAAAACGGTGAATCTCATCCGCAAATAACAGAGTCCGGATTCCATACCGCCGGTTGTTCTCTGCCTGCTGCATCACTTCCTTGATCTCTTTGATTCCGCTTGTCACTGCGCTGAATTCTACAAATTCCGCCCGCGTCTGCTTTGCAATGATTCTGGCCAGCGTCGTCTTCCCTACCCCCGGAGGTCCCCAGAAAATCATGGAAGAAATCTGGTCCTGTTCAATCAGACGGCGCAATATTTTTCCTTTCCCGATCAGATGCTGCTGTCCCATATACTCATCCAGGCACTCCGGCCGCAGCCTGCTCGCCAGCGGTGACAGCTGCTCCCTATCATCAAATAAGCTCATCTGTCCCATCATACCGTTCATCCTCCCCGTTTCTTGCATTACTTGTTATTCCGTCAGCCGCGAAACAGCGCCTGAAATCATTTCCCAGATCCCGTCTTATATTTTCGCTTGTAAAAATACAGAACAATCCGCTCGAGATACCGCTTCAGCACAATCTGAATCTCCTCCTTCGGATGAATCGGCTTCACCAAAATAGAATAAATGCCAGCGCGATTCGCCCCATACACATCCGTAAAAAGCTGATCTCCGACAAACAGCGTGCTCTTTAAATCCGTTTGCATCAATTCCATAGCCCTCCGATAATTTTTTACCGACGGCTTATGCGCATTCTCAATAAAATGCACCTGAATCTCTTCATTAAACATCTCCACACGGGGCCTCTGATTATTTGAAAGCAGACAGCACGAAAATCCCAGCCTCTTCAAACGGTCAAACAACTCCTTCGCCCTTTCATCCGCCGGCGCCCCATGCGGCACCAACGTATTATCAATATCAAAAATAATCCCCCGATACCCCTTCCGGTAAAACCCTTCAAAGTCTATCTCATATGTAGAATCCAGATATTCCTTCGGGTAAAATGCCTGCAGCATAGCTTCTCCTCTCCATTTTTCCACATAAAAAATATAAAACAAACAGTACTTACACTGCAAAATCAAACAACGACAACTGATTCGTTTCCGGCAAATGTGATAAAATCTTTAAATCCGAAAGCAGCGCCGTAACCGTTTTTCCAACCTTTGTCCTTGTCTGAAAATCATCCTTTGAAAGAAATTTCCCGTCCTTTGCCGCATCCACAATCGCTGCCGCCGCCTTGTCTCCAAGGCCTGAAATAGAACTCAGAGACGGCATAATCTTTCCGTCAATCACCTGAAAACGCACAGCCTGTGCCTGATAAATATCAATCGGCAGAAATTCAAATCCACGGGCATACATTTCCAGCACGCTCTTCATGTCTTTATAGGTATCCTGTTCCTTTTTGCTCAAGGTATCCATCCGTTTTTCATAATCGTGCATATGAAACAGCAGCTTTTCCTTGCCAAGACACATCAGCTCATAATCAAACCCTGACGCACGGATACTGAAATATGCCGCATAATAAGCCAGAGGATAATTAATCTTGCAGTATGCAATTCGCCACGCCATCATAACATATGCCGCCGCATGTGCTTTTGGGAACATGTATTTGATTTTCTTACACGACCAGATGTACCACTCCGGCACATCATGCGCCCGCATTTCCTTCTCCCAGTCCGGTTTCAGTCCCTTGCCCTTTCGCACGCTCTCCATGATCGTAAAGGACTGCTCACTGTCCAGCCCCTTGCCAATCAGGTAAATCATAATATCGTCACGTGTACAGATCGCAGTAGAGATTGTGGCCTTTCCCTCCTGAATGAGCGTCTGCGCGTTGCCAAGCCATACATCCGTTCCGTGCGCCAGCCCCGCAATCCGCACAAGGTCAGAAAAATGCGTCGGCTTTGTGTCAATGAGCATCTGCATGGCAAACTCTGTACCAAACTCCGGAATCCCCAGAGAACCAAGCGGAACGCCGCCCATATCCTCCGGAGTAATTCCCAGCGCCTCCGTACTGGAAAATAACGACATAACTCCCTTATCGTCAAGCGGTATCTTTTTCGCGTCAATACCGGTCAGATCTTCCAGCATACGAATCATGGTCGGATCATCGTGTCCCAGTATATCGAGCTTCAGAAGATTATGGTCAATTGAGTGATAATCAAAATGCGTTGTCACGATATCCGTCGTCATATCGTTTGCCGGATGCTGAACCGGGGTGAACGAATAGATCTCCTCTCCCACCGGCAAAACGATAATACCACCCGGATGCTGGCCCGTCGTACGCCGCACGCCGACGCACCCCTGCACAATACGGTCAATTTCACAGTTACGCTTACGCTGCTCCCGCTCCTCATAGTATTTCTTTACATACCCAAATGCCGTCTTATCAGCCAGGGTACCGATTGTTCCGGCACGGTACGTCTGTCCGGCTCCAAAAATAACCTCCGTATATCGGTGAGCCTTACTCTGATACTCACCCGAAAAATTCAAATCAATATCCGGTTCCTTGTTTCCCTTAAAACCGAGGAACGTCTCAAACGGAATGTCAAAGCCTTCCTTTTTCAGCTTTGTCCCGCACACCGGGCAGTCCTTATCCGGCATATCGCAGCCCGCCATTCCGGAAAAGGCCCGCACTTCCTCTGAGTCAAAATCGCTGTAGTGGCAACTTGAACAGTAATAATGCGGACTGAGCGGATTCACCTCCGTGATACCCGACATCGTAGCCACAAACGAAGAACCGACCGACCCACGCGAGCCCACCAGATATCCGTCCGCATTCGACTTCCATACCAGTTTCTGCGCAATGATGTACATCACGGCAAATCCATTCGAAATAATCGAATTGAGCTCACGCTCCAGCCGTTCTGATACGACCTCCGGAAGCTCCTTTCCATAAATTTCATGCGCCTTCTCATAACAGAGATTTCGGAGAATCTGGTCCGAATGCTCGATAATCGGCGGGCATTTATCCGGCCTTACCGGGGAAATCCGCTCACACATCGCTGCAATTTTCACCGTATTGTCAATGACTACTTCGTGCGCCTTTTCCTCGCCCAGATATGCAAATTCCTTCAGCATCTCCTCCGTTGTGCGAAGGTAAAGGGGCGCCTGATCATCCGCGTCCTTGAAGCCCTTGCTGGCCATAATGATTCTGCGGTAAACCTCATCCTGCGGATCAAGAAAATGGACATCGCACGTGGCCGCTACCGGCTTGTTAAAACGCTCCCCAAGCTCTACAATCCGTTTGTTAAGTGCAATCAGGTCTTCCACACTCTTGCGGTCCTCCCGGTCTTCCTTTGTCATAAACATATTGTTTCCTAGAGGCTGAATCTCAAGATAATCATAAAAATTCACAATACGGGCAATCTCCTGTTCCGGCCCGCCTCGCAGCAACGCCTGATACAGTTCTCCCGCCTCGCAGGCGGAGCCAATAATCAGTCCTTCCCGGTATTTCTGAAGCACACTCTTCGGAATCCGCGGTCTTCGGCTGTAATACTGCAAATGAGACCACGAAACAAGGCGATAGAGATTTACTCTGCCAATATCGTTTTTGGCCAGAAGTATCACATGATACGTCGGAAGCTTTTTTATTTGATTCTCCGAAGCTTTCCCAAGCGCATTCAGCTCCTCCAGCGTTTGAATTTCCTGCCCGCGCAACATCTCCAGAAATTTCACAAAAATCTCCGCCGTACAGGCAGCGTCATCCACTGCCCTGTGATGATGATCCAGTGAAATGCCAAGTGCCTTTGCCACTGTATCCAGCTTGAAACGGTTCAGATTCGGCAGCAACACGCGCGCCATGGCCACCGTATCCACCACTGTCTTATCACACACAATTCCCTGCCGCGCACAGTTTGCATCAATAAAACTCATATCAAACGAGGCATTGTGCGCCACCATAATACAGCCTTCACAAAATTCCATAAATTCCGGCAGGACCTTTTCAATCACAGGGGCATCCAGCACCATATTGTCGTTGATGCTGGTCAGCTCCTCGATTCGAAACGGAATGGGCACCTCCGGATTAACAAAGGTACTGAACCGGTCTGTAATTCGGCCATGCTCCACCTTGACTGCACCAATCTCAATAATCCGGTTCTGCTCCGGAGAAAATCCGGTTGTCTCAAGGTCAAACACAACAAACGACTCTTCCAGGCCCTGCCCTTTTGTATTCGTGGCAATCTCTTTCAGATCATCTACCAGATACCCCTCCATGCCATAAATGACCTTAAAGCTACTGTCTCCCGGAACGGTATGGTTCGCATCCGGGAACGCCTGCACGGCTCCGTGATCGGTAATTGCAATCGCCGGGTGTCCCCAGCCCATTGCACGCTTGATAATATCTTTTACATCAGAAACACCATCCATGTCGCTCATCTTTGTGTGACAGTGCAGCTCAACCCGCTTCTCTGCATACGTATCGACACGCTTTACCCTGAAATCCGGAATTTTTTTAATCCCGCGGATATTTCCGATCGTAAGCTGACTGTCAAAACGGTCGATCGTCGTCACACCTGTAAGCATCAAAAAAGCTCCGGCCTTGATCGACGAAGAAAGCTCCTCGGCCTGTTCATTTCCGGTAAAAAGCTTAATTCCGATGGAATCTGTAAAATCGGTCATGCTGAAAATAAACAGCGTCTTTTCATTGCGCAGCTCACGAAGCTCCACGGAAAGCACCTGTCCGCGGATTACGACGCCGCCGATCTCGCCTGTAATCGACTCAATAGAAATCACTTCACCGTCAAAATCTCTTCCGTAGATAATATCCGGATTATCCGAACGCCGGCCGCCAAACCGGTCGCCGGACTGATAAAAGCTTTTCTTTTTCGGCGCCTCTGTGCCGGAATCCGTTCGGGAAGCGTCTTTTTTCTCCGCAGGCTGTTTCGCAGATGTTTTCTGCTGTGCAACTTCCTGCTGCTCCTGCTGTGTTTTGCTCTCCTCTGCCTTCGCCGCTGCATAGTTTTTGGCTATCGCGGCAACCTCCTGCTCCAGCTCAAGCTCCTGCAGCTTTCGTTTTTTACTGTTTTTCGGTTCCATCCGCTCAGCACTCACATGAAAATTCATGCCGCAGCGCTCACAGAAAATCTTTTCCAAAATCGAAAGCAGTTCTTCCTCTTTTCCATCGGCAATCACGGTATCCGGAATCCGAAGATGCAGCGTATCCTCCGCTGTAAACTCCTTTTCCGATTCCCGCAGAAGCGAATACAGAAGCGCATTGTAATTTTTCAGTTCCAGCAAAATACTGTCCTCATAAACGGACATCAGATTGCGCGGCGTATATTGTCTCGAAAGATGAAATTTTTCAATGATTTTAACCGTCATCACGACATCAGAAAAGAGCTGGTCCTGAATGGCCTGCTCGATTTCCAGAATATCTTTTTTATAAATCAGTTTTTCACTTTCCAGATACACACGCATGAACGTGCGCTCTCGGTTCAGCGTCACCCGGCTCACCTGGACAAATTCCAGGATTCCCTGCAGGTGATCGCCCAAATCCAGTACCGGAAAAACATCAAAAAATGGCTTCTGCATGAAACTAGCTCCTTCTCGCCTGTCTGTTAAATCCTTCCCATATAGTTCCAACCAGGTTCAAAATTATTTTTCTTGCGTCCACACTCCTGCCTGCTGCAACGCTTCCGCCTTTAGCTTGGAAAAAGCGATAACAGGCTCTGGACTTTTCGAATGTGCACCGATCAGTTTCTCCATCCACACCATATGATACCACGTGCCGAATTTGTAGCCGCAATTGTGGAACTTTCCAACCATACGATATCCCATGTGGCTGTGAAACGCTACGCTGTTTCCTGTCAGGTGTTCATCCTCTACCTCCGGATAACCGATACAGGCATTCAGATTCAGGATATTCTGCGCTTTAGAGACAGACTCCAGCGCCTGATACAGAGCCTTGCCGACCCCCTTTTTCCGACTGTCCTCTTTTACATAAATAGAAGTCTCTGCTGCCCAGTCATAGGCCGCCCGTCCCACAAACGCGCCGGTGTATGCATACCCCAAAAGCGATTCCCCGCTTACCGCAACAAGATAGGGATACTTTTTCAGAGTCCGCGCAATCCGCTCTTCAAATGCGCTCAAAGAAGGAACTTCATATTCAAACGTAATTGCCGTCTTTTCGACATACGGCGCATAAATTCTCAGCAGTTCCTTGGCATCCACCTCTGAGGCCACACGAATATAGATTTCTTCTTTTTTCATATTTTTGTCCTACCAAATATCAATGTTTCCAGTTCAGCAGCTCATTCCGCAGCACGTCCAGCAGCTCATCCTCCGGAACCTTCCGCACCACTTCGCCTTTCTTAATCAAAAGGCCTTCGCCTTTCCCCCCTGCAATCCCGATATCTGCTTCCTTCGCTTCGCCCGGACCGTTTACGACACAGCCCATGACAGCCACTTTGAGATCAAGCGGAATGTCTTCCACCATTGCCTCAACCTGATTTGCCAGACCGATCAGATCAATTTTGGTTCGCCCGCACGTCGGACACGATACAACCTCAATGCCACCGCGTCGAAGCCCCAGCGTCCGGAGAATCAGCTTCGCCGACTTCACTTCCTCACGCGGATCTCCCGTCAAAGATACCCGAATCGTATCGCCGATTCCTTCTGAAAGAATCAGCCCAAGTCCGACCGCTGATTTGATATTGCCTGATAACAGCGTCCCCGCTTCCGTAATGCCTACGTGCAGCGGATAATTTGTTTTCTCTGCCAGCAGCCGGTGTGCCCTCGCACAAAGCAGTACATCCGAAGATTTGATACTGATCACCAGATTGTCATACCCCATGTCCTCAATCACCGAAGTCTGACGCAGCGCGCTCTCCACAAGTCCCTCCGCCGTCACGCCGCCGTCGCGCGCGACAATCTCTTTCTCCAAAGAGCCGCCGTTTACGCCAACTCGTATCGGAATATTCCGTTCGCGGGCCACATCGACCACTGCTTTTATGCGGTCCACACTTCCGATATTACCCGGATTAATGCGTATCTTATCCGCGCCATGCTCCATGGCTGCAATTGCCAGCTTATAGTCAAAATGAATATCCGCCACCAGCGGTATCGAAATCTGCTTTCGTATCTCAGAAAATGCCTGCGCCGCCTCCATGGTTGGAACTGCGCAACGGATGATCTCACACCCAGCTGCCGCGAGCGCCTGAATCTGTGCAACCGTTGCCGCCACATCCTCCGTCCGTGTGTTCGTCATGGACTGAATCAGAATCGGATTCCCGCCCCCGATGATCTTATCCCCGATCTTTATTGTTTTTGTATGATCTCTGTACATACCCGCCCCCGCTTTTTCCACTTTTCAAACAGTCTCTTTCTTTGTTTTCCAAACGTTCTTTCTATTCATCCATCGCTTCCGCCGGAACAAACACGTGACTCTTCTGCACTTCGCTCTCCACCTGTGCCGTCCGTACCGCTTCTTCACAGAAATAATCCTGCGCACAGAGCAGCAGCTTCCCGCGCTTATCAATCTTTTCATACGTTCCGTCCGGCTGCAAAACGTGCGCCTTCACGTTATCCTCAAGCTGGATCTGTAAAATATGCCGTACCTGCTCCCGCAGCTCCTGCGACTCTACCGGAAACAGAATCTCCACCCGCTTATCAAGATTGCGCGGCATCCAGTCCGCACTCGCCATATAGAATTCCTCGTCTCCACCGTTCTGGAAATAGAAAATCCGTGCGTGTTCCAGGAAATTTCCGACAATGGAACGGACCCGGATATTCTCGCTGATCCTGGCAATTCCTGTTTTCAGGCAGCAGATTCCCCGGATAATCAGATCAATCTGCACACCGGCTGCCGAGGCCTCATACAGCGCCGCAATGATCTCTTTGTCACAAAGCGAATTCATTTTGGCGATAATTCTGGCCGGTTCACCCGCTTTTGCATGCTGCGTTTCCCGCTCAATCAGATGCATGAACCGGCTGCGCATCCAGATCGGCGCCAGTACAAGCCGGTTCCAGTGCTTCGGTTCCGAATAGCCGGACAACATATTAAACACTGCCGTGGCATCCTCCCCGATCTGCTCCGAACAGGTTAAAATTCCGCAGTCTGTATACAGCTTGGCTGTAGAATCATTATAATTGCCTGTGCCAAGATGCACGTAACGGCGAATGCCGTCCTCCTCACGCCGCACAACAAGCGTGATCTTGCTGTGTGTCTTCAGGCCAAGCAGTCCGTAAATAACGTGACAGCCCGCTTTTTCGAGCATTTTTGCCCAGATAATATTGTTTTCCTCGTCAAATCTTGCTTTCAGCTCAACAAGGACCGATACCTGCTTGCCATTTTCCGCCGCCTGAGCCAGAGCCGCCACAATCGGCGAATTGCCGCTGACACGGTAAAGCGTCTGCTTGATTGCCAGGACATCGGGATCTGCGGCCGCCTGTTTCACAAACTGTACCACCGGTTCAAAGGTCATATACGGATGGTGAAGCAGAATATCCCTTTTCCTGATTTGCGTAAAGATATCCTCTCCGTCCTGTAGTCCCGGAACCGGCTGAGGCTTATAGGAACTGTAGCGATACTCGTCCATCCCTTCCAGACCATACAGCTTCATCAGAAAAGTCAGGTCCAAAGGCCCGTTAATTTTATAAATATCCTCATCCTTTACCGCAAACTCTGCCTTCAGTATTTTCAACAGCTTCGGGTCCATCTTTTCCTCAATTTCAAGTCGGATTACCTCTCCCCACTGCCTCTTTTTCAGCTGCTTTTCAATTTCCTTGAGCAGATCTGCCGCCTCATCCTCATCATAGGACAAATCTGCATTACGCATAATCCGGTACGGACAGGCCGCTACCACGTTGTAATTCAAAAAGAGGGCGTCAATATTCCGCTCAATCAGCTGTTCCAGCAAAATCACACATTTGTGCCCTTCGTCTGTATCCGGCAGGCGTACAATCCGCGGAAGAACAGACGGTACCTGTACCGTTGCAAATTCCGCCTTTCCTTTTTCCCCTTTTTTCGAAATCAGCGCGCCGATGTTCAAGGTCTTATTACGCACCAGCGGAAACGGCCTAGACGGATCCATTGCCATGGGCGTCAATACAGGATATACATTGTCATGAAAATACTGATCCGCATACTCCTTCTGCTTTTTCGTCATTTTCTCATGCTCTGTGACAACCTCAATCCCCGACTGTTTCATCAGTGGCAGCAAAGACCGATTATACGTCGAATACTGGGAGGCTACCAGCTCATGCGCCTTCTCACCGATCACAGCAAGCTGTTCCTGCGGCGTCATCCCTGCAATGTCCTTTTTCGTGTACTTTGCATGCACCATATCTTTCAGAGACGCCACACGAATCATGAAAAATTCATCCAGATTGGAGGCAGTAATGCTCAAAAATTTCAATCGTTCCAGAAGCGGGAGGCTCTTATCCCGCGCTTCTGAAAGCACGCGGCTGTTAAATGCCAGCCAGCTGCATTCTCTGTTCGTATAATATTCCGGCCTGTCAAACATGAACTCTGCCATTGTTTTCCCTCCTAAATCTGCTTCCGCTGCTTAAATACAGGATGCACATGAAAAATTTCTTCAAAAAACTCCGCTTTTTCCTGAAAGGTTCCTATCTCAAGAGACAAATCTGCCTGACTCGCCACCGTAAGCTTCAGCTCGTGCTCCCGCAGCGTCACTGTGACATTTTTGCACTTCTGCTGGTGCGTCCGGTCAAGTGCATTTACCATACGCAGAATCGCTGTCATTTTTGCCACTGCCATATACTGTGATTTCGTCAGCGCTGTGCTGACGGACAGCTCTTCATAGGACAGAAAACGACTCGTGTTGAATTTCACCGTGTACGCAATCATTTCACGCTCTGCATGAGACAGACCGATAATCTCTGTCGCCATAATGATATTAAACGCACATTCCGAAACATCCTCCAGACTGATAAACTTTCCGCAATTATGCAAAATAATAGATATCTGCAACAAAAGTCGCTCGCGCTTTCCCATCCCGTGAATTTTTTTCATGCGGTCAAATACCAGAAGCGCAATCTCCTCCAGATTCCGGATATGCGCCTGGCTGCATTTATAACGCTTTGCGATACTGCGGGCTGCCGCAATAATATCCTCCTCAAAATTATGGCTGTTCTGAATATAACCGTTTTTTACTCCGTAATCATATGCCATACCGTCGCAGATACTGTAATCCGGAAGCCACAACGTCTCTGCGCCCAGATTTTCCATCAGAGCTCTGCAATATATCGCAGACGGCACCATTACGCCCGTCTGATCAAAAGAGATATGGAACCGCTCCGAAATCTCATCCTGATTCAGGCCGATCACATTCTCATAGATCTCCTGAAACTGATTTTTCGTGACAGCCGTAATCTCACGGCTTTCACTGCGATACTGACGCATCAGCTCCAGGAGATTGCCGCCGATCACAATCAGATTTTTGATCTGACGGTCCTTTTGATACAGCTTCGCAAATCCGGCCAGCTCATGATTCAAAAGCTCAACAACCATCTTTTCAAAATGTTCGCTGTTTTTCATCAGCGGAGCAAGATGCTCCCGCGTTGTCACGCTGCCGATACGGATATTCTGCGTCGTAATCAGTTTATCCTTATCAAAGAGCGAAATCTGCATACTGCTGCTGCCAATGTCAACAATTGCCGCCGCATTCTGAATGATCGTCTCAAACTCGGAGGATACGGAAGCAATAGATTTGTAATCCATAAAACGCTGTTCAGAATTGCTCAGAACCTCGATGCGCAACCCGGTCTGCTTTTCTACATAATCCCGCAGGATCAGCATATTCCTCGATTCCCGGAATGCGCTGGTCGCACAGATCCGGTATGCATCCACCTTGTACCCCTGCATGATCTGGCGGAAGCTGCGAAGCACGGTACAGAGCTCCTCCACATGTCTGCTGCCAATCCGGCCTGTCTGATAAACATCCAGTCCCAGATTCATCCTGGTGCTGACATTTTCCACCTCACGCGCCGGCTTTCTTCCGCCCCATTCGAAAATCTTCATGTCCGTTACCGTTGAACCGATTCCGATGGCCGCAAAATATTTCACTGCCATAGTTCCACCCCTCCTGCCTTATTCCTGTATCTTTCTCCCACGTCTTTTCTGTTTTTTATAGATTTGTATCCGTTTTATATGATATCTGTACGATATTCCAGTTGCTTTTCTATTCAACTCCGTGTTCAGCTCTTTACCTGCCCCAGCAGATAATCAATAAACTGCTGCGCCGTGCGGCCGGAAAGTCCCCCGTGCGCCAGCTCCCATTTATTTGCCTCTAGAAACAGCTCCTGCTCCGGCATCGTCACACCGTAGCGCTCCGCAAGCGTTTTTACAATCTTCTGAAACTCTTTTTTACTCGGTGAACCGAAGAAAATCGTAACGCCGAATCTTGACACAAGCGACATCTTTTCCTGAATCGTATCATTCGTATGGATGTCTCCGTCCCGTTCTTCCTGATTATCGCGGAATTTCTCCCGGATCAGATTGCGTCGGTTGGAGGTTGCATAAATCAAAATATTGTCCGGCTTTTTCTCCAGCCCGCCCTCGATTACAGCCTTCAGATACTTGTATTCAATCTCAAATTCCTCAAAGGACAGATCATCCATATAAATAATAAAACGATAATTCCTGTTTTTGATCTGTGCAATGACTTCATTTAAATCCTGGAACTGGTGCTTATAAATCTCAATGATGCGCAACCCCTGATCGTAATATTTGTTCAAAATCGCTTTGATGCTCGAAGATTTTCCAGTTCCCGCATCCCCAAACAGCAGACAGTTGTTGGCTCTCCTGCCCTGCACAAACGCCTCTGTATTATCCACCAGCTTTTTTTTCGCCAGCTCATACCCCACCAGATCATCCAGATTCACATGCATGATATTCGTAATCGGCTGAATCTGCACGCCACAATCGTCATGCACCACGCGAAACGCTTTATGCAGCCCAAGCTTACCAACGCCAAACTCCTTATAAAAATGGACCATTGCCTCCGTAAACGCCTCAAGGTCTTTCGCTTCCCCAAGCTGCACCGCCAGATCACAGATCCGGTCGCGAATACGTCTGTTAAACACGCTCCCTGCTGCACCGCCGCTTTCATAATCCAGAACTTCTTCAAAAAAACCGGCTGCAAACGTCTCCTCAAGTCCCGAAAAATCATATGCAAACAGCTCCCGAAAAATCACAAAATCATGCCGGGCAAGAGAAAGCAGACTTCCCTTCGCCGCGCCCCGGATTTCACAAGACCTGCTGAACACATTTTCATCATTCACAAGCAGAAACGTCAGATACGCATGCCACAAATTCTTCTCAAACCCATACCGTCCCGCAAGATCAATCAACTCATGCATACAGGCAAAGAACCGCTCCCGCATCTCCTCCCTATGCTCCTCATCTCCATAATGCTCCATAAGCCAAGCCATCTCATAAAGCACTGCACCGTTTTCCAGATTTCGATATAAAATCAATTCATCAATTCTCATGATTCGTTCCTTTAATCATATTATGTATTTAGTCTTTTTTCTATATTCCACTTTAATTCCTAATAACCTCCCGCAATCTCCCTTAATAATTCCCGAGAATCTTCATATTGATTGCTTCTTCCCGTATCCCGCGCAGCGCATTTTTCACAGCGCTGTCATTCAGATTCCCATCAAAGTCCACAAAGAACCGATATTCCCAGTTCCGCCCAGCGGCCGGCCTTGATTCAATCTTATTCATATTCAGGTTATTATAGATAAAATGTGACAGAATGTTGTACAACGCTCCACTGTAATGCGGCACCTCAAAACAAATACTGATCTTTTGCGCATCACGCCGGAAAATCCGCTGATTTGTAACTATGATAAAACGGGTAGAATTAGCCTCATTATAATAAACATGGTCTGCAAGTACCTCAAGGCCAAAAAGCTCTGCCGCAAATTTGCTGCCGATCGCTGCCTGGGTCCTGTCTCCATCTTCTGCTACCTTTTTCACTGAAGTCGCTGTGTTGTCATACGGTATTGTCTGCCAGCTGCGGTGCTGTGCCAGGAACTCCTCGCACTGTGAAAGCGCCTGCTGATGAGAATAGACCTTCTGAATGTCTTCCAGCTTTGTGCCAGGCAAACCGAGCAGCGCATGCTCGCATTTGATAATCTGCTCTCCGACAATATAATTTTCAAAATTTACCAGCAAGTCATAATTATCCGCCACAATGCCAGCGGAGGAATTTTCGATCGGAAGCACCGCATAATCTGCAGAACCCTCCGCAATAGCCTCCATCGCATCACGCCACTTTTTCACATGGAAACAACTGACATCCTTTCCGAAATACGTCCGCATCGCCGCATGGCTGTAAGCACCCTCGACTCCCTGATAAACGACGCGAATGTTCTCGCGCTCAATATCATCCACTGCAATGAAAGGCAGCCGTCCTGACACACCGCGCTCTTCCAAAAGCTGATACTGTAGCTTCCGACTCATGGACATGATCTGCTGAAACAGTTCCTCCACGCCATGTCTGTTAAAATCATCATGCACAAGGCCTGTCAGCACTTCCAGCTTCTCCTGCTCTCTGTCTTTATCAAAAACTTTCCTGCCATTTGCAATTTTATAGGCCGCAACCTCCCTGCTGACTTTCATCCGGTTCTCAAACAATTCTACGATCTGCCGGTCAATCCCGTCAATTTCATCCCGCAATTCCAGTAAATCTCTCATCTGTCATTCTCCATATTTTGCTTACTTTGTCTAATTTTCTTCTACAGCTTTGCGTACCTCTCCCAAAAAAGACAGGGACCCGAATGCAATGATCACGTCGTCCGTCTGAGCCTTTGCAAAGCATTTTCTGACTGCATCCTCAATGTCATCCACCGCTTCAACAGAAGCATTCACACGGCTCACTGCTTCTGCCAGATCAGCTGCCGGAAGCGCACGCGGATTGTCCGGCGTTTCTACCGTGTAGATGTGCTCTGCCAGACCAGCCGTAATCTCTATAATCTTATCATATTCCTTGTCAGAAAACACGCCAAAGATATAATATTTTTTTCTGTTTTTAAAATATGTTTCCAGCGACTCCCGGAGCCGCAGCGCTGCATCCGGGTTGTGCGCACCATCGAGAATCAGAAGCGGTTCTTTGTGAATCACAGAAAAACGCCCCAGCCAGCTTGTCTCCTTCATTCCTTCCCGCAGCGCCACATCCGGAATCTCATATCCATGTGCCCGCAATGCCGCGATTCCTTCCAGTGCAAGCGCTGCATTTTCCACCTGCTGCGCCCCTGCAAGTGAAATTTCCACCTTCCCGAAATCTTTGTAGACAAAGCTCTGCTGCTCCAGACCGTAACGGACCTCTGAAATCCGGCCTGTATCCACGAAAGTACAGGAACTTTTATTTTTTTCGGCCTCCTGCCTGATTACTTCCTCTGCCTCTGGCTTTTGGTGTGCACAGACTGCCGGAACACCTGGCTTGAAAATCCCTGCCTTGTTCCATGCAATTTCCGCGAGTGTATTTCCCAGAAATTCCATATGATCCATACTGACAGATGCTACCATGGTAAGAACTGGCGTCCGAATAACATTTGTGGCATCCAGTCTCCCGCCCATCCCTACTTCCAGAAGCACCAAATCACATTTCATCTTCTGGAAATAAAGAAATGACACTGCTGTTTCTACCTCAAAAACCGTTGGCAGCGACATAGCCTTTTCTTTCATCTGGGCGTATGCTTCCGCCACCTTTGTGGCTGCCTTTGCAAATTCCTCGCGGCTGATAAACTCACGGTTGACCTGAATCTTTTCCCGGTAAGAAAACAGCGTCGGAGAGATATATCTTCCCACCAAAAACCCTGCTTTTTCCAGCACCGTAGACATATACGCCAGCACAGACCCCTTTCCGTTCGTTCCTGCCACATGCACAAACTTCAGCTCATCCTGCGGATTGCCGAGCAACGCCAAAAGATTCGTAATACTCTCAAGCCCCAGTTCACTACCCTTTGCCGATACCTCCGTGATAAACGCTCTTGCTTCCTGATAATTCATAAAATCCTCCCAAACAGGGACATATCCCTTTTTTCTGTTATCTTAATTTTTAACATTAACAACTTCCAAATCATCTCTAATCATACAGATACGGGCGCTGCATCATCGCAGCGCCCGCCCCTTATGCTCCATGGGGAATCATCTGGAGCTATGTTCTGTTTTTGTTCGTTTTTTATCTTTTATTCTGTCTTGCACTCAAGCCATATTTTTCAGGCATTCGCTGTCTGATCTGCTTTGCGAACAGTCATATTCAACACCATACTGGTCAGAGGACTGAAGTACAAAACCGCAGTCAGTACACAGTAGATCGGCGTCATAATCGCCCACTGTACGATACGTCCCGGCATAATTGCATAGAAATTGTAGCCGATAATCAATACTAAGCCTGCCGTTGTAAACACCAGCGTACCCAGAATAGAGGACACTACGACTGAAATGCTGAGCATTGCCGTCTTCCGCACTTTGCCGCCGGTGATGAGTGGACGCATCAATGCAGGAATCACACCCCAGAGGATTGCCGCTACGGTAATCAGAGGATTTACCGCATAACCCTTAAGCACGCAACCAATAAGGTCTGACAGAAGACCATTCATACCTCCTGCCACCGGTCCGAACCAGAGTCCTGTCAGAACGGTGCAGACGCTGCCGATCGTAATACGGTAGGACCCAAGATCAATCACCACAAGGCGCGCCAGCACAATATGCAACGCAATCAAAAGTCCCTGAAAAACAAGTGTACGGGTATCCCATTTCATTTTGCTGTTATTTTTTTGCATAACAAAACACCTCCATAATGAGAGAAAAAATAAGTAACGATAAATAATATTCGCTCCACATTATGAGGCGTCCTCATATTGTAGCAACGGGTGCGGAAAATGCATCGCAAACACATTTTAAACATGGTTTTTCGGTTCAGGGCGACTCCCCAGCCGCTGACAACTTAACGCGCAAATTCCTACTTCGCTATTATTTATTTAGACACATTATAACATAAATTTTATAGAATGCAAGCACATTTAGCATGTTTCACAATAAATTTACAATGGTAAAAAATACATTCTTTCGTAACAGATTATTGCCAGATTTTCCTTTCATCCTGGCATATTTCTTCTCCAATCGGAAAAACTATTTTTGAAACAATCCAATTCCTGAGACAGGAGAAATTTATCATGAAATCCAAATTTATCAAATGTGGCATGTATGGCTGGTGTATCGAAGTACTGTGGACCGGATTAAATTCCCTCATTCACAATGATCCGAAATTGATGGGATTTTCATCACTGCGGATGTTTCCCATTTACGGAATGGCCTCTTTCATCTCCCCGCTGTCTGCCTGCCTGAAAAAGTGCAGGATGATAACAAGGGGGCTTGTCTATATGCTCGGCATCTTTTTTGTGGAATACACCTCCGGTACTTATCTGAAAAAGCGTGGTTGCTGTCCCTGGGATTACAGCGACTCTCCGTACCATGTGAACGGTGTCATCCGGTTGGATTACGCACCACTCTGGTTTCTGACCGGACTTTTTTACGAAAAACAGCTGCAACAGTAATCAGATACTGTGCAGCCTTTTTTCACTCTCTCAGACGCCGGACGGCCTCTTCCATTTTTTCCAGATCCGCTTCTTCATTTGGTCCCGTACAGCGAAGTTCTATCTCGTCCCCTGCTTTAATCGCAGCAGAAAGTATATTCAACATGCTTTTGGCATTTACCACATTATGTCTGTATAATATTACAATTTTAGAATCGCAGCTCTCTGCTGTCTGTGCCAGAAGCTCTGCGCAACGGATATCCAGCCCCTCCTTTGACTGGACTACCAGGTTCTTGCTTACCATTTTGTTCATCTCCCAACTTATTTTCGACAATTTTTATAATATTATACAAAATTATTTGTCCATATTCAACACTATATACAAATTTTAAAGAACTATTTACAGTTTGTTCATTTTTTTCATTTTTGTTCATTTTTCCGATCAAACAAACATAACTGCCGTATTATAAAAAATAAGCTGTTGCCCAAGATCACACTTGTACAACAGCTTATTTATTTTACATTCTGCTTCTGATTTTACTATCTCAATTCTGATTTGATTCTTTTATTTCTGCACAATATTCACGATCTTTTTCGGAACATAAATTTCTTTCACAATCGTCCCGTTCAGCTTATTGCCCAGCGCTTCCTTACCTCGCGCGATCGCATCCTCTTTGGAGATATCCGCAGGAACCATAATCACAGTCTTTGTCTTGCCATTGATCTGAACCGGAATCTCAAGTTCATCGTCCTTCATGGCTTCCTGATCTGCTTCCGGCCAGCTTGTATGGAAAACAGAATCCGTATGGCCGTATGCCTCCCAGAGTTCCTCTGCAATGTGCGGTGCAAACGGTGCCAGCATCCGGATAAAGGTCTCGATTGTCTCTTTGTCGATACCTCCGCTCGTCTTCGCGAGGTCAGTCATCTTGTTGTTGTATTCCATGAAGCCGGAAATAACCGTATTCAAACTGAAGTTCTCAAGGCGCTGCGTAATATCATAGACTGATTTGTGACGCAGCTTCACCATTTCTTTCGTCTCAGCTACGTTTGCCTCTTTGCTGTCCATCGCCAGTTTCCAGAAACGGTTCAGGAAACGGTATACACCGTCGATACCGCGGTCATCCCACTCAGCGTCAAGCTCAGGCGGTCCTACGAACAATTCGTACATACGCAGGCTGTCACAGCCATAATCGCGCACAAGATCATCCGGCGAAACCACATTTCCTTTGGATTTGCTCATCTTGATACCGTTTTTACCGTTAATCATACCCTGATTGAACAGTTTGTGGAACGGCTCATCAAAATCAACTGCCCCGATATCATAAAGGAACTTTGTATAGAATCTGGAATAAAGCAGGTGCAGCACAGCATGCTCCACGCCGCCGATGTACATATCAACCGGCAGGTATTTGTCAGCTTTCTCCTTTGATACCAGTTCTTTGTCATTTTTGTTGTCCACATAGCGCAGGAAATACCAGGAAGATCCTGCCCACTGCGGCATCGTATTGGTCTCGCGCTTTGCGTCGGCGCCGCAGACCGGACACTTGCAGTTCACCCACTCGTCAATCGCTGCCAGCGGTGACTCGCCTGTACCGGTCGGCTCATACGACTCTACCTCCGGCAGACGAAGCGGAAGCTCCTCCTCCGGTACCGGAACATTGCCGCAATGTGGACAATGAATAATCGGAATCGGCTCGCCCCAATAACGCTGACGGGAAAATACCCAGTCACGCAGCTTATAATTTACTGTCGCACGGCCAAGTCCGCGCTCCTCAATGATATGCGGGGCTTCTTTTTTCAGAACAGCAGATTCCATACCATTCCACTCGCCGGAATTAATCATGGTTCCCACCGCATCTGTATACGCTTCCGTCATATTCTCGATTTCTTTTCCATCCTTCGCAATAACCTGGATGATCGGAATATCAAACTTTTTCGCAAACTCAAAGTCACGGTCATCGTGCGCAGGTACACACATGATAGCTCCCGTACCGTAATCAGCAAGTACATAGTCGGAAAGCCAGATCGGCACCTTTGCGCCGTTCAGCGGATTGACCGCATACGTTCCGGTGAATACGCCGGTTTTTTCTTTATCCTGCAGACGGTCTACATTGGACTTCATAGAAGCATCATAGATATATTTCTCCACAGCCTCTTTCGTCTCCTCTGTCGCCAGGGATGCTGCCAGAGCATGTTCCGGAGCCAGTACCATAAAGGTAGCTCCGTAGAGTGTATCCGGACGCGTTGTGTAGACAGTGATCTTCTCTTCTCTTCCCTCAACCGGGAACTCTACCTCTGCACCGTAGGACTTGCCGATCCAGTCAGACTGCATCTTCTTTACCTTTTCCGGCCAGTCAAGCTTATCCAGGTCATTCAGAAGGCGATCTGCATACTTTGTGATGCGAAGCATCCACTGACGCAGATTCTTCTTCGTCACGGACGCGCCGCAGCGCTCACAGCAGCCGTTTACAACTTCCTCATTGGCAAGGCCCGTCTTACAGGACGGACACCAGTTAATCGGAAACTCCTTCTCATAAGCGAGACCTTCTTTGAACATCTTCACGAAAATCCACTGTGTCCATTTGTAGAAATCCGGATCTGTCGTGTTCACCTCACGGTCCCAGTCGTAAATGGCAGCGATGTCGTTAATTTGCTTCTTGATATTGGCTACATTCTGTGCAGTAGAAATAGCCGGATGAATGCCCATCTTGATCGCGTAGTTCTCAGCCGGAAGGCCGAATGCATCCCAGCCCATTGGATGAATCAGGTAATAGCCCTGCATCATCTTGTAACGGCTCCACACATCAGAAATAACGTATCCCCTCCAGTGACCTACGTGAAGGCCGCTGCCTGACGGATACGGAAACATGTCCAGACAATAGTATTTCGGCTTTTTGCCATCATCTACATTCACCGGGTGCTCTTCCCAGTTTTTTCTCCATTTTAATTCAATGGCTCTGTGGTTATAAGATACTGCCATTTTTTCTCTCCTCCAGTTGTTTTACATGGTAAATATTTTATGCCTTCGGGCTTTGCTTTGTCAAGTAGTTGCGCCGTTATAAATAATTTTTAATCACAATCTGCAACGACTTTCGCCCCATATATTCATTCACAGACGGATAATAGGTCAGGTCCAGCGTAAGCCCCTCCTGCCTTCCCCAGAAAAGCGCCTGTACCTTCTCCTCTCCGAACTTTGCAGTCAGATAACTATGCATTTTTGCCGTATCGCCAAAATACAGCGCATCCATCACTCTCCCAGAGCGGTTCATAACACGAAACTTCAGGACATTCTGATTCTTTCCGAGAAGCCGGGCGCTCTGCAGCCGAATCTCGCGCTCCGCAAAAAGAGGCTTCTCGTTTCCTTTTCCAAATGGTTCCAGAAGCTGTAGCTCCTCAACCAACGGTTCTGTGATATAGTCCAAAGGCATCGGAACATCAATTGACACCTTTTCCAGCATATCCTCTTCGCCAAGAGAACAGTGTGCATTCAGCCTGCGCCGCATCTCATCAATCCGCTCTCTTTCCAGAGAAAACCCGGCAGCCATTGGATGTCCGCCGAATTTTGTAAACACATCCTGGCACTTCACCATTTCCTCAAACATGGAATATGCCTCAATCGAACGGCCGGAGCCTTTGGCGCCTCCTGCATCCTCACTGTCCGTCACAACAAAAACCGGCTTGTAATACCGCTCCCGCAGCCTCCCGGCCACGATTCCGGCAATGCTCTCATGACAACCGGGAAGATAAATCACCAGTACCCGGTCTTCCTGGTAAAGCCCGCCTTCAATCATGGCACATGCTTCCTCCACTGCCTGCTGTGTCAGCGCTTTTCGTTCATCATTTAGTTCTTTTAAATCAGATGCCAGCTGCTTTGCCTCCTGTATGTCCTTTGCCAGAAGCAGCTTCATTGACCTTCTGGCTGTATCGAGACGTCCGCTCGCATTGATGCATGGCCCCAGCACAAATCCGATATGATACGAAGAAATATCCGATAATGCAAGACCATTTGCCTCTGCAAGCGCCCTCAGGCCAAAATTCTGAGTGACCGCCATTCGCTTCAAGCCTTCTTTTACCAGGATTCGATTTTCACCGTCCAGATCCATCACATCCCCAATCGTCGCAAAGGCCACAAACGGGAGCAGTTCCTCTGCTTCACAAACAGGAATGCCGGAAAGTTCAAACAAAAGGCAGACCAGCTTCCACGCCACAGCCGCCCCGCAGAGCTTTTTATATGGATATCCGCACCCCGGCTGCTTCGGATTGACCAGCACATCCGCCGCAGGCAACAGATAATGCCGCTCCTGCGCACGATCCTCAAACCTTGTCTCATGATGATCTGTCACAATCACGGTCAGCCCAGCTTCTTTTGCAAACGCAATCTCATCCATCGCTGAAATTCCGTTGTCACACGTCAGAATCGTATCAATGCCTTCCGAAGCGGCCAGCTCAATCAGATGAAGATTCAATCCATATCCATCCTTCATCCGGTCCGGAATTTCATAATCTACATCTGCACCACACCGCACCAGTGCCCGATATAAAATGTATGTCGCATTCACACCGTCAATATCATAATCACCGATAATCCGTATCTTTTTTCCTGCTTCAATTTTTTGCTTCAAAAGCTTGGCCGCCTCCTGCGCCCCTTTTAAAAGCTCCGGTGCATGAAGCTGTTCCATTGAACCATGCAGATAGTTAAAAATTTCTTTTTCTCCCACGACATCCCGGTTTCGGATAATCCGTGCCGTAACCGGATCAATTCCAAACACTTCAGCAATCGCCCGAAAATCCGCCCGTTTCGCCGCCACAAACCACCTTTCCCGTTTTCCTGCGCTGCATGCCTGATTTACTGCCATCCTAAACTCCCTTTCTCTGAAACGACAAACAACTTGCTTGCCTCCTTTTATACCTTTGTGTATAAAAAATCAGGGACTGCCGCAAATGCATCGGAAGCAATTCCGCAGCATTTCCCGGCAGCCCCATCCGGCTTAAATTCTTATCCTGTGTAAATCTTTTTTACTGAAATACCACTGACCTTCGCCCGCTTATTTCGAAGCGGAAACCTTCTGGCCCTTTTTCAATACATACCACAGCGCGCCCGTCACACATACGGAAGAATATCCGCCTGCCACTACGCCGACGATCAGCGGCAGAGCAAATTCTTTGATGGTTGCAACACCGAGTACATACAGCACTGCAATCATAACAAACGTTGTGAAGGATGTATAGATACTTCTCGTCAGGGTCTGCGTGATACTTGTATTGACGATCTCTGCCAGTGAATCTTTCTTCATAATTGCCATATTCTCACGGATACGGTCAAAGATAACGATTGTTGCATTGATCGAATAACCTACAATTGTCAGCATACATGCAATAAACGTATTACCGACAGAAATCCGGACAATTGCATAACATGCAAATACAACCAGTACGTCATGCAGAAGCGCCAAAACCGCACTGCCTGCGAAACGGATATCCTTGAAACGGAACCAGATATAAACAAGCATACACAGCGCCGCAATAATAACTGCCACGACAGCATCCTGACGCATCTCATTACTTACAGTAGAAGAAATTGTTTCAAAGGAGATATCTTTTTCTCCAAGCGCATATGCTTCCTGAATTGCTTTTGATATCTGCTCACGTTCATCCACGCTCAACACTCTCGTCTTAATGTATACCTGATTGGAACCTGCCACTTTCTGCGTCTGGATTTCTGCATCTCCCGTAATGTCACGGATGATCGGCTTCACGTCTGCATCCAGCTGATCAATACTCAAATCTTCCTGGAACATAACGCTCGTGGACGTACCACCCTTGAAATCCATGCTGAGGTTCAGCGCGTCATTGCCGGATGCCGCATGGATACCCATAAACACCGGACCAGACAGCACCAGAACAAGTGAAATGATAAAACAGATATTCTTTTTGCCGATAAAATCAATCGCTGCATGCTGTTTTGCTTTTCCGTAATACTTCTCATCCTTAAAGCCCAGCTCATACAGTGCATTTACAATCAGTCTCGAAACCAGAAGCGCTGTGATCATGGAAAGAACAATACCAAGAGCCAGCGTCTGAGCAAAACCTTTTACACTTCCTGTACCCATCAGATTCAGTACGAAAGCAGCAATCAGTGTCGTAATGTTTCCGTCAAGTATTGCAGACAACGCTTTCTGGAAACCTGTTTTGATGGAAGCCTTTACGGATTTTCCTGCTCCGATCTCCTCGCGGATACGCGCATAGATAATAACATTCGCATCAACTGCCATACCGATGGAAAGAATAATACCTGCGATACCCGGCAGGGTCAGCGTCATATCAAATGCATTCAGCAGCACCAGATCCAGTCCAACGTAAACCAGAAGTGAAATACCTGCTACAACACCCGGAAGCGCATAAGCCCAGATCATAAACAGAATCACAATCGCCAGACCAATTGCACCTGCAATCAAACTTGTGCGGATCGCATCCTCACCAAGCTGTGCTCCTACTACATTGGAACGGATCTCTTCCAGCTCCAGAGAAAGGGAACCAATACGGATGGAAGATGCAAGATTCTGCGCCTCTTCCACAGAAGCCATACCTGAAATATAGGCTGTACCACCTGTGATCGCCTCGTTTACTCTCGGAGAACTGATAACCTGATTGTCATAAACAATCTCAATAATCTTCCCTACGTTTTCAGACGTTGCCTTTGCAAATGCATCGGTACCATCCTTGTTCAGCTCCAGGCGTACCACATATTCGCGGTTGCCCATTTCATTTTGCTGCTGCTGTGCACTCGCTGTGTCCACCTGCGTACCGGTCAGCACCACGGTTCCATCTGCCAGACGGAACTCCAGGGACCCCGGCTTTCCAAGCTCTGTCAGAATTGCGTTTGCATCGCTTACACCCGGAATCTCGATGTTAATACGGTTAGCGCCTTCCTGATAAACCTGTGCCTCTGTACTGTAGCCCTGTACTCTCTGTTGCAGCTTGTACACTGTATCATTCATATCTTCGGAAGAAGGTGATTCGTCGCCTTTTGCCTGATACGTGATACTAACGCCGCCTGAAAGGTCCAGACCAAGCTTGATGTTTCTTGCTGAACCAGTGCCCGTCTTGCCGATACCCACTGCTGAGGTATAGATTAACAATGCCAGCAGCGCAACGATCCCGACAAGAACTACTCTTGCTTTTTTCTTGTTCATGATTCTCTCTCCTTTATTCTTTGTCAGCATTATCGGCCAATGCTGCTTTTATCATAATTGCACACTCGACGCGCTTTCGCTGAAGCTCACATCCGATGTCGTACGCGTCCTGAATGGTTCCGTGGAAGTTATAGGAATTTGCTGCGCATCCGCCGCTGCAATAAAACTTTGCAAAACAGTTTCTGCACTTTTCTTTTGTGTAGACATTGCAGCATTTGAACTCATCCACAATTTCAGGCTTTGTAATCCCTTGGTCCACATTGCCCATCAGGTATTTCTCTATACCGACAAACTGATGACACGGATACAGGTCTCCCCATGGCGTCACGGCCAGATACTCTGTACCGGAACCGCATCCGGAAAGACGTTTGTATACACACGGTCCGCCCGTGAGATCAATCATATAGTGAAAGAAGGTAAAGCCTTTTCCCTCTTTTTCCCGCTTTACCATCTCTGCAGCCAGCTTATCATACTCTGCAAGAATCTGCGGAAGATCGGCTTCTTTTAAAGCGTACTCCTCTCCCTCCGGCGCTACAACCGGCTCAACGGAAATCTGCTCAAACCCTTCATCTGCCAGGTGCAGCACATCCTTTGAAAAATCAAGGTTGTGATGGGTAAAGGTCCCTCTCACATAATATTTTTCCTGATTCCTGCTCTTTGCAAACTGCTTAAACTTCGGCAGAATCATATCATAACTGCCGTCTCCTCTTCGGAACGGCCTCATGAAATCGTGCACCTCTTTTCGACCGTCAATGCTGAGCACCACATTGGCCATCTCTTTGTTGCAAAATTCCATGACCTCGTCATTCAGCAGTACGCCATTGGTCGTCAGGGTAAAACGGAAGTTTTTATTGTGAAGCTTTTCCTGCTCCCTTCCGTATTTCACGAGATCTTTGACCACCTGCCAGTTCATAAGCGGTTCCCCGCCAAAGAAATCCACTTCGAGATTCCGGCGCTCTCCTGAATTTGCGATCAGAAAATCCAGCGCCTTTTTCCCTACCTCAAAACTCATAAGCGCGCGGCGGCCATGATACTCTCCCTCTTCTGCAAAACAATATCTGCAGGCAAGGTTGCAGTCATGCGCAATGTGCAGGCAAAGTGCCTTTACCACCGTTTTACGCGCCTTGTAGTCAATAATTGCATTTTCATATATATCTTCAGTAAACAGCACCCCGGCCTCTTTCAGCTCCCGGCACTCTGCAAGGGCTTCTGTAAGCTCTTCCTTCGGATATCTCTCCCGAAGCAAAAGACAAACCTCTTCTTCCGTCTTTCCTTCATCAAGCAGGGCAATGACATCGTATACAAGCTCATCCACCACATGCACGGAGCCGCTGTTTACATCCAAAACGATGTTATATCCATTATTCTGATACTGATGGATCATATAAGCTCCTTCCCGTATTTATAAAAAACCAATAGATAAGCAGCGAAGCACGTCCGCTGCTTATCGAAAGATCTTTTATTTATTATTTTCGCATGTCTGATTTCCTACAGTACAGGATGTCTTGCATGCTGACTGGCAGGATGTCTGGCACTCACCGCAACCGCCTTTTTTCAGAGTATTCTGTAACGGTTTTGTATTCAGTGTTTTGATATGTTTCATGTCTTGCACTCTCCTTATCCTCGTAATTCCGGCGGAAGAAAAGCTTCTTCCGACTTTGACTGTTATTGTATCACAGAATATTTGAAAATAAAAGAGTTTTCTTGGAGATTTCCACAATTTCTTGTGATTTCAAACCACAATTTACAGCCTTGTCCTGTTTTTATGACAAGTTTTTCAGTCTTTCCCTTATAATTCCATCCCACGCTCGCAAACAGAACGCACCCACGCAAACAATTCTGCCTCATTTTTCACTTCATAATCCGGCTGACACACTTCCTCCCGGATATCCTGCCCTCGTTTATTCAGCCATACAGCCTTCCATCCTGCCCGCTTCGCTCCCACGATATCATTCTGGTAATTATCTCCCACCAGAATACAGTCTTTTGCCTCCGTACCAAGCTGCCTTTGTGCATGCAGAAAAAGGCCGGTATTGGGCTTTGACACCCCATAGTCACCTGAGATAACGATATGTTCCTCGGGAATCCATGCCCCAACGTTCAGCACCTTCGCTTTCTTTCTCTGATGACCGGAAGGCCCGTTGGAAATGATTCCAACCCTGATGTTATAGACGTTGCAAAGCTCCAGCATCTTTTTAACAGTGTCTGACATCGAAATTTTTCCCTGATTTTCCTCATACAATTTCTGATATCTCAGTGCTTCTTCGTCCGTCACCACATAACCCAGATCTTCAAAAGCCTTCTGTATTCTGTAAATATGCATCTCATCCATTGGCATCTTTCCACACTGGGCCAGCTCAAACACCTCATCTCCGCGGACAGACCTTGCCTCAAACAGTTGGTAAATATCTATGTCGAAACGATTGCCAAACACTGCATCATACGCTTTCCGAAATGGCTCGATCTGATCGTACAGCGTATCATCCAGATCAAAAAATATTGTGATCACAGTTCTTCCTTTCTGGTTTTCTCCATAAGTTTGCTTTTGCGTGTTTTTCTTAATTCTATTCCGTGAAAAGGCCGCCGCTTCCCCAAATGGAAGCTGACGGCCTATAGTATGTGTGTGATCCAGAGATCCTATGCAAAACTGGCACAGCATCAAAAATGTAAACAGATGTATTATTCTTCATCCTTCTGTCTGGCTGCAATCTCTCTCTCCTGTACATCATTCGGAGCCTGCTCATAACGTGCAAACTCGTAGGAGTAAGAGCCGCTGCCGCCGGTCATCGAACGCAGCTGCGTCGAATATCCGTAAAGCTCAGACATCGGAATGTCTGCTTCGACAATTGTATTGCCCTTGTGGTCCGGATTCATACCAAGCACACGACCACGACGCTTGTTCAGATCACCCATTACATCGCCGGTAAACTTATCCGGAACTATAACCTTCATGGATGCGATCGGCTCAAGCAGAACCGGGCCGGCTTCCATAAAGCCCTTCTTGAACGCCTGGCTGGCTGCCGTCTTGAACGCCATCTCCGAGGAGTCTACCGGATGGTAAGATCCATCGTAAAGAACGGCCTTCACACCTACAACCGGATATCCGGCCAGAGGTCCCTTTACCGTAGAATCCTGGATTCCCTTTTCAACTGCCGGGAAGTAGTTCTTCGGAACTGCTCCGCCTACAACCTCCTGCTCAAATTCATACGCCTTATCCAGCTCAGCAAGCGGTGAGAAACGCATCTTTACATGGCCGTACTGTCCATGTCCGCCGGACTGCTTTTTATATTTGGAATCCACGTCAGAACTCTTGCGGATTGTCTCGCGGAAAGCTACCTTCGGCTTCTCCAGTTCAACGTCTACTTTGTATTTGGTAAGAAGCTTGCTTGCAATGATATCGAGATGCTGATCGCCAAGACCGTAAAGCAGTGTCTGGCGGTTCTCCCCGTCATTGATCACTTTCATGGTCAGGTCTTCCTGTGCCATCTTTGCAAGTGCCTGTGCTACCTTATCTTCTTCACCCTTCGTCTTTGCCCGGTAACGCTTGTAAGTATAAGGTGTCGGTGTATCAATTCTGCCGTATTCAATCGGAGCAGCCTTTGTAGAAAGCGTATCTCCGGTAGCAGCATTGAGCTTGCCAATGGCGCCAATGTCTCCTGCGTGAAGCTCTTTTACTTCAACAGCCTTGCTGCCTTCCATCACATACAGCTTGCTGATTCGCTCCTCAGAATCCTTGGACTCATTGTAAAGTGCATCGTCGTTCTTGATAACGCCAGAAGCAATTTTAATCATTGAATACTTTCCGATGAACGGGTCAACGATTGTCTTCCATACAAATGCGGATTTAGCTTTCGCGAAATCGTAATCAGCTTCAAAGACTTCCTTTGTCTTCATATTGACACCGGCAATCTTTCTCTTTTCCGGTGAAGGCATATAGCTGACAATATCATCCAGAAGAAGCGGTGTGCCCTGAAGGTTCAGTGCTGCGCCCATCGTTACCGGAACGATCGAGCAATCACCGACATTTGCATGAAGTGCTGCCACGATCTCAGCCTCGGAGAACTCTTCTCCGCCAAAGTAACGATCCATGAACTCTTCGCTCGTCTCTGCAACTGCCTCGAGCAGATTCTCACGGTAATGCTCCAGATAATCCTGCAGATAATCCGGAATATCACACTCTACTTTTTCCTGTTTGTTCACGTAGCGTCTTGCTGCTTTCTTTACAACGTTTACATAACCGACAAACTTTTCGTTCTCACGGATCGGCAGATGCAAAGGAGCAATCTTCTTTCCGTATAATTCTGTCAGTGTCTCAACAACCTCACGGTAGCTGGCATTGTCAAAGTCCATATTTGAAACGTAGAAAAATCTTGGCAGTTTATATTTTTCACAGAGATCCCATGCTTTCTGTGTGCCGACTTCCACGCCGTTTTTTCCGTTAATTACGATAATAGCTGCATCTGCTGCTGCGGCAGCTTCCTCTGCCTCTCCAAAGAAATCAAAATATCCCGGTGTGTCCAGAATATTTACTTTCGTATCTCCCCAAATGATCGGAACCATCGTTGTGCTAATTGAAAATTTTCTCTTAATCTCTTCTTTATCAAAATCGCTGATGGTATTTCCCTCAGCTACATTACCCAAGCGGCTCGTAATACCTGACAGATATGCCATGGACTCTACAAGACTTGTCTTTCCGGCACCACCGTGACCGAGAATTACGACATTACGGATTTTGTCTGTTGTGTAAACATTCATAGCTTCTTTCCTCCAATACTAGTTAGTCGTGGTCACAACTTTCCACATAGATATATTCTACTAAAATATTATAAATAGTTCAAGCATTTTATTCACTATTAACAATTTTTTTATTTTTTGCACTTTAAAGCATTGAAGCGTTTGACAGAGAAATCATTTGATAGTAAAATGTCGTTATGTTTTTACCCTTGGAAAGAGAGATCAATATTATATGAAATGGAATACATTTGGTTTTATCGGCCTTGGACTGATCGGTGGTTCCCTTGCGATGGCGCTTCGCCGTATTTATCCGGACTGCCGTATCATGGCTTATACAAGAACACGCGCCACCGCAGAGCAGGCACACGCGCAGCATGTCATTGATGATATCTGCGAGTCGCCCTCTGATCTGAAATTTTCTGCATGTGACTGTGTATTTTTATGCACTCCGGTGCAAAGTAATATTGCAGCGCTTCAGTCGCTCAAGGATGTCGTAACAGACACCTGCATTCTGACCGATGTCGGAAGCGTCAAATCAGACATTCACCAGGCAGCCTCTGAACTCGGGCTTGGCGGACGTTTCATTGGCGGACATCCGATGACCGGCTCAGAAAAATCAGGTTTCTCAAGCGCTCAGGCACATTTGTTTGAAAATGCGTACTACGTCATCACGCCGTCAGAGGGGACGAACCCGGAAGCTCTTGACATTTATCGTACGCTTGCCACAGACATCGGCTCGCTTCCGCTTGTACTTGATTACAGACAGCACGACTATGTAACTGCAGCCGTGAGCCATCTGCCGCATCTGATTGCCGCCTCACTCGTCAATACCGTGCACGATCTGGACTCGAAAGAAGAGATCATGAAAATGATTGCTGCCGGAGGTTTTAAAGATATCACAAGAATCGCATCCTCCTCCCCGGAAATGTGGGAACATATCTGCCTTTCCAACCGTGAAAATATTTCAGAGGTCATGGATACTTTTATGCAACTGCTTGAAAAATGCCGCACGGAAATGTCGGCCGGAAACGGAGCTGCCATCTATGAAACCTTTGAGCGTTCCAGAGATTACAGAGATTCCTTCTCCTCCACCTCTCTTGGCAGTATCAAAAAAACGTACTGCGTTTACTGCGATATTGTGGATGAGTCCGGTGCGATTGCGACAATTGCAACCACACTTGCTGTAAATGGAATCAACATTAAAAATATCGGAATTGTACATAACAGAGAATTTGAAGAGGGAGTTCTTCGGATTGAATTTTATGAAGAGGAACCGTCCCAGAAAGCAGCGCAGATTTTACGGCAGCACCGGTATGAGGTGCTGGTGCGCTGATGCCGTTTCAGGTATCCTCCAGAATCAGACTTCGCAAATTTATCAATAAAAATACGAAAATACGTACTACAGAAAGGACTTTTTATCATGATTGTTCGATCTAAAGGACCGCTCCGCGGAGAACTCACGGTTCCGGGCGACAAATCTATCTCGCATAGAAGCATTATGTTTGGTGCTCTGGCAGACGGAATGACAGAAGTTACAAATTTTCTGACAGGAGCGGACTGTCTTTCTACCATCTCCTGCTTCCGCCAGATGGGCATTGAGGTGCAGCAAAATGGTTCCTCTGTGAAGGTATTCGGAAAAGGGATTCATGGCCTGAAAGCTCCGGAGCAGATTCTGTATGCAGGAAACAGCGGAACTACCGTCCGTCTGATATCGGGAATCCTTGCCGGGCAGGCGTTTTCCTCTTCGATCACCGGCGATACTTCGATACAGAAACGCCCCATGAAACGGATTATGACTCCACTTTCCATGATGCAGGCAGACATTTCTTCTGTTTATGAGAACGGCTGCGCCCCTCTTTCGATCCACGGAAAGTCACTGAAAGCCATTGACTACAAGTCACCGGTCGCTTCGGCTCAGGTCAAATCCTGCGTTCTGCTCGCCGGGCTGTATGCCGACGACATAACCAGTGTCACGGAGCCCGTTGTTTCGCGCAATCATTCTGAGCTGATGCTCCGCTACTTCGGCGCTGATGTGAATACCAAGGGAACAACTGCTTCCATTTGCCCTGACCCTCCACTGACCGGCCAGAAAATCTGCGTTCCCGGAGACATTTCTTCCGCCGCTTATTTTATTGCTGCTGCCCTGCTTGTACCCGGCTCGGAAGTCCTGCTGAAAAACGTCGGTATCAACCCGACCCGCGACGGACTGCTCCGCGTATGCCGCGCAATGGGCGGAGATATCACTTATGTAAATGAAAACCACAGCGGGGCCGAACCATGCGCAGATATCCTCGTACGCAGCAGTTCCTTACAAGGAGTGGTCATTGAAGGCGATATTATCCCGACTCTGATTGATGAGCTTCCCGTTCTGGCTGTACTCGGCGCATGCGCAGACGGAACCACCGTCATCCGCGATGCGGCTGAACTGAAGGTCAAGGAATCCGACCGCATTGCCGTTATGACTGAAAACCTGAAGCGCATCGGCTGCGACGTCACGGCAACGGACGACGGTATGATCATCCAAGGTGGCAAAGCGCTCCATGGCGCTTCTATTGATACAAAAAAAGACCACCGCATTGCCATGAGCTTTGCCGTAGCTGCATTGGCCTGCGATGGTGAAATGGAGCTTCTCGACGGAGACTGTGTCAATATCAGTTATCCGGGATTTTATCAGGATCTTGAAAGGCTCAGCCGATAAAAACAAAAGCCATCACAGATGAATGCTCTGTGGTGGCTTTTGACAAGTCTGCAAATGTAATTAATCTTCAAAAAGCATCCGAACGATCCAGTTCCCGTCCATCCCTTTTCCCGAAAAAATTTACAGCAAATGTGCCCGCAGCTCCTCGCCGCTCTTTGGCGATAAATAAGCTGGTGCGATATCGAATACGGTTTTACAGCCGCTCACACCTTCATCTGCCAGACGCTTTGCCGCGCGTGCAAATGCGACGAGTACGCTCGCTGTAAATTCCGGGTTGGAATCCAGTTTCAAACGGTATTCGATAATATGCTTATTCGTACCGTCTCCTGTCTGACCGCTGCGGATGACAAAACCGCCATGCGGAATTCCTTTGTGATTCTTATCCAGCTCTTCCTGCGAGATAAAGGTCACTGTCGTATCATAATCTGCAAAATAATTCGGCATGTTTTTAATCTCTGACTCAATGCGCGCCAGATCTGCTCCTTCTTTTGCTACCACAAAACACTCTCTTGTATGCTTCTGTCTTGTCGTAAGCTCCGGATTTTCACCATTTCTCACGGATTCTACCGCGCTTTCTACCGGAACCGTGTATTGTCTTGCGTCCTGTACGCCCTCTACCCGGCGGATTGCATCTGAATGTCCCTGGCTCACACCTCTTCCCCAGAATGTATAGTCCTTTCCATCCGGTAAAATTGCGTTGCCATAGAGACGGTTCAGAGAAAACATACCCGGGTCCCAGCCTACGGAAATAATTCCCACATGGCCGTTCTCCTTTGCCGCTGCATCCACATTTGCAAAATGCTCCGGAATCCTTGCATGTGTATCGAAACTGTCAATTACATTGAACATTTTTGCGATTTCCGGTGTCTGCTTCGGAAGGTCCGTTGCACTTCCGCCGCAGATGATGCAGACGTCAATCTCATCCTTTTTCGAGGCCAGCTCGTCCATGGCATATACCTTTGCATCAGATGCAATTTTTACTGTCTGCGGGTCGCGCCTTGTGAATACGCCGGCAAGCTCGCAGTCTGCATTGTGGCCAATTGCAGCTTCCACTCCTCTTCCAATATTGCCATATCCAATAATACCAATTCTAATTTTATTCATACTTTCAGCTCTCCTTTTATGTGTTCTGTTTCTTGTCCATAAATGCGCTTTCTTGTTCCCTTGTCTCTATTTTGATTCCCTCATGAGATATCCCAATCCTGCTCTCATAAAATGTCTTGGAAACCTGCTTCAGATACAGTACATCCTTCGCCCCTGCCATCTCATAAGGCGAATGCATCGCAAGCTGTGCAAGCCCAATATCCACACAGCGCAGAGAAGCCTGCGTGTTAGAAATATTCCCCAGTGTTGACCCGCCTGCCATATCAGAACGGTTTGCATAGGTCTGATATGGAACGTCCGCATATTCGCACAAACGCCGGAAAACGGCTGTGCTGACTGCATCTGTCGTGTACTTCTGATCTGCATTGTATTTGATTACAATCCCATGATTCATCTGCGGCCGGTTTGCCGGATCCGCCATCTCCTGATGATTCGGGTGTACCGCATGCGCATTGTCTGCGGAGATCATAAAGCTCCCTGCCAGAAGCCGTCGATAATCCTCTCCTGAGCCGCCAAGGGCCTCGTTCATCCTGCTTAACGTGTCAACAAGGAACGTAGACCCAGCTCCCTGCCTTGAAACGCTGCCTGTCTCCTCATTATCAAAAGCACACAAAACTGAAATATTCTGAGGCGCATCTGCTTCGAGAAATCCCTGCAATGATCCGTACAGACACTGCAAATCGTCAAGGCGTGGGCTTGCGATGAATTCATTCCCGGCCCCCCAAAAAGTACCTCTCTGACGATTATACAGAAACAAATCCATTCCATAAATCTGTTTCTTATCAACACCCGCTTCTTCTGCAATCAGCTTCAAAAAAGAATCCTTTGCCGTTTCATCTCCAAAGACAGGGCACAGATCTACCTGGGCATTGTAAGCATAGCCCTCATTTACTTTCCGGTTCATATGAATCGCGAGGTTCGGAATCATAAGAAGATCCCGGTCGATATTCACCAGAACCTGACGAATCCTGTCTCCCGCCCATACCATCACACGGCCTGCAACCGACAGCGGACGGTCAAACCACGGCGCCATCAGCATTCCGCCATATTTTTCCACATTCAGCTTTGTATATTTTTTATCTGCATCCAGCTCTGGCAACTCTTTGACCTTAAAACAGGGCGAGTCCGTATGGCTGCTGATTAACTGAAATCCCTGATAGCTCTGCTCCGGAATCTGAAATGCAATCAAGGAAGAACTGTTTCTCGTCACATAGTAAGATTTGCCACGCTCCAGATTCCAGGCCTGATGCTCTTCTAATGCAAGAAACCCTCCGCTCTTTAGCTGTTCCTCCACATTTTTTATTACATGGAAACTCGTTGGACTCTGCGCAATAAATTGCAATAATTTCTCTGATTCTGCGTAAAACTGTTCCATATTTAATATTCCTTTATATCTTTAAAATTATATGACCCACTATTCAGACCAAGCTTTGCAGCCTCTTCTGTATTCCAGAGCACTTTTCCGTCTGCAAATGCGGCTACACATCCCTGTTTTACATGCCCTTCGTCCATTCCGATAACCGGAATCCCACCTTCGTCTGCGTAGGCACGTACTGTCTGAACCAACGGTGTGACCATGTCATCTTCAATACAAAGAATACAATCTGCCATACTTACCAGCTCAGATGCCACTATATCAATATCCATCTCTGAATCTATCTCAGAAGCAACGATTGTCAGCCCTCTGCTTGCTGCCAGCTTCTCATAAGATGCAAGCTGCTTTTTGGCGCCTTTGTTGCCTTTCGAATATATAATACCAACTGCCTGTACTTCAGGGAACAAAAGTTTCGCCAAATCCAGCTGACCTTCCGTACCTTCTTTTAAAACAACCGGCTTTTTGTTGTCTTCTTCTGGTTTATTCTCTGAAGCCGTTCCGGCTCCTTCCTCTGTCAGGTATTCACTTTTGATATAGCCATCTAAACCGTTTTCTTCTGCTTCATAATGAACCTTCGTCCAATCTCCCTGTGTACCGACTGCCTGTACCTTGGTCCCTGCAACCAGAAGTGAGAGAATTTCAGCTTCCGTGGATGGCTCTTTGCGAAGATTCACTCGGACAGTCACCTGCATAGTTTTTGTATTTGTCTGATTTTGTTCTGTCTCTGCTTCCTCCTCTGTTTCTGCCTCGCTCTGACGCTCCGTTTCTTCTTCGGATTCCGTCTCAGTTTCATTTTGTGCTTCTGTTTCTGCTGCTTCAGGAGTTTCCGGATCATTGGCTTGCGGCGCTGCTTCACTGCTCTGCACTGGTGTGCCTGCTGCTCCTGCCTCCTCCTGGAGACGCTCCAGCTCATCAGCAAGCGCTTCGCTCAGCGATTCGGGCGGAACCTGATTTAAAAATTCAGCTTTTACAAAAGCACTCACCACTTTATTATCATCATTCATGAACCGAATCTGAAGCCACTCATCCGCCTCTTCTTTTTCAACAACCACTTTTTCCTCTGCCTGCAAAGCTCCGACCTTGTCAGACTCTGTGGATGCTGTTTTCCTGACGTTTACTTTTTCCTTCGCCGTATAAAGCGTGTCTATGGCACTCAAAAACTCGGTCTTTACAAATCCATCCTGGAATCCATCAGAACCTTCATAGCGAATCTTGCTCCACTCATCATTCGCCTCAATCGCTGCCACACGCATACCACAAATCAAAAGCGCCTCAATCTCCGCCTCTGTGGACGGCTCCTGCCGGACATTTACGCGATCATTGATAATCCGTACTTCCGCCTTTGGTATCTCTTTTTCTGTTTCGGTTTCCGTCTCAGTCTCGGTTTCTTCTGTTTCAGTCTCTGTCTCTTCTTCTGTTTCAACCCCTGTCTGGGATTCCGTCCGTTCTTCCGTCTCAGCTTCTGTTCGATCCTCTGTCTGAACTTCCGTGTTCATATCTGCCTGTTCCACGGACTCAGACTGTTCTTCTGACTCTGACTCTTTTTCCGTCAGCCTTTCCGTTGCCTTTTGAGTTTCAGATACCTGTTCCGTCTGTTTTTCTGTTTGCTTTTCCGTTTCTTTCTGCTTCTCCGGCACTTTCTCTGTATCCGGTAAAGTCTCTGACTTTTGGTCTGTCTGTGTTCCAGCACCTTTCTGCTGGGCTTCCGGCAGCTGAAGCGTCTCCGGCTCAGTCGCAGCAATTGTCTCGGCCTGCGTCTCTTCTGTCTGTGTTTCTGCTACATTACCTGTCTGTTTTTCCACCCCCGCAGATGGTGTTTTTGTTTGATTACTCAGATCAAGTTCCATCGCAAGCGATTCTGCCTCTGAGCCTGATTCTGTGTCAGAATTGCTCTGTGTCATCTCAACGATTTCCATATCGGCAATCTCCAATGACTGGAGTTCTGTTTCTTTGTCACCCTGCAAATTGCTGCAACCTGACAAAACTGCCATCATCATGGAAATCCCTATTATTCCGGCAATCACTCTGTATTTCATCGCAATCCTCCTTATCTCCCCTGTTTTAAACACAAAGGAGCTGTTGCAAAATGCATGAAAAGTTCTTTGGACATCCCTGCGGGCTGCAAAAACCTTTCGGAAGCATTTTGCGGCAGCTCCCACATCTTAAATCTTTTATACTTCTTTTACATCTTTAATGCTGAAACTCATTCGTCCCATCTTATCTTTGCCAAGGCAAACAACCTTTACCTTGTCGCCAAGTGTGAGAACATCTTCCACACGGTTGATACGCTCTTTTGCAATCTTGGAAATGTGTACCATTCCCTCTTTGCCCGGAGCAAACTCAACAAATGCGCCAAACTCTTTAATGCTGACAACTTCACCTGTAAAAATCTGACCGGCCTCAAAGTCTGTCACAATAATTCGAATCATATCAGCTGCTTTATCCATCATCGTCTGGTCTGTTCCGCAGATGGATACCGCACCGTCATCTGTAATATCAATCTTTACGCCAGTGCGCTCAATAATCGTATTGATCGTCTTTCCGCGCTGTCCAACCACGTCTCCGATCTTCTGCGGATCAATCTGAAGCTGAATAATCTTCGGCGCATATTCGCTGACCGTCTCTCTCGGCTCCGCAATACACGGAATCATGATCTCATTCAAGATATAATCTCTTGCTTCATGTGTTCTCGCAATCGCTTCCTCCACAATCGGTCGGGTCAGGCCATGAATCTTGATATCCATCTGAATTGCAGTGATACCGTCTTTTGTTCCTGCCACTTTGAAATCCATATCGCCAAAGAAATCTTCCAGCCCCTGGATGTCAGTCAAAACAATATAATCATCATCTGTATCTCCTGTCACAAGTCCGCAGGAAATACCGGCAACCATCTTCTTAATCGGAACCCCGGCAGCCATCAGCGACATCGTGGATGCACAGATACTTGCCTGTGAAGTAGAGCCGTTGGATTCAAACGTTTCAGACACCGTACGAATTGCATATGGGAACTCTTCCTCAGAAGGAATAACCGGAACGAGTGCTTTCTCAGCCAGCGCTCCATGTCCGATCTCGCGGCGTCCCGGTCCGCGGCTGACCTTTGTCTCTCCCACCGAATAGGACGGGAAATTATAATGATGCATATACCTCTTGTTTGTAATATTTTCATCCAGACCATCCACCTTCTGTACCTCAGAAAGCGGAGCCAGTGTCGTCACAGTACAGATCTGTGTCTGTCCACGCGTGAACATCGCAGAACCATGCACTCTCGGAATGAGGTCAACCTCCGCAGCCAGCGGACGGATCTGCGTAATCGCACGTCCATCCGGACGCTTGTGATCCTTCAGAATCATCTTACGCACAGTCTTTTTCTGATACTGGTAAAGCGCTTCCGGAAGCAGGGACAGCCACTCCTCATGTTCTGCAAACGCCTCTTCCAGCTTTGCAGATACCTGGCGGATATTTTCTTCGCGCACCTGCTTTACATCTGTAAACACAGCTACTTCCATCTCTTCCGGGGTAACGACTTTTTTCATTGCTTCAAAAAGCTCCTCCGGAATTGCGCAGCTCTCATATGTGTGCTTCGGCTTGCCTACCTCTGCTACCATCTTGTCGATAAATGCAATGATCTCAAGATTAATCGCATGGCATTTGTAAATCGCATCCAGCATAACTTCATCTTTGATCTCATTGGCGCCTGCCTCGATCATAATGACCTTTTCACGCGTCGATGCAACGGTAAGCTGCAAATCGCCATTATCCCACTGAGTCTGCGACGGGTTCACAATCAGCGCTCCGTCTACCATACCCATCTGAGTCATCGCACACGGACCGTCAAACGGAATATCGGAAATCGCTGTCGAAATCGCTGCGCCAAGCATAGCAGTAAGCTCCGGACGGCACTGCGGATCTACCGACATAACCATGTTATTGAGGGTTACGTCGTTGCGGTAATCCTTCGGAAACAGCGGACGCATCGGACGGTCAATCACACGTGATGTGAGAATCGCATTTTCTGACGCACGTCCCTCTCTTTTATTAAAACCTCCCGGAATCTTTCCTACAGCATAAAATTTTTCTTCATATTCTACGCTCAGCGGGAAAAAGTCAATACCGTCCCTCGGCTTTTCTGACGCAGTAGCCGTGGAAAGAACAGTCGTATCACCATAGTGCATAAATGCACATCCATTTGCCTGCGCACCAACACGTCCCACATCAACAGTCAACGTACGCCCTGCAAGCTCCATCGAAAAACTCTTATACATCATTTGATCTCCTTTTCTACTTCTGCTAATCACTATTATCTCTTCACAAAGCCTGCGTCTGAAACAGTCCGCTCAAACGCTGAACCAAAAAAGTGATTTCTGCAAGAGTCCGAAACTACTGAAAAAAAGATTTGATGCTGTGCAAAAATCTGCTTTTCAGTGGTCTCGGCGACGTTCCTGCAAAAATCTTTCCCAATAAAAGTAATATGGGCTCTCCTGTTATCTTCAAAGCAATGCAAAGTAAGGGCGGAAAATCCGCCCTTGTTTTTGTGTCTTACTTTCTGATTCCAAGCTTTGCAATCAGCTCACGATAGCCTTCCAGATTTGTCTTCTTCAGATAAGCAAGAAGTCCACGTCTCTGACCAACCATTTTCAGAAGACCTCTTCTTGAATGATGATCCTTCGGATGTGTCTGAAGATGTGCTGTCAGCTCCTGAATTCTTGCTGTCAGGACTGCGATCTGAACTTCCGGTGAACCTGTATCACCAGGTGTTCTTGCATACTCGTTGATGATTGCTGTTTTCTTGTCTTTTGAAATCATGATAAATCCTCCTATTTTTTTAATCGCCTGTCTGCCAAGAGTACGGTCGGAGAATCCGATATTCCGGGCAGTGGCTAAAACTCATACTTGTTCAATATAGCATAGAAAATGGAAGCTGTCAACCTAAATGCGGACTCCCGACGCATACATGAAAAACAGCAAAAAACCTGCCAGAATGAAACACGCGCTTAAAATATTTGCAGCGCTGCCAAGCTGATAAAATAAATTCCGGTCCTCAATCTGAAAGTGTTCCGGAGCTGATTCATCATAAGCAATGCGAACCTTCTGCCCACGGTAATATGGACAGGGATATGTATCCGCAGAGTCACGGACTTTTATTAAATGTCCTTCCGCGTAAAATTCAAACACAGCTACCTGATAGTTTCGAAATTCTGATAAAGACGCTGCGCCTTTGCGCGGTTCCGTAACGATATCCACGACTCGCGCCTCCGCACGCCCTTTATACACTTCGTTTTTCTGTGCAAAAAACTTAAAAAACGCTCCGGCCCCAGCCAAAAGAATTCCCAGAAAAATAAGCAGCACACTGACGCTCCAAAGTATATTATACACGGAAATACTCCTTTCCTGCCTGTATATCCTTCTGCATCTGAGCTTTCAGTTCTTCTACTGAATCAAATTTTCGCTCCTGCCTGCGGAATTTCATCAGGCTGACTTCAAGCTCTTTCCCGTACATGTCCTCATTTGTCCCGAACAGATAGGTCTCCGCACCGAGAAAGGAACCATCTACCGTCGGCTTATAGCCTACATTTGTCATGCCAAAATAGGTACGCCCTTCACAAACCGTCCGGCTGAAATATACCCCGGGCGGCGGAAGTAATTTTTTATCCTCCGGGATCAGATTCACAGTCGGCATCCCCAGCTTGCGGCCCAGCTTGCGGCCATGCTGTACAGTCCCTTTTACGAGATACGGATAACCAAGCAGTTCCGTCACCAGCTCCATGTCTGCTCCGGCCAGCGCTTCTTTCACATAGGTACTGCTGATTTCCCTCTCGCCCAGACACTCTTTTTCCATCACTCGCAGTGTAAATCCGTACTCCTGCTGAAGCGCCCCAAGTAGCCGTACATCCCCTGTTCTCTGATGTCCGAACCGAAAATCTGTTCCAACCACAATATAGTTCGCCTGCAATTTTTTTATCAGAATTTCCGACACAAAAGTTTCCGGGTCCATACTCAGAATTTCCGGTACAAACGGGCACCGTATCATGCAGTCGATTCCGTACTGCTCCACCATCCAACGTTTTTCGTCCGTTGAGAGAAGCACCGGAAGCTTTTCCGATGAAATGGTAAAAACAATCCCGCGAAGTCCCTGCTCTTCCTGCAATTTCTTCACTTCCCTCAGCAGCTTCTGATGCCCTCTGTGAAATCCGTCAAATTTCCCAAGTGTGACAACCGAAGGTACTTCTGAATAAAATTCTGTCGTGTCGTGTATATATATCATCAGTTTCCCGGCCAGCTCCTTTTATAAAAACATTTTTACTGCCTTATAGCAGGCATTCTCGTGATTCCATCCGTAAATTGCCAAAAATTCTCCATCCGGGCTGTACAGACGCAGCTGCTCTGCCGGATTTTCCAGACGGCAACTCTTTTCGTCACCTGTCCCTGCCGCCGCACACGCTTCCTCTCCCACCTCTTGCATATATTGGCTGCACATCAAGCGCTGTGGGAGCGGGTTGCCATTGCGCACCATTCGTTCCATCTGCGCAGTTAATGTAAAAGACGGAAACTGCATAAATACGGAATCTGTTGGCTGAACGATCTTCCCCAGCTCTCCCTGATCTCTGTAACGGACAATTTCGTCCAGTCTGACACTATCCTTCACCAAAAAAGGACCGACCTGCGTGCGCAGCAGCGCCTTCATACAGCCCCCACAACCGAGCACTGCGCCAATATCGTGACAAAGTGTCCGGATATAGGTCCCTTTTGAACAGCGAACCGTAAAAACCACCTCAGGAAAACGAATCTCTTCCACCTGAATCTTTTCAATCGTAATCGTCCTTGGCCTGCGCTCCACTTCAATCCCCTGGCGGGCCAGATCATACAGCTTCTTCCCATTCACTTTCAAGGCTGAATACATCGGCGGAATCTGCTCCTGCGTTCCGACAAAACCTGAAATACATGGCAGTAGCTCCTCTTCTGTACAGTGTACCGGCGCATTCTGTATCACTGTCCCTGTCAAATCCTGCGTGTCAGTCACGGTGCCCAGCAATAAAACCGCCCGATACTCCTTTGTCTTATCTGTCAGCAACTCACAGACCTTTGTCCCGTTTCCAAGACAAACCGGAAGCACGCCCTGTGCCTCCGGATCAAGTGTTCCTGTATGACCAATTTTCTTTTGTTTCAAAATACCACGCAGCTTTGCCACCACATCATGAGAGGTATAGCCGCACTCTTTATATACATTAATGATTCCGTTAATCACTGTCTCTCTCCTGACGAAGCTGTTTCTCAATATGAAGTGTAATATTGTTCACAACATCATAGATGCTTCCCTGCATGGTACAGCCTGCGGCTCTTATATGGCCGCCGCCGCCAAAATATGCAGCTATCGTACTTACATCCACAAATTCTCTGGAGCGAAGGCTCACCTTAAAGGTCTGTGGCGAAACCTCGTAGAGAAAAATGGCAGCCTCTGTATCTGCCGTACTCATAAGCACCTGCACAATTCCATCCAGGTCAGACGGACCGACTCCGTAAAAATCCATTTCCTTCTGACGGATCGCACTGAAAATCACCTTCTTATCCATCAGAAGAATGCTTTCCAGAAGCGCTCTTCCCAGAATCTGATTCTGGTGATACGTCTTATCATAAAAAGTACGGTTGATGATCCCCGCTGCATCAATTCCTTTTCTCATTAAAGTTGCCGCAATCTCCATCGTTTCTGGAGACGTACACGAATGCCGGAACACACCCGTATCATGCACAAGCCCCATATACAGATTCTCAGCAGTCTCAACTGGCATTTTTTCCTCGTCAAGCAGCCTGAAAACAAGCTCTGACGTGGAACTCGCATCCGGTACAATATAATTTACATCCGCAAAGCCTCCATTGCTGACATGATGATCAATACAAATCACACGTTTCGCCCGTTTTTTCAGCTCTGCGAATCCCCCAAGACGTTTTTCATCTGCGCAGTCAAGGCAGAAAAAAACATCCGGCGCTTCATTCTCTCCAACTTCATGAAAAACTTCATCAATTCCAGGCACTTTACTGTATGCCTGTGGCGTGTTTTCCAAATACACTCTGACATCTGTCTCAGGATAATTTTTCTTCAGATAATGGTACAACCCCAGACAGGAACCTGTTGCATCCCCGTCAGGTCTTACATGGCCTGCAATCGCCACGAACCGTACCTGTTTCAATTCTTCTGCAAGATTGATCATAGCGCTCATCCCTTCTTTATTCAGCCCCTTCTTCCATGGTATTCTGGTCTGCGGAATTACGCTTCTTCTCATCGGTATCAATGACCTGATCGATCAAATGGGATATGCTGACCCCATACGCGATCGACTGATCCAGAATAAAACGGATTTCCGGTGTATTGCGCAGATTTACCGTACGTGCAAGCTGACGGCGGATATAACTCTCCGCGCTTTTCAGACCTGCCAGCGTATCGGCTGCCGCCTTTTCGTCTCCGAACACTGAAATATATGCCTTGCATGTTTTCAGGTCCGGTGCCACCTCTGCGGCTACCACAGAGGTCATTGGAGCAATCCTCGGGTCCTTGATTTCATTCTGGATGATACGGGACAGCTCTTTTTGCACTTCGCCGTTGATTCTGGTATTTTTTATACTGTTTTTTCTCAATTCACATTCCTGCCTTTTCAATATTTGGCTATATGGAGAAACTTTAAATGTGGTGGATTCGTGGGACGCACGGGGCGGTATTGGTATGGTATGGTTTACTATACAATACATTGGTTCCGCGGGACACCGCCGTGCTCCGACCTCGATTCCGCTTTGCTTCATCTCGGTCGCGGGCTTTCGCCCTAGCATTAACCGCTAAGACGCTTCTCCGTGAGCAAGCTCCCGGACGCGTCCACGCGGTTAATGGCACGGCCCAATGCTAACGCGGAACTTCCACCATTGTATAAGCTTCAATGCGGTCTTCTTCCTGGATGTCGTTGAATTTCTCGAATACGAGACCACATTCATAACCGGCTTTTACTTCTTTTACATCGTCTTTAAAACGTTTCAGGGATGCAAGTGCGCCGTCGAAGATCACTTTGTCATCTCTTATGATTCTTGCAGAACAGCCGCGCTGGAAAATTCCATCCAGTACGTAAGATCCTGCAATTGTTCCGATACCGGATGCTTTGAATGTCTGGCGTACCTCGGCATGGCCGATTACTTTTTCTTCGAAAATCGGATCCAGCATTCCCTTCATAGCTGCTTCCACATCTGCAATTGCATCGTAAATAACACGGTACAGACGGATATCAACGCCTTCCCGCTCTGCGCTGGATTTTGCCATTACATCCGGACGCACATTAAAGCCGATAATAATCGCACTTGAAGCAGACGCCAGAATTACGTCAGATTCATTGATTGCACCAACGCCTCCGTGAATAATCTTCACGATTACTTCCTCATTAGAAAGTTTCAGAAGACTCTGTTTTACTGCCTCCACGGAGCCCTGAACATCTGCTTTCACAATGATGTTCAACTCTTTCAGATTACCTGCCTGAATCTGAGAAAACAGGTCATCCAGAGACATTCTTGATCTTGTCTCCTCAAGCATTCGCTCTCTTCCTTCACTGATGAAGGTCTCTGCAAAGCTTCTCGCCTCTTTTTCGGAATCCATTGACATAAATATCTCGCCGGCTCCCGGTACATCGCTGAATCCGAGAATCTCTACCGGAGTAGAAGGTCCTGCCTCTTTTACGCGACGACCCTTATCATCCATCATGGCCCTTACTTTTCCATAGCAAGCGCCTGCAGCCACCGGATCACCGACACGCAAGGTACCTTTCTGTACGAGCACCGTAGCCACCGGGCCCTTACCCTTGTCAAGCTCTGCCTCGATTACAAGGCCTCTTGCCTTTCTCTTCGGATTTGCTTTCAGTTCAGCAACCTCCGCTGTCAGCAGAATCATTTCAAGGAGCGTATCAATACCTTCGTGTGTATGCGCTGACACAGGAACAAAGATTGTGCTTCCGCCCCAATCCTCCGGAATCAGCTCATACTCTGAGAGTTCCTGTTTTACTCGCTCAATATTCGCGCCCTGCTTATCAATTTTATTAATTGCAACAATTATTTCAGTACCTGCTGCTTTCGCATGGTTGATTGCCTCTACGGTCTGCGGCATTACGCCATCATCTGCTGCGACAACAAGAATCGCAATATCCGTCGCATTCGCGCCACGCATACGCATTGCCGTAAACGCCTCATGGCCCGGCGTATCTAAAAATGTAATCTTCTGTCCGTCAATCGAAACCACATAAGCACCGATATGCTGTGTAATTCCTCCTGCTTCTCTGTCAATCACATGTGTATCACGAATCGCATCCAGAAGGGAAGTCTTACCATGGTCAACGTGTCCCATCACACATACAACCGGTGAACGTGGTACCAATGTCTCTTCTGCGTCATCCTCTTCCTTCAGCAGCTCTTCCAGTATATCTACTTTTACTTCTTTTTCACAGATACAGTTAAATTCAAGCGCAATTTCCTCTGCCTTTTCGAAATCCACTTCCTGATTCACTGTAACCATAGTTCCCTGAAGAAACAGCTTCTTTACTACAGCAGAAGGTACTACTTTCATCGCTTCTGCCAGCTCAGAAATTGTCAGCTTCTCCGGTATTGTGATTGTCTTGATTGTATCTTCCGGTTTTTCTACCGGCTTAGGAGCCGGGGCTTTTATCGGCTGATTTTTCTTCGAAGTACCCTTTTGGCCCTGGCGAACATTCTTCTCCATTCTCTCAAGCTTATCACCTTTGTCTGCGCGGTTTCTGTCTCCGCGCTCAACGCGCTTTCTACTCTCTTTCTCAAGCGGTTTGGATTCTGTCGGTGCTTTCGGCACTGCGCCTGCATGTGGTGCCTGCCCTCTGCCCTGATTGCCTCCCTGGTAACGACCACCCGGACCACGGTTCTGTCCATCGCCCTGGTAACGGCTTCCCTGGCCACGGTTCTGTCCGTCGCCCTGGTAACGGCCTCCCTGGCCGCGGTTCTGTCCGTCGCCCTGGTAACGGCTTCCCTGGCCACGGTTCTGTCCGTCACCCTGGTAACGGCCTCCCGGACCACGGTTCTGTCCGTCACCCTGGTAACGGCTGCCCTGGCCGCCCTGGCCACGGTTTTGTCCGTCGCCCTGGTAACGGCCTCCCTGGCCACGATTCTGTCCATCGCCCTGGTAACGGCCTCCCTGGCCGCGGTTTTGTCCGTCACCCTGATAGCGGCCTCCCTGGCCGCGGTTCTGTCCATCACCTTGGTAACGGCTTCCCTGGCCGCGGTTCTGTCCATCACCCTGATAACGGTTTCTCTGTCCATCGCCCTGGTAACGGCCATCCTGTGAACGGATACCACTCTGCGGGCGAGTTTCTGTCTGATTCTGAGGTCTTGGATTTCCCTGTTCATTCTGGCGCAAAGTGCCGGTTGTCTGCGCGTTGCCTGCTGTAACTGATACGCTCTGCGCGGTCACTTTTCCTGTATCCTGTGCTGTTCTCTGCGGTTCAGCTGCTGCTGGCTTCTCAGTTCCAGCCTGACTCTGCGGACGTACTGCTTCCGTATCCGGCTTTGCTGCCATTGGCTGCCCCTGCGGACGTACTGCTTCTGATGCTGGTCTTGCCGCTGCCGACTGTCCCTGCGGACGGCCTGCTTCTGCCGCTGGTCTTGCTCCCGGCTGTCCCTGTGCTGCTGGTCTTGCTCCCGGCTGTCCCTGTGGGCGCGCTACTCCTGCGGACGGCCTTGTTCCTGGCTGTCCCTGCGGACGTGCTGTCCCTGGCGCCGGTCTTGCCCCTGGCTGTCCCTGTCCTCTTACCGTTCCTGCACCTGCCTGTTTCGGCCTGCCACCTGGCTTTACCATTCCTGTCTTGCTGTTCTGAGGACGGAACACCTGAATGATATTCTTTTTCTTTGGCTGTGCAACTCCCTCTCCATCCGGTTTCTTTACGGAATCCTTTTCTGTTCCCTTTTCTGGATTCTGTTCCATACGTTCCTCCTCCTTTATCCTCTCAGTCTTCCCTGTTAATAACGCTCTCACTTTCCCGGCATCTGCTTCTTCCACATTACTCATATGGCTTTTCACTTCCACACCAAGCCTTTGCAGCGCTGTAATCACATCTTTATTATCCTTTGCCAGCTCTTTGGCCAGCTCATGAACTCTGATTTTTGCCATTCTCATAACCTCCGTCCCTCATACTGACTATCTTCTTTTCCAAAGACTGCGAAAGCCCGGCATCCGTTACCGCAATAGACGCACGAAATTCACATCCAACCGCAGCTCCGAGTGCATCCTTCGTCCCGTAGCAAAAGATCGGAACTTCGTAAAAGGCACACATATTCCGGAACTTCTTCTTCGTATTTTCCGAAGCTTCCTCCGAGATGATCACAAGACTGGCTTTTCCTGATTTGACAGCATGTTCTGTCTGAAATTCACCGGCTGCAATCTTACCTGCTTTCTTTGCAATACCAATCAGCGATAATACGCTATCTCTCTTCAAATAATTCAATCTCCTTCTTCAGACTCTCATACGCCTCTTCTGGCACCCGACATTTCAGCGACCGTTCCAGTCCTTTACTCTTTACTGCCTTTTCAAAACATTCCATAGAACGGCACACATACGCGCCTCTGCCATTTTTCCGGCCTGTCGTATCGAGAACAATCTCACCCTCAGCCGTACGGAGAATCCGCATCATTTCTTTTTTGCTTTTCATTTCCTGACAGCCCGTGCACTTGCGCAGCGGAACCTTTTTTGCCTGTACTGCCATCTTTTACTCCTGCTCTCCTGGCTGCGGCTCATCATTTGCCGGATCTTCCCCGGCATCCGCCTGTTCACGGTCCTGATATGGCTCATCCACACCAGCATCCGGTTCTGCGCCATCCTGCGCATAAACTCCATCCTCCGGATATGTATCATCCTCAGAATATTCGCCATCCTCATAATAATCTTCTTCATAGTACTCGCCGTTTTCCTCGTCGTAGTACTCATCCTCATAATAATCTTCTTCATATTCCAGAAGATCTCCGGACTCTCTCGCCTGCGTTTCGCTCTTAATATCAATCTTAAATCCGGTCAGACGGGCTGCCAGACGGGCATTCTGTCCCTCCTTGCCAATCGCAAGGGAAAGCTGATAGTCCGGAACAACAACCTTAGCCGTCTTTTCATCCCCATCTGCAATAACCGAAATAACCTTCGCAGGACTCAAAGCATTCTCGATCAGAAGCGCTGCATTTTCATCCCAGTTGATAATATCAATCTTTTCTCCATGAAGCTCATCCACAACTGCGTTTACTCTCGCTCCGTTCAGACCCACGCACGCACCCACTGGATCAACATCCGGATTGTTCGACCACACAGCCATCTTCGTCCTGCTGCCAGCCTCTCTCGCAATACTCTTGATCTCAACCGTACCATCCCGAACTTCAGTTACCTCAGACTCAAACAGACGTTTGACAAATTCCGGATGTGTTCTGGAAACAAGAATCTTCGGCCCCTTTGGCGTATCTTTTACCTCCAGCACAAAAACTTTAATTCGCTCTGTCGGACGGTACGTCTCGCCCTTAATCATCTCTTCAGCGTTCAGCATCGCATCTACTTTTCCGAGGTTGACACTAATATTTCTTCCAAGATAACGCTGTACGACACCTGTTACGATGTCTCTTTCTTTTTCATAATACTCATTATACAGAACCTTTCGTTCTTCCTCACGAATTTTCTGAAGAATCACATTTTTCGCATTCTGCGTTGCAATACGTCCGAATTCCTTTGACTTGATATCTACACGTACGATATCCCCCAGCTCGTATCTGGTATCCTTTATTTTTGCGTTTGTCAGGCTGATCTCCATCAGATCATCCTCTACTCTTTCGACAACCGTTTTCTCTGCATAAACTTCAAACTCACAAGTATTCGGGTCAATGTTAACCACTACATTGCTGGCATCTGCTTTTCCGTAGTGATTTTTACATGCCTGCAGCAGTGACTGCTTAATTGCATCGAGCAGAGTTTCCTTGCTGATATTTTTCTCTCTCTCAAGGATCGTCAGTGCTTCAAACAATTCGTTATTCATGATTGGTATCCTCCCTGTTAGAAATCAAAGGCCAGCCTGACCAACGCAATGTCGGAACGGTCAAACTCCATTGTTTCCTGATTTTCTGCTTCTATCACAATTTTTTCTTTATCATATTCTTTCAGAATACCGGTAAATTCTTTCTGATGATTGATCGGTCGGAACGTGCGCACCTCAATTTCCTCACCCAGACTGCGCGCAAAATCCTTCTCCTTTTTCAGCGGCCGGCCAAGCCCCGGAGAACTGACTTCCAGAATATATGCTTCTTCTATAAAATCATGCTGGTCCAACAGATCGCTGAGCGCGCGGCTTATAATTTCACAGTCATCCACCGTAATCCCGCCCTGCTTATCAATATATGCCCGCAGGTACCAGTTTCCACCCTCTTTTACGTATTCCACATCCACCAGCTCAAACTGATGCTTTTCCACAAGCGGTAAAAGCAGCTCTTCGGTTTTCTGCTCATACGTCTCCTTTTTACTCATCCACAATCCTCCCAAAAGTCCGGTTTTCTTGTTTACAATCATTTTCACAAATAAGAGTGGACCACTCGGCCCACTCTTATGATCTAGTATAATATGAAATTCTTTGTTCATCATAACACCAATTTCTGTCAAATGCAAGCGTTTCTTTTCAGAAAATCACCTTCACCGGATTTTGGAAAAATAAATTAATTTTGCTTGCAATTCCCAACTGATATGGTATAATAACAAAACAGATGCGGATATAGTTCATTGGTAGAACACCAGCTTCCCAAGCTGGATAGGCGGGTTCGATTCCCGTTATCCGCTTTATAAATATTAGATATTATTTCAGGCGGATTTATATGGATTTTATTTGTAAAGCTTAATAAACTTAACAAGAACTAGAAGAGTAAATTATTTTTGCTCTTCTATTTTTATATCATTTTCTATATGAAAACAGAAAAGGAGAATCCAGTTCCTTTAGTCGTTATTAATTCAGTAATAGGATATAGCGTTTTAGTAAGCGAGGTGGACGATTTATGTATATGACGGTAAAGCAGGCTGCAGAGAAGTGGGGTATTCCTGACAGGCGTGTGCGCATATTATGCGCAGAAGGAAAGATTTCCGGTGCTACCCGTGACGGTCTCATTTGGATGATTCCGATAGACGCAAAAAAACCGGAGAATGGACGGGTTAAATCAATGGAAAGTCCGTTGACAGCTATAGACAGAAAGAAAAGAGAACTGGATACCAGACGCCCTCTAACCGCAGGTGAATTAGAACGCCTAACCGAGGAATTCATTGTTGAGTACACCTATAATTCCAATGCAATTGAGGGAAATACTCTAACATTGCGCGAGACGGATATGGTTTTGCGTGGTCTAACGATTGACAGAAAACCGTTAAAAGACCATTTAGAAGCAGTCGGACATAAAGAGGCATTTGAATTCGTGCAGGATTTAGTAAAAGATCAGGTACCATTATCGGAACGTATTATCAAACAGATTCATTACCTTGTACTGGCGGATAAACGGGAGGACCGGGGTGTTTACAGAAAAGTACCTGTCAGGATCATGGGTGCGGAACATGAACCAGTACAGCCATATCTGATCCAGCATAAAATGGAACAGTTGCTAGAGGATTATAGAAACAGTACGGAGCATGTCATTCCCCGTCTGGCATGGTTTCATATTGAATTTGAGAGAATACACCCTTTTATTGATGGAAACGGCAGAACCGGCCGATTGCTTGTAAATTTAGAATTGATGAAAGCCGGATTTCCGCCGATTAATATTAAGTTTTCAGATCGGGTTTCATATTATAATGCGTTTGATAAGTATCATGTAAAACATAATCTTGGTCCGATGGAAAAGCTATTTGCAGATTATGTAAATGCAAGGCTGGATAGTTACCTGATGATGCTAGAAGAATAGCCATTGCCGACAGCTTTGTCGCCGGAAACTTCAGCCTGCAAAAAAGGCTCCTGTTTTTTCCAGGCTCCTCCTTGGCAGGCTGGCTGTGATCCCTATCTCCAATATTTTACAGCAAAGTTTTATCTATTCCTTTTGGCTTTTCTTTCAATCACTGCCATCCAGGAATCATAATTCTCACGCGGCTTTGGCAGTATGCAGCCCCCCCGCATCAGAGCTGCTCCGGTGTATTCCTGACCATCCAGTTCATAAACTGCATCCGGAATCAGTCCTCTCCATTTGATCCTCTGCGGTTTCGGATTTCCATGAAGATCTGTGTAAACGACACTCAGGGAGGCTTTGCTGCCATCGGGCATCACATAACTCCACGCAGTGAAATCGTGATGCTCAAATGGAGAACTGAGACGGTAATAGTCTCCTTTCTGGAACAGCTCATAGTGCATATTGTAAAATTCTACCTGTTCTTTTGCCTGTCTAATCTCTTCCTCGCTGAGTTTGTCCAAATCCAGTTCATATCCGAAAGCGCCCTGCATCGCACAGATACCACGCGTCTGAAATGGCGTTACCCGCCCATTCTGGTGGTTCGGGCAGACAGAAACGTGAGCTGCTACCGTTGACATCGGATAGCCGAACGAAGTGCCGTAGTGAATACGCAACCGCTCGATTGCATCCGTATTGTCGCTGCACCAGATCTGCGGCACATAGTACAGCATGCCTGCATCGTATCTTCCACCGCCACCACTACAGCCTTCGATCAGCAGATCCGGATACCTCGACAGAATATATTCCATCACCTCATACAGACCCAGAATATATTTATGCCGCACAGCCCCTTGACTCAGGTAGGGGGCTGCCGAGCTGAATACATTGTCCACGCTCCGGTTCATGTCCCATTTGATGTATGCAATATTCGCCATGCCAAGTAACTGGTCTATCGACGCTTTCATATATTCAATGACTTCCCGCCTCGAAAGGTCAAGGGTGAGCTGGTTCCGGCCACGAACAGGGTCGCGGCCCGGAATAGTCATGGCCCAGTCCGGATGTTCACGGTACAGATCACTATTCTCGGATACCATCTCCGGCTCAATCCAGATCCCGAATTGCAGCCCCATTTCATTGACCTGCTCTACCAGTTCCCGCAGAGTACACCCAAGCTTTTCTTCATTTACATACCAGTCCCCGAGTCCGGAATTATCATCGTCACGCTTTCCAAACCAGCCGTCGTCAAGTACGAGCATATCCAGACCAATTCTGGCCGCCTGCTGTGCTATCTGCAAAAGCTTCTTTCCTGTAAAATCAAAATAGGTAGCTTCCCAATTGTTCACAAGCACCGGACGTTTTTTATTTTTCCACGGACTGCGGATCAGATTTTCAGACATGGCCCGCTGCATTGTACGAGTCAGATCACCCAAGCCCTGGTCTGTGTAGGAAAGTACTGCCTCAGGCGTTACAAATTCTTCGTCTTTATTTAGAATCCATTCGAATTCCTCATCATGGATTCCGCAGGTAACTCTCACGCCTTCAAACTGATCGACTTCTGCCTGAATCTGAAAGCTTCCGCTGTATAAAAGAGAAAGGCCGCAGCAGCTTCCAAATTCTTCTGTCGTATCCTTTCCGCAAAGAATTGCAAAAGGGTTTTGCTGATGGCTCGAGGTCCCACGGTTGCTTCCAATCTCAGTCACACCACTGTGCAGAGTGCGCCGGTCAAACTGCCGTTCTCCTGCGTGTTTTCCGTGAAAGCAGATGAATGCATCCATTCCCTCCGGAAAATCAAGGCTCATGCTCATTGCTCTTTTCAGTCTCAGCGGCACATTGCTCCTGTTTTGTATCACTGCTGCCCTCGTAATGATGTCTTTTTCCTCAAAAACACCATAAAACAGCGTTACATAAACTTCCTCATACAAATCCTTTAACACAATACGCAGCGTATGTACTTTCTCCTCTTTGCCTGCAAAGAAAGCTGGCAGCCCTGGCAATGCATATTTCCCATCTGAAATCTCATACCCGCCATAGCGCAGGTCAAGAGCTGGCACTCTGCCTTCCAAACCGGCACGCAGCGCCTTAATCCGGAAATCTCCGTTGCCATGCACGGAATACTCCTGCGGATAAAAGTCCAGAGAATAATTCCGATTTCCGCCATGCTCCGACGGCTGTGCACAAAACCCATGATCATCCGGAACAATCAGATAAGAGTAATCACTCTCATCTGTCCCTGCTCCAAAATACGTATGCAAAAGCACGCCCTGCTCATCAATCTTCATCTGATAGGTGCTCTTCTTCATCTGAAGTGTAAAAGTTTTTGCCTTGCTGTCAAATAAGATCGCCATATCAAATCCCTTTCATAACTATATACTTATACTTTGTTTGCAATTACCCACTATACTACTTCACGGCTCCGTTTACAACACCATTTAAAATCTGCTTCTGACATACAATATAGAACAGAAGAATTGGAATCAACGCCAGAAGAACCACGGTTGCAACTGTAAGAAAAAGACTGTTTCCGAGAGAATTCCAAAAATCGGTTACTTCCATCGCTTCCCGGAAGTTGGAAAGGCTCCAGCTTGCCGGCAAAGAAAGCGCCCCAGCAATATCGTAACCGGCCAGTTATATTTGTTCTTATCTCTAACCTGAACCTGATTCATAACTGCTCCTCCTTCCTGTTCGTAACTGTCATCTGAAATACAGAAATTGCAACAATCATAACAAAGAACACAAACGCGTTGGCGCTCTGGAAACCAAACTGGCCGCCGCTCATACCATTGTTATAAATCAGGTAGGAGATGGATTCCGTACTCTGGGACGGTCCACCCTTGGTCAATGCCATGATCTGATCAAATACCATCAGAAAGTTTTTCATGCTGAGTACCATGTTTGTAGAGAAAAACGGGATAATCAGAGGAAACGTCAAATACTTAAATTTTTTCCATCCCGTCACTCCGTCCAGGGAACCTGCCTCATAGACGTCCTCCGGAACGGTCTGCAAACCTGAAATATAAATGATTGTATTCATTGCAATCGCCTGCCAGCAGCCAACAATCACAATCGCAATCCACGCCTTGCTGGTGCTTGAAAGCATACTTCCGGAAAGCGCCTCAATGCCAAGATTCTGACCGATGGCCGGAAGAACATACGTAAAAATAAAGCTGAAAATGTAGCCGATTACCAGTCCTCCAAGGACGTTCGGGATAAAGTAAATACCGCGCAGTGCACTCTTGGCACGGATTTTACTGTTCAGTCCAAGCGCGAGAATAAGGCTGATCACATTCGTGATAATTGTCCCGGCCAGCGCATATTTAAAGGTAAACAGATACGATTTTCCGACGCGGGCGTCCCCAAGCAGATCCTGATAATTGCGCAGACCAACCCAGTCATATGAACCATATCCCTTAAAATTTGTAAAGCTGTAAATAAACCCCCGGATCAGCGGCAACGTATTAAAGCAGAAAAACAACGCAATCACCGGAATCGTAATCAGCAGAAAGGTACGTTTCCTTTCCTGTGCGCCTTTGGTTTTCATTTTTTCTCTCCTCCTTCCGCCCGTTTATCCGGATTATCTTCATAAAATTTCTGCACCTTTGCGATCAGATCGCGGTTATAACGCCCCCACTCCGTGTCGAACCGTTCCATAAAGAGATCCGTAGCGTCTGCACGGTCGTCCATCAGATATGTCTGAATCATCGCATCCACTGCCATTTCTGCCGGATAATGGTGATCTTGATAATCCGCCATTTTATCATTTTCTATATATTCCTTCATACCATCGAGCATGGACGGAAGTGCGAAATCACCTTTCTTGCACGGAACCGCACTCTGATCATCCAAATAGGCCTGAATATTTTCATCTTCGTACAGGAAATCCAACACGGTATAGATGGCTTCCTTTTTCTCTTCCTTACCTACCATCACAGACCACTGGAGATCGTTTCCTGAATTTAGAACATTCTCTTCTGCATGATTGCTTGCCGGAAAGACAAAGGAATCCACATTGATATCCGGGTTCACGGATTTGATCTGCGGAACTGCATAACTCCCAATCACATACATCGCAGACTCACCTTTTGCAAATGCCGTACATGCGTCATTATAACTGTACGCAAAAGGGTCCGGCTGTGCATAGGCAAGCAGCGACTTTGTCACTTCCGCAACCGGCCGGTATGCATCTGCAAATTTCGCGTTCCCTGCGTTCACCTGAGCGCAGATATCCGACGGCGAAAGATCCACACAGATTGCATTCCACGGTGCGAGACACGTCCAAACATCTTTAAATCCAAAGTAGAGCGGCTGAATACCTGCCGTCTGAATTTCCTCACACAGCGCATAAAATTCATCCAGCGTCTTTGGAATCGTCCATCCGTGCTCCATAAAAATGTCCCGGTTATAAAAAACTCCAGCTGCATTCGCCATGTATGGAACTGCATAGACCCCCTCCATCGGGATAAATTCCAGTTCCTTATCCGTCCGCAGATAGGATTCCTTAATCTCACTTAATCCCTCGTAATCCGAAACATCCATCAGCATATCAGAATCCAGAAAATTCGAATAATTAATGTCCCCTCCAATTCCAATAATATCCGGATAGTCCTCCCGGATAAACCTTGTTTTCAGGATCGTCATTGCATCATTCGGTGATTCAATTCTCAGTTCAATGTCATCATGCGTCTCATTGAACTTCGTTTCCAGCGCCTCAAACGCTTTCACCGCTTCTGGTTTATACTGGACAATTTCAACCAGTGTTTTTCCATCCGCTGTTTCTTTCGCACCACATCCAACAAGCAGTGCTGACATTGCCACGGCGCCTGTACCCACAAGCCAGGCTGCCTTTGCACATATTTTCATGTAATGCCCTCCTTCCTCTCTCTTACAAAGAATCGCAGAACGTTAAGTTGCCACCCGTTTTGCTTATGCCTTTTAGGTAGCCACATTATAACATACCTTTATGCGACCATAAATATCGCTATATATTCACTTTCATACCTTTTTGCTATTTTTTTATTTATAAGAGAAAGTTATCTAGCATTATGCTATATTTTTGTTTATACTTATCTTATCCGTAAATCACAAATAGTAACCGCATTGCAGCAAATCCTATCATCTTTGAAGGAGGAACCTATGCAGAATTATTTATTTTCGATTTTCCCAAATGAAAATTTCGTCGACCTCGGCCTGTATCAGTTTGGCTGGGAACAGTGCACACCCGCACATTCCTTTGGCCCTGCTGCCCGCAATCATTATCTGTTTCATTACGTTATTTCCGGCTCCGGTACACTGAATGCTACTGACTCCAAAGGCATTTCCCAGACCTACCATATCAAAAGCGGACAGGGGTTTATGATCTTTCCAAATCAGATCACAATGTATACTGCCTCCCCGGATATTCCATGGGAATATACCTGGCTGGAATTTGACGGACTTCGTGTAAAAGAAGCAATTTCTGTCGCCGGACTTTCTTATGACCAGCCAATCTACCGCGCAAAGTCCAGGGATTTAAGAGAAGAGATGAAAAATGAAATGTTGTACATCACAAATCACAGCGATGCTTCGCCCTTTCACCTGATCGGGCATCTCTTTCTGTTTCTTGACTACCTCACGCGCTCCTGCGCACAGCTTTATACGCAGAATCACAGCAAACTGAGGGATTTTTATATGAAAGAAGCCATGAATTATATAGAACAGAATTTTCAGAATGATATCTCTGTTGAGGATATCGCAAAAGTCTGCAGACTGAACCGCAGCTATTTCGGAAAGATTTTCAAAGACGCGGTTGGAAAATCGCCGCAGGAATTTCTCCTGAATTATCGAATGATTAAAGCAACAGAACTTTTAAAACTCACCTCGCTGTCTGTTGCCGACATCGGTAATGCAGTAGGCTATCAAAATCCCCTGCATTTTTCACGTGCATTTAAAAACGTATACGGTGTCTCCCCGCGGACATGGAGAAATCAGAATACAAATTGAGATGCTGCTGAAAAAAAACAGGATGGGAATCCAAATCTTATTTTATAGTGCCAAAAAAGGCTGTTACAAAATGCAGTGTTCCTGCGCCATAATGTATTTGAAGGAGGTTTTCTTTATGTTCAAGAAAACAAGAGTGAGGCAGATCATAGAGCTGCTTCAAAAAAATCTAAGCGACCGGGAAATTTCTGGTGTTCTTGGCGTCTCCCGGAATTCTGTTGCGCGGATCGGGCAATCTTCCGATGAGCACCGCAAGGAATGAGAGGAAAATGTAAGAATCAAGGGGAAAACGATATGAGCATTTCTTTGAAATTCCAACCATTTTTGGTTCTTGTCATTGAATAATGGTCATAATGTCCCCACCTTCTTGTATAAATTCTTAAGATAAACTTTTCACCTACTGTTGTATCTTCTGGGTCATCATTAGCGTTTACATCATCAATGAATTTCAACAAATCATCAACAGGATGAATGTGGTTGTAAAACTCCATGTCTTCGACAGAAACACCTCTGTTTTCAAGCATATATTTATGATGTTTTGGCTCATATCCGCTGCTTTTTAATGACATATGCAATTCATGGGCAGTTTCTGCCATTTCTTTATACAATGTCTGTGTTTGTCTTTCAATTCTTTTTGCTCAGTTGTTAAATTTAATGGATTTCCCATAAATAATTCTCCTTTAAAATTTATCTTGTTTTATTTAAGCCCACATTGCATTTGTACAATCCCATGTTTTTTGCCACTCAACCTCATTCACAATCGCATCAAATACAGGCTCAAGGAATTTCCGTATTCCCTCAATAACCACTGAAAACTCAAGCATATCATCTTTTATAGTTTTCAAAAAGATTTTCCAACGCTTCTGCATATCCACATCCTCGGCAAGTGTGAGAATACGCTTGAAACTGTCCTTTTCGTAGGGCGTCCCTCGCCGTTCCAATGTTCTGGATATTGCTGTCTGCAATTTCGCTCCGTCAAAATCAAAAGTCCTTGCCAGATAGTAAATATCGTAAAAGTCCTTCATTCTGCCTGTCAGCTCAAACCGCTGTAAAATAGCGTCAAACTTTTCAGCAATCGTACTTTCAAGAGAATACGTCATAATAACAGGAGCTTCAAAATCAGGAAGCTGCGTATGAATGGTCCGTTCCTCGGCACATGGCACAATCACATCTCCTACGCCTATATCCACATTGAACGGCACACGAACATTTTTAATTTTTCCGATAATCTGCGTACTAATGCCGTGATATTTCCTTTGTGGGGAAATTTTCTCAAAGCCTTTGGCTGTCATCTCAATATAATCATTGCCCGTAGGTACAGCAAGAATTTTTAAAACAAGAGCCTGCACTTCTTCTAACGAGTTAGAAACACTGCGCAATAGGAAATCAACATCAACAGTTGCTCGGCTTTCAAAATTTGTAAGCGTATAAATAAACAAACCGCCTTTAAGAATAAGAGTATCCTCATGCTCCGATTTTGAAAGCTTCCGCAAAAATTCCTCCTGCATAAAAAGCTGTAAGCATTGCTGATAACTAATGCCAGCCGCCTTTGCCTTATTCCTTAGCCTTGCCAAAACAGATGCCGCAATATCAGCCACTACAACCACACTCCAATCAATTCTTTTACTTTCTTCTGCACTCTGAGTTCCTTTGCATATTTCATAAGGTTTGGGATATTCTTCTGCGTGTCCCTCACGTAACCTTGAACTGCCTTATTAAAAATTTCTTTATCCATCTTACTCATATTCCGCAAGACATCACAAATCGTACGGTCACGATCATAGATGCGGACATCCACAAAATCAATACTTCCTTTTATTTCCCCTAGCGGTACTAAATAAGGCTCAACTCTATAAGCCTTTACAAACGGATAATCTATCTTTGTACGATTCCTTGAAACATTTTTATCAACCGTAATATTCCATTCGGCAGGATTACGGTCGCTATAATGATAATAAAAGAGAGCTGTTTCCATACAAAGGACTGCATCTGGAAAAAGTCGATTGATTATCTTAACCTCCTGTCCATCAAAAGAATCCACCCAATGGTAATATCCCCATTTTATCTTTTCAATCAGTCCTTCATCTAATAATTTCTGAATATCAGCATAATACAGTTTATAAGAATTAAGTTCAGCGGTCGTCATAATACAATCATGGTCAAAAAAAATTTTTCTGACAATATCTATCATTTTTTCATCAAGCATTGATTACACCTCTATTAATCCACACAAAAATATCTTAACAATTATGTGATTTATTATAGCATATCCTCTTTTATATGAAAAGTCAATTATAGTAATACACCATAAATGAATCATTCAATAGTGTTATTTAATACAAAGAACTCAGCTCGTCCAAGAATATACAGACAAGCTGAATTCTTTACATTACGTAACTAAAATAAACATCCTCATTAACTACCGCATAGAGATTTATCCATCTTGGAGTGTCGCAAATCTCGATAGAATAAGGCTTCCCGACATTCCCCGCATTCTCATTTTCATCATACTTCTTTATCCTTTTTTTGAACACAGCGAAGTCGTTTTCGCCTTTTGCGCTGTCCACATCATCGTTGATCGCAATAAACCGGACATCGTAGGCGAGGAACACAAAAAACATGGTATTGCGGAATCCGTGTTCCGACGCATATTTGGACAACAGAGACTTTTGATTGGTGATGGAATTGCTCTCCCCATCGAGGGCATCATCTATGCTGTTTATCACGATGGGAATGTCAGAATTCCTTTTGAGAGAGAGGCTGTCTACTGCCCCTGCGTCTGGCAATTCAAGTTCATATGTATTTAATTCTTTCGCCTCTATAAAATCGGGGATGACAGGTTTCCCTTTTCCCTCGAATTTCACATTATAAAACTTGTCTGTTTTTTCATCGTAAATCAATACATAATTAAAATTACAGATTGGCAGATCCTGCTCTTTTTCTGTCGTTAAAGTGTCATCAATTTGGCCTGGCCGGACAGTATACGCATCGGTAGAAACTCCAAAGACCGTATATTCAGGCATATATGTCGTTACCAGCATTTGCGTGTCGGAAACTTTCAGAGAATATGTCTTATCATCTTTTATCTTCATATCCGTATAATGAGATACTGCTTCGTTTAAGCGGTCAGCAATCATTTGCTCAGCAGGCTTATTTTTTGCCAAAAGCCAAAGTACATCAGCTCGAAATAAGGCTCCGTATCCGCTGTCTGAAAGCCCTTATAGCCCATATACTTTGGATCAGAGAGGAATCCCATTTTCTTTTTGGACACGACCTGAATATCTTTGTTATTGGATATGGCGCAGCAATGTGCTCCTTTTCCATATTTTCGTGTGTCAGTTTTACAAGTCCATACTCTATTGTCTCCTTATCGTTCCATCTGCATTTATGCAAGCAAAAAATCATCCCAACCACCCCTGATAAAACGCAACCGCTCCAAAAATTGCACCTACAGCCATCGCCGCCAATGTTACAACAATAATGATAGGATGTTCTTTCATCAGCTTCCCTAATTCTTTTAAATCGCCCAATGAATCTCTCCTCCCTTTGTTCCTCAATGGGAATTTAGCAACTACTTAATATCAAAATTTTCTGTTTTCAAATCGCAATAATATCTACCACTTGTAGCAGTAAACTTTAAAACACAATAATCTGGGTCAGTTACACCTTTTTTATAATACATTGTATCGCCCTTTTTCCAAATCATGTTTTTAGTTTCCTGGTCTGTTAATACTTCCATTTTACCTTTTAACATAACACCAACATATTTCATTAATCCTTTGTGATAGAAGTAAATACTGGCACTTGAATTATCTTTATATTGTTTTACTCTCATAGATGAAGTATTAGTAGAAAAGTAAAACTCTTTTAGCCCTATTCTTTTGCAGGGTTTTAGCATTGCTTTTACATTAGGACAATTTTCATCATCAATAGAGCATATAAAACTCACTTTTTGTTTATCAATAAAATCTTCTATTTTCTTTAAATCCATAATATTTTCACCCACTTTCAAATTCTGATTTGTCTCTATGTCAGCTTTTAAAGCATTCCATCCAAACTTCTATCTATTTCCGCTTCTGTTCTTGCAATAATACCTTATCGAACATTAGTAGTCCGATAAGTATGAATGGCCAACACAAATGCAAAGGAAATAATTTGTGCAGCCATAATCCGGACAATCTGTAATTCGTCTGCGCCCTTTAGCGAAACGACATGCAGCATGTTTGTAGCAACGGTATTATTGAATAAATGGTCGCCAATCCCTGCCCATAGATTTCCTGTTATGCGGTAAAGAAGCCCCCATTTGATTCCCATAATCCCGGCAAGGATCATATAACCGATACCCATTAGAAGCATTGCCGCAAATGACATTTCACCATTTATATAGCTTCTGATTGGCATTACAATGTGCCAAACACCAAACAAAAATGCGGCAATATAATTTGCTTTCATAAATGACCTTGTTTCAGAAAGCGTTTTCATAAACAGACCGCGAAAAACGCCCTCCTCCATCCATACATTCATAACATTGAATAGTAGGCATAACAGAAAGAAAACGAAATCCGTATTATTTATTTGAGAGCCGGTTAACGAAAAACTGCTAATATACATTTCTAAATGTGCAGGATTGCCTTGCAGAATAAAAATCGCCAATTCCAGGCCATATGAAATAGCAAAGCAAACACTGCCCAATAACAAACCGTTCAAAATACCGCTTACAAAACCGTTTCTATGAAATCCAATATCACTCCATGAAAGATTTACCCTTTTTAGTACCAAAGCCAACATGATAATTCCAACTACTTTATGAAGCACATTTTCTCCAATAGCCGTTTTATCTGTTTCAATCAGAAAATATTCTACAAACCTCACGGACAAACAAAGCGTAAATATTGCAATACACAAATGATCCTGTTTGCATTTTATGTTCCTTCCCATACAGTTACCTCTTATAAATCCTGACTTTTTTATATATCTTTATAATTTTTGTTATAATCCTCAACAAATTTCCGATACAAATCCCGATTATCTCTTACATGAATAGAGGCATGAAACAAAAACATCACTGCACTTAATGCAATTTCAATCAGCCCCAAAGTTTTTCCAATGAATATAAAAATATCGGGCGCTCCTATGTTCATGTTTTAACACACGGAGTCAGTCAACCTTATAGAAACATACCGTCTGCTCTTTCATGGATATTTTCCCGACCTGATAACCATAGTCCGCCAATTCTTTTTTGTATTTCAGGAAAGAGTGGTCAATCGGCACCCCCGCAATCTTCTGAATCTCCTCAAAAGTCAACTGAAAAGATTCCTTTCCATTTGCTGTGGGATACCTTCTGGGTGCTGTGAAATGATCAGCAGCACATGGAGGACAAATGCATTCCTCTGTGTCTCTATACTCATGGCGCCGCCATATTTTTCGGCCACCGCATTTACATTCGACAGGCCTGTTCCTTTTTTGAACACGCCTTTCCCATGAAAACTGTTCTCGATTTCCATCATAAGGAAATCTCCCTGGATACGCCCAGACACCCGGATATATTTTTCTGTACCGGCATCCAGACTTTTTACTGCATGGATTGCGTTATCCAGTGCATTTGACAGGACAATGCAGATATCAATGTCCTTAATGCCACAGGGGTATGGCAGAAGGAGGGAACAGTCCACATCTATCCCCATGCTTTTTGCAATTCCTAGTTTGTTTCCTACCAGAATATCCACTACCGGGTTGTTGGTGCTGCAGGGGAATGACATTTTTTCCGCCATATCGTCCAGATCCTCCATATAGGTTACGGCTTCCTCCAGTTTTTCACTCTGCAGGAGCTTTTTTACCACTGCGATGTGGTTCCTAATGTCATGGCGCAAGGATTTTGTCCTGTCATAACGAGCCTTCGCTTCCTCCACATACTGGTTCAGGGAATGTTCCTGCTGCTCCAGCAGTGATAATTCCGTGCTGAGGCGGAAATTCTGCTGCAGTTTCTTATAAGAGAACAGGATGCAAAACAGGCTGACAAGTCCTAAAAAATGCATGGCAAGCAGCTGCCAGTGGTTAAGCAGATACTCGAAAGGCCCGTCTTCCTCCAGGATTTTAACCTGGAATTCAAATTCTATCATATTGATGTACTCGCTCATAATGAATATCATCAAAATCGGGATGAAAACCAAAAACATTTGCTGCATTTCCACTGTAGTATAGTCGGAAAAATAACGGTACACCATATAATAACAAAAACCGGTCAGAGCAAGTGACACCGCCTCACTGGCCAGCATGAACGCGATACTGACCGTATCGTGGTAAACGACAGGCAAAAATGGGCATAAAAGGCTGATCAGGGATTTCACAATTCCATAACATAGCAGCATGATCTCAGTCGTCACAGCCGCATACAGAAGGGAAGACTTAAAATCCGCATGGCAGACAAACATCCCGCATACCGTAAGCAGAAAGACAAGCGCCATAAAACCGATGATCGTACCGGCCGAAAGATGTAGGACGGATTTTGCGGACATTCAAAATAAAAAAGAATGTGGAGGTAACAAACAATGGCAAAGACGATTTTTGAGGAACTGGGTGGCAAATACGAATGGCAAGGAGATTATCTAATACCGTGTATAGCTTGTTGTGATAAAGTAAGGTTGTAACAGAAGTGGCTAATAAGATATAATCAAAATCACAAGAAAAGAGGTACCTATTATGCCACAGAATTACACTCCCGAGTTTAAGAAAAAGATTGTCCGTCTCCGTTTGGAAGAAGGAAGAACAATCAAAAGCATCACCGCGGAGTATAACATCTCCAAAGAAACGCTGCGCCGCTGGTGCAATGAATTCAAAGAAGAATGCCGGACAAGCCCCGATACAAAAACAGAGTATGATAACATGAAGGAGATGCTTAAGCTCAAAAGAGAAAATGAGGAGCTCCGAAAGGAGAACCTGTTTCTAAAAAAAGCAGCGGCATTCTTCGCAAAAGAAATCGATTAGAGGCTTATCGGTTTATAGAAGAACATCACAGAGAATTCGGGGTCCGCTGGCTGCTAAGGCGGCTTGGCATCTGTCCGAATGCGTATTACAACTACCGGAAACACCGGAAGGCGGCTTATCATGCCCAAAAAGAAGCAGTAAAAGCGCAGATCAGGGAAATTTACCATGTGCATAACGGGGTAGCAGGATACCGGACCATGACTGTCTATCTGGCGCGCAGGGGCTGCCATTACAGCACGGTTACCGTACATAAGTACATGAATACGGAAATGAGGCTGTATTCCCTTGTCCGCCCAAAGAAACCGGGCTGTCGGCGTGAAAAACCGCACAAAATCTTTGAAAACAGGCTGCAGCAAAAGTTTTGTGCAGGCAGGGCGAATCAGAAGTGGTGTACAGATTTCACGTATCTGTTTTTGAAAAATGGAGAAGTGCGCTACAATTGCAGCATTGTTGACCTGTATGACCGGAGTGTCATTGCAAGCGAGACAGACCGCCAGATCACCAGCAGTCTTGCTATCCGGACTTTGAAGAAAGCACTGGAATCACAGTCCCGGATCAATGGAGAACTGATACTCCACAGCGATCAGGGTTCCCAGTATACGTCAAAGGCATTTGTAGAATTCTGTGAATCTGTCCATGTGACACAGAGTATGAGCAAAGCAGGATGTCCATATGACAACGCCCCTATGGAAAGATATTTCAATACATTGAAAAATGAATGTGTGAATCTGTACGATTTCCAGACAGAGGAGGCACTGTATCGGGCAGTGGAAGAATTTGCTTATGTCACGTATAATCACATCCGCCCTCACAGCTATAATGGATACCGCACCCCTTATCAGGTACGGTTTGCATCTTAAATTAAAAGCTGATTTTTTTAGTCATAAGCGTTACAAAAATGCTTGACCACAACAGCTTTACCCGCTGAAGAAGAACAGCCGATAGGCATATGTGGACAGCGGCATCTGGACTATCTGAAGCAGTACCGCAGGGTTACATACATCAATCTTCTCACAAGCGGCAGGCTGAACACTTACCTTGCCGACATCGACAAGCAGGCGCAGGAACACTTTGAAAGGCTCATAGAGGGCATGAAACAGGCACAGGGCATAACGGCAGCTAAAGGAAGAAAACGCCTTAGAATGGACAGGGCGGCTCAATAACATAAGGGCTTGCGCGAGGGAGATTGTGAACGAGGAAATTATTCAAATGTAAAAGATAAGGGTGGGGAAAACCTCACCCATATTTTCGTCAAACAATGCAATTTCAATGTGAAGATGACAGTATTGAAAATTGCTTTAAAGCCCTTTCATCATGCGTGTGGACATCAGGCAAGTTTCTCCATTGGCAAAATGGATGATTCGATTTTTAGTGTCAACTTCTTTTATATTATTTTTGTTTACCAAAAATGCCCGATGGCAACGCACAAAATTGCTGTCCAATACACCTGTTAGTTCTTTTAAGGTGCTGGGAAATTCAATCTGGTGGTCTTTTGCATGGAGAATGACTTTATGGATATTGCTGGAAGTTTCAAAAAATAAAATATCCTCATAATCCACGCTGATTTTTCGTCCGCCAACTTCAAGGGTATAGACTTTATGTGTCTTGTTGGTTTGGAGCGTATGTCGTTTCCATTGCATTTAATAGACATTCTCTGAGTTTCACTTTCGCTTCGGCAGGGTTGTCTTTTAGTACAAAGTCCATCGCCTCTACCCGATACTGAAAAGTCATATAGCTCAGTTCTGAATGTGCTGTTATGAATATGATGAAACCACGGGGGTCATACAATCTGATTTGCTGTGCCAGCTTCATTCCATTCATGTTGCTGTTCAAGTCAATGTCAAGGAAATAAATGCCTGTGTTCTGGCTGGTCTTGACTTTTTCCAACAACATATAAGGGTCTCCTGTATCTAAAGTAAGCTGCATATCTAATTCTTCTATCAGAACAGTATTTTGAATGATATTTACAACAGTCCGCCGCTGTGCGGCATTGTCTTCGCATACAAAGATATCCAACATATGATGTCATTCCTTTCTCTCAGTAAGTTCTATATGTTGTGTAAAATAGTCGCATTTCATTGTTGTTTCTAATAGCGCGTTGTTATAAGAACTGATGATTTTCTGGGCGTTCCCAAGACCGATTCCTTGATGCCCGATTTTTGTGCTAAAGCCTTTTTGCTTTAATTTATGCAGCATTAGACCGTTATCCCGAAAGCGGTTGCTTATGATGATTGATACGCCAGTTTTATTCTGGATGATATTTAAGCCTATTTGCGGCTGTTCTGTCTCCAATGTGGCTTCAATCGCATTGTCCAAAAAGATTCCCAGTATTCTGGTAAGGTCAACCGTATTTATCAGAAAACTTTCCACTTTGTCGGGAATATCAATGGTGATGTCAATTCCCGATTCATGGGCGTAAATCATTTTTGCTGAGAGCAGGCTTTTGATTTCCAACACACTGATGTTGCTAAGTTGGTTCAGCTTATAATCTTCCCCCGTAATCAGATTCTTCGTTGGGAAGATTTTGCTTTCAAAAAAATCCTTTAACCTATCCATATCACCATCTTCAATATAACCAGATAAAGAGAGCAGAATATTAACATAATCATGCTTAAATGAGCGCAGACTGTTATACATAGCTTCTAAATTCCGTGTGTAGTTCTGTAAGTCCTGCATGGCTTTCTGCTTTGCTTCGGTCTGTATCTGTTCCAAATAAGAGCGGCGCATAGCCAGAAGTAAACAACACATCACAAGCAGATACCCTGAAATGTGTAAGGCATTATTATATATCATTTTGCCGATAGAGCCGTTTTGTCCTGGAATCAAATTATCAAACAGATAGATGGTTATAAGGAGTAGTAATGCAGCATCTATCACATACCATGTCTGCGGAAGATGTAAAATGCCTTTGCCAGACAGGAATACATTTTTCAGCAACTTACCGCAAAGTAGTGTAATCCAATAAAACAGCAAAGTATAAATCAAATCGATGACGCAAAAAAAATACCACTGATTTGATAAAGGTGAGGGAATCAGTATATAAAGAAAATTTGCCAGCAAATTCTCTGTCAAAACGGCAAGTACACATCCAATCATGCCCATAAAAACATTCTGTGGTGCAGTGTCACGGCAGGTAACCAACCCATAAATACATACTGCCACCAGAATACCGAACAAACCGTATGGAACACAGGCGAGGAGCGTTACAGGCATTCCAGCAACCAACAGGAGTATATAAAGTACGCTAAACACTTTGAAGTTCATATGTTGCGGCCATACATTGCGGATAGCAAGGGAAAGCCGAAAAAAAGATAGTAGCATTTCAATATATTCTTTCTTTCGATATTTACTTCCCTAATTATACTTTATACCATTCTTTATATCAACCGCTCTCCTTCAAAAATGACGAATAAGTGCGTGTTCTGTAAAGGGGAAACTTCATTTATTCATGAATTAGGGTATTTTATGACTGTTTTGAAAGAATTGCTGTTTTTCTGGTATACTATTTTGCAGTAAATAAATTTATTTTAGAAAGGAAACAGGAGCTATGAAACATTTATTAAAAGGAGCTGCTGTGGCAGCGGTGGTATTGATTGCTTTAATGGTAATCAATATATTTTGTAATATGCATGATATTCACTTAGACCAGACAGCGACAGGTACAGTATCAGCAGTTTGCGCCATGCTGTTTTATCATGGATTGATTAGGAATGAAAAAAATAAAGATAACGGGAATTAAAAATAACGAGTAATCATTTTGTAGGTCATATATCTTTAAAGGTATAGATTACTAAAAACGTCTGCGAACAAACATAAACACAGAAAGTTAAGGAAAAATTTTTACATGCATGGGGGAAATATAGCCCAGCTATACATAAAGATACAGAGCCGATGAACTTGTGAAATAAAATCACAGTTTATTGGCTCTTTTTCATTTCATAAGGTTTTAAGGCGAACGCCCACCATATAAAAAACGGCGTGTGGTGGGCGGTATTGCTATGCCCGAAAAGACTTAACAGACACTCTCCAGACCTGTTTTAAAGTTTGGAGGGATTTTTTATGTCCTTTTTTCGGGCAGTAAGCTACTACTCATGCAACGCAGAATTTATTCATACATAGCATATCGGGGATTGGCAGGAAGCCAGTTAAAAAAATCCCTGCCCATGCAACGCTACTTCTCAGCATGAAATGATACAACATCATTGTTTTCTCTTTCGCAAATCAATTCCTCAAGCAGTTGTTCCAATCTTGCATCAAAGCTCAAATCTGCCAATGCGATATCGCCTTCCTGGTTTTCCACCAGTCTGGCTAAATCACCCAGCTCGTGTTTTGTAAGGTTTTTCTTTAACTCGAATTTCATAATGGTATTTCCTCCTGTCCGTAGTAAACGGCACCTCTTACGATGCCAGTTGTTTTATTTGTTTCTTTGAATTTTTCAAACTCTTTTTGATTATTTAGATTCTCGGCAGCCTTGTATACCGTTTTGTAAAAAGGCATATGATACTGCTTTAAGCTTTTTTTACAAGCGGCTTCTAAGATGTCCGGCGTAAAGGTGTCAGCAATTGCGAGAATGGCTACGACAGTCTGCGTGGACTGCTCCTTTACTTTTGCCTCGTCATACATCCTTCGGATCAACTCAAAAGTATTCGACCCGATTTCTCTGGCCGCGTCAATCAGGTCTTCAGCCTGCTTATTCTTCTTAAGCGGAAACGGAAGATGGGATTCATCTGTCCTGACACCGTTTACTATGCCCTTGGTAAGGATTTCATGTCTTGCAATTTCGCTTCTGTTATAATAGACAAAGACAAGGCGGGAGTTGTATTTGACATCAACCTTACAACCAATATATCTGCTGGGAACAGAGTATTGACCCTTGTTAAAGCTTATATGGGAGTTCTTGCCCACCTTATGTCCGTAAGACCATTCACACACCTCGTAAGGGACTGACGGCAGGGCTCTCAGATAAGCCTTTTCCTGCGTATTGAAAACAGTGCTCCTGCTTCCATCCCTTTTCTGGAACGGTCTGTCATTGTACTCCTTTACAGCCTTGCGAATAGCTGAGTTTAGCGATCCAAGTGATGTAAATATCTCATTCCTAAGCTTTGCTATAACAGCCGTCGCAATCTTGCCTACAGAACCTTCTACACTGGCTTTCTGCTTGGGCTTTTTAACGCCTGTAGGCATGATGGCGGTCATGTAATACTCCTCCAATGCCAGATATGCATCATTGAGGATTATCTCGCCCTTCTTAGGATGAGACACAACACCAGTTTTCAAGTTGTCGCAGACAATCTTCACAGGCGTGCCTTCAAAGAATTCAAACATATGCACATGGCATTCAAGCCACGCCTTTTCTTTCATATCCGTGGTTGCTTCCACATACCCATACTGGCTGTATGGCAGTGTGGCGACAAACAGATATGCGGTTATGATTTCTCCGGTATCCACGTCCACATAAGACATTGTAGGACCAGACCAATCCACCTCTACCTCGACTCCCGGCTTGTGCTGTATATGGCTGGTATAATTCTTCTCGCCAGTATATTTGTAATAATTGACAGTAAATGTAGGATACGCACAGTATTCCCTGCCCTCGCTCACGCATCTGTCCCGATACTCTTCCCACAGCAGTTTCATAGTCACTCCAGTTTTCTTGAGTTCTGAATGTACGTATGCATAATCGACAGGCACATAGTTTGTTGTCCGCTTGAATTTCTTAGGATATAAAATATCGTACAACCCGTCATCTGTCATATCCTGAATGTCATCCCAAGTCATGCCCTGCTGTCTGCAGAGTTCTTTAATTTCAGAGACTGTGTTTCTTGAGCATCCAAGTATTGCTGCCACCTCCCTTTCGCTTAGATTTTTGTTTAGAAGCTCCATTACGCTTCTGGGTTTCGTCTTTTTGTACATAATAAAAGACCTCCTATAGATTTATTAAAAGCACCAGGCTTTCTATCAAAATCTATAGGAGATCCTATATAAAATCAAATATCAAAGACCACTAGATGTTGTGGTGGCTCTCAAGCATTAGAATACCAAAATCAAATGGCTCTCAAGCGATAAAACGGTGGCTCCGAAGCGCTAGAATATTCATTATGGGCTACCGCCCTTTTGCAACACCCTTTATTTTCCGTTTATTCCTCAACAACAGTCACAAGAAACTCGCAGTACGGGTCCCCGTTAGCACAACATTTTGTTTCAGTCACCTCACAGCGCTTGCCAAGGGCGGCACTGAAACAGCCCGCAGCGGTTCCGGCCTCATACGCACAGATCTTCATGCCGATATTCGGAACGCCATAACAATCTGCGCACTCATAATGGCGGTAAATCGCATGCTTGTCGTCCGCTTCGATCACTTTTTCAATCGCGTACTTATCTCTTTCCGCAATCGGCTCATTGTGTGCCATAATCTCCGGCAAGGTATAGCCCCCCATCTGATCTGCCATGACACTCTCACCGATCATTCTAGCAACCTCATACTCCAGTTTCAAAAGCTCTGGAAACAGCAAAAATGTCAAGGTTTGACGCTCTCTCATATAAAAGATCTGCATTTCATTCCCAAGCGTAGGGCGAATCGACTCTCCCCGGCTGTATTTTCCGTATGCTTCTCCGAACGCTTTGCCAAGCTCCGGATGAGAGGCAATTTTGTCGCGCATAGCCTGAATCGTCTCATCATCAAACGTAAGCGCCCCAAGCTGCTTACGGATCTCTTCGATCTTTTCCAGTACAGATTCCTTTTTTTCCTTCATAATGGGACTATTCTCCTTTTTGATAGTAGTGCACACCCTCCATTGCCGGGGCCTTGCTCCTGTTTCTTGCAAAAATCAATACCAAAATCGTTATAACGTAAGGAAGCATCTGCACAAGCTGCGGCGGAATTTCCACTGTCTGCAGACGGAACTGCAAACTCTGTGCCAACCCGTAAATCAGCCCGCAGGCTGCTACCTTTACCGGATGCCAGCCACCCAGAATTACCATGGACAACGCAATGTAGCCACGGCCGGATACCATGTCCTTGCTGAACATATTGATATCGCCAATCGACAGGTACGCACCGCCCATAGCTGCCAGCATACCGCTGACCATCAGGCTGATATACTGGTATTTATATACTTTAATACCCATGGAACCTGCCATAAACGGATTGTCTCCGATCACACGTACCCGCAGGCCAACCGGCATATGGTACAGTACAATCCAGACCAGAAATACACATACCAACAAAAGATAAAACATTGGAGAAACCGTACCAATCAGCTCTCTGACAACAGGAATCCTGTTCAGCAGCGGAGCACTGACAACGCCAAGCCCCTCTACAATGCTGGATTTTCCTCTCGTCTCCCAGATCATCTGCAACAATACAATCGAAAGACCGCTGGCCAGAATGTTGATACCCACACCGGCAAGCATATGCTCGCATTTAAAACTGATGGTAAACACTGCCATAAACAGACCAACTACTGCGCCGGCCGCCATGGCTACCAACAGGCCCAGCCACGCATTCCCGGTAAGATAAGACCCGACAACACCAAAAAAGCTGCCCATCAGCATCATACCTTCCAGTCCCATATTAATGACGCCGGAACGTTCAGAGAGTACGCCTGCCAGTGCGGCAAAGGCAATCGGAATCGTGACACGAATAGCACCAGCAAGTAAATTTAAAACAAAATCCATTATGCCACCTCCTCCTTTCTCTGAGCAAAACGCTTACGCTTCCAGGATTTCTGCACTACCCGGATAATACCAGGTGTGGACACAAACAAAATAACAAGTGCCTGTAAAACCTGAATAAATTCACCCGGAATACTGGTGGAACGGTTCATACCCGTTGCTCCATTTCGCAGCACACCGAACAGTAATGCTGCCAGCACAGTACCAAATGGATTGCCGCGGCCCATCGTCGCTATGGCAATACCGTCAAAGCCGTAGCCGCTGATCATATTTGAAATATAGTAGCCATAAAAACCAAGTACTTCTCCTGCGCCTCCGATACCAGCCAGCGCACCGCTGATAAACATGGCACGGAGCATATATTTTTTCCGATTGACACCGGCCGTCTCCGCCGCATCCGGATTGCTGCCCACTGCCCGCAGCTCATAGCCAAAGCACGTCTTCTTCAGTACATACCAGAGAATTCCGGCAGCGGCAAGCGCCAGAAAAATGCCGGAGTATAATCTCGTGTGCGGAACAAGCGTAGTCATAGCCGCAGTCGGCTGAATCTCCTCTGTCCGGATGATTTTGCCTTCTGCCCGAAATGGATAATTGACAAGGTAATCCACAATATACGTGGCAACATAGTTCATCATAATGGTCAGGATGACCTCGTTTATACGCAGCCTGTTTTTCAGCACAGCTACAATCATCGCCCACAATCCGCCTGCGATTGCCCCCACCAGGATACAAAGCGGCAGATGCAGCCATGCCGGAAGACCAGTTACATATGTCCCCAACAGAGCTGCGGGAAGCGCACCGATAATCATCTGACCTTCAATACCGATATTAAAAATACCGACTTTCATGGCAATTGCCATAGCAAGTCCGGAAAAAATCAGGGGAATTGCCGTACCAATCGTCTGAGCCAGATAGTAGTTACTGCCAAATGCACCCTTCAGCATAGCGCCGTAGGCTTCAAATGGGGAATACCCTGAAATAATAATTACCACAGAGGATACCAGCAAGGATAAAAGCAGAGCAATCAGAGAAAGTAAAATCTCGCTTTTTCCAAGCCACTCTTTCGTCTTTTTCAATGCTTTCACGCCTGCACCTCCTCATCTCTTGTATGACCAAGCATATATGCACCAAGACTTCTTTCTGTAAAAGCATCCGCCGACTTTCTGGTCACAATGCTGCCTTCATACAACACGGCAATCTCATCCGACAGCTTGACAATCTCGTCCAGATCAGCGGAAATAAGAATAACCGCCGCCCCCTCGTCGCGCAGACGTACAAGCTGGGAATGAATGTATTCAATCGCTCCGATGTCCACCCCTCGCGTCGGCTGAGCAGCCAGGACAATGCCAGTATGATGCATGAGCACACGGCCCACAATCAGCTTCTGCTGATTACCGCCGGAAAGAGAACCTGTCGTCTGTTCAATGCCATCCGTACGGACATCGTATTCTTCAATCGCTTTGCGCGTCACGTCCTGAATTGCTTTTCGTTTTAAAATACCGGCCTTCGTGATATAATCCGGTCTTGTATGATACCCGAGAATCATATTTTCCCAATTGGTATAGTTTTTTACAAAGCCTCTTTTTCCACGATCCTCAGGAATATGTCCTACATAATCTAACATTTTTTTTGCATTTGAACGGCTGACGTCTTCCTTCCCCACGATAACCGTTCCTTCATATCGGGCACAAAGCCCGGTCAAAACCTCGATTAATTCCGTCTGTCCGTTTCCTTCTACTCCTGCAATACCGAGAATCTCTCCGCCCCGGATAGTCAGGCTGACATCCTTCAGGCTCTTTTTCCCACCCTTGCTCACAGTAATATGAGAAAGCTTCATCTTTACCGGCCGTTCGGACTGCAGGGGCTTTTTGTCAATGGTAAAAGACACCAGACGTCCTACCATCAGCTCCGCAAGCTTTTCTTCATTCACTTCCCCGATCGGAAGCGTCGTAATCGTCTCTCCTTTGCGCAGTACCGTGATCGTATCCGCAATGGACATGGTTTCTTTCAGCTTGTGTGTAATAATAATAATTGTCTTTCCGTCCTTTTTCAGATCCCGCAGCACCCGGAACAGATCATCTACCTCCTGAGGTGTCAAAACTGCGGTAGGCTCGTCCAGAATCAAAACAGAAGACTCATGATACAAGGCCTTCAGAATTTCCACACGCTGTTTTACGCCTACGGAAAGATTCCCGACCTGCTCTCTTGCATCAATCTGAAAATGATATTTTTCGGCAATTTCCGTAATTTTTTCAAATGCTTTTTCCCGATCAAAAAAAATCCCTTTTTTTGGCTCATGGCCAAGAACAATATTCTCCGCTACGGTCAGAGAATCAACCAGCATAAAATGCTGATGCACCATCGAAATTCCCTGCTGAATCGCCGCCATAGGCGAATCTATTTTTGTTTCCTTTTCATGGATGCGGATGGTTCCACTGTCCGCTTTGTACAGGCCGAACAGAATATTCATCAAGGTGGTCTTCCCGGCTCCGTTTTCACCCAGAAGTGAGTGAATTTCTCCTGCTTTTACGCAAAAGTTTACATGATGATTTGCCGGGGTGCCATGAAACCGCTTGGTTATATTTCGCATTTCTACTGCGTACATGCCTATCCTCCATCTATTTAGTGGCGCAAGAAAGGTACACGAGATGCCAAAAGCACTCATGTACCTTTCGTTTTTCTCATTTGCTTATTTCTCTACGCCTTCGTACGTATCCGGAACTACAATTTCGCCAGCAATAATTTTTTCTCTTGCTTCTTCTGCTGCATCAATTGCTTCCTTAGAAATCTCAACCTTGGAACCTTCGTTCGTATACGTCAGTGCACCCTCAGCCAGACCTTCTGTTGTACTTCCGCCTTCCAGCGTACCCTCGATTGCTGCACCGATACCGTTGCAGATTGTAACGTCTACCAGGCGAATACCGGAAACCATGATAACATCCGGATCAAGCAGACACTGGTTTGTATCAGCACCGATTGCAAGGAATCCTTTCTCACTTGCCGCACTGAATACACCCAGACCGGAACCACCAGCAGCAGCATATACAATATCAGCACCCTCGTCATTCAGCGCCATTGCAAGCTCTTTTGCTGTTGTCGTATCAGCAAAAGATCCTACATACTTCACATTCACTTCTACATCCGGGTTCGCTGAATAAGCACCAGCCATAAATCCTGCTGCAAATACAATGAGTGACGGTGTGTCAATACCAAGAACAACGCCGAGCTTATTTGTCTTTGTTGTCATTGCCGCCACAACGCCCAGCAGGTATGTCTTTTCATTGTCACGGTATGTCACGCTTGTAACATTGTCAAGCCCTTCTACCACACCGTCTACAAACAGATATTTCTGCTCCGGGAACTCTGTTGCTACATTTGTCATAGCCTCAGCTGCATCAAAACCGCCTGCAACGATCAAGTCATACTCACCGGAAGCAGACAGGTCTGTGAAATGACCTTCAAACTCTGCAACCTCTGTCGGTTCTACGAGCTGGTAAGTAATGCCATATTTTTCAACAGCCTCGTCCATACCAGCCTTCATGCTGTCATTAAAGGAACCGTCGCCCAGACCACCAACACCGATCACCAGCGCAGCTTTAAAATCTTCATCTCTGGTCACGGCTTCCTTTTTCGTCTCTGCCTCTGTTGTCTTTTCTGTTGTCTTTTCTGTTGTCTTTTCTGTTGTCTTTTCTGTTGTTTTCTCAGCCTTTGTTTCTGCCTCTGTTGCCTTTTCTGTCGCTTTTTCGGTCTGTGTTTCTGCCTCTGTTGTCTTTTCTGTCACTTTCTCAGTCTGTGTTTCTGCCTCTGTTGCTTTTTCTGTCTCTACGACTTTCTCTGTTGCTTTCTTCTCAGTTGTCTTCTCTGTCTCCTTTTTAGAGCTATTTCCGCAGGCTGTCAGGGACAGTACCATAGTCGCAGACAGCATAAGCGCAAGTACTTTTTTCATATCGTTTCTCCTCCTAAACTCCTCGCTCTGAGTTTTCTATACCTAAGTATCTCTATCCTAAGTCTTTCTATCCTTGGTTTCTTTATCTAAATCTATCTAAATCTGAGGTTCCATACTATGTATTCTTATACGCCACGGTTATGTTCACCAATATTGGTTCCTACAAGATTATCATCGCAATGGCAAGCAATCTTCTCCGGATCAATGGCTGCAATCGAACGGATCATAATTCTTCCGATTTTAGGAGCCGTTTCCTCATAAATTGCGTGAATGGTTTTTTCCCATTGCGGATTGATTCCTTCCGCGTAATTACTGATCAAGTAAATAGACGCATAATGTGCCCCGATCGCTCTGGCAAGAGCTGCCTCCGGCATCATTGTCTGTCCGCAGATATCACAATGGGCATTCCACTGCATACGCACCTCGGCAGCAGATTCAAAACGCGGCCCTTCCGAAACAGCATAAACGCCTGTACGGAACACGCGGCGGAAATCCTTCTGTGCCTCTTCTACCAGAATGTCATGCAGATCCGGACATACGATGTCTCTCATACGGGTAACCAGCGGATTAAACTGCTCTAAATATGAAATTCTCTTTGTATAATCAATAAAATCTGTAGGTGCAATAAGATCACCCGGCTCAAGCAGAGGATTAATTCCACCGCCGCTTCCGTCAGCCAGAATATATTTTACCCCCGCTTCCTTCAGTACCCAGAACAGCCGCTCGCTCGGTGTCTCGTTGAATGCGGACAGATGTGCCCACCCGTGGAACGGACAGTACAGAACCTGACGCGGTTTGTGATCTGCCGTTACAGATGCGTCCAGCTCGTACAACTTCATCGGAACTGTTGTGCCATAAGGCGTTTCAAATTCCATACCTGTTTTAAGAACCGTAAGCCCCTCAAATCCTACCTCTTCCGGAAACTCACAGCCCCAGGTACCGGAACCGCCAATATGGCAATACAAAACCTTGGGGATTTCCTTACAAATCATTGCATTTACCTCCTGAAATTTGTGTAATGAGTTAAATTGTCCATAATATGCTTCCCCATTTTATCACAGCATTCGACAGAATACCAGTCTTCTTTTTGTAAAAAACAAACCGAATCAATGGCCTGTTATTGTGAAGTTTTCCCTCGTTTCTGTCTTTTGATTCGATTCCCGATTCTTCTGATAAACAAAATCAGCTGCGTGCTTTAGCCCCCTTCGTATCACGGCTGCCAATGCGCAGGCGGTTCAAATGTACCGGCTTTCCTCGGTAAGAGGCCTCCGGCACTTCGCTTCCCTCCAGCCAATATACATGCTCTACCTCATCTTTCTCAGAAAGCTTCATGCCGCGTACGCCGACTGCAGTTTTCTTTTTCAGCGGGACATCTGCCACAGGAAAACGCAGGAAAAATCCTTCTTTTGTTGCCAAAACAATATGAGCTTGCTCCTCTGGCGTATATACAGCCACAACCGCATCATTTTGCTGCAGCTTCGTCGCCGCAATCGTACGTTTTGATACCACGTCGAACTCACAGCCCTCCACCTGCTTGATCATAGCCTGCCTTGTCACAAACGTGAGTACCGTATCTTTCATATCGTTCAGCGCCATCACTGCCACAAAATTTTCTTCACTGCTGCTGTAATTGCAGAGATTATCAATCGGAGTTCCCTTATCACGGAACTTGCCGTACGGCACATCCAGCACTTTCAACAGATGCACCTTTCCGGTATCGGTAAACACACAGACCCGATCTGTATTCAGACAGTGAATCACATACTTGTTTTCCGTATCCGCCGCTTCTTTGTTACGCTCATAGACTGCACTGTCAATCGTCCGGACATACCCGAAGCGATCCATCAGAAATACGACCGGCACTTCCTCAATCTTCTGTTCCTCCAGAACAATCTGCTCCGCATTTTCAAGCGCAGTTCTTCTTGGACGGCCAAATTCTTTTTTGTACGAATCCAGCTCTTTCATTATCACCGTGGCCATGGAACCGTAATTATTGAGGATGTCCTGATATTCGGCTATGTTTTTCAACGTAGCCTCATGTTCTTTCATAAGCACTTCTATTTCCAGCCCGATCAGACGATAGAGGCGCATATCCAGGATCGCATTTGCCTGAGCCTCTGTAAATGTCAGTTTCTCCGCCATTTTTCTGGATTTTTCTGTCTTAAACCGAATCCCCTCTGTCACGCCGTTCACAAGACAGTTTTTGACCTGCTCACGACTTTTGCTGCCACGCAGAATCTCAATAATCAGATCAATCATGTCGCAGGCACGAATCAGTCCTTCCTGAATCTCCCGCTTCTTTTCTTCCTTTTCCAGAAGGTTCTGGTACTTTCTGGTTGCCAGCTCAAACTGGAAATCAATATGATATTCCAAAATCTGACGAAGGCTTAAAGTTTCCGGACGGCCATCTGCCACAGCCAGCATATTGACGCCGAACGTATCCTCGAGACGCGTCTTTTTGTACAGGAGGTTTTTCAAGCGCTCGACATCTGCTCCGCGACGCAGCTCCAGTACAATCCGGATTCCTTCTTTGGATGACTGATTTGAAATATCCACAATGTCCGTCGTCTTTTTCGTTTCCACCAAAGTCGCCACATCGTTCAGGAATTTACCGATATTGGCCCCCATCATCGTGTACGGAATCTCCGTGATGACAAGGCGTTCCTTTCCGCCTTTTTGCTGCTCCACCTCTACTTTGCCGCGCAGGCGGATTTTACCCTGGCCCGTCTCATAAATAGCGGCAAGCTCGCTCTCATTTACCACAATGCCGCCTGTTGGAAAATCCGGCCCCTTGATATATTTCATCAATTCCTGGCCGGATAGTCTGTTGTTTTTGATCAATGCTTTAACTGCGTCAATCACCTCGCCAAGATTGTGCGGCGGGATAGAAGTCACCATCCCGACTGCAATTCCATCCGACCCGTTTACGAGAAGATTCGGAATCCGCACCGGCAGCACCACCGGCTCTTTTTCCGTCTCATCAAAATTTGGCCCGAAATCTACGACATCTTTGTCGAGATCACCCAGAAAGGCAACCTGCGTCACCTTTTGGAGTCTCGCCTCCGTATAACGCATCGCAGCCGCTCCGTCTCCTTCGATCGAACCAAAATTTCCGTGTCCGTCCACAAGCGGCATACCCTTTTTAAATTCCTGCGCCATAACCACCAGAGCTTCATAGATCGAACTGTCGCCATGCGGATGGTATTTACCCATCGTATCCCCGACAATTCTGGCGCATTTTCGATAAGGCCTGTCATAACGGATCCCCAGCTCATACATATCATACAGCGTTCGGCGCTGTACCGGTTTCAGTCCGTCACGGACATCCGGAAGTGCACGTGAGATAATTACACTCATCGCATAATCGATGTAAGATTTCTGCATAATATCAGAATATTCTGCCCTAATAATCTGTCCATCCATATACCCTTCTCCTTATCCTCTTTCTTGTCCTGCAAACATTCACGAAGCTCTCTTCAAAAAATTTCACAGGTGTTCCACCATTACACATCCAGCAGCGCATCCTGTGCATGTTCGTAAATAAACGCCTTGCGCGGCGGTACCTCTGTCCCCATCAGCATCTGCGTCACATTCGATGCGATCCTGGCATCCTCAATCTCAACACGCTGCATCACGCGGGTTTCCGGATTCAGCGTGGTCTCCCACAGCTGATCTGCATCCATCTCGCCAAGTCCTTTATACCGCTGCAATGTAAACGGCGCCTTGTGGGTCCTGCGGTATTTTTCCAGAGCCTTATCGTCGTACAGATACTGCTCCTTCCCCTTGGACGGAATCACCTTATATAGCGGCGGCATCGCAATATAAACATGCCCCTCATAAATCAGCTCCGGCATAAAACGATAAAACAGCGTCAGCAGCAACGTACAGATATGTGCGCCGTCCACATCAGCATCCGACATGATCACAATCTTATCATAACGCAGCTTCGAAATATCAAAATCATTTCCATAACCTTCCGAAAAACCGCAGCCAAAAGCATTGATCATCGTCTTGATCTCTGCGTTTGCCAGGATTTTGTCAATGCTGGCCTTCTCTACGTTCAGAATTTTCCCTCGAATCGGCAGAATTGCCTGATAATTCCGATCTCTCGCCGTCTTGGCAGAACCTCCTGCGGAATCTCCCTCGACAATAAAAATCTCACAGATGCTACTGTCCCGGCTTTCACAGTTCGCCAGCTTTCCGTTGCTGTCAAACGAATACTTCTGCTTCGTTAAAAGATTCGTTTTGGCGCGCTCTTCTGTTTTGCGAATTTTAGCAGCCTTCTCTGCGCAGCTCAGAATGCTTTTCAAAATCTCAAGATGTTTATCAAAATACAGGACAATCTCCTCACCGGTCACTTTACCAACTGCCCGCACAGCATCCTGGTTATCAAGCTTTGTCTTAGTCTGACCTTCAAAACGCGGCGCCGGATGCTTGATTGAAACGACTGCTGTCATACCGTTCCGGATATCTGCCCCGGTAAAATTGACATCTTTTTCTTTCAGTATTCCGATCTGACGCGCATAAGAATTCAGCACGGTCGTAAATGTTGTCTTAAATCCTGTCAGATGCGTACCGCCCTCTGCGTTGTAGATATTGTTGCAGAAACCAAGGACATTCTCATGGAACTCATTGACATACTGAAATGCCACTTCCACCTGAATACCGTCCGCCTCTCCCTTAAAATAAACGGGCTCGCAGACCGCCTCTGATTTCTGGTTCAGTTCGCGCACAAAACCGGTAATTCCCTCTGGCTCAAAATAAGTAATCTCCTCTGTCTCCGCACCTCTGCGGTCCTCAAAATGAATCTTCAGCGCCGGATTTAGGTAGGCAGTTTCATGCAGGCGGCTCTTCAGTTCCGTCGCAGAAAACCGTGTTTTTTCAAAGATTTCCGGATCAGGCAGGAACTGAATGCGCGTTCCTGTCTGCTTTGTTTTTCCGATCACAGGCAGCAGGCCATGCTCCAGCTCAATAACCGGAACGCCCCGCTCGTAACGGTCATGGTGTATTTTGCCATCCAGCATGACCTGTACATCCAGCCATGTAGAAAGCGCATTTACCACAGAGGAACCCACTCCATGCAGCCCTCCGCTCGTCTTGTATACGGTATCATCGAATTTTCCGCCCGCATGAAGCGTGGTAAATACCAGCCGCTCGGCAGACATCCCTTTCTCATGCATGCCGACCGGAATACCGCGGCCATTGTCCTCAATTGTCGCGGACCCGTCCTTTTCCAGATAGATTTCAATCTGGCTGCAGAATCCGGCAAGATGCTCATCCACCGCATTGTCAACAATTTCATAAATCAGATGATTTAAACCTTTACGCGAAACGCTACCGATATACATGCCGGGACGTTTGCGGACAGCTTCCAATCCCTCAAGAACAGAAATACTGCTCGCATCATACGTATTGCTTTTGGACATAGAGTTACTCCTTTATCATATCAATCCATCACAGATCACTTTACTGCTTTTCTACTACTTCTCCACGCTTTTTGTATATGGAGTTGCCCGGAACGACCTCTCTCACGGATGAAAGCGGGTAAATGTTTGTGCGCGGGCCAATGACAGTTCCCGGATTCAAAACGGAACCGCAGCCTACCTCCACCTCGTCGCCGAGCATTGCACCGAATTTTTTCAGTCCGGTTTCCATACGCTGTTCCCCTTCTTTTACCACCACAAGCTTTTTATCTGATTTTACATTGGAGGTAATCGAACCGGCGCCCATATGTGCCTTATAGCCCAGAATAGAGTCTCCTACATAATTGTAATGCGGTACCTGCACCTTGTTAAACAGAACTACATTTTTTAATTCTGTGGAATTTCCGACTACCGCGCCTTCTCCTACAATCGCATTGCCACGGATGAAGGCACAGTGGCGAACCTCCGCATTTTTCCCAATAATCGCCGGTCCTCCGATATAAGCAGTCGGAGCCACTGTTGCAGATTTGGCAATCCAGATATTTTCACTGACCTGGTCGTATTCCTCCTTCGAAAGTGTGCTTCCCAGCTCCAGAATGAATGCGCTGATCTTTGGCAGCACCTCCCACGGATACTCTGCGCCTTCAAACAAGGCAGACGCTATTGTTTCATTCAAATTGTATAAATTTTTAATTTTACACGTTTCCATCGTAACACACTCCTTTTTATTCTGTCTTCTTAGACTGTTTTTTTCTGCTTTTGGATGCAGCCTTTTGAGCTGTAGCGCTCGTTTTATTTTCTGCTTTATAAAAAGCTGCCGCTGCATCAAACAATGGCCGCATCGCATATTGATTGTTCAAGTTCAGCACGCCATCTGTGCGCGAGCGGACGAAATGCTCAAGCTTTTGCATATATTCGTCGCTCGTAATACTTCCTTCTGCCACATAGTTCAATCCCTTTTCCCAGCTTGCCGTAAGCTCCGGATTCAGCAGAGAACGGATCGAATAAAAAACCACATCGTGAATCATCTCGCCCATGAGTGTTGGCGAGAGAATCTGCGTCTTTTTATTCAGCGCTATGTACTTATTAGAAACCAGCTTTTTCAGAATCTCTGCCCTCGTCGCACTTGTACCGATACCACAGCTCTTGATCTGAGCGCGAAGCTCTTCATCCTCTATCAGCTGCCCGGCGTTTTCCATTGCAAGAATCATAGAACCTGAATTGTAACGTTTCGGCGGAGATGTCTCCCCCTCTTTGATGTTCAGTGCTTTTACCGGAAGCTTCATGCCCTTTTTCAGGCCCTTTAAAAGCTCCAGCAGCTCTTTGCCAAACTGAGCTTCCTCCTGACCTTCCGGCGTGCCATCCCCGCTCCCGTTCAGACCTTCTGCTTCCTTTTCCTTCGCCTCTTCCGTGCTTCCCTTTGGTTTTTTATCGTAAGGGTTTCCAGCGACTTTAAAGTATCCCTCTTCCAGCAGGACCTTAAAACTGAGGAAAAACTTTTCTTTTCTTATGCTGTCTTCCGCTGTTCTTCCTGTCGCAGCTTCCATTGCAGTGACCATACTGATCTTCTGAAATTCCGCTGCCGGATAAAAGATACTCAAAAACCGGCGTACAATCGCCGCATAGACGCCAAATGCATTTCCTTTTAACGAGCCAAGTGCATTCATGCCCTGTCCCGTCGGGATGATTGCATAGTGGTCTGTGATCTGTTTGTCATTTACATACCGCGTTCTGGCAATTCCTTTATAGCTCCCGCTCTCCAGTACCTCCTCGGCAAATTCTTTTGCCGGAGCAAAATTGCGCAGGCCGGAAATATTTTTGTAGATTTCCTTTGATACTGCTGTAGACAAAACTCTTGCATCCGTTCTCGGATACGTCACCAGCTTTTTCTCATACAATTCCTGAACAATCCGAAGCGTTTCATCCGGACTGATCTTGAACATACGCGAGCATTCGTTCTGAAGCTCCGCCAGGTTATAGAGAAGCGGCGGATTCTTTTTTTCCTTCTTTTTCTCAATAGAATCAATAATGGCTTCCAGTGGATCGCCGCACCGCTCTTGCAGCCTTTGAATCAGCTCCTGTGCATCTTTCTTCTCCTTGAAACCATTTTCTTTGTACAGCTTCGGGGATAAGTAATAACCAGAGCCCTCCACTGCCCGAAATTCTCCTTCCAGTGTCTTTCCCTGAATGTCGAGCTTCTGGAGTACCCGGTAAAACGGCGTTTTCACAAACTGGCGGATTTCCCGCTCCCGCCGGACCACCATGCCAAGCACACACGTCATGACACGTCCTACCGATACCACCGAATATTTCGTTCCCAGATAATTCGAGATTGCATTTCCGTATTTCAGGGTCAGCAACCGCGAAAAATTAATCCCCATCAAATAGTCTTCTTTTGCCCGCAGATATGCGGCTGAAGATAGATTATCGTATTCGGAAAGATCTTTTGCCTCCCGGATTCCCCTCAGAATCTCTTCCTCTGTCTGCGAGTCGATCCATACCCGCTTTCGCGGCTTGCCTTTTATGCCGGCCATCTGTTCCACGAGACGGTAAATGTATTCTCCCTCCCGCCCGGAATCGGTGCAGACATAAATCGTTCCCACATCGTCCCGCTTCAAAAGCCCGCTGACAATTGCAAACTGTTTTTTTACGTTGGGGATCACTTCGTATAAAAATTCATTCGGAAGAAAAGGCAGTGTATTCAGACTCCATCTTTTGTATTTTTCGTCGTACGCCTCCGGATAACTCATTGTCACCAGATGACCGACACACCATGTCACAACGAAGGAATCTGACTCCAGATATCCGTCGCCGCGCCTCATACTCTCTTTCAGCGCTTTGGCAAATTCCTGAGCCACACTCGGTTTCTCCGCAATAAACAGATTCTTCATGTAAATCCTCCAGACTCTGCTTTTCCTGCAACGGATACGGAATCTTTTTGCATCCTGTGCAGAAACAAACGTGTGCTTTGCACAAAGCAGGGCTGCTGCAGATAAAATTCCGCAACAGCCCTATTATACGTTACTCTTTGCAATTTTGGCAACCAGAATTTTGTATTTTGGTCCTTACTTCGCCTGAATGTAACCTTTTGCCTTCAGTGTCTCTGCACACAGCACTGCTCCGCCTGCCGCTCCGCGCACGGTGTTGTGAGACAGACCCACAAACTTAAAATCATAAACGGAATCTTCGCGCAGACGTCCGACTGACACGCCCATTCCATTCTCATAATCCACATCCAGCTGTACCTGCGGGCGGTTATCCTCGCTCATATACCGGATAAACTGCTTCGGTGCGCTCGGAAGGTCGAGCTCCTGCGGAATTCCTCTGAAATTCTCCAGCTTCTCGATCAGCTGCTCCTTTGTCGGCTTTTTACGGAATTTCACAAATACGGCTGCCGTATGTCCGTTCAGTACCGGAACACGGATACACTGGCACGTAATCTTCGGTTCCTGGGCCGGTTTGATTACACCGTCCTCGATCTGTCCCCAAAGTCTGAGCGGCTCTTTCTCGCTCTTTTCTTCCTCTCCGCCGATATATGGAATGATATTCTCTACCATCTCCGGCCAGTCCTTAAAGGTTTTTCCAGCTCCGGAAATCGCCTGATACGTTGTGGCAACTACCTCGTACGGCTCAAATTCCTTCCAGGCAGTCAGTACCGGCGCATAGCTCTGGATGGAACAGTTCGGCTTCACAGCAACAAAGCCCTTTGTCGTCCCAAGACGTTTTTTCTGGGATTCAATTACATCAAAATGCTCCGGATTGATCTCCGGCACTACCATCGGCACATCCGGTGTCCAGCGATGTGCGCTGTTGTTTGAAACAACCGGCGTCTCAGTCTTTGCATAAGCCTCTTCGATCGCTTTGATCTCATCCTTTGACATATCCACTGCGGAGAAAACAAAATCCACCTCTGCGGCAACCTTCTCCACCTCATTGACATTCATAACCACCAGCTTTTTCACTGCTTCCGGCATCGGCGTTGTCATCTTCCATCTGCCGCCTACGGCCTCTTCGTATGTTTTCCCTGCACTGCGTGGGCTTGCCGCTACCACAACAACCTCAAACCACGGATGGTTCTCCAAAAGAGCAAGAAATCTCTGCCCTACCATACCAGTTGCTCCCAGAATACCAACTCTTAATTTCTGACTCATTTTTCATTCTCCTCATAACTACAGCGGCCTTCCCACAGGCTGTCTCACCTGACTGGAACGCCGCTGTTTTCTTGTTTTTCTGCGACGCACAAGTGTCTTTACCTAAAATACGCCGTTTTTTTTAATCTGTCAAGCATTTTCTTCTGCTTCTTCCAGATACGTTCGATTTTCCTCAAGCACCTGACGCATCACCGTCTCCCCCGGTGCACCGAGCGTCAGTCGTTTTTCCACACACGTTTTCATGCTGATGGCCTCATAAATATCTGCCTCAAAAACAGCGCTCTCCTCCTGAAACTCCGCAAGAGAAAGGTCATCCAGCGCTTTGTCCTGCGCAATGCATTTCAACACCAGACGCCCGGAAATCCCGTGCGCATCCCGAAACGGTACTCCGCGATTTACCAGATAATCTGCTACGTCCGTCGCGTTCGTGAAGCCATTTTTGGCTGAATCTTCCATCACCTGTCTGTTAAATTTCATGGTATCCACCATGCCGGTAAACAGCGTGATACAGGTCGTTACCGTATCAATCGCATCAAATACGCCCTCTTTATCTTCCTGCATATCCTTATTATACGCAAGCGGAAGCCCCTTCATTGTCGTAAGAAGCCCCATTAGCGCCCCATACACACGGCCCGTTTTTCCACGTACCAGCTCGGCAATATCCGGATTTTTCTTCTGCGGCATAATACTGCTGCCTGTGCTGTACGCATCGTCCAGCTCCACAAAACGGTATTCATTGGAATTCCAGATAATAATCTCTTCCGAAAAGCGGCTCAGATGCATCATAACCGTACACAGTGCGGACAGATATTCAATCACATAATCCCGGTCTGAAACGGAATCCATGCTGTTTTTTGTAGGGCCGTAAAAGCCCAGCAGCTCAGCCGTATATTCTCGGTCGAGCGGATACGTCGTCCCCGCCAGAGCCCCGGCTCCAAGCGGACAGTAATTCATCCTGCGACAAATGTCTTCCAGACGGAGCCGGTCTCTTTTGAACATTTCAAAGTATGCCCCCACATGATGCGCCAGTGTGACTGGCTGCGCTTTCTGCAAATGGGTAAAACCTGGCATAAGCGTATCAAGATTCTCCTCCATGATGCGTGCAAGCACCTTCAAAAGCTCCAGAAGAAGTCCGTCCGTGCGTTTCAGCTCATCGCGGATATACAGCCTCATATCCAGCGCCACCTGATCGTTCCGACTGCGCCCTGTGTGCAGCTTCTTTCCGGTCTCTCCAATGCGTTCGATCAGATTCGCCTCCACAAAGCTGTGAATATCCTCATACTCCGCTGTAATCTTCAGATTCCCTTGCTCGACGTCCTGCAAAATGCCGACCAGCCCGTTCAGAATCTCGTCGCATTCCTTCTCTGTCAAAATCCCTACCTTCGCAAGCATTTTCACATGCGCCATACTGCCTTTGATATCCTGCTTATATAACCTTTTGTCAAACAAAATGGATGCATTAAATTCATATACCATCTGATCCGTCTCTTTTGTAAAACGGCCGCCCCACAACTGTGCCATGTTTTTTCCTCTTTTCTTTTTTGCTTTTTCTATCTCATATTTTTAATAGCTGACAACCGTTGTTCCCATTGGACAATTATTAGCCAGATAATACAGATCTGAATCGCCCAGGCGGACACAGCCTCCTGACGCTGCCCCTCTTGTCGTACTGTCAACCCTGCTGTGGAAGGAATTTCCCTCCATATATTTATCGCTCCATGTATAGAAAATCTTCGGTCTTCCATATCCTGTCACCCGATGATGGAGCTTGAAAATCCCCACCGGCGAATGGCCGTCCTTACCTACCACACAGATCATACTGCGGACAAGCTTCCAAGCGCCTTTCGAACCCTTGAAAATGCAGGTCGTACACGTATACTGGTTTACCCATATCAGATAATCAGTCTGACTGCTGTAGCCCTTCCCATTGACAAACGCTTCCTGCTGTGCCTTGGTATAGTTGCTCTTTGTGACTGAAAGATTTCCGTAGGAAAGATTTGAACCTTTCAGTTCCACCTTTTTGCCATTTTTCAGTATGGCCGTTACCGAATCATTTGACTTTTTCGTTGTCGTAAGCTTCGTGCCCTTTTTCAGAGTCACCTTTTTTCCTGTCGTCGTATTGGTCGCTTTGATGTTTTTCTTCACGGTCGCACTCCAGTAGCGCCCGTGAACAGCTGAGACATCTACTTTTTTCGCCCTTGCCCCTACCTTGTCAGACAGTTTTCCATATTTCTCCTGACCGGAAGCCGTATGGTACCCCTGTACTTTGAAGTAATACTTTTCTCCTTCTTTCAGTTTTTTTACCTGGTAGTTATTTTCCTTCGTACTTCCTATTTTTTCGTACGTGCGGGTATCCCAGTTGTACTGGTAAACAATATAATAATCCGTATTTTTCGCCTCATTCCAGGCCAGGAATACAGAATTATTCCCATAGCAGACCAGGCGGAAATTCTTGATCGTTCCAGGTTTGCTGAGCGTGGTTTTGATCCGCGCCATCGGAGACCCCTTCTTACTCCAGTATACCTTCTTTCCGCTTCTCCGATATGCATAAACCTGGAAAACATATTCGCGCCCTACCTCCATCTTATTGACAACACAGGAAGTTCCTCTTGTCGTACCGACGCTCTTCTTTTTACCAGTTGTCGAATTAATAATATAAACTCGATACCCCGTGGCATTGGATGCTTTCGTCCAGGTCAGCTTGACGGACGTATCGCTTTGCTTTTTCAGAGTCAGGTTCTTTACATTTCCCGGATATTTGCTCGCAGCCATTCCGGACTGAGCCGGAAGCAACCAGAAAACCAAAAACAGCAGATACAAAAATAAAAATTTTGATAAACGTCTCATATTCATTTTCCTTCCTCCCATATTCAGAAACCGCGTCACATCGGCTCTGTTCTAAAAATAAAAACTCTGTGTGGATATGCGCAGTCCTGATTTTTTCTTCCTTAATCCCCCTTCTGGATTGCATATGCCTTATATTTTCCGAAATCATGAACGATCTCGGCTTTCGCATTCTGGTCATAATGTACCTGAATATATTCCATCATCAAATCAATATCCCCTGTCACCAGATATGCTTTTTCGTTTCCGATCACATCCTTAATCGGATTTGTAATACCATAGCGTTCTGCCGCCCGTCGGTACAGCGGAGTGATTGCTGTCCAGCCCCCGAGTGGACAGATATTTTCTGCCATATTGGAGGGAACTGCATCAAACACCTCATAGCTTTGGTGAAAAGAAACCGTCTTCACCGCTGTCACATAGACGTGCTCCGCATCTTCATGAATGGTCTCAAGCGCTGACCGGTTTTTCATCATTTTCTCCAAATCCGTTTTCGCATTCACTCTCCACTCGCCGCGAAACCCATATACAAGCAGGAGCGTCACAGTAACCGTCAGAGCCGCTCCTGTCCTTGCCGGAAAATATTCCTGTTCTTTCGCAAAGGTCCATAAAACCGTACAGGAAACCGCCAGCCAAAGCCCTACGTCCACACGGTTCAGAAGATAACGACCGTCATAATACTGGTACAGGTACACAAAAAACACTGCAAACGACTCATAAAAAAGTGCCAGGAGCTCAGCCTTCCCATGCCTTCCCCAAAGCAGCCAGTAAATACATATAAGCACAAAACAGTAAAAACACGGAACCTTGAAAATCTTCGCGGCAAACTCCCGCACAAAGTTTTTCACCAGACCGGGCGTCAGTTTTTTCTGCTGACGCAGCGCAAGGATTCCTTCCAGAGTTTCCACATCAAACCGCTCTGTGTCCATCTGGTTCCACGAACGCAGCATCCGGTAAGACACTTCGTCAATCCCCAGTTCCTCATATGCCTCTTTGTTTTCCTCGTACGGCGGAAATCCATGGTCATACAGGTCCCTGCGGACGCTGTTCATACGCCGGAACACCTGCCATTCCTGTGAGGTATAGCACTGCTGATTCACAATACGTAAAGCAAAAACGAAAATCAACAGGGAGCCAAAGGTTCCGAAATACAGCAAAAAATTTTTATACTGCTCTTTTCTCCCTTTACCGCGAAGCTGCAAAAGCAGATATACACCGATTCCGGTCAGAAGCGCTGCCTCCGCAAAAAACTGATTTTTCCGAAACATAAAACCAGTGCAGGAAAATAACATACCCAAAACCAGTGCTTTTCCCGACACCTTCTCCTGTGTCACAGCATAGAACAAAAGTAATAACCCGGCTGTAGATACAATCCCTGCCGTCTTTGTAAACTGTACCTGAATATATCCCTCATAGGAAAACCAGAATACCAAAATGGCTGTAATCCAGACAGATGAGTTACTTTTCAGCTTTCGTATCAGCACATATGTAATCGCAGTAAACGAAAAAAACATACAAAAATACTCAAAAAGCGGAAGCCACGGAACACCTTGATGCAAACGGTACAGCAGCTCCCACAACAAACCAAACAAATAGCGTGGGAACAGCACATGTGCATCGCTCTCACCCTTCACCATGTTTACCAGCCCTGCAATTCCCATATCGTCATTTGTCTCATATACCGGCCGGAACACGGCCAGAAGAACGAACAGAATCAGAGCATTCAGTAAAAAAGAAAACCATAACTTTTCCCTGCTTTTTTCAAGCCAGGTATCTTCTCTTATCATCGTAAATCCCTTGTTTCCAATGTGCTGTTGCCTGCGTTTTACCACCAGAAAGCAGATAAAACATCAGACGAAATGTATACAAATACCATTTTTATCTTATCAAAATCAATATATTGTGTCAATGAAGAATTCCCTCATATTTCCCTCATAATCAGACTGATTTCGAACTGATATCCGCTTGCAGTCCGGACCGATTTCCGCTATACTTGCTGTGCAACATGTAAACATAACTCACAGTATTCGTTACCTGCACGTGCAGGCTTTTTTGCCTGCCCGGTGCCTTTGCACAGATAAAAGAAATATCCCCGGCAAAAAACGGGAAATCAAACAGGAGGCCGCCCATGCCCGCATCTCAGATACAAAAACGTAACTATCAAAAAGACCTGGAAAAAATACTGACACAGGAGCACCTGACAGAACCATCTGATACAACCTGTCCTCCTGCGCCCTCTTTGCTGCTGCACAGCTGCTGTGCACCATGCAGCAGTTACGTACTGCATTACCTTTCCGACTATTTCCGGATCACAGTACTCTACTACAATCCAAATATCTACCCGGAAGAAGAATATGTTCACCGCGTAGCGGAACAAAAACGTCTGATTGCGCAGATGCCGTTTCGTTATCCGGTTTCTCTGATCGAAGGCCGCTTTCTGCCGCAGGAATTCTACGACGCTGTCCGCGGCCTTGAACAGATTCCGGAAGGAGGAAGCCGTTGCCATGCCTGTTTCCGGCTGCGGCTTGAAGAGGCGGCACGCGTCGCCCGGGAGGGAAATTTTGACTATTTTACAACCACACTCACCATCAGCCCTTTAAAAAACGCACAAAAACTAAACGAAATCGGCGAAGAACTTTCCGGACAATATGGCGTCCGCTGGCTCCCCTCCGATTTCAAAAAGAAAAATGGCTATAAAACTTCGATTGCACTTTCAGCCGAATATGGCCTGTACCGTCAGGATTACTGCGGCTGTGTATTTTCACGCCAGGAGCGTTTTTCCGGACAGTCTTAGACTGCCCGGAAGCAAATCTCTGTACAGTCAGCATCCGCACACCCCCGCTTCCCGGCTTGTTACTCAAAGCATATGAACTAACGTCTGCGCAGACATCTCTTCTCGATCAGATTCAAAATTCCGTACAATACCATGGCAATCATGCACAGAAGCATGATAGACATGATCACCCAGTCAAGTTTGAACACCTGGCTTCCATATATGATCAGATATCCGAGCCCCTGTCTTGCTCCGATAAATTCTCCAATCACAACCCCCACCAGACAAAGACCTATATTGACTTTCATCACACTCAGTTGCAGTGGAATTGTGCCCGGCAGAATAACTTTTGTCAGAACATCCCGGCGGCTGCCGCGTAAGGTGTAAATCAGTTTGATCTTATCCGGCGATAATTCTGTAAACCCGGTATATAAATTCAGAATCGTTCCAAATACTGCCACCGAAATCCCGGCCACAATAATAGACTTCATGTTTGCACCAAGCCATACGATAAGAAGCGGTGCAAGTGCCGATTTCGGCAGGCTGTTCAGTACAACAAGATATGGTTCCAGCACGCGGGACAATTCTTCGTTATACCAGAGCAGAACCGCCATACTGATTCCAAGCACAACGACGAGCGCAAAGCTGATCAGCGTTTCTGCCACTGTAATTCCCATATGAAGGAAGATGCTTCTGTCTTCCCACATTCCTGCAAAGGTCTTCCAAATACGTGACGGACTGCTGAAAATAAAACCGTCAATCCAGGAAAGCTGTACTGCCGTTTCCCATAAGCCGAGAAAAACGAAAAAAATCAAAATCTGAATAATTTTGATACGGTACTGCTGATGTTTCATCCGCCGCAAATAGTTTTCCTGTGTGGAAGAAATGTTACTGTTTCTGCTCATTGCCATCCATCTCCTTCCACAGCTGATTAAAATACATTTTAAATTCCGGTGCATTTCTTCTCTCGAACGGAGTCAGATTTTTTTCCTCAAAATCCAGTTCCAGGATCGTCCGTACCGTTGCCGGTCGTTTCGTAAGAACAACAATGTGATCAGCCATGCTGACTGCCTCTGACAGATCATGTGTCACAAGAATTGCCGTCTTTTTTTCTTTGCGCAAAATGGATGCAACATCATCACAAACAGTCAGACGCGTCTGAAAATCAAGCGCCGAGAATGGTTCATCCAGCAAAAGAAGCTCCGGGTCCAGCGCCAGTGTCCGAATCAGAGCCGCTCTCTGCCGCATACCGCCCGACAATTCGCTCGGCCTTGCATCTCGAAACCGGTACAGACCATAATCTTTCAGCATTTTTTCTACTTTTGCCAGAGATTCTTCATTTTGTTTCTTTTGTATTTCCAGTCCCAGAATCACATTTTTATAAATTGTCCGCCATTCAAACAGATGATCCTTTTGCAGCATATATCCAATTTTATCCCGAAATCCTGTACCTGCCTGCACAACGTTTCTGTTATCGCAGTGCTCCCTGGCTGCGCACTCCTGCACATAGTCATCTTCCACCTGCTGCGTTGCCCACGGGAATAAAACAGAGCCGCTCTCTGGAAGGAGCAGCCCGGAAATCAAAGAAAGCAGTGTGGATTTGCCACAACCGCTCGGTCCTACAACTGCAATGAATTCTCCCTTTTTCACTTGAAAAGATATATCTGTCAGGGCAATCGTCTCACCGTTTTTGCTGTGGTATGCGTAGCTCACATGAGCCAGCTCAAGTAAAGGCTTCACGTCTGATACCTCGATTCGATTGTCTCCCTATATCATATGTAAATCACAAAATACCTGTTAACGTCCGGTAAATTATGATATATTAATATTCAAAAAATGCCCGAAAATATTTTTCCGGGCATTTTTGATCATTCTATTTAATTTTCACTTTCTTTTTGTAATACTTACTGTACACAGGTTCCATAATGCCAACCTTTGGTTTAGCTTTCTTATATGCCTTCACAATGTAGTAATACGTTTTTCCGCTCTCTACATCTTCATCTGTAAAGGAGCTAGTCTTTGCACTCGTCCGCTTGATCTTAATCCATTTTCCCTTGGAACCCTCTTTGCGGTAGATCACATAGCCGCCCACATTCGACTGCTTGGTCCATTTCAGAACTGCAGTCTCCTCATCCGTAGACTTCACAGTGACCTTGGGTCTGTGCATCCTGGAAATCGCAGCGGCACCTGTTTTTTCCATTTTGCTGTAAATGGTTTTCTTCCCGTTTTTCGTGTAAGCCTTGACTGCGTACTGATAGGTCGTCGCTGAATCACACGTTTTATCTGTATAAGAAGTAACCTTTCCGACTGTAGCAAGCTTCTTCCAGGATTTCCCTGGTATCTTTCTGTAAATAATATAACCCGAGGACTTTTTGCGGCCAGTCCAGCGGATCTTGATCGAAGTGGTCGACAAATCTGTCGCATCCCGCATTTTCACAGCATCTTTATAAAACTTCTGCTCAATGGAAACGCCAGGCTTCAGGCTCGGACTGTAAACGGTTTTTCCGTTTTCTGTAACGTAACCCCTGACAGAATAGGTATACGTTGTTCCGATCTTTGTATCTTTGTCTGTATATGCAAGAACATTGCCTTTCAGTGTCGCAATCTTCGTCCACTTGCTTCCTTTTTTCCGGTAAACGATATAACCGTCCGCATAGTTTACTGCCTGCCAGCTAAGCCCGATGTGATCACCGCTTACCACAGTCGGCGTATTCATCTTGACTTTATCAAGTGCTAACGGAAGCTTTCCAGTCGAACGTGTCTCTTTTGCATTACACCGCAGACAAACTCTCTGGTCCTTCCCCTCTGTTTTGATCGCCGGAGCCGTCACCTGCTTCCAGCTATCCCATTGATGCCCCGTCGCCGGAAGCTGCTGTACACTTCCTTCTTTTACAATGTCACAGACACTGCAATGGATGCTGCTCGCCCCGTTTTCTGTGCAGGTAACCGGCTGATCAACCGTCCGGTCTGTTTTCCAGCTGTGCGGCGTACTCGGAATTGTCTCTTCGCTTCCCTCTTTCACTGCATCACAGACACTCCAATGAACACTCTTGTATCCCGTAGCCGAACACGTTGCTTCCTTTTCAATCGTTGCTTCCGGATTCCACGTATGAGGAATACATGGAATTTCTTCCCTGCTTCCCTCTTTCACTGCGCCGCAGTCACTGCAATATGTAACCTGATAGCCCGGCTCAGAACACGTCGCCTCTTTCTCAATCGTCGCTTCCGGATTCCAGGTGTGTGGAATACATGGGATCTCTTCCTCACTTCCCTCTTTTACCGCATCACAGACCGTACAATGTACATTCTGAACCCCTGGTTCTGAACACGTTGCTTCTTTTTCTACTGTCGGTGTATCGCTCCAGGAATGGCTGCTGACCGTTACCGATACCTCTTTTTGCGTTTGATCTGTCTTTCCCGTTGCCTTCAGCACACCATCGTACAGCTTATCCGCATCAATACGGTAAGAATACACATAGATCGTCTGACCGCCTGAGTTAACGAGATCAACTGCTTCAAATGTCGCATTGGTCAGCGCGTCATCCACACAAGAAAAATCAAATTCCTGCAGGACCTCGGATGTAATGGTAAATGCAAGCTGCGTTCCGATGCAACCTGTCACGCGATAAGGGACTATGCTTACGTCAAATGCTGCATATACCGTACTGTCGCTCTCATTATACGCTTCTATCGTACACATACCTGCTTTTTTTCCCGTCACAATACAGGAATATTCCGTTTCGCCTTTTGCAGCGTCTGGATTTCGGATCGTTCCGCATTCTGCAACCGTACTGTCCGAAGAACGCCATGCGACTGTGATGTTCTCTGCTGTTGCCTCCATCGTAAACATCAGAATCTGCTGCGCTCCCGCCCGGATTTCCGCTTCCTGATGTTCTGGCTTGTCGGAGCCCTCCACCGGCGGTTCTTCCTCTCCTACCGGATCATTCACAGTCTCAATGGATTCTATCCCAAGCTCTGTCTTTTCTTCTGCTTCGCCGGAATTTCCTTCATCTGCCGCTGTACTGCTGCCGTCATCCTCCAAAATCAGCTCCTCCAAAACATTTTCCTGTGGTATTTCCCCTTCCATCGCCACAGACGCAGGCGCATTTCCCAGCAGCATAGCGCCACTGAGTAAAACTGCCATCAATCTCACTGCTTTTTTCTTTCTCATATGCCCCCTCCTTTTCCGAAACTGCCATATCTTTAAGTCAGCTCCTGGTATGCCTCCATATCAATCTGTTCAAACGTACTCATCCTGTGATAAATATCTGCTGCCATCTCAATAAGTGGAAATACTGCCACAGCCCCGCTTCCTTCACCCAGGCACATTCCTGCGTCAAGCGCCGGAGACAGCCCCAGTTCATCCAATATTCTGTGTGCAGCCGGTTCCTTGGAAACATGCGTTGCGACCATATATCCGATTGCATCCGGACAAAGCTGAACCGCCAGAAGCGCTGCCACAGACGAAATAAATCCGTCGATCAAAACCGGTATATGATAATACGCTCCGCCAAGAAACATCCCCGCGATACCAGCAAGATCAAAACCTCCTACGCACGCCAGGACGGTCAGCGGATCTGCCTGCGTCAGATTCCATCGTTCGATTGCATCCTGAATCACTGTTATTTTCTTCTTCAGTCCTTCTCCCGAAAGCCCTGCTCCACGTCCTGTCATCTCCTCTGCCGGAACCCCAAGCAAAGCAGCCGCAACCGCGCTGGATGTCGTCGTATTTCCGATTCCCATCTCTCCGGTCGCAATCATCCGGTACCCCTTTTCTTTTAACTCTCCGACCAGCCGAATGCCCGTCTCAAGTCCCTTTACTGCCTCTTCTTTCGTCATTGCCATCTCTCTGGCAAAGTTTCTTGTACCATAGGCGATCTTCCTTTTTTCTACCCGCGGGGTATCCACAGCCATACCGATATCAATCGGATGAATATCAGCTCCTGCATGAACACACATCAGTGCCGCGCAGGACTTCTCATCCAGAAAATTTTCTGCCACAATGGCCGTAACTTCCTGCCCGGTCTGCGTCACCCCCTCTGCAACCACTCCATTGTCCGCACACATCGGCACCAGAATCTTTTTATTTGTGATGATCTCGCTGCTGTGCTGCGCCCCTGCAATGATCGCAATCGCCTCCTCCAGCCAGCCCAGGCTGTGAAGCGGCTTGGCAATGCTGTCCCAACGCCTTTTGCACTCTTTGATTGCCTTCTGATCACATGCTGAAATATGCGAAAGCACATAATTTAGCGTAAGCTGTTCCTGTTCTGTTCCTTCCATTTTTTCACCTGCTTTTATTGTTCTGTTCTTTTTGTCCTCGTCTTTCAGCCATTTTCTCCAAACGTATGAAACAGATTCTCTGTCTTTTTATATGTAACGGAGACCTCTTTGCCTGTACTGTACGGTTTTTTCTACAAATGCAGCTGCAAAAGCCGGTTCTGACCAGTAATACAAATGCGGATATCCGGCCGCATATGCGGTATCTCCGTGTATGCATTCCCACTGCCGTTTTCCGAGCGGTTTTTGCGCCCGATAAGCTGCTCCTGCATTGGTACTGTCAAAGTAGTGGAACTCATGTCCACGGATCGTATGGCCAGGCTTCAAAAGCTGCTCCATCTGTATTCCTGCTTCCGCATTAACCTGTAATTGTATATATCCAAATCTGGAAAGCTTCGACGTATGAAACGAACGTCCCGGAATCACACCGCACATCGGAAATCCCCTACCCTCCATATCCTCCATCTCCTCATGGAGATACATAAATCCCCCGCATTCTGCCAGATACGGCATCCCGACTTTCAATGTCCGGTAAATTTCCTCCCGCATTGGCACATTGTGCGCAAGCTGCCTTGTATACAACTCGGGATAACCGCCTCCGAATATCAGACCGGAAATCCCCTGCGGCAGATGCGTATCATGAAGCGGTGAAAAAGGAATCAGTTCTGCTCCCATAGCTTCAAGCAGCTCCAGATTGTCCTGATAATAAAAACAAAAAGCTTCATCCATTGCAACGCCAAGCCTGGAGCGCATACAGCCGGAACCGCCATGTTCCTGCTGCCCTGTAATATATGCTGCCGCACACTCCGGCGTCCGCAGTTCTGTCTCCTCATAATCAGAAGCTTCCTGCGCAAGCTCCAGGATTCCGTTTATATCGAGACACTGTTCCAGTTCTTTGCCAAGCCGGTCCAGTGTATTTTTCAGATCCGTAATTTCATCCGGTGTAACCAGTCCAAGATGGCGACTCTCAATTACATAGTCCGGGAGTCTTGGTACATACCCCAAAAGCCTCACGCCCGTATCCTGCTCGATTTTTTCTTTGAGAAGCAAGTATGTCATCCTGCTTGTCTGATTTAAAATAACACCTCGGATCATCTGACTGCCAAATGCGCTCTGGTAATCCAGATATCCCCGGATCAGAGGAATCACCGAAAGGCTCATCCCGCGGGCATTTACCACAAGTATCACCGGCGTATTCGTTACCTGTGCCAATTCATATGAGGACGCTCTCGGCGAAATGCCGCCCAGACCATCATAAATCCCCATGACACCTTCCAGGACAGAGATATCTGCCTTCGATGCAGTTCTCGCAAACAGATAACGCGTCACATCCCGGCCTGTAAAAAATGTATCAAGATTCCTGGACTTTGCGCCAATAACCTTTGTGTGAAACATCGGATCAATGTAATCCGGACCACATTTAAAAGAAACCGGCGATAGGCCCCGATTTATAAGCGCCTGTAAAAATCCGCACGTAATCATCGTTTTCCCGCTGCCGCTTGAAGGCGCTGCCAGCATAATCCTCGGCAAATGAATCATACGTCACAGCGTGCCAAACTTACTGCCGCACGCTCAGCGTTTTTTTGCATGATCCTGCACTCCTTTATTCTGTATTTTGTACTCTTTTTATTCTAACATATCTTGTCAAAAAGTTATACTGCTATTTCCACCAAAAGCTATAATCGAAACGGGATTCTGCGCGTTCATCATGTGATAACGCCCCAAAACCTTCGCTTTTGCCGCGCTTACCTGTACAATATCCGCATCAGCAATCCCAAACTCTTTTAAAACCGCCATCACTTCCGCAATGCTTTCCAGCGCGATCGTATTAATCACAATACGTATCTGCGGATTTCTGGCAAGCAGGCACGCTACAATCTGTCGCATATTTCCCGAGCTTCCCCCGATAAAAGCATGGGTCGGTACAGGCAAGTCCTCAAGCGCCCGGGGGGCTGTTCCCTCTACCGGAATCAGATTTGACAGACACATACGCCGGCTATTTTCGCGAATCAGCGCAATGCCCTCCGGCTTTTGTTCTATCGCATAGACATATCCCTGTGTGCACAGCCTTGCAATCTCTACCGATACAGAACCGGTTCCTGCTCCCACATCATAAACCACTGCGTCTTCTACAAGTCTCAGCTTCGCAATCGAAAGAACCCTGATTTCCTCTTTTGTCATCGGAACCTTACCGCGAATAAACGCTTCATCCGGAATGCCCGGCGTAAGAATATACGATGCATCCGGATTTTCCAGCATCAGAATATGGAGCCCTTTTGTTTTGCAGGATAAAAAGTCCTCCGGAGCCCCCTGTTCAATCTTTTCCTCCGGATAAGACAAATTTGTTCCAACTGTCACCCGGATCTGCCCTTGTCCTGCATGTTGCAGCTCTTTGCAGATCTGCTCCACATCTTCTGGCCCGCCAACCAGCAGAATCAGCTTCGGATAGCGTCTCACATGATTCAGTACGGAAAACGCTTTTCCGTGCGCGCTCACAAGCTTCGCATCCTGCCATGGGGTAGGAATCCTGGACGCAAAATAAATGACTGACGAAATACCGCAGCAAAAATGAACCGCTTCCCCTGGAAAGGCTTCCTGAATGCTGCGCGCCCCGCTGTAAAACCCAACATCCCCGGACATCAGAATAACCACGCGGCGATATTCCGGATGCCTGTCAAGATACGCCGCAATTTTACTGCCGCTGTATTCTGTTACCATGTCCGGAACATCAGATACGTATGTTCCATCAACGCCTCCCTGCGTATGTTCCTGCCGCCTGTCAGCTCCGGGCAGCAGTCCTGGCATCCGGCTAACGCTTTCCAGAATCCGTTTTGCGCCAAACAAAACGTCTGCACTGCGAATCCGTTCTGCTCCCTCATGCGTCAGGGTATCCAGCGTCCCCATCCCGATACCGATGCAGCTGATTGTCCGCTTCTCCATCGCCGGAGCCATTCCCAAATTGGTTTCTATTTCCACTTCCAAATTCGTTTCTATATCTGTTTCCGGATCTGGTTTGCCTACTGTCTGTACATCCGTAACTGCTTCCACACCTGCGTTCTTTGTTGGTTCCACACGATCTGTTGCCCCGATATATGCTGTACTTTCTTTCACAATTTCCACAAGCGTATTTCTGATCTCTTCCCATCCGCAGCCCTCTTCCTGTGGTCTGCGAATCATTACGATCTGAACACCAAGCCTTCTGGCAGCTTCCACCTTTTCCGGAAATCCTCCGGAAATTCCTGTATCCTTCGTCACCAGAAACCGTGAACCGGCCTGACGCATCATCGCTTCATTGATATCCGCCGAAAAAGGCCCCTGCATGCCACAGATCTGTTTTCCCTCAAGCCCAAGCGCACGGCAGGATTCTATGACCTGCGCAGCAGGCAGTACTCTTGCAAAAAGTCGCGACTTATCTGAAATGTGTTCGGTAAACGCTCGCAGTTCCTTGCTTCCGGTCGTCAAAAAAATGGGGCCTTGCTGCGTCTCAAGATACATTGCTGCCTCGGCCGCTGAATCTACATACACAGCTTCTGATTCTTTTCCTTCTTCCGTCAGACCGGATCGGAGATACCGCAGGTACCGCAGATTTTCCAGATCACAGGCCTCCCTGATGTTTCTGGAAACCTCCACCGCGTACGGATGTGTCGCATCCACTGCCGCGCAGAACCCCTCTTGTCGGATCAGCTCGCGCATCTGCATCACATTCAGCCGTCCCTGCCGGATATCCAGATACCTGTCCGCAGTCAAGACTTCCTCTCCATACTCAGTTGCAACGCAAAGTATATGGAATACTTCCTTTTCCCTCAGAAAATCTGATACCTGCCTGCCCTCGACGGTCCCGCCAAAAACAAGTACTTTCTTTCCCGTCATATCCGATAACCTCTTGGAGTCACCATACGTCCCCCGATTTCCTTTGTCATGGAATTCCCGATAAATACTGTTGTAAACATGTTTACCTCTGTGTCCCGCAGCTGTCCGAGTGTATACAGCTTTGCCGTCTCTCCCTGCCTTCCGATGTTTTCCACAGTCCCGCAGATACGGTCCTCTGGCAGAAACTGCAAAAGAATATCACAGGCCCGCTTCAGATAATCAGGACGCCCCTTACTCGAAGGGTTGTAAAGGCAAATAGAAAAGTCTGCTTCTGCCGCACACGCAAGCCTTTTCTCAATTTTATCCCACGGAGTGAGTCGGTCGCTCAGACTGATCACTGCAAAATCATGCGTCAGCGGCGCGCCAAGTACTGCGCCACCGCTTAAAGCTGCCGTCACGCCCGAAACAACCTCTACTTCGATTTCCGGATAGCTCGCACCGATCTCCAGCATCAGCCCGCTCATACCATACACGCCGGCATCCCCGCTGCAAACCATGGCAACTTTTTTTCCCTTTGCAGCCTCCTCAAAAGCCATCTCGCAGCGCTTCGCCTCCTGGGTCATCGGCGTTGTCAAAAATTCTTTTCCGGGATAAGCCTCCCTCAGCAGATTCACGTAAACGGTGTACCCAATAATTGTATCGCATTCCCGCAAAATCCGGTCTGCTTTCACACACATCATCTCCGGTTCCCCCGGCCCCATTCCGATCACATACACTCTCTTTTTCAAAGCTTATCCTCCGTTTTTATATACGATTTCCTTATCCAAACTTAATCCAAACTTCTCTTTGCATTCTACTTACATACTGCTTATTTTTCAAAGCTGATCTTCCATTCCCGTACGGCAAGTGCTACCGTTATGCCGTTTGCGGCATATTTTTTCCGGATCAGTCGCGCATTTTTGCCCGCTGCGAGCAGTGCCGCCCGCTCACACACGTTGTCTACGCCTGTTGTTCTTTTCACAAACTCCGACGGTTCAAACTCTCCTTCGGCCTGCGCAAGCTCGTTTGCCGTGTACGTAGTAAACGAAATCCCATAACGCTTACAGAGTGCCAAAATCCCTTGTTCTTCTTTTTTAAGGTCTATCGACGCCGCACCCACAAGCGCTTCCTCCGGTATGCTTTCCTCCTTCAGAACGCGGGACACTTCATGAATAATCTCTTCCTCTGTTTTATTCCTGCGACATCCAATTCCAAGCACAACGTTCCTCGGGATCAAATGCAAAACGATTCCCGCCCGCCCGGACAGATGCGTTTGCAATTCCGCCTTTTTCGGAAGCTGCTCTGAAATCCACAGAAGATGTTCAACCGCAGTATGCGAGATATTTTCAGGACTTTCCAGCAAAACGAACTCCTCCGGAAGTTTCCCCTCCGTCTGTCCGCTGCACCAAATGCCCACCTGCTCGCCCCGCACAATCGCGGCAGCCATTTTTTTTGCATCTGACATGGACCCAATTTTCAAACCGTTCTTTTTCGCCAGAACATCGACTGCCGTTTTTCCATTGACATCCGAGGCTGTCGTGATCACCGGCACAGCGCCGGTCAGCTCTGCAATCTCCGCTGTGAGCTCATTTGCACCTCCAAGATGCCCCGAAAGAAGCGAGATCACAAACTGTCCCTTTTCATCCATCACCAGAACGGCCGGATCTGTTGTCTTACTTTTCAGAAAAGGTGCAATGGTTCGTACCGCAATTCCGCACGCCCCGATGAACAATATTCCTGAAGCCTGCGCAAAACAGTCCGCACACCAGCTTTTTAAATGTTCCTGATACCACAGAATTTCCGTGTCTTCACTCAACCTAAGACTGATCTGCTCTGCCAACGCCCTGCCTTTGTCTGTAAACGCAGCGATGCCTATTTTTCTCACCTGCACGCTTCTTCCTCTCTGCGCACAGAAGCATTACGGAACTCTGTCGAAAACGCAGGATGGTAAAGCTCTGAACGGTTGTATCCGGCCTGGGCCACCGTATCTCCCACAATAATAAGCGCGGTCTTGGTCACATTATGCTCCTTTGCACACTGAGCCAGCGTCTCGACCGTACACGTATAACTGCGCTCGTCCGGCCACGTTGCTTTATAGACAATGGCCGCCGGAGTCTCTTTTTGATAGCCGCCTGCAAGCAACCGCTGTGTAAGCTGTTCCAGCATCCCGGTACTGAGAAAAATAACCATTGTCGCACCATGGGATGCAAGCTTCGCGATCTCTTCACGCTCCGGCACCGGTGTCCGCCCCGCCATTCGCGTGATAATCACAGTCTGCGAAATTCCCGGCAGAGTATATTCCAGATTCAGCGCCGAGGCTGCACCGCAAAATGCGCTGACACCGGGACAGTAATCATATACAATCCCCGCTTTATCCAACAAATCCATCTGCTCACGGATTGCACCGTAAATGCACGGGTCCCCGGTATGCAAACGCACTGTTGTAAGTCCTTTCGCCTCCGTCTCCTTCATGACTGAAAAGACCTCTTCCAGTGTCATCCTGGCACTGTCATATACCACACAGTCCTCTTTTTTATCCTCCAGCAGTTCCGGATTAACCAGGGACCCTGCATAGATAATCACATCCGCCTGCTCCAGAAGCTTTTTTCCCCTCACGGTAATCAGATCAGCCGCGCCGCTTCCTGCTCCTACAAAATGAATCATTTTCTTGCCTCCTTTGCAATGATCAGCGAATAATAGCCCGCCGTATCCGGAATTTCGTCCACACCGTGATAAACCTGTTCCGTTTCCATGCCACAGTTTTCCACCATCACCACATCCCGGCCGCTTTTCTTCAATATTTCCTTTACTTGCCCCATCCGTTTGCCTGACTTCATCAGAATATAATTGCCCGGCTGGTCAAGTGCATCCTCTGGCATATGAGCTGCCGGAAGCACATGGAGCCGCTCGCTCCACTCCACCAAAGATATATTTGCTCTGGCAGCCGCAGCGCAAAAAGACGGAATCCCACTCACCAGCTCCGTAGCATAGCCTCTGTCTTCAATACGTTTCTGAACATACAGATAAGTCGAATAAACGGTGGGATCTCCCAGGGTGAGAAACACAACATTTTTCCCCTGCTTCAAATACCGCTCCACCGCATCCGCAGCCTCCCTGTGTCCTTGCTCCAGCGCATCTTTGTCATGCGTCATCGGCATCATAACTGCAAGGAGTTCCTTATCTGCCAGCTCCGGAACTGCCTGCACTGCAATCCGGTATGCAACCGTCTCCTGCGCAACAGCACCCGGTACCGCAATCACCTCATTTTCCCGGATGAGCCGTACCGCTTTCAGCGTCATATATTCCGGATCGCCCGGGCCCACGCCCACGCCATATAATATTCCTGCCATTTTCATCCTCCTGTATGCCTGCGGCCCTGCATCTGTTTCGATGCCTGCCGGAATTTTTATGTCAGCTTTTCGCTGTTCTTTGTCTGTTCCATCACTTTTTCCATCATGCACTGCGCGCCTTCGGTTTCACCCAGATATCCATACTGATTTGAAAAAAGAATCACCTCTGTTTCAAGCATCCCCTGACAGCGTTTCTGCAAATGATAATGAATGCGTCCCAGAGTCTCTGTTATCACGTCTTTCAACAGATTTTTCTCCTGTAAAATTCCGACCGCTTCCTCCGTTGTATTTGCTGCAAGAAGCTGCACGGCGAGGGCCGTTATCTCTGATGTTTCCAGTAACGCTTTTTCTGAATTATATTTTTTCAGCGCACGCAACGTCTGAGCTGTAATAAGCTCCGCTCTGCAATCTGCCTGTGCAGAATGCGTATTCATGATGCCGCCCGAAACCTTAATAAATTTTCCGATATGCGCAACAAATAAAATTCCTTTCGCACCGAGTGAAACCGCCATATCCAACGTCTCACCGACGTAATTGCTGCATTTCATCGAGTGCTCTGCATCCAGCGCCCCCGAAAGCTCTTTTCTGCGAATAAAATCCGCCCCATAATTTCCCGGTGTAATCAACAGATACTGCGCGCCGTTTTCTACCTTCTGCTTCATCTCCACGCGTATGCTGGCAATCAATGCCTCCTCGCTCATAGGAACCACGATTCCGCTCGTACCGAGAATGGAAATCCCGTCCACAATTCCAATGTGCGGATTAAAGGTTCTTTTTGCAAGCTCCACACCGGACGGCACAGAAATCGTAATCCGAATCCCTCCGCCATAGGAGCAGTTGCGGCATACTGCCTCAACCTCCCGCTCGATCATTTCACGCGGCACACGGTTGATCGCCGCTGCACCGACCGGCTGCTCCAGTCCCGGCTTTGTCACGCGTCCGACACCCGTTCCGCCGTCGATGGACACACGCGCTTTGTGCATCATTTTGCCTGCATGACGTTCCCCGTCTCCATCCCGGCAGGCTCCCGAAATGTCGTTCCTATCCGCCCCTTCGCCAAGCGGCAGTTTCATTTTTTCTGCCTGCGCATAAATGAGCGCCCCGTCTGTCGCATCCGGATCATCCCCGCCGTATTTTCGCACAGCGCAGACAGCATTCTCTCCCGAAATATGCTGCTCCACAACAGGCAGGCGCAGAACAATTCCTTTTGGCGTCGCAATCTCCGCCCGCTCGCAGATCTGTCCTGTCAGCAGCATCCATACTGCCGCCTTTGCCGCCGCAGCCGCGCAGCTTCCTGTCGTATAGCCGCATCGAAGCTTCTTATCCTTCTTCATCACGAACAAATCTTCAACGCCAATTCGATCCTTCTCATTCGCCTCACAAGAAAGAAAATCAATCTGTTTCAGATACAGTCTGCCGTCACCCGGATTTATCGTGTGCATCGGCTCTTTTGCCTCACAGTTTTCGTTTACGTCCGCAAAGCACACCTCACAAGAAAACCCACATCCGTTTTTTACCTGCCAGTCAAAATAGTCCCTGGATGGCCTTGCATACTGCTCCATGACAGCCATGATCGTTCCGCCGTGCACAACAAAAACTGCCGTGTCGTATTTTTTACGAAGCGCATCAAAGCAGGCTGTTTCAAAAGCCTTGCAGCATCTTTTGCTGAATTCTTCCCGGCTTTCTCCCCCCGGAAATGCAGCCGTCCCTCCGCTGTCTATCCAGCTCTGATACGCCTCATTGCCCTGCAGCTCTTTATAATTCTTATACTCAAATGCGCCAAATTCACATTCTTTCAGATCAAAGACTACCTCTTTGGATGCTTCGGGAAACAAAATCCCCGCAGTCTGTACACAACGTCTCAAAGGGCTCGTAAACACGACGTCCGGTACCGGAAATTTTCCTCGCGCAAGCCGAAGTTCCTGACACGCATCCTGCGTCAATTCTTCGTCTGTTGTCCCGACGTAGCGGTGTTCCAGGTTTCCGGCTGTGCTTCCGTGCCGTATCAGATAGATCTGCATTCTCGTGGACTCCTTTCGCAAAAATGAGGTGTTTTTGAAATATGTTAAGCGGGACGCCCCATATTACACGCGGCTGCCGTCCAATTGGTACAGTAAGGCGTTGCAGATTGCTGCTGCCACGTTGCTGCCTCCTTTGCGGCCGCGCGCTACGATGTACGGTACGTCTGTCTGCATAATCAGCTCTTTGGACTGTACGACATTGACAAAGCCGACCGGCACGCCGATTACAAGCTCCGGACAAAAGGTTCCCTTTTGAATCAGCTCATACAGGCGAAGCAGGGCCGTCGGTGCATTTCCTACCGCATAGATTACTGGTTTGCCCAGCGCTGCAGCTTTGTCCACACATACGGAAGCCCTCGTCACGCCACGGCTTTTTGCTTCTCTGGCCACGTCTTCATCTCCGATGAAACAGTGTGCCTCACCGCCGCACAGCTGAAGGCTTTTTTTATTAATTCCGGAAAATGCCATCATCGTATCTGTAATAATCCACGCGCCGGCCCGCAGGGCAGCCTGTGCTTTTTTTACTGCACCATCGGAAAAGCGCAGCTGATCAATATAGTCAAAATCTGCCGACGTATGAATGACCCGTTTGATAATCATTGCCCGCTCGTCCTCGGGAATACGGTCCCCCGCTTCCTCAGAGATCATTTCAAAGCTGCGGCGCTCTATCTCCATTGGTCCGATATGCTCGATTTCTTTCCATGTTATGTCCTTCATGTTCTGTTTCCTCCTTTTTCTTATACGCCTTCTTCCAGAATCCCGTAAATCCGTTTCATATCGAGGTGCGCCCGCAGTCCTTCTGCAAGCAGATCATACTGCGTTTCTTTAAAGGAGGCAAAATCCATCTCCATGCCCATTTCTTCCGTAATTCCTTTGGCCCTCGCAAGTGCCCGTACCACACGGACAGCCACCTCTTCCTGATCAAAAATCCCATGCAGATAGGAGCCGTATACATTTTTCCCGCAGGCTCCTTCCTGCTTGCGCTCTCCTGTGATACTATTTTCAATTTCTGTAAACGGCTTTGTCCCATCCCCGATTACGGTGCGTCCCATATGAATCTCATACCCGGCAACTGCCGTGTGAGACAGTGGTTCCAAAATTCCGTCAACAGGCAGAATATGTCCTTCCACGCGCGTTCTGGCTTTTTCCGGTTCAAAAACAGTCTCCGCATCGAGAAGACCCATTCCACGGATGCTTCCGCCTTCCTCCACACCTTCCGGATCAGAAATCTGACGGCCCAGCATCTGATACCCTCCACAGATGCCAAAAACAACGCTGCCTGCCTTATGCGCCTTCAATACAGAGGCCTCCAGACCATTCTGGCGCATCCACAGCAGATCTCGCATGGTGTTCTTCGTTCCAGGCAAAAGAATCAAATCAGGATTTCCAAGCTGATGCGCTGCGGAAACGTAACGCACAGAGACACCGCTGATTCCTTCGAACACATTAAAGTCTGTAAAATTGGAAATACGAGGCAGCCGAATCACTGCGAGATCAAGCAGACTGACCGTCTGTCTATCTGTCCTGCCTTCCAGCCGTTCACTCAGACTGTCCTCATCCTCAAGACTTACTGGAAGATATGGTGTCACACCGAGAACTGGAAGCTGCGTCAGCTTCTCCAGCATCCCTACCCCTGGCTCCAGGATTGTTTTATCTCCCCGGAATTTATTGATAATCAGCCCCTTAATGAGCCGACGCTCGTCCTCCTCCAGAAGTGCCACTGTACCGTAAAGCTGTGCGAACACGCCTCCCCGGTCAATGTCTCCGACCAGAAGCACCGGCGCATTTGCCATCTTCGCCATTCCCATATTCACAATATCGTCCTGCTTCAGGTTAATCTCTGCCGGGCTTCCCGCGCCTTCAATTACAATAATGTCATATTGCTCTTCCAGTTTACGGTACGCCTTCATAACCTCCGGCACCAGTGATTTTTTCATTTTAAAATAATCGCGGGCATTCATTGTTCCCAGCACTTCTCCATTTACAATGACCTGGGAGCCGGTATCATTCGTCGGCTTCAGAAGAATGGGATTCATGGCCACACACGGTTCCGTTCCTGCGGCTTCTGCCTGCATCACCTGTGCGCGTCCCATTTCCAGGCCCTCTTTCGTGATAAAAGAATTGAGAGCCATATTCTGGGATTTAAACGGCGCCACCTTGTAGCCATCTTGTCGGAAAATCCGGCAAAGTCCTGCCGCCACCACGCTCTTGCCTACATTCGACATTGTGCCCTGCACCATAATTACCTTTGCCATTATTCTGCCGTCCTTTCTTTTGCTGCATTGCTTTCCTTCGTCACCTTACTCTGATATTTTGTTTCTTTACACTCCTTAAGGACTGCAAAAAGCATCTGATTTTCTTTTTCGCTTCGGACGCAAACTCGGAAAAAGCCTTTTTCAAGTCCCGGAAAATTGCTGCAATCACGGATCAGAAAGCCCCGGTCAAGGCACATTGCCCGTAAATCTTCCGGTCCTTCCAGTAGCAAAAAATTAGCCGCGGAAGGGTACACCTGATACCCTGCCTTCTCCAGTGCCCCGCTCAGTTCGCTCCGGTTTTCAGCTGTTTCCGTTGCCGATGCAGCGGCAAATTCCAGTTCTTTTGCTGCTGCCTGGGCGGCCATCTGCGCCGGAATTGAAACATTCCACGGCTGCATGACAAAACGCATCTGATCAAGCAGACGCGTATCACTGCAAACCCCGTATCCGAAACGCAATCCCGGCATGGCATACATTTTCGTAAAAGATTTCATTACAAATATATTGGGATTTTCTGTGACTCTGCTGACTCCGGAAAATGTCTCCTGACAGCTTACCACATCCAGAAAATCAAAAAAACTTTCATCCAGTACCAGAAGAATCTGACGGCTGAGGCAGATCTGCATCAGCTTCTCAAGAAAGTCTGTCTGCAACACCTGCCCTGTCGGATTGTTCGGGTTGCCCAAGATAATAAGGTCCGTTCCTTCTTCTATTGCTTCCAGGAATGATTTTTCAAGCCTGAACTCCTGCTCTTTTTTCAGGTAAAAACGCCTGATCTCGCAACCAAACGCTGACAATGCCTGCTCGTATTCAAAAAAAGAAGGCGCCGCAAGCAATGCTTTTGCCGGGCGGCGCGCCGCCGCAAGCGCAAACATCAGCTCCGCTGCTCCATTTCCACATAGAATCTGATGCGGATGAATCCTGCATGCCTCGCACAAGATATCCTGACGCATCACATCCTCGCACAGCGTTTCCTGCTTCCGGCAGATCTCACTTTCCCGTTCTGCCAAGACAGCCCGCAAGATCCTGTACCTGGGATCTGGATAATGAATCGACTGACTTACCGCTTCCTGTGCTGCCAGGCGCACGGTCTCTGGCATCCCACGGAAATTAATATTAGCCGAAAAATCCCTGACGTTTTTATAAGAATAGATATCTCCGCCGTGTTCGTGCAATGCAGCCGCTTCCGGCATCCCTTTTTTTTCTGTCGTTATTACTAATTCCACTTATTTTTTCTCCATACTACGAATGATACAGATCAAACAAAACGCTGCTGTAAAGTCTGGATTTGTAGCTTTTCAATACTTTTGAATCAACTGCCAGATCACAGGAAGCCATACAGCAACAGCAGTTTCACGCCTCCAAGCACCATACATGCCAGCACAGAAGCCATAAACATCAACTGGTTGACCCTGGCGATATCCTCCCTCTGTACGGACCGGACCGCGTCTCCGATATACGGTTTCTCGTATAATTTTCCAAAATAACAGGCATTTCCCGCAAGCTGAATCTGCAATGCTCCGGCAGCTGCCGCTTCCGTCTGCGCAGAATTGGGACTCGCGTGATTTCTTCGGTCACGACGCCAGATTTTCCAGGCTCCCTTTCCGTCCTGTCCGCAAAAACATGCACCGGCAATCATAAAAAGCGCTGCCAGACGTGCCGGAATATAATTTACCACGTCATCCAGCTTTGCCGCCGTGCGGCCAAAATAAAGATACCGTTCGTTTTTATATCCAACCATGGAATCCATGGTATTGATACTTTTGTAAGCAAACCCCAGTCCTGCACCGCCGATGATCAGATACAACATTGGAGCAAACACACCGTCTGAAAAATTTTCAGCCACAGTCTCAACGGCTGCTTTGATCACACTGGTTTCGGAGAGATTCTGCGTATCTCTTCCTACAATGCGTGAAACTGCTTTCCGTCCGGCTTCCAGTCCTTCTGTCTCCAGCGCTTTTTCCACCTGCATACTTTCCTTTTTTAAGGATTTCACCGCAAAAATAAAAAAGCACATCACAGCTTCCGCCATAACGCCGATCCAGAAATGAATCCGATAAAATACAAAGAGCAGCACCGCCGGAATTCCGGAAGAAATAAAAACTACAAGAACCACCATCACAGCTCCGCCCACCAGTTCCCCGCGTTTTGTTCCTGGGAATAACGCACGGAGCCATTTTTCCAGTTTTGCAATCAGCGCACCGATCAGGCAAATCGGATGCCAGGACACCGAAGGGTCTCCGAAAACCAGATCTGCAAGAAACCCGATCAGCACAGCAATCCACGAACCGACTATATAATTCTGCATCGTATTACCTGCTTTCTGAAATAAAATCAAATCCAGTCTATAAACATTAAGAACAATGTAAGGCTCATACAGCGCCTTTCAAAAATCTGTTTTCAGCAATACCTGCTGCCATCTTCTTCTATGCCCAGGCATGCTTCTATTTTTTTCCGCGTCTCTTTAACCAGGGGATGATTCCGTCCGGAGGCATTCACCCCGACTACGACGTCTCCATCCCGGACAATCGACGGAAACTGAAAATCACACAACGCTGCGTCACTGCACACATTTACCAAAATTCCGCGCGCCTTACAGCTTTTTGCGATCTCTTGATTCAACGTTTTATCATCTGTCGCTGCCAGAACCATCGTTTTCCCATCCAGGTCTGACTCACAAAATCCTCTCTGCTCCCAGACCACCTTGGTCCCCTTTTCCGCGTCTGACTCGCACAAGCTTCTCTCTTCCCGGGCCCTCTCCGTTTCCGCAATGTCTGTCAGAATATCTGAGAGGCCAGGCGCAGCGTCCGGCGCCACCACTGTAATCCGACCTGCAAACCCAAGCAGCGCCCGGATGCGCCGAAGTGCAATCTGCCCTGCTCCCACTACCAGAATCTGTGCATGGGATAAGTCCAGAAACAATGGGAAACATACACCTGACGGACCATCATTTCCGCCGCCATTTTGCGTCCTTCCCAAAGAAAGTTTCCCGATTTTATTTTGTACAAGTTCCAGATCTTGCTCTGCCCGAACTATGATCTTCTGCCCCACGCCGCACACCACGCGCACCACCTCATCGGCGCGGGCTGCAAGGGCTGTGCAGACGCGCCCACACGTCTCCCGCCACAGACGGTCCTTTTTTTCCATTGGCACAATTCCGCAGCCAAGCTCATTTGATACAATGAGGATATCCGGATTTTTCTCATACAACAGATCAGCAAAACGCTCCGCCTGCTGCTCCATCCCAACAATGCTCAAATCTGATGAAAGCCAAAGACCATCTTTCCTGTCATCCATAAACCGCCGTATATACTCATGAAACTGAAAAATGCCGCGGCATCCTTCGATCTCTTCCAGTTTACATACCCGTCCGTCAATCCAGCCATCTGCAACCTGATACTCTCGCTTCGCAAATGCAAGCTTGCCCTGACAGGCGCCTCCGATAATTACTTTCATTTACTCTCTTTTCCTATTTTTTACGAAATACAAGAAATTTGCTCAAAATATAATTCGCCACTGTCACAAGCACCTGGACGATCAGCTTCGCAATTTTATCATTCCAGCCAAGCAGTGTTACCATCAAAAACATGGAACCCATATCCATCACAAGCGTAGTCACCCTTGAACCATAAAAAGCCGCCGCTTCCCGAAGCCTGTCCGTACTTTCACTCTCAAAAACAAATCTGCGGTTCGTAAAATATGCAAATGTAACTGCTGCAACCCAGGAAATTATATTTGCCGCCTGAAGCTGCGCCGAAACTCCCGGATCAAGAAACGTCACCACACATCCATAATAGACCGCAAGACTTACTACCGTAGTCAGTCCCCCTACCATCAGATAATGTATGATTTCTTTATGTTTTTTATATATTTCCAATAATTTATCCATCTCTCTGCCTCTCTAATCCCGGCTTCTGTGACATACCGTCATTCTATACCAAATGCGAAACCATCACAACTGTCAGCGGCATTACAAGCTCACATACCGACAAAAAACAGCCAGCCAGATCTCCATTAATTCCGCCGAAATTTTTCATGGCCATGCGATAATACCAGAAAAACGTAATCCCGGCACCCAAAAGCGCGGCCGCCGCATATACCGGCTGCCAGAACGCCATCCCGGCTGCTCCCAGCAAGACATAAATAACGGAGGTCGTCTGTATCACCCTCGTCTGCGCTGTTTTAGAAAATCCTGCCACAGTCCCTTTTGCAGAAGCTTTCGGAAATGTCACAACCGAATAAGCACTCAAAGCCCTGGAAATCAGAAACGTAAATGCATAAGTAACTGCCAGCTCTCCCTGTACCATATCCAGGACACCGTAAAGCAGGAAAAAATAAACCGTACACGTAATAATCGCAAACGCGCCGGCATGAGAATCTTTGAGAATCTCCAGCCGTTTTTCGCGGGGACGCCATGAACTCATGGCATCCGCCGTATCAAGCATTCCATCCAGATGAATCCCTCCGCTTACCGCCACCGGAATGAGCATCAGAATCACCGTGCGAAGAGGCATGTGCAAACCAAGATATCCGGCCAGAAACTCCCAGCCAAGACACAGAGCCCCAATCACAACTCCAATCCAGGGAAAAAAACACATCACGTATCTCATGTTTTCCTCTGACCAGTCGCACTGCATGGCCGGAAGTCTCGAATACATCGAAACTGCAATATTAAGACTGTTCCAACACCGTTTCATCCTTCCGCTCCTTCACCACATTCGGAATTCCACACACAACCTCTGTCACCGTATCTGCCATCTGTGCCAGTCTCTGATTTACAATTCCCAGCTGTTCCAGATAAAGAGCAGTTTCTGCATCATAGGAAATTCCGTCCGAGAAAATTTCATTTGTCACAATAAATAGCGCTCCGGTCTGCTGCTGCAAGCGCTGCACGCCTCTGCACACGGCCTCCACGGTCTGCGCCTTTGCCCCATCCGGCTCAAACATCTCATTTGCAACGAGATTGGACATACATTCCAGCAAAACGGCATCTGCATAGCCACCCAGATCAAGATGCGCCAGGTCCGTGTAACACTCTGCTGTCTCAAACTGTTTCTCTCTTCGCAGCGCCCGGTGCCGTAAGACCCTCTGCCTTCCCTCTTCCCCGTAAGGAATCATCGTGGCAATGTAAATGCGTCTTCCAGGGCCTGTTTTTTGCACCAGCCCCTCCGCATATGCCGATTTTCCACTGCCGCTCCCTCCGGTAATCACATGCAGCATCCCGTCTCCCTTCTTCTGTCTCATATTTTTCAGCCACAAGTCACAAAGACATCTCTGTTTCTCCTCTGTGCTTTCCGTCACATCGCAAAAAATCCACGCATCAGCTCCAGTACACCTTCCAGCTCCGATCTCATGTGCGCTGCTGACAGAAACATTGCTTCAAACTGTGCCGGCGCCAGATAGACGCCTCTCGAAAGCATATATCTGAAATAGGATGCATACATTGACGTATCTGACATCTTTGCTGTCGCATAATCACATACAGGAACATCGGTAAAGAAAATGCAGCCAAGAGAACCGCATGATACAGCCTGCGCACGAAATTCCGTTTCTTTCAGAATCTCTTTTATTTCGCCATAAAACCAGTCGCCCATTTCATTTAGCTTTGTATAAATCTCCGGATGCTCCTTTAAAATCGTAAGCTGTGCGAGGCCTGCTGCCATCGCTACCGGATTGCCGCTGAGGGTCCCTGCCTGATACACAGGTCCCACCGGAGCAACCCACTCCATAATTTTACGCCGGCCACCATAAGCTCCCACCGGCATTCCTGCTCCGATAATCTTTCCGTAAGTCACAAGGTCCGCATCCACGCCGAAATATCCCTGCGCACCGGTAAAGCCGAGCCGGAAGCCTGTGATTACCTCATCAAAAATCAACACAGCGCCGTGTTTCGTACATAGGCTGCGCAGCGCTTCAAGAAATCCGGGCTTTGGCGGTACAACCCCCATATTTGCTCCCACAGGCTCCACAATCACAGCTGCAATCTCCCCCGGAAACTGTTCAAAAAGCTGCGCCACGGAATCAGCATCATTGTATACCGCCTGCAAGGTATCCTTGGTACACCCCTTCGGCACTCCTGCGCTGTCTGGAATCCCTGCAGTCATGACACCCGAACCGGCCTGTACCAGCAGTGCATCCGAATGCCCATGATAACAGCCCATGAATTTCACAATTTTATCCCGTCCCGTATAACCTCTTGCCGCGCGTATTGCGCTCATCACAGCCTCTGTACCGGAATTTACCATACGAACCATGTCAACATTCGGAATTGAACCGCAGATCAGCTCTGCTATCTCAACTTCGCGCTGCGTCGCTGCTCCAAAACTCAGCCCATCCTCACAGGCTTTGATCACTGCCTCACGCACTGCCGGATGATTGTGCCCCAAAATCATCGGCCCCCATGAACCGACAAAATCAAGATACACATTGCCGTCCTCATCTTCCATCTTCGTCCCGTCTGCACGGCGAATCATCTGCGGTATTCCGCCAATCGAGCCAAAAGCACGCACCGGACTGTTCACACCTCCGGGAATTACCTTGCAGGCCCGCTCAAATATTGCCTCTGATTTTGTCATTCTCTTCTCCTTTTATCCAATTCTGCCTTCCTGCATATATCGCGCAATCTCCTGCGCATAATACGTCAGATAGATATCGCAGCCCGCCCGGAAGGCGCTTGCCGCCGTCTCACAGATAATCTTCTCTTCCTCAATATACCCCAGCTTCGCTCCGGCTTTGATCATCGCATACTCTCCGCTGACACTGTAGGCCGCCACCGGGACATGCACCTCTTGCTTGATTTTTGTCACCATATCAAGGTAAGACATTGCCGGCTTTACCATAATAATATCAGCGCCCTCCTGCACATCAAGCAGAGCCTCCTTGATTCCTTCACGGCTGTTATGGTAATCCATCTGGTAACTCTTACGATCCCCAAATGCGGGGGCTGAACCCGCAGCATCGCGAAACGGCCCATAAAAGGCAGAAGCATATTTCACGGCATATGACATAATCGGCGTATTTACATACCCGTTGGCATCCAGTATGTCACGAATTGCTGCCACACGGCCATCCATCATGTCCGACGGAGCCACCATATCAGCCCCCGCCTGCACATGCGAAAGCGCTGTCTTTGCCAAAAGATTCAGCGTTTCATCATTATTTACATCGTGTCCGCAGAGTACGCCGCAGTGTCCATGCGAGGTGTATTCACACATGCAGACATCTGTAATCAGATAAAGCTCCGGAAATTCCCGGCGAGCCTTTGCCACTGCACGCTGCACAATCCCGTCCGCCGCATAGGCGCCGCTGCCGATCTCATCTTTGCGCTCAGGAATACCAAAAAACATTACGCTGAAAACACCTGCATCCAACAGCTCTTCCAGCTTTTTTTCCATGGTATCCACACTGTAACGGTACTGTCCTGGCATAGTGGGGATTTCCTCCACAATGCCACTTCCTTCTTTTACAAAAATCGGATAGATCAAGGAAGAAGCATCCATGCGCGTCTCACGCACCATTTTTCGCAGTCCTTCCCCATAACGCAACCTTCTCGGTCTGACTCTCATATCCATCTGCCCTTCCTCCTGTACCCACAATTTTTGATCTCACATTTCGTTTCAATATTCAAATTTCCAATACGGTGATTGCTCCTGATGCACCTTCACGAGACATTCCAGCAGACTGTCTATCGTAGCCTGCTGCGCCATCCAGGTCTGCATCCCGTAAGCATCTGCCGCGGCCTTCGTCTGTTTTCCGATACAGACAGCTTTTACCGCTGCAAAGTCTGCGCCATCCGCTGCTGCCACAAAACCGCGAACTGTCGAGGCGCTTGTAAATACAATGTAATCCACGCCGCCGTTTTCCAGTTCGGCCTTTACGTCTGATAGCCCATCCGTCTCATATTCGGTATCATACGTCGCAATATCGTCTATTTCCAGCTGCTTCAAAGCATCGCGAAGTGCATCTGTCAGCTCAGGATTACCGATTGCTGCCCTTGGAATCAAAATCCGCTCTCCTGCCTTTGCCGCATCTGCAAGTGCTTTTCCCAGATGTGCGCCATCGTACACTTCCGGAATCAGGTCTGCATATAGGCCGTGTTTTTCCAGTTCCTTTTTTGTTCCACTGCCAATCACAGCAAGCTTTATCTGTCCGAAGCGGCGGACATCCATCCGTTTTTGAGCCATCTGCTCAAAAAAGATGCGCACTCCCGCAGGACTTGTAAACACCAGCCACTGGTACTGTTCCAGCGTTTCAAATGCCCGATACAGCCGATCATTTTCTTCCGTTTTCACCGTGCGGATTGCAGGCAGTTCCAGCACATCCGCTCCAAGCTCCCGCAGCTTTGCAGCAGTCCCGCTGATCAGCTCCTTGGGCCTTGTAAGCAGTACACGCACACCGCCAAGCGGAAGTTTATCATACCAGGAGAATGTATCTGCCAATGCACAGACGTCTCCCACCACAATGATTGCCGGCGTTTTCACTCCCTGTCTTTTCACAGCCTCTTCCAGAGTTTCCACCGTTGCCGTAATCCGCTCCTGTCCAGCCGTTGTCCCACGCATCAGAAATGCTGCCGGGCAATCCGGCCGCATACCGCCTGAAAGAAGCCCGCGGCAGATGTCACCAAGCGCCGCAGCCCCCATAAGAAATACTAAAGTTCCCTTTGTACGCACCAGCGCTTCAAAATCAATGTCGTAGGGCATTCCAGCCCGTTTGTGCCCCGTAATAATATGCACGGAAGAACAGAAATCCCGATGCGTCACCGGTATGCCCTGATAAGCTGGAACTGAAATAGCAGAAGGAATCCCCGGCACAATTTCATAAGGAATCTCCTCCTTTACCAAAAGCTCAAGCTCCTCGCCCCCACGGCCAAATAAAAAAGGATCTCCGCCCTTTAAGCGCACTACCCTTTTTCCTTCTCGCGCCTTCTGCACCAGAAGCTCATTGATTTTCTCCTGTGGCATCGTGTGTTGACTCGAACGTTTTCCAACATCAATCGCTTCCGCCGTATCCGGTATCATATGCAAAATAGCGGTCCCGACCAGAGCATCGTATACTACCACCTCAGCCTTCTCCAGCACTGTTTTCCCTTTCAGAGTAAAAAGTCCCGGGTCAGACGGCCCTGCGCCGACCAGCCATACCTTTCCTGTATCGTTCCTCATCCCAAAATCTCCCGTGATTTCTTCTGAAACCGCTGCGCAAGACTTCTTCCGATCTGATCTGCATCACACGGTTTTCCGATTTCCTGTCCTTCATGCAGCTGTCCGTCTGTCTCGTCCAGAAACAGCCCTCGCAAGATAAGTCTGCCTTCCTTTACTTCTGCAAAAGCAGCCACCGGCGTACTACAATTTCCGCCAAGCGCACGGACAAATGCACGTTCTGCAAGCGCACATACCGTAGAATCCGCATCTGTATAACCCGAAAGAAAGTCATAGTCCTCACCGGCACGCCCCTGCACAGCCAAAATTGCCTGCCCGGCTGCCGGAATCATCTCCTGCGTTGAGAAATAACGGCTGATACGGTGTTCCAAACCAAGCCGTCTCAACCCGGCTGCCGCCAAAAGCGTTGCTCCATACTGGCCATCGTCCAGCTTTTTCAGCCTTGTCTGTACATTTCCCCGAATCGTCGCAAACTTCGCCTGCGGATATAATCTCTGAAACTGAATCATCCTTCGTCTGCTCGAGCATCCGATAGGCTTTGTAAAATCAATCTCTGTCTTTCCCTCCGGCAATACGAGAACATCCCGCGGATCTTCCCTTCTGGAAAAAGCGACAAGTGGAAGCTCATCAGAAAGCTCCATCGGTACATCCTTCAGGCTATGCACAGAAAGATCGGTTCTTCCATCCAAAAGCCCGCAGTCCAGCTCCTTCACAAACAATCCTTTTCCGCCAATTTTCTCCAACGGCCGATCCAGAATCCGGTCCCCGGTGGTTTTCATTGTCAGAATCTCCACCGCAAGCCCCGGATAACGCTCTCTTATGTAATCCCGCACCTGCTCTGCCTGGACAACAGCCAGAACACTTTCACGGCTTCCAATTACAATCTTATCTCTCATCTTATTCATCCTTCAAGCTCAGCACCGCAAAGCTTTTCTAAAGCCAGAACCATCTGCTACTTACTTATATAGCTTTTCCAGACAATCCAGGGATTCCCGAAACGTCTCTTTGGTTGTTCCGTCCCGCAGCCCGAACAGCAGCTTGTTCATCGCCCGCTGCGCAGCCGCCTCAATATCCTGACAAAGCTGTCGGCGCACACTTTCTCTTAACGGAAGCTCACGCAGCTCCCTCGTAAGCCTCAGTTCCAAATCCACAGCTGCCTTTTCTTTTATCTTCTGAATTTTCGGCATCACATCCACGCAGCCATACCACATATAAAATTCTTCCATCTGCTCCGCAAAACATTCCTCAGCTGCAAGAATCGCTGCTTTTTGCTCCTCGCTCCTTGCTTCCTCTCGAAAACAGTCAATATCAAGGAGCGTCACTCCCGGTATTTTTTGCACCTGCGGATCAATATCCCTGGGAACTGCCAGGTCAATCAGAACCACCGGCTTTTGTACCGCCGCTTCCACCAGCTCCCGTGTCAGCGTATAATTCGGGCTGACCGTAGCGCTGACTACATAATCGCACGCTCCAAAAAGTTCCATCCTGCGCCCGTAATCAATCCGGCTGCATTTTGCCGGTATTTCCACTACACCACTTCGGTATTGCCGCACCGTCACCGTGACATCCGCTCCCTGAAGACGCAGTTGTTCCGCCGCCAGTTTTCCCATCACGCCATTGCCAATCACCATACAGGTCTTTCCGTGAAAATCATGACCGTTTTCCTTCAGATTCCGGATTGCAATATGTACCACCGACTGATCCGATGCAGACAGTGCAATGCCTGTTTTCACTTTTTTTGCAGCAGTCACAGCCTGCCGAAACAGCGTTTCCAGCACATGATCCGCCGCGAAATGCTCCCTGGCCAGACACAACGCGTCTTTTACCTGCGTAATAATCTGATCCTCACCCAGAATCCGCGACTCCAATCCACCTGCAAGGCGGAACAGATGATGCACCGCCTCCTTCTCCTGCCGGTATGTAAAGTACTGTCTGTACCGCTCTGGCTCAACCTTGCGAATCTCACAGAGCAGTTCATAAATATTGGAATCATATGCTTCGCTGGTTGAAAGCCAGAGCTCCATCCGATTACAGGTAGACAATAAAACACAGCCCTCAATGCCTTTTACCTGCTTCAGACATAGGAGTGCCTCTTCTGTACTTTTTTTTGTAAATGAAAAAATAGTTCTGATATCAATCTCAGCAACGCTGTGATCAATCCCTATCATCTGTATTGCCATAATATCCTGAAATCTGCTCCTTTTTCCTGCGTTGCAGTCATTAAACTGCTCCCAGGTCATTCTACATTGCCCTTCTGAACATCCTGAAACTACATTTTCGTACGCTCTTCCAAATCCTTCACCGCCGCTGAAACGTGATCCAGGAAAATATTCCGTATCGCGGGATACTCTCCGAGCCCTTTCAAAATACACCGAACGGAAAATCCGGCCTCCTCGAATTGGCTCTTCCAGGAATCAGGCTCTTCACCGGACAGATCGTTAGTCGCGTGATCTCCGGCTACAATCATAAACGGAGCCAGAATTACCCGCTCTGGTTTCAGTTCTTTGAGCTGCCTCAAGAGGGACTCAAACGTCGGATAAGCTTCCACGGTTCCCATAAAAATGTTGCGATATCCAGTATCTTTGAACTGATAGTCAAGCGCCGCATAGACAGAATTCGCAAAATGCTCCGTCCCATGGCCCATCAATACAAGTGCTTCACTCGAAGCAGGACACAGTTCCCCGGCCACAGCCTCCACCACCCGGTCATGATCCTCCTGAGAACTGAGCAGCGGTCTACCTACGGCGATATGCGCAAACTGATTCTCATAAGACAACACGGTCTCCATCATCAGATCATTCTCAATCCCATTTAACACGTGTGTTGGCTGCACGATCAAATCCGTAATACCATCCGCTTTCATCTGCTCCATTGCACCACGCACATCCGCGATAAAAATACCATCTCTTTTCAACAGCTTTTTCCGTATCATGCCGCTCGTCCAAGCACGATACAAGGCATATTCCGGAAAAGCGTTGCCGATTTCTTTTTCGATCTGCTCAATCGTCTTTTTCCGCGTTTCCGAATAACTAGTTCCAAAGCTGACCACCAAAATGGCTTTTCTTTTGTTATCCATTTTTTTCTCCTCAAATGAGCTGTAATTTCTCCTGTTCCACTATACCCTGCCCCCTTCAGATTGTCAAGAAAATGCAAGGATATGCACGGCAGTCGGTATAGGATATCAGCAGACAGGCTGCTCCTTCCAATGATACGGTAGCCTTGGCGCTAATCACGATATAATCTCATAAGCGAGACATTCATAGCGCAGATGCATCCCCTCCATGATCTCCGCCGGAAGTAGCGCCCGCGCGACCAGCTTTTCATCGGATGTTTCCACATCACACCGTACTAAAACAGCGTAGTCTCCATCAATACGTTTCACGACATACTCAAACGGTCCAAAATCCATTTTCATCCTCCTGATAGTATGAATATTATTTTCTACATTGTATGTTTGCACTCAGATTATCCCCTGCTACTTTTCAAACTCCTCCAGATATTTCGCTACAGACCTTGACATTTCCTTTGTAAAATCCAAATTGTATTTGCGCGCACAAAAAGCCTGCAGCTTCCAGTATTTCCTTTTTTCCTGTTTCGAAATCTCCCGCTCCGTAAACACACGAACAGATTTCCGCTCATGGAGCTGTCTGATTACTTCATTCATATACCTATCTCCTACTTTCATACATCCCACTTCTCATGATCAAAATTGTAACACAAACTTGTACAGACAACAAGTTTCGTATTTTCATGATTCTGTTCTAAATCCAAACCCCTGTCTGCACGAGCAATCATTCCAGTGACCCGGGGTACAACCGACAAACTGAAATAAGGTAACTGCCATACAGGAAACAAAAAAAGACGAGTAAGAAGCAATTGCTTTTTGCCCGTCTTTTTTCTTCCCGTTACGCACTAAAATTCCATTTTTGAGGGTAGAAGTACAAAAATCGCCTGAGTACTCTACACGCTCTGCAAGCCGTATGAATCAAAAGAAAATCAATCTCTACTGCATAACATCCATAATGGATTGAGCGCGTAAGCAGTTTATCCGATTGCCTTAATGCTTTCGACATTCCCTTTTAAGATAGATGTTCCCTTCTCTCTTATGTTCCGACAGGAATAATCCTATCAATGTCAAAACCGTTCCTATGCCTGCTAATAAGGTCAACTGTTCACGTAAAATCAAAACAGATGTGACAACCGTTATCACAGGCACTATGTAAATATATACGCTTGTCTTTACTGCGCCTAATTCTTTTACTGCAAAATTCCATGTGACAAAGCAAAGCGCAGAAGCCCCTAATCCCAGATACAGGATATTGAACAGGTATGTGATGTTCGTGAACCGGGATAAATCCGCTTGAAAGTCAAAAAAGAACAGTGTCGGTATCATAAATAATATTCCATAGAAAAATGTCCTGCGTGTAGAGAGAATGACTGGGTAGCCGAAGCTGCTGATTTTTCTTGTCAAAATGGAATAGCAAGCCCACACAAGGGCAGCAATAACTGCAAGCAAGTCGCCCAAAGGATTAAGTTCTAATCTTGAACCGTTAAAGCTGATTAAGATAATACCTGCCATTGCAACGACAAATCCAACAAAGAATTGCGGATATAACTTTTCCTCTGACTTCATAAACAAATGCGCCAGTATTGCCGTAAAGAATGGGGCAACGGAAATAATCACGCCCACATTGGAGGCCATTGTAAACGTCAATGCAATATTTTCCAGCAGGTAATACAGGCATATTCCACACAGCCCCGCAAGTACAAAAGTTAGTTCCTGCTTATATCCTGTGGTCTTTAATCTCCGGGGATATGCTGCTAATAAAACCAAAAAGCCCATAATAAAGCGGAAAAAGAGAATTTCCACAGGCTGAAAATCTACTAACAGGATTTTGGTGGAGATAAAAGTCGTTCCCCAAATCACAATCGTTAATAATGCGGCTAAATGTCCGATCGTCTTTTTGCTCTTCATACCGTTACTCCTCATTCCTATTCTTGTCAAAGAATATATCACGATAAACACCGGGGGCAAGCCCGATAAAGCGATTGAAATAATTTGTCAAATGGCTCTGGTCTGAAAATCCTGTCTGCATGGCGACTTCTATAGGCTGCATGCCTTTTCCCAACAGTGCCTTTGCTTCATTGATACGCATTGTTTCTAAATAGCGGTATGGCGTAACCCCCTTTGACTTGGCGAATGCCCGCAACAAGGTGGATTTGCTTAATCCAGCATAGCGGCATATCTGATCTAAATCAATCCGTTCGTTTAAGTGCTGTCTGATAAATTCACAGGCTTTTTCAATTTCCTGCCGACATTCCAGCACACAACTTTCAAAGGGCTGTCCATAATTCTGTATCAATGCAGAGATCAGAAATAACAGGTTTTCTTCTTTTCCAAAATCAGAAGTACCATTCATAACCATTTCGTGAAGCGTGCGAAGATAACAGGCGATTTCTTCATCATAAATGACGTTCTTTGAAAAACCGGGAAGTTCCCGTATCCCTGTTACTTCTTCGGCTAAGTCAAGCATCATACCTTTTGAAATATTAAAACCGCGATAATCAAAAGTTCCGTCGTCACTTTGAACACAGGCATGATTATCCCCCGGATTAAACAGAATGACGTTTCCCTTTTCTATGCTATATTCTTTGTTTTTACAGAATAAAACACGCTGCCCATCCTCAACAAATCCTATCACATAATACTCATGGAAATGATTGGGGAATGGCTGCACAATCCCCTCAAAGCGATAGGCTTCCATTCTTAATTTATCATCATAAACTACCGTCTTTGTTTCTTTCTTCATGCGTTTTCACTGCCTTTCGCGCATATTGTACCGCTGTGACATCAAAAAGTCTTGTAAAATATCTTCATTTTCTTTGGCATTGTTAAAAATTTTATATTCAGCCCCCCAAAACTGCAAAAAAGTATCTTTTTTCCATCAGATCTTTTGTTATGAATATGATCTAAAAAAACACCATCAAATACAATGAAATACCTCATCACTGCCGGTATCCTTGTATTTGATGGTGTTCAAATTCTTACACGCTATTTGACTATGTCAAAGCATGTGATCTTTATTTATAGTTTACAATCTGACCAAACTCTTCTTTCAGAGAAGCGCCGCCTACCAGACCGCCGTCGATGTCTGCCTGTGCAAACAGATCCGGAGCTGTTTTTGCGTTTACAGAGCCGCCGTACTGAATACGGATTGCTGCTGCTGTAGCGTCATCATAGATTTCAGCGATGCACTTACGAATCTCAGCGCAAACTTCCTGTGCCTGCTCTGTTGTAGCTGTCTTTCCTGTTCCGATTGCCCAGATCGGCTCATATGCGATCACCGCTGTTTTTGCCTGATCTGCAGTTACATTCAGAAAACCAACCTTAACCTGCTGACGAATCCAATCCATTGTGATTCCCTGCTCTCTCTGCTCCAGAGTCTCACCACAGCACATGATTGGTGTAATACCATGCTCAAATGCTTTCAGCATTTTCTTGTTTACAGTCTCACTCGTCTCCGCAAAGTACTCTCTTCTCTCAGAATGTCCGAGAACAACATACTTTACGCCAACATCGGTAAGCATAGCCGGTGAAATTTCTCCAGTGTATGCACCCTTCTCTTCATAATACATATTCTCAGCACCAACCTGAATGTTGGAACCCTTTGCAGCTTCCATTACCGGAATAATGTCAATCGCCGGAACACAGAAAACTACATCCACGTCATCGTTTGCCACGAGCGGCTTCAGCGTCTCAACCAGCTTAATAGCCTCGCTCGGAGTCATGTTCATTTTCCAGTTACCTGCCACAATTTTTCTTCTTGCCATTGTCTTTTCTCCTTCTATTGTTTTCATCAAATTGGAACCTACGGCTCGCCAATCGTTAAGTGCTTACTTATCGTCAGCTGCAGCTACACCTGGCAGGTCTTTGCCTTCCAGGAACTCGAGGGATGCGCCGCCGCCTGTGGAAATGTGGGACATCTTATCGCCAAATCCAAGCTGGTTCACTGCTGCTGCGGAATCGCCGCCACCAATGATCGTGGTCGCATCGGTCTCTGCCAGAGATTTTGCAACTGCGATCGTGCCTTTTGCAAGAATCGGATTTTCGAATACGCCCATCGGTCCGTTCCAAACAACTGTCTTTGCAGATTTTACTGCATCTGCATACAGAGCTGCTGTTTCTGTTCCGATGTCAAGGCCCATCATATCAGCCGGAATAGCGCTGGAACTTACAACAGATACTTCGATCTCTGCATCAATCGGGGTCGGGAATTCCTTTGCGATGGTTGTATCTACCGGAAGCAGAAGCTTCTTGCCAAGCTTCTCTGCCTTTTCCATCATCTCTTTGCAGTAATCAATTTTTGTGTCATCTACCAGAGAGGTACCTACCTCACAGCCCTTTGCTTTCAGGAACGTGTATGCCATACCACCGCCGATAATCAGTGTATCACATTTCTCAAGCAGGTTGGAGATAACATTTAATTTATCAGCTACTTTTGCTCCGCCCAGAATTGCTACAAACGGACGCTCCGGATTGTTTACTGCATTGCCAAGGAAGTCGATTTCCTTCTGCATCAGATAACCTACTGCGCAGGTATCTACATATTCTGTCACACCAACGTTGGAGCAGTGTGCACGGTGTGCTGTACCAAACGCATCATTTACAAATACTTCACACAGAGAAGCCAGCTCTTTGCTGAATGCTTCACCGTTCTTTGTCTCCTCTGCTCTGTAACGTGTATTCTGAAGCAGAATCGCTTCTCCATCCTTCATCGCTTCAACAGCTGCCTTTGCATTCTCACCGACTACATTGTCATCTGCTGCAAATTTTACTTCCTGTCCAAGCAGCTCAGAAAGACGTACTGCTACCGGCGCCAGAGACAGCTCCGGCTTCGGCTCTCCCTTCGGCTTTCCAAGATGAGAGCACAAAATTACACGGCCACCATCGGCAAGAAGTTTTTTGATTGTCGGGAGTGCTGCTACCAGACGGTTTTCATCTGTGATCTTTCCGTCTTTAAGCGGTACATTAAAGTCACAGCGAACCAGGACTTTTTTGCCCTTTACGCTGATATCGTCTACTGATTTTTTGTTAAGCATTGGAATTCCTCCTGATTTCTCTTTTATTCGTTTTGTAACACAAAACGTTTTCCATACGGCCTGCACAATCGAATACGGAAAATTTCTTTTCCTGCCTACACACTGTGTCAACAGCAAACTTCCATATGCGAGCCTAAGCAAAAAAGGAATCCGGTCCAAGCAGACCGGACCCCTTCTTAGGTCATTTCTTATACAGATTTTTTATACAAATTTTAATTCAGAGATTTACTTATGCAAGCTCTGCGAAGTACTTGATTGTACGAACCATCTGGCTTACGTAAGAATTCTCGTTGTCGTACCATGATACAACCTGTACCTGAGATGTGCCATCCTCAAGATTTACTACCATTGTCTGAGTAGCATCGAACAGAGAACCGAATCTCATACCGATAACGTCAGAAGAAACGATTTCGTCTGTGTTGTATCCGAAGGACTCTGTAGCTGCTGCCTTCATAGCTTCGTTGATACCATCAACTGTAGCTGCGCCCTTAACAACTGCGTTCAGGATTGTAGTAGAACCTGTCGGGGTCGGAACACGCTGTGCAGCACCGATCAGTTTGCCGTTCAGTTCCGGAATAACAAGGCCGATTGCCTTAGCAGCGCCTGTGGAGTTCGGAACGATATTTACAGCACCTGCACGTGATCTTCTCAGATCGCCTTTTCTCTGCGGTCCGTCAAGAATCATCTGATCGCCTGTGTATGCGTGAATTGTGCACATAATACCAGACTGGATCGGCATATAATCATTCAGAGCCTTTGCCATCGGAGCCAGGCAGTTTGTTGTACAGGAAGCTGCTGAAATAACAGTATCTTCTTTTGTAAGTGTTTCATGGTTTACATTGTAAACGATAGTCGGAAGGTCATTTCCTGCCGGAGCAGAGATAACAACTTTCTTTGCGCCTGCTGTAATATGAGCAGATGCTTTCTCTTTGGATGTGTAGAAACCTGTACACTCAAGAACTACATCAACACCAATCTCTCCCCACGGAAGTTCAGCAGCGTTAGCCTTTGCATAAATCTTGATTTCCTTGCCGTCTACGGTGATGGAATCCTCGCCTGCTGTTACACTGTCAGCCAGAGCATATTTTCCCTGAGATGAATCATACTTCAACAGATGAGCCAGCATCTTCGGGCTTGTCAGATCGTTGATAGCAACTACTTCATATCCCTCAGCACCGAACATCTGTCTGAATGCCAGACGACCAATACGTCCAAAACCATTAATCGCAACTTTTACTGCCATGATTACAATTCCTCCTAAATGTAATTTTAAATAGTAACTGTTGAAGTTCTGCTATTTGTTAAAAAAACTCCAACCTATCTGTTATAATAACCAATTTGTCCCAAAAATTCAAGTAGTAATCTGCATTCCGAAAAAAATTTGTGGACTTTCTGAAACACATCGGATATTATGATTTCATCATGTGCAAAATGCTGTATTTTCCCGCTGACAAGGCCCTATTTTTTTGCTTTCAAACGCGACTCACAATGCAAACAAGGAGGTTTTTATGACGATCCGATACGATTATCATCTTCACTCTGATTTTTCCGGTGACTGCGAAATTCCCTCTGAATTTATGATTGAACGCGCACTCACACTCGGACTTCAGGGATTATGCTTCACAGAACACCACGATCAGGATCTCCCGGAACAGGAACTTGTCTTCACCTTGGATTTTGATGCATATGTTCGGAAGATGTCCCGGTTGAAATCACAGTATGCAGACCGTATCCGCATCTGTTCCGGTATCGAATTCGGTATAATGAAACATCTGCCCCCGGTACTCCAGACGCTTCTGGAAAAATACTCTTTTGATTTTGTCATTGCCTCCCTTCATTTTGTGGATGGCAAAGATCCTTATTATCCGGAATATTTCATTGAGAGATCCGAGCGTGAATGTTACGAAGAATTTCTGAAAACAGAATATGAGACGTTGAAATGCTTTCCACCTCAAAGCTACGATACACTTGGACATATGGATTTCATTGTCCGCTATGGCCCGAACCAGAATCGCGAATATTCTTATGAAGCATACGCAGACTATATTGATCCGATCCTTCGTCTCCTGATTGAAAACGGAAAATGCCTTGAAGTCAATACTGGTGGCTTTAAATATGGTCTAGGAGAGCCAAACCCCTGCGCCGGTGTCCTGCGCCGTTACCGCGAGCTTGGCGGAGAGCTTCTCACAATCGGCTCCGACGCTCACGATCCCAAACACCTTTGTTTCGACTTTGACCGGGTGCAGGCCCTCCTTCTCGATCTTGGCTTCCGATACTACGCCATATTTCAGCAACGCAAATCGGAAATGCTCCCCCTGAACGGGTGATATCCGCATCTGTCAAAGCATAAAAATCTGATTCCCTTGCAGGCGAAGGCTTTTGTCTCGTCGCCCGCAAGGAATACAAATGAGCCGTCCCCAGCAACATAGACATCTAAAACGAAAGGATTCTATCCGGTTCTTAGTTTTTCTAGCTTTTTCTTCCATTCAGACTGGCAGAAAAATCTTTTCTGCTTCTGCCATGACTGTGTGGTTATTTATTCAAAAACAGCTATGCTGCTTTCGGATCTGTCTGATGCTGCCCGTTAAGCCATTCCTGCTTTAACTTCTCCCAGAAACTTTCCATCGGGGCGTTGTCCCAGCAGTTCCCTTTCCGGCTCATGCTGCTGATAAATCCGTGTTCTTTCCTCTGTAACCTTTGTATGGCAGATGGCATCCTTAAGCCCTGACAGCACCAGCTCTTTCGTCATGCGTCCGTCCATTGATATGCCGACTATCTTATCCCCACATAGATCCATCACTCCGGCAAGATAGAGCCAGCCTTCATCCGTTCGAATATAGGTAATGTCACTTACCATTTTCTGGCCGGGTCTGTCAGCGTCAAATTTCCTGTTCAGGATATTTTCTGCCACCATAGGTGTTTCATGATGCCTCGTGAATGCGTATGATCTCTTTCAGAAGGACTTCATTATTTCAATCCTTATTCGTTTTTCTCAATATCCTGCCACTTGGCGTTGTTTAGGATTTCTGCATTTTCGCCTATAAGTGCTTTACCAGCTTCTTCATCCCCATGTAACTGGTATAGCATCCACGCCGTCATATATCCATCAGTCTTCATCTGCATTTCCTCATGCTCTGCTCCTACAACTCTTGCACGAAGTTTAAATACATTGTCCGACATAGCATTGTAATTCTCAACCAACGATGAAAGCGGAGCAACACCAAGCCACTCTTTTGCTACGTCCGTTGCGCCCGTATCATCAGAAGTTCCAGTAGCAGCAGTCATAAACCACGGAATCGACACTTTAGAAGCGTCATATCCTCCCCACATCTGTGCAAGGTAGGAATGGGCTGCACTGCCCGTAAAAATTGTTTTATAAAGACTGCCGTTCTCACATTCAGTTACCGCTCTAATCGCACCCGCACCACCCTGTGAATATCCGGCAATTCCAATATTTTGGGTATCAATTTTTTCATAAAACAGGCTGTTGGAATTTTGATTTTGCTCCAGCATATAATCCAAGGTCTGTGAGGTGGATATACCTATTCCCGACTGTCTGTCATCATTACCAACAACAATAAATCCCCACGAAGCAAGCCTTTCAAAATAAGCTTCATAGTTCAATGCCGCTGTATTGCTACCGTTTACAACAACTACCATTGGATAATCATCTTGATTATTCTTCATTTCAGATGGATACCAAATACGGATATTCCCAATCGTCTTATCTTCGGATTCTACTATCTTACTGGATACTTCATAACCTCCAAGTCCCGCATACTTTTTTTCTAATTCCGAATCAGACTGGAACTGCTTGTAGTAATTTTTATCCAGCCAAGGCTTTTTAAAATCAATGTAGTTTTTAATCAGCAGGAAGCCCACTACAAGGACGATTAAAATGATAATCACTAAAATCACAAGCCCCACTATTTTCAAGACTTTTTTCATAAATAAATCTCCTTCCGCTTGACAGAATAATCTGTTTTCTCTATAATAATTTCGGAACAAGTGTTATTATACGAAACATTTGTTTCAATCAAATTATATTATAATGACGGTCGCATTGAGTGTCAATGCGAATCAGTAAAAATGATACTGCCATCACGCTATGCGGTACAAAAAGGGGGATTTTGTTCCTTTATGAAGAAAAATCAAACAACATTTATGAAACTATGTCTTGCAGACGCACTTATCAAGCTGATGAAGACCCAAGACTTTGATACAATCAATGTAAACTCGATTTGCAAGGAAGCAGACATCGGCAGAACTACTTTTTACAGATATTTTGAAAACAAAAACAGCAAAGAGGAAATGCTTCTTTTCAAGATAAAATATGAATGGGAGCAGTATTCTAATATGCACGAAAGCGACGAGCGGGGAGAGAATGCTGATTTGACAGAATTCATATATGATAAAAGGCGTCTGTTTTCAATGCTCTATCAAAATAATCTTATTTCTGTCATTATGCGTGCGCTTGAGGATTTGATACCTTCGGGGGAAACATACGACAAGCAAGCCTCGTATCTTATGTCCTTTTTTATCTATGGATACTTCGGCATCATCTATCAGTGGATAAAATATGATTTTGATGAAACACCCGAACAGATACAAAAGCATATTAACGACACTATCACCTCTGGGTTAAATCAAAAATCATAAAAACAAGCTGGCAAGAAAATTTCCTGCCAGCCTGTTTTTTATAGACTTATTTATCTTTAGCAATAATGATTTGAATACATTTTACCACAAAAGTACGCCAGATTCCATTCTTTTCATAAGATTGCCTTTCAAACAATGGATCACAGCCCACGCAGCAGCCGTCTCATTTCTCCTACTGTCATTCCTGTATTCTTCTTGAATACCTTATAAAAATAAGTAGGCGAAAGATATCCCACCCGTGCCCCGATATCCTTTACGATAAAATCTTCATCCCGGATAAGCCGAATCGCATGATCAATCCGGGCATCTGTCAGAAGTTCTACAAAGCTTTCATCAAGCTGCTGCGTCAACAGACGGCTCAGATAGAAAGAACTGATCCCAAGACGCTCTGCTACTGCCTCCAGTGAAATATCCTTCATGTAATTGTTCTCAATATAAAGAACCGCTTCCTCCACATATTCATTCCGAATCGTTTCCGTTCTTTTCGATTCCGGAAGCTCCCATAAAACTGCAAGCACCCTTTCTTGCAGCTGTGTCTCATCCGAAGCGCTCTGCAGCCGTTCCAGAAGCTGTCTCCAGAAAAAATGTCGTCTTTTTCCACTCTCAAGCTCCTCCTGACATTTTTGGATAAAAGCTGCTGCCAGCCGTTGTTCCTGCCACAATCCCTGTCCTCCGGCTTTCCATTGCGTAAATATCTTCTGCAAGATCTCTTTTGCAGCTTCCGAATCTTTTCTTCTTACAGCATCTGCCATATCCTCAGTCAGCTCCAAATCCTCTGCCTGCCGACTGTATATCTTTTCCCGCTTTTCAAAAAAGCAGACAGCTTCCGCGCGCTGGTCATTCAAAACCATACGACATTCTTTTAGCCCTTCCGGCATTTTTTCAAATTCATATTTCCAACGGCTTACGCCAAATACTGCTTCACATTCAAAGTCAGTCCTGATCTTTCTTCTGAGCATTTCCAGGAGTTCCCTGCTCCAGGGCTGATAATTTTCTTCCCCCACTTCGCCTCCCGGTATCAGGAATAGATAGAGCGTTTCTTTATGTACCATAGTCAAAGATGTACAGAAACGCTTCAGCTCTTCCTGCACCATTTTTCTGATCACTTCCAGATACACGGATACTTTTTTGTTATCCGGTACCTGCATCAAAACCAGAATACCTCCCAGAAACGTCTGATCCAGATTTTCAAACCACAGTCTCAGCTCCTCTTCCTTTGGCTGTCCCAGAAGAATAGAGGACATCAGGCCATTCCCCAAAGCACTCTGCATATCCTGAAATTTTTTCTCTGAAATCTGATTCTCACGGAAAATCCGTTTTTCCTGCTCCAGCACGCCAAGCACCTTGGAAATGGCTTTTACCAGTTCCTCTTCGTACACCGGCTTCGATAAGAAATCAGAAGCACCCAGCTGCAGCGCTTTTCTGATATAGGCAAAATCATTATACGCCGTATTAATAATCACCTTCGCATTCACCGCTTTCAACCGAAGCATTTCCAATGCTTCCAGTCCGTTCAGTCCCGGCATATTAATGTCTGCAAGAATGACATCGGGCTGGAACCTCTCGGCTTTTTTAATAAGGTCCACCCCATTGTATACGCTCGGCAGCAACTCAGCCATTTTGAAATTTTTCCGTATCATCATCTCAAGTCCACGGCATTCAATTTCCTCATCATCTGCAATCAGAATTTTCCACATTCTCCTCGTCCCTTTCTTTCACCGGAACCATAATCTCAACAGCTGTTCCTTTCAGCGCCGTACTTCGGATCTCCATGTTCGCCCTCTCCTCAAAGAAAATCTGAAGGCGCCTGCAAACATTCGCCAATCCCAGTTTTTCTCTCTGCTCCTCATCTGAAGAGAGCCGCTCCCGCACCAAAGCAAGCGTCTGCCCGTCCATTCCGCAACCGTTGTCTGCAATCCGAATCAGTCCTCTCCCGCTTTTCTGCTCGTACTTTGTCTGAATTAAAACTCTTCCGCCCTCCACAAACGCTCCGACACCATGAATGATACTATTTTCTACCAAAGGCTGCAGAATCAGACACGGAATCTTCGTCTGATGAAAGGACTCGTCCAGATCAAATTCAAATAAAATCCGCTTACCAAACCGCTGTTCCTGAAGATACACATAATTTCCGAGGCTTTCCAGCTCCTGGCCAAGCGTCACGGATTTCCCCATATAATCCAGACTATATCGCAAAAGCTGCGACGTCTTTTTCAGCAAAAATACGGTTTTCTCTGCCTCTTCTATATAAGCAGTTTTTGCAATCATATTTAAGGTATTAAATAAAAAGTGCGGATTCATCTGCATTTGCAGAGATTTTAGCTCACTTGTGCGCAGTAAATTCAAAATTTTCAATTTCTCCACCTTCTGTTTCTGGTAGAGCACCTTTGTCTTCGCATCCTCTTCGATAATTTTAATCTGGCTTTTAATCTGCTGCGCCATCATATTAAAAACCTGAATCAGCAAAGTCCCTTCCTCATAGATATGTTCCCGAAAATCAATCCTCCGAAACTCTGAGAGCCTTCCATCCCGAATGTCCTCCGCCGCATGCGTCAGCGTCTGAATCGGAAGTAAAATCCAGCTGCTCAGGCGTTTCCCCCACCAGATTCCATATGCTGATAAAAGAAGTACCAACAACAGAAATACGGCATAATAAAGCCTGCTCTTTTTCATAACTGCACTCTGCCTTTCGCTTGCTTTACTCAAGAGCTGAAGATGCAGCGGTTTAAACTCAGCATCAATCCTTTCATATATATTCTCGGCTTTTTCATATTCGTCCAGAAGCTCCCGGTAAACAGATGAAGAGAACCCTTCCTCCCCTGTCGTCGTTTTCTCTGCAATGGCTCTGACCCTCTTCTCATACTGCCCCATCATCAACGAAATATCCTTTATATCCCGCTGAAATGCAGGACTCACATTTAGTTCCTGCAATCCTGCCATCGAATTTTCCAATTCCTGTATGGTTTCAAACAACCGCGTTTTTATTTCTGAAGAACCATCTGATATATAATTGGACAAGTTTGTGTTCATCCTGTCAAATTGCATATAATATTCATTGAGACTCAATGCCTGCCGCATCGCATCCGAATAACTCTCCACACTGACAACGTGAAACAAAATTGCTGCAAAGTTCATAAAAAAAGCAACGCCAAGAATCAGGCTGTGATAACGGTTCAGTATCTGTTTCAGCGTAGCATTTGAGCCTTCTTTTAATATATGTGCCATAAAATATCCTCTCTTACTGTATGCTCGATTTCCAGCTCATCCTCGGTTCCCACCAGCTCGACATTTGTATACTGATCCCGAATCTCCTCTTTGTTTCCAGTAAAGTATTCCTGTAGTACTTCTACTGCCCGTCCTCCCATCTCATATGGATTCTGCTTAATTGTCCCTGCAATATTTCCGCTTATCATTGCATGTCTGATTGTTTCACTGTAATCAAAAACCAGGATTTTAATTCCGTCAAACCGTTCTCTGTTTTTCTCCGCCAACTTACACATAACGCCGGAGCCATATCCTTCTGCACAGAAAATTGCACTGATCTTTGGAATATCTTCCATCATTCCCACAATCATTTCTCTCAGCAGTCCCGTATTTGACTGCCCTTCCAGTATTTTCACTACTTCCATCTTGGGAAAGTCCTTCAAAGCTTCTATAAAACCGCTGATTCGCTCCGCCTGATTTGCGTTATCACAAAATGACGTGACAATCGCCACTTTTCCCTGTCCACCACACTCCTTTGCCAGCTTTTCTCCTGCAAGCTGTCCCGCATAAAAATTATCAGACCCTATGTAACATAATCTTCCGATATCCTCCACATCACTGTCAATAAAAATGACCGGAATATCCGCTTCCTGCGCCTGGCTCACTATTTCCCGAAATTCTTTCGAATCCTCGTATGCGACTGTGACAATCCCGTCCACGCCTGACAGTACTGCATTCTCCATTGCATAGATCTGTTTATCCAGGTTCAATTCTGAAAAACCTACGCATTTCACATCCATGTCACACGCGTTTCCCTTATCCAGGATTCCGCCTGCCACATTGCCCCAATACCCTGAATTTGCCATAGGAGAGATAAACGTAATCCTCCGTCCAGGCAGCATGTTTTGTTCTTCTTCATTTCTGAATACAAACCAGATTCCCCCTAGCATCATAACCACACTGAACGCTGCCAACCATCTCTTCATCCGCTTCCATTCCTCTCACAATACGTACAATGCACCAAAGGGGCCTGCTGCATGACGCAACAGTCCCCTGGCTGCTATCTTATTTATCATTTTTGTTTCTGTCTTACTTTTTAACAGTCTGTACTCATTTATTCTGCAAGTGTCTGTGCAAACATCCACTCCATAAACTGCGAATCTTCCATCGCAAGAATCTCGATATCATGATATCCGATGCCTGCCTCATCCATTTCTGCCACTGTGAACTCATGATATTTTGCCTGTTCATTGCCCAGTTCCTGAAGCTCTTGGTACAGATTGCGGCTGCCATCCAGCAGAGCAGGTTTGTCCTGATCACCCTGCAAAATCCAGATTGGCTTGTTGCGAATATTTTCGATTTTATCCTTCAGCTCGTCGCTATAACCTCCACAAAGAGGCATTGCCGCTGCAAACATTCCATTGTAGCTTGAGAAAATTCTTCCGGTATTTCTTCCGCCCATGGACTTTCCTGTCACGTAAACCCGATTCGGGTCAACCATGCCCTTACTGATCAGGCTACGAATCAGGTTCATCGTATCCTGGAAAATCTCAAATGCTGTTTCATTGCTCTGATCATAGAAAATCGGCGCCAGTACGAATGCCTTACGTACTTCCTGATTCGCCGGATCTGCCCATGCTTCCGCCACACGGTTTGCCTGAAGGTTCATCTGGTCGCCTGAACCATGCAATGCAAGTACAAGCGGAACCGCCTCGCCGTTCGTCTCCGGTGCATACAGATGATAATCAAAAGCACCTGTTCTGTTCGCATAATAGCTGTCAAACTCATCTACTACTGCTATTGTTGTCTCTCTTACGTCTTCTTTCGTAAAGCTCAGCGTTTCATTCGATGCACATACTACTTCAAAACTGTCCACATAGAAATATTTTTCTGGAAAATCACCGATTGTCAATGTCAGCTTTCCATCTTCTGCCGCCACATCAGAAACAGATGCTTCAAAATCATGCGTCTCGTCAGAACGGTAACCTGTAGCCGGATTGCCTGCCCAGGTGTATGCCTTACCGGTCAATGTAAATGCGTCCGCGCCCGGAATCTCTGCCAGAGCTTCGTTCAGGTAGAGTTCTATTGTGTCAATCCTCTGCCCTCTTGCCGGAACTGAGGTATTCACCCTGACGTAATCCACTGCGTCATTCACATCTGACTTTTTCTGAGCAAACAGCCAGTCAGCGTATTTGTCATCTTCAAGGGAAATGATTTCCACATCATGATGCTTCTCATCTGCGATTCCCCTTGCTGCCATCTCTTCCTGAGAATACTCTTTCATCTTAACTTTGTAGCTTCCCGTGCCTAAAATCGTCTGATAAGCGTCTCTTGTTCCCTCAATCGGAACTGCCTGGTCGTTCGTACCCTGGACAAACCATACCGGCATATCTGAAAGCACGGTGAGATCATCGTTTTCAAAACGCTTAGCTGCCGGGCAAAGCGGAAGCGCTGCCGCAAACAGATCGCTGTTTGTAGCTGCCGCATGAACCGTATTTCCTCCTCCGAGTGACTTGCCGGTCACGTATACGCGGTCTGCGTCTACCTTTCCGTCTTCGATCATTTCTCTTACCACAGAAACAGCCTGCGCCACATTGATGTCCTGTCCCTCTGCCGACTGATCGCTGAGCACCGGCGCCAGTACGTAAGACGGATATTTTGCCTGCTGTGCCGGCTCTGCCCATGCGGTAACCACACGGTTCGCTCTTGTATTCTCCTGATCTCCGGAACCATGGAAGGCCAGTACCAGAGGCATCGGCTCATCAGCTTTCTCCGGTGTATAAAGATTATAAACAAGGTCCGGCTGTCCATCAAAGCTCTTTGTCAGCTGCTCAAAATCATCTGCAACCGGCGTCACTACTTCCGTCACCTGATCTTTCGTAAATGTTAGTGCTTCGTTGCTGCTGCAAGTAACCGTATAGCTGTCTACATAGTAATATTTCTCATTAAAATCAGAAATGCTTAAAATAAGAGTATCCTCTTCCACTACGGCGCCTGCTATTGTAGCTGTGAAATCATGGACATCAGGCGAACGGAAGCCGTCCTCCTTTTCATATCCCCAGCCATATGATTTCCCTTCCATCGTAAATGCCGTTGCCTGAATACCATTCAGCACTTCCGGATTCTTTACCTTTACCTCAATCGTATCAAGACGCTGTCCCGGAGACTGTACGGAACAGTTCACTTTTACAGATTCAATTTCACTACCTGCTGTCTCGCCCGCAAACACAGTTCCGGATGCGAACGCCAGCGTTCCAAGAAATGTTCCAACCAAAATCCTCTTCCTCATGTCTTTCCTCCTTTTTTGAACAAACCAGTTTTTGTTACGTGTTCATTATACAACACTGCAAAAAAGGAAACATCTCTGAATACCTGACTTTACCATGCAAATATTTGTGATCAGACTGCCATAATTTGCGCTTTTAATCGCCAATCTGATTATATGCCAGAAACGCATCGTTCACATGATACTGCTCCGTACGCGGCTCGGCAGCCCAGCCTGCGGTCACAAGAATATAGCCATGTCCGTCAATTTCAGCCATGCTGGCAAGACATCGCCCCGCTTCGTCGGTATAACCTGTCTTACCACCAACAATCTTACCATCCGTCACCTCCGAAGATTCCATGGTTTTAAACATTGTGCTCCAGAACGTAAATCCATCCGGATGGAGATCCGTAGCCTTTACCGTATAGGACGGTGTGGTAAACACTTGGTAAAACGTTTTATTTTTGATTGCTTCACAGAGAATCTGCGCAATCTCCTTTGCAGTTGAATACTGCTCGTCATTGTGAAGTCCCGTACAATTTGTAAAGTGTGTCTGTGTCAGTCCGAGACTTCGGGCGCGCTCATTCATCAACTCCGTAAAGGCTGATTCTGATCCTGCTGCCTGCACGGCCAGTTCCATACAGCACTCAGCTCCCGACGGAAGCAGGGCCCCGTAAAGCAGGTCGCGGATCACCGCTTCTTCACCTGGCTCAAATCCGGCCCGCGATGCATCCCGCTCGTAAAGCATATCATAATAATCATACGACATTGTAATCTTCCGGTCCAAATCCTCAATTTGCTCAATTGCAGTTAAAACTGTCATAATCTTTACCATAGATGCCGGAAAAATCTTCTCTTCTCCACGCCTCGAAGACAGCACCTCCCCAGTATCTGCATCCAGCAAAATCGCATACGGACTGTCCAGCAATTCCAGATCTACCGTATGAATCACAGAAGCTGGTTCCCCTGTTCCGGGTACGCGACCGCGTTCACTACTCCGATACAGAAACATCGTAACAAAAACGCAGATTGCTACAAGCAGGAAAAAAACAACAAGACAGACATAGAATGTCTGCCTGTGATTCCGCCTGCTATACCTTTTTTTGCTTCTCTCTTCCATAAACTCAGCTTGTCCCTCCGGTTTTCCATACTTATTTCAATATACTATTTCAGTATACTACTTTCTGCCCGTTACGATTGTTCCGCCTCCAAGCACATAATCGTGGTCATAAAACACGACAGCCTGTCCCGGCGTGACAGCCCGCACTGGCTCGTCAAAAACAACCTCTGCCTGATCCGGCCCGATTTTTCGTACAACCGCAGGTGTGCCCTGATGATTGTAACGTATCTTCGCGATAACCGATACTTCATCACAAATGTCCGGAACACTCATAAAATTCAGATTCGTACATACCAGACGATCCGTAAAAACATCCTCATGTTCCCCGATCACAACTTCATTCGTCTCCGGTCTGATTTCCGTTACAAACACCGGATGTCCCATGGACAGATTCAGTCCTTTTCTCTGACCGATCGTATAATGGGTAATTCCTTTGTGGCGACCGACGACTGTTCCGTCCGATGTGACAAAATTCCCCTCTGCAATCTTCTGGCCACTGTTTTTCTGAATAAAACCAGCATAGTCCTGATCCGGCACAAAACAGATCTCCATGCTGTCCGGCTTCTGTGCCACGGAAAGGTCAAGCTCCTGTGCAATCTCCCGAATCTGGTCTTTCTCATAATCACCGACCGGCATCAAGGTGCGCGAAAGCTGTTCCTGCGTCAGATTGTACAATGCATACGTCTGGTCTTTCGCAGCCGTAGCAGAGCGCTGCAGCGCATAACGCCCTCCCGGCAACTGAGCAATTCTCGCATAATGTCCGGTCGCAATGTAATCAGCGCCAATCTGCAGGCTCCGGCGAAGCAGCGACTCCCACTTTACATAGCGGTTGCAGGCTATGCAGGGATTCGGAGTACGGCCAGCCAGATACTCTTCCATAAAATAATCAATCACCTTGTCCTGGAATTCATCCCGGAAATTCATCACATAATGAGGAATTCCAAGCCCAAAAGCCACTTTCCTGGCATCCTCCACTGCGCTCAGCCCACAGCATCCTCCGTTTTCGCTCGCCGCCTCATCTTCCTCTTTCTGCCAGATCTGCATGGTCACACCGATCACATCGTAGCCTTGTTTCTGCAACAGATATGCAGCAACGGAGGAATCCACGCCGCCAGACATCCCTACGACAACCTTCTTCTTTCCCATTCCTGTGGTCTCCCTCCCGAAACTGCCTTAATACTCTTCTTCCTCTTCTTCGTCCTCATGAATATCCGACTTCGGTTTTTCCAGACCCTCAATCTTGATTCCATGCTTTTCCGCATAATCCCAAAGAGCTGCGTGAATCGCCTCTTCCGCAAGCAAAGAACAGTGAACCTTCACAGGAGGAAGCCCGTCAAGTGCCTCCATCACCGCCTTATTGGTCACCTGAAGCGCCTCCTGGATGGATTTTCCCTTTACAAGCTCTGTCGCCATACTGCTCGTTGCCACTGCTGCGCCACAACCAAATGTTTTAAATTTACAATCTCGGATGATATCGTTTTCGTCAATGTCAAGATAAATCCTCATAATATCTCCGCACTTCGCGTTTCCAACCGTACCGACTCCGCTGGCATTTTCTATTTCGCCGACATTTCGCGGATTCTGAAAATGATCCATTACTTTTTCTGAGTACATAATTCATCTCCTCCAAATTCCCGTGCTGCTTTTTCCATTCTTTCTGTATTAGTCCTATTTTGTCCTGTTTTCCTCTATTTTATCTGTATTTACTCGTTACGGGAACTTTCTCTTAATTTATATTTTGTGTTATGAATAGCTTGTGTAATTGATATCTTTTGTTATTTGTTTTTTGTCCCATTAGGATCTTGTATTATCGCTTTTGACATTTTTTTAAGAAATCTTCATAAAGCGGTGACATACTGCGCAGCCGTTCGACGATTCCCTTCGTCTTTTCCACCACATAGTCAATATCCTCTTTTGTCGTATCTGCACCGAGCGTGAGGCGCAGCGAACCATGTGCGATTTCATGCGGAAGCCCAATCGCAAGAAGCACATGGGACGGGTCGAGAGACCCTGAGGTACAGGCAGAACCACTGGATGCGCAGATCCCTTCCATGTCAAGCATAATCAGAAGAGATTCTCCCTCAATAAACTGAAAACTGAAATTCGCATTGTTCGGAAGACGGTTTTTGCGGTCTCCGTTCAGCCTCGTAAACGGGATTTCCTTTTCCATACGATCAATCAGGTAATCTCTCAGCTCTCTTTCCCCGGCTGTCCGCTCCTGCATCGAAGAAAATGCTTCCTTCGCAGCCTGGCCATAACCGACAATAGCCGGAACATTTTCTGTGCCTGCGCGGCGTTTCCGTTCCTGCGCGCCCCCATGTATGAAAGAGCGGATTTTCACTCCCTTGCGGATATACAGAAAACCGATACCCTTCGGTCCGTTTACCTTATGCGCGCTGGAGCTGAGCATATCAATGTGCAGCTCATCTACATTAATCGGAAGCTGTCCGTATGCCTGCACCGCATCCGTATGGAACAAAATGCCATGCTGCGCCGCCAGCTCGCCAATCGCACGAATCGGCTGAATCGTCCCGATTTCATTATTTGCAAACATCACAGAAATCAGAATCGTATCCGGCCGGATTGCTTTTTTCAGTTCTTCCAGTTTGATGACGCCGTTTTCATCCACATCAATATACGTGACTTCATAGCCGCATTTTTCCAGATTCGCACACGTATGCAGGATCGCATGGTGTTCGATTTTAGACGTAATGATATGCTTTCCTTTTCCTCCATAAGCCTCTGCCGTCGCCTTGAGCGCCCAGTTATCTGCCTCCGTGCCGCCCGCTGTAAAATAAATTTCCTCAGGTTTTGCCCCCAAAGTTGAGGCAATCATTTCCCTGCTTTGTGTAATCGCTTCTTTGCTCTCTACGCCAATGCTGTAAATGCTGGACGCATTTCCATAAAGCTCCGAAAAATACGGAAGCATCGCTTCCAGCACGGTCGGCGAAGTTTTTGTCGTTGCTGCATTGTCCAGATAAACAAATCTATCCATATTTCTACTCTCCTTTGATCCTGGCCATCTACCCCAGGCAGCTTCTGCTGCCGTAATCCGGAGGCTGGGTCTCCCTGTTTTTCTGTGCTTTTCTGCTTTCTTCCACAAGCTGGCTCAGCATGATCTCATCTACAGTTCTTGTGATACTCTCATTAATCTTTTGCCAAACATATTTTGTGACACAAAGATCTGCTCCGACACATCCCTCATCTGTGTGTTCCGAACATTCGACCATAGACAGATTCCCTTCCAGTGCCCGCAGCACATCTCCGACAGAAATCGTATCTGCCGCGCGCATCAGGCGATACCCTCCCTGCGCGCCCCGAATGCCCGTAACCAGCTCCGCCTTTCGAAGCTTTGCCACAAGCTGCTCCAGATAACTTTCTGAAATATTCTGTCTCTGGGAAATACTGCTGATCGACACAGCCTCATGCTCACTGTACTGTGCCAGATCGATCATAGCGCGAAGGCCATATCTTCCTTTTGTTGATAATTTCATCTTTTTCTCCTTTACAGAAGATAAAACTGCTCTTATATCCGAGTGTTTTACTCGGATTTCTTGTTCAGAATAACACTCGTTTTCTTTCCTGTCAAGCCTGTTTTGCGGAATTCGTACTATCCGCTCTTCCAATCTGCATATATTGAACAAACACTGAGACAGGATTTATCCATGAATGAACGACATTATCTTTTAAAAGGCACTTTTCTTCTGACTGTGGCAGGGCTACTTACCAGAGCAGCGGGGTTCTTCTATAAAATATTCCTATCCCGTACAATCGGTGCAGCCGAAATCGGACGATTTCAACTCACTTTTCCTGTTTTGGCATTTTGCTCCGCCCTTTCCTGCGGCGGCATTCAGACTGCCGTTTCCCGCTTCACTGCGGAATATTATGCAGAAAAAGACCAGAAATCCGCAATCCGTATTCTCGCCTGCGCGCTGTTCCTTTCCATCACCTTATCTACGGTGTGCTGTGCCGCGCTTTTTGGTGGTTCACTCTGGCTGGCTACTTATTTTCTTTTAGAGCCAAGCTGTGCTTCTCTGCTGCAAATCATTGCTTTTTCTCTGCCTTTTTCTGCCATCCATGGCTGTCTGAACGGATTTTTTATCGGGAAGAAAAATATTCCCGTTTCTGCGGCATCTCAGCTGATCGAGCAGCTGTTGCGCATCACTGCGGTTATGCTTTTCTATATGATTTTCAAGAAAAGCGGGCGCACCGCAAACGCCAATATCATGGCACTTGGTCAGCTTGCCGGAGAACTGGCCGCTGCCCTGTTTTGTATTTATCACCTTGTCTTTGGAAAACACCAACTCCAGGAAGAACAGATGGCATCTCCGGCACTTTCCGTGATCCGGCGCCATTCCTTCTTTCGCTTAATTCGCCGCGATACAAAAAAAACACTGGCAGTTTCGGCGCCGCTTGGTCTGAGCCGAATGCTCCTCTGCGTCCTACAGGGAATTGAAGCCGCACTGCTCCCGCAAATGCTTGGTCAGTTCGGTCACAGCTCCCTGGATGCGCTCGCCGTATATGGCACCCTGACTGGCATGGCACTGCCGCTTCTCATGTTTCCAACCGCAGTAACAAGCGCCATCGGAACGCTGCTCCTTCCGGCCGTTTCAGAAGCACGTGCACTGAATCAGGACAAAAAAATAACTGACACGATCAATGCCAGTTTTCAGGGCAGCCTTCTTTTAGGTTATTTCTTTTTAACTGGTTTTTTACTTTTCGGAAATGATCTGGGGACGCTTTTATTCCACAGCTCCCTGGCCGGAGTTTTTACGAGAAAACTGGCGCTGCTTTGTCCCTTCGTCTATATCAACACGACACTTATCAGCGTTTTGCACGGAATGGGAAAAACAGCCGCTGCTTCTGTGTGGAATACGGCAGGGTTTTGCGTCCGGCTTTTATGTATTCTTTTTCTGGTACCGGACATCGGCATTGACGGTTACTTTATCGGAATGCTGGTCAGCCAGGCGTTTATCGTAGTCTGTTCCCTGATCACGCTGCACCGTGCTGCCGGCTTTACTGCAAGCCTCACGGACGCTCTGTTAAAACCTGCCCTTTTATGCATCCTGTGCGGAGCCGGACTGACCGCTCTGCGCCTGTTTTGCCCACGTTTTTCTGTACCTTCCTGGAGCGGCACGCTCCTTTTGGCGGTGCTTTTTGGCATCTCATTTCTGGTCCCGTGCTTTTTCCTGCTGCCGCAAAGCATGCTGCCTCAAAAGCTTCTGCATCATTCCAGGCTTGCTTCCGCAAAAAATCATGGAACCAGACGCTCATAAAACACTACTGAAACAGACTGATCCTTCTCCTATCCTTTCAGAGCAGGGCTGCCGCATGAAAAAAGAATCGTCCCTCTTTCATGCGACAGTCCTATACAAAAATGTGCCGTCTGTACCTGAAACTCATTTACATCGGCCTCATGGCAGGATTTTTGTTATCATTCCCTGGTTCTATTCCCTGATTACATCTGAGACAGTATTGATTTTACATGCTCAATTTCTTCTCTGGTTGCCTGTGCTGCCGGAACATAGTACTGTTTGCTTCTTGCAATCTGATAAATCTCTTCCTGAGACTGCTCACACTGATTGCGGAACTGCTTCAGAGTCTGCTTCAGCTGTGCATTCTCTGTCTGCGGAATCATCTCTCCGTAGCGTACCAGCTCGCCATTGATGCCAGCCAGCGTATCGGATACCATTGTTTTCTCGTCCATGTCTGTTTCCTCCTTATTTATCTCTTACTGCAAAAACTGCATCAGCTGCTGCTTGCTCTGCATTGCAGACTGCGCAGATTTCTGGAAAAACTGCTTCACGCCCGGGTCTGTTGCCTGCTGTGCATAAGCCTGCATTTTACAATGGGTCGTGGAAAATCCGCCAATCAGGTGGCGAAGGTTCTGAAGGTCAAGCTCTGATATCTGATTCATAAAAAAATCCCTCCTTCCGGATACTTGAGTTACGATCTCAGTATCTCCGGACAGGAGGGAAAATATGCATCCTGACAGAAAAACCAAAAATGTAGTTCTGACCAAAAATAGTTCTGACAAAATTCTCTCAGAATCAGTAAGAACACAGCCAGTCGTACATTTCCTGATATTTGCTCGCAGAGTGATTCCAGGAGAAATCAGCTGCCATACCGCGGTCAATCAGTTTATTCCATTCACGCTTTTTGTTGTAATAAATGTTCATTGCATACTGCAACGTAAAATACATCTCGTGTGCATTGTAATTTGCAAAGCTGAAGCCTGTTCCTGTGCTCTCATACTCGTTGTACGGAATCACCGTATCCTTCAGTCCGCCGGTCTCGCGGACAATCGGCACAGTACCATAGCGCAGGCTCATAAGCTGTGACAAACCGCACGGCTCAAACAGTGACGGCATCAGAAACGCATCACAGGCAGCGTAAACCTTATGCGACAAAGCTTCTGAATAGAAAATATTGGCCGATACCTTGCCCTGATACTTCCATGCAAAGTGCCGGAACATATTTTCGTATTTTTCTTCGCCTGTACCAAGCACAACAATCTGGATGTTATTCTGGCACATCTCATCCATCATATAAGCAATCAGATCAAAACCTTTCTGGTCTGTCAGTCTCGATACGATTCCCACCATAAAGGTGCCGTCATTCTGCTCAAGGCCAAGCTCGCGCTGCAATGCTCTCTTGTTTTTGATCTTTTCTTTACGGAAGTTACGGCTGTTGTAGTTGTTCTCAATCAGCGTATCTGTCTCAGGATTAAATACATCGTAATCAATACCGTTTACAATCCCTCGCAGGCTCCCCGAACGCGCACGCATCAGACCATCCAGGCCTTCTCCGTAAAACGGCGTCTTGATCTCCTCCGCATACGTGTCGCTCACTGTTGTGATCGCATCTGCATAGACAATACCGCCTTTGAGATAATTTGCGTCGCCATAGGCCTCCAGCTTATCCGGTGTGAAATAATATGCCGGAAGTCCTGTAATATCACGTACGGTCTTGACATCCCACACCCCCTGGAATTTCAGGTTGTGGATCGTGATCACGGACTTCATATTCCGGAAAAACTCACCCTCATGAAACTTATCCTTAAGAAGCACCGGAACCAACCCCGTCTGCCAGTCATGGCAGTGAACGATATCCGGCTGAAAGCCGATCAGCGGAAGTGCGGAAAGGGCTGCTTTTGAAAAGAATGCAAATTTTTCGATATCCTGATAAATGTTTCCGTATGGCTTGGCACCGGAAAAATAATATTCATTGTCAATAAAGTAAAACTGTATGCCGTCATACTGCATCTCCAAAACGCCGACATACTGAGAACGCCATGCAAGATCCATATAAAAATGCGTCACATAGTTCATTTTACTCTTCCACTCTTCGCTCATGCACATATATTTGGGAAGAATTACACGGACATCATACTCATCTTTATTAAAACATTTCGGAAGAGAACCTACTACATCGGCAAGTCCTCCTGTCTTGATAAACGGCACTGCTTCAGAAGCAACATAAAGTATTCTTTTCATATACGAACCTCCGCTCATTACGAATATTATAAAAATTATAACTCATTTTCGGCGCAATGAAAAGACTTTATTTACATTTGTTCAGGCCCGGTTTTTATATTCCAGACGTATCTTATCCGCAATCAACGCAATAAATTCTGAATTCGTGGGTTTCCCTTTTCCACCGCTGACCGTGTAGCCAAACAGCTCTTCAATCGTATCCATTTTACCGCGGCTCCATGCTACCTCAATCGCATGCCGGATTGCACGCTCGACTCTGCTCGGCGTTGTCTGATGACGCTTTGCTATTGTCGGATAGAGGATTTTTGTAATGGAATTCAGCATTTCCATATCATTCACAGACATGATAATCGCATCTCTTAAGTACTGATATCCTTTAATATGTGCCGGAACGCCGACTTCATGTATGATATTTGTCACATCTGTTTCCAGATTATGTTCCATATATGCTTTCTGGCTTTCGTATGCGCTTATCTTTTTTGTCTTTGACGCGTTTCGAAGCTGTCTTGTACGCACACGTTTGATCCGGTTCACCACAGTGTCATTGTCAAACGGCTTTAAAATATAATAATCCGCTCCCAGCTCAAACGCATCCTCTGTCATCTTTTCCTGACTAACCGCAGATATCACGATAAACGCAGGCTTTCTCAGATTGGAATCCTGATTGACTCTGTCCATTACAGTAAGTCCGTCCAGTTTCGGCATGATAATATCCAGCAGCACAACATCCGGTTTCTTCTCTCGGATGATCTCAATCAGATCCTCTCCGTTTCCGGCCTTTCCAACCACCTGCAGCTCCTCGTCACTACTCACAATCTGATCAAGCAGCTGCACCATTCTCTCATTGTCGTCAGCAATCGCAATATTCAGCTTTTCCATCGTAATACTCCTCTCAATCCTATGAATTTTCTGTCGTTGCACCGCTGCATTTTTTGTGGGCCCTTACCAAAAATTGTCATGTACAAAAACTACTTGTATTATATAACAACCTCGCGTGATGGCAAGAAAATCTTGTCCCCCAAAAACGACAGAAAGCTCCCCTGTTTCTGCCGTAAAATGCACACGTCACATAATACTATAACGTAATAGGAATCGATTAGTGACGCAGAAAATAAAAAAAAGTCTGAAAATCACGAAATTTTTTTCTCCGATTGCCGTCGAATAAACGCAATACGGAAAATCTGCTGGAAAAAACAGCGTTCCGGACATACGTCGGGCATCATTCTGTCGGCTTCTGATAAAAACGTCCCGTCAGTTCCTCGGTCCTCATTGCATTGATAAACGCTTTCGGATCGACTTCACGCACTGCGCGCGTTACCTGTTTGCATTCCGCACTTGATATGACAGAATAAACAACATCGCGCGTACACCCTTCATAGGACCCTTCCCCTTCCAGAATCGTCGCACCGTGATGGCTCATCTCTTTAATGACCTCACAGATTTCCTTTGGCCTGTTTGTTACAATAAACAACGTTTTTTTCTGATATTTCTGATAAAGCGTATGCAATACCTGTGTGGAGGCGTACTGATAGATAATGGAATACAGCGCCTTATCCCATCCGAACAGAACGCCTGCAATTCCGATAATCACAACATTAATACCAAGAATCACATTAAAAGAGTCCATTCCGGTCCGGTCCGACAAATAAATACTGATAAAATCGGTGCCTCCGGTCGTCGCATTCTCACGCAGACATAAGCTTATCGTAAATCCGTTGATAATACCGCCAAAAATACTGATCAACAGCGTATCATACGTGATTACCTGCGCCGGAATCACATCTGTAAGAAGACCGGTCAGAAAAAACATCAGACAGGAATACAGGGTAAATTTCTTTCCGATAAATCGGAATCCAATATAAGCCGGAACTGCGTTCAACAGCAGATTGATAACTGTATACGGAATTTCCACATTCAGATAGCGTTCTCCGATGCGCTGTATCAGAATCGTAAGTCCCGTTGCTCCGCCCGGATACAGTCCGCCTGTGCGCACAAATGTCTTGATATTCACCGCTGAAATCACAGCCGCAATGCAGATAATCAAAATTCTTTTTCCGTCTTTTTTCCAGTCAAAGCTCATTTTCGTACTTTTCCTCTCTCATAACCTTACATGAAATGAAGTTTTTCGTTTAATTTTCCGTAAATGTGCTCCCGAAGCCATGGCTCCGTGGAAACCTTCACGGTCTCCTGCAGGCCAAACCAGGCCACAGCGCTGTTTTCATCCTCTTTCACAGACAACGCTTCCTCATCGGAAGCCTCCAGAAGATACGTAACATTCAAATGCAGATGAGAAGCCACATATGCCCCACGCTTTATATGGCCGTCTACGGTCAACACCTCCAGAGAAAAAATATCCTCTGATACCGGACATACTTCCTGAAGCCCACTCTCCTCCTGCACTTCACGTACTGCCACAGCCAGCAGATCCTCCTGCCCGTCCGCATGTCCGCCAAGCCATGACCAGGAATCAAAAATCCTGTGATACGCCATCAATACTCTGTCCCGCGCCGGATTCACCACCCAGCCTGAAGCTGTCATATGCGCCAGGACATTTTTTCTTGTAAAAATATCCGGTTCCCGGCGCAGGCATTCCAGAATCAGCTCCCGGTCCTTTGCTTCCTGTTCATTCCATGGACGGTACGCTTCTATCTTTTGTATCAGATTCATCCTTTTCTGTCCTTTCGTCACGTTTTGATTCATAACGTTTCGATTCATAATGTCTCAATTCTGCAAGCCGTAACAGAAACATTTCTGCTTCTTTTTCCATTGTCCCAAACCAGCCCATATCGATCTTTGCGATCTGCCGCAGCCCGATCGCTTTGACTGCTTCGATAGCCGCCTCTCTCTGTGTCATTCGAAGCGGTAATACGGTCTGGCAGCTTGCACCTTCCAGATTGTCATAAGACAAAAAACACTGATTAAAATCCATCAGCGGATACAGAGAAATACACTGATTTGTGCTGTTATCCACCAAAAACCCCCAGTTTTCCGGATGGCGGTCCGTATTCCCGGTCAGATAATCCAGAATATTCATACCATAATAAGTTACCGGGTCCAGACGCTTACAGATCTCAAGTGTATCCAGATCATGATTACACGCATAAATATCAAACGCCATCTTTGAAACCATAGAGTATTCCTTTGACGTTATGATATCGCTCTCCGTAACCACCTGCCCCTCATAAATATGCTTTCGGTACCTCACCTGCCTGACATCAAAACACTGGCAGACCGCGCTTGCCAGCAATTCCCTGTTCACGGCAGATTCGTTTCCCCCTTTCAGGAGACGAAAGCCGCCTTCACCGCGGATCCATGCTTTGGGAAAGCAGCCTTTTGTTGATAAATCCGGCGCCAGCTCCTCATTTGTGACTGTCATCTGCCGGCCTTTCAAGGACAGCTCTACAACTGCCTCATTTAATGTATTGTCGTACAGATTCAGCTCTGCAAATGCAACATCTTCCTCCTGGCCCCTGACCCAGAAAACATCCGTCAGAGAGACGCAGTGATATGACAGAGAAATCTCTGCGCGGTCCTTATCTGTCACAGCCTGAGCCACACCGATACTGTTTAAAATTTCCTTTGCATATTTCCGGTCCAGCGACAGAACACGCGATGCACACCAATGGTAAAAATTGTTGACATTGTTCATCATTGTCTCAATGTCGTGTTCCTCTTCCTGCTCAAGATAAAGGTCAAATGGCATAAAAGCCTCATCAAAAATCTTTACATTCCCAATGGACGAAATACTTGCCACCCGCCGGTCCATGTGCATCACTTCATACGCAAGCCGTTTTTTGGTTTTGTTTTGAACCGCTTTCTCATTTAATACATACGACCCGTTTGTAATCAGCCGATTCGCTCCCATTTATTCACTCTCCTCCGGCTGTCTTTCAAAAAACAGGGTATATCTTACACTTCTGACCTTCCCGTTCAGATCTCCGTGCACGGAAGACCAAAACATCAAAAACAGCGCTCTGTCTTCGATCTCTGCTATCTTTTTTGGTGTAATAAGGCCGGTTCCCTTATCCATAAAATTCATACACGACAGATGAAGCGTATTTTCCCTAACTTCCTGCCTAATCTCCTGTTTCCCTGAGGAATCCTTCAAAAAAACTAAAACAACAGAAAAAGAAAAGCCGTTATCTGCTCTGATATCCAGCTTTAAATCCTTACTCGCCTCAAATAGAAAAACCTGCCTGCTGTCAACGATCTCGTAACCATCTGAACTTAAATTAATCTGCATCCGCAACACCTCATGCGCTCTGTTTTTTATTATCAAAATATTTCCAACGATTAAAATTATCTTATCATGAAGTCTGCCATATTTCAAGCCACGCAGGCAAAAGGAAGCTTGATTCCCTTACACATTGTCTCTTGAATGGGCTACAAAAAAGCATATGGATCACAAAGCTTCTTTCCTTTGCTATTCCATATGCCTTTTTTCATTCCAACTTCATTTGCCTGAAGTCTTACCTGAAGATTTAATTATCCTTTCAGCAAACCGTCTTTACCAAATTCATACCACAACCCGTCTATGGTATGAATTCCGGTCAGCTTTCTGCCATCCTGATAGTATGCCCAACTGCCGGAAGTATTTCTCAGCCAGCCTTCTGATACAGAACCAGAAATGGTATGTTCCGTATAATGGCGCAGCAGACAGCACGCCTGTGCACGCGTAAGAGTCTGCCATGTATCTGCTCCGGCAAAATAACGTTCAAGGCCAGTGGTCACATCTATCCCAGTCAGTTTTTCAAAACAAGCGGTAAACTGCTCCACCGTTACCGGTTCTTCCGGGCCGAACACCCCATCTTCAAGCGGTTCCATCAGTTTCCGGCTGATTACAAATTCCATATCATCTTTTGCCGGGTGGGTTTTCACATCTTTGCAGGAAGCTGGTGTTCGATACCCCAGTCCATAGATTCCGGGACAGTCTGCTGCAAAATACGCCACCTTTTTGCCGCTGCTGTAAACAGAATTAATCAAATACGTGGCTTCTCCCTCTTCGCTCACGTAAACTGCCTGCATTCCTCCCGGATTTTCTTCTTTCTGTAATTCATATGGAACTGCAACGTGCATTTTCCCGGAACCAAAATCTGTGATCATCTGCTGATCACTGCCGTATAAAATGTTCAGTTCAAACGCCGGACGGCTTCCAATTGCAACCTGTGCTTCCCCGGAAAGCTTGGTGGAATCTGCGCACGTGATGACCAGCTGCACATCTCCTTTCGCCTGATCATTGACTGCCACGACAGCATTCAGATCAAGCCCTACGGAGATGCCCGGCTTTTCGGCTGCAAACGTAACCCGGCTGATTTTATTGTCTTTCATCTGCTTCTGTACCTCAGACGAAAGATTGACTTTCAGATGATTCACCCTATTCTCATCTGAACCATCTTCCTCAAATGTAACCTGAATCTTAATTGAAATATCTCCTGCATTTACATCCCTGTCTGCTGCTGCATCCTTTGCTGCCTGAACCGCCTGACTGATATGTGCTTCTGTTATGTTCACAGAAATAGTTCCATCCTTACCATCCTTCTCAGCATCTACGGAAACAGTTCCGATTGCAGGCTCTGTCACCTTTCTATCATCTTTTCTTTTTTCTTCTGTTTTTTTGTCATTGTCCGGTTTCTTGTTTCCTTCGTTATCGCCGGAACCTCCGTTACCGCCAGTTCCTCCTTCATTGCTTCCGGAACCTCCGTTGCCGCCGGTTCCCTCTTCGTTACTTCCGGTTCCTCCGTTGCCGCCGGTTCCCTCTTCGTTACTTCCGGTTCCTCCGTTGCCGCCGGTTCCTCCTTCATTATTATCAGAAGGTCCCTCTTCTTTTTTCCAGTTTGCAGTAATCACTACATCCGCTTTTGGCATAATAAAACCAGTATCCGGTGAAGCTGCGTCCTCAAACACACCGCCATTGTCAGAAATCCAGCCATCAAACACATACTCATTTCTGGTTCCGGCATGAAGCTCAATCCGTTCTCCTGGATGGAACTCTCCTGATGCTGTTGCTCCATCCCCACTGTTATTTACCTTAAGTGTATAGAGATTATCTGTCACCCTCAAAATCCCCGGAACATATTCAATCACATAGCTGTCATGATTGGTCAGTACTGCTCCTTTAATCTCAATTGAATATTCACCGATCACCCCTGTATCTATTACACTGCTGGTTAATACCGGCTCTGTTTCGATACGATCTTGATACGCCAGTGTCAAGGGCACATACGTGAATCCCGGGAGCTGCTCTTCTTTCTTCACAGAAATATTTTCTGCCTGAATTGTAACTCTTTTCCGTTCAATATCAACAGGCTGTATCGCTGACGTTTCTTTAAATGTATAATCCTCCGATTTTGTCGCCGTAATAACAACAGTTCCTGCCTTTCGGATTGTCGCTGTATTACCTGAAATACTCAGCACAGACGGATCAGAACTTTCAAATGTCACAGCACCTACACCACTTCCGCCGTTTACAGCCAGTGTAAAGCTGTCATCCCCATACGTTCTGTTCCCTATATCCTGAATCTCAAGCTGCTCCTGTTTTCTCCTGACAATCGTACCTGTTTCTGTGACATTAATTGTGCCGTCTGCCAGCAAAATTCCTTCCACGGTAACAGTTCCTTCCACTGTCAGCTTTCCGGAAACAGTGACCGTAACATCCGGAGCAATCCTTACCTGCGCTTCCTCACCAATCGTAATGTCACCGGAAATCACAGCATCTTTCTCTACGGTAACTATCGCACCGCCCGGCACATCTTCCTGCCCGTCCCAAAAAGCGGCCGGGATCTCATTCAATCTCAGATATTCTACCAGCAAAAGCTGAACCTGAGGGCTGCCCGTCACCAGCTTGGCTCCAGAAGGAAACGCGGAACTTCCGATACTCTGTACCCCTTTTCCAACCTGAAACTCTGTAATACCGCTGCACAGCTGAAATGCCGTGCTGCCCAGTCCCGTAACACTGTCCGGAATTGTCAGTATTCCAGTCAGACGGCTGCAATTATAAAATGCATTCTGAGATATTTTCGTCAGACCAGACGGCAATGTCAGAGTTCCTCTCAGGTTACAGCAGTTAAAAAAGGCACTTTCCCCGATATTTGTAATGCTGTCCGGTAATTGTAAAGATCCATTGAAGCCTGTACAATTCATAAAAGCAAATTTTCCTATGCTTTTCATATTTTCTGGAAAAATCAGATTCCCACTCAGGCCGGTACATTCCATGAAAGCCTCTGCCCCGATGCTGACCAGGCTGTCCGGCAATGTCAGGGTTCCGCTAAGGCCAGTACAGTAGTCAAAAGCAGAATCTCCTATATGAAGCAGGCCTTCCGGAAAAATCACTCCGGTTATATTCTTTTTCGAATGAAAGGCCATTGGCCCGATTTCTGTTACCTGATACGTTTTTTCCTGATACGTGACACGATCCGGAATTGTCACAACGCCTGATACCGTGCTTGGAGACGAACTTAATTGAACATATCCTTTTTCTTTATCAATTATTTTATAATAAAAGTCATCAACACGAAAAGTAGAAGTGTTTATCGGCGCCGGTTCATACAGAACGCCATTCAGCGTTATGTTACGATATCCTGAACCATACGCCAGTGCTGCAACTGATTCTGATGATGCCTCACACGTAAACTGGCATCTCGAAAAAGCGTATGTCTCGATTACATTCAGGCTGTCCGGCAGAAGCACGGTTCCCTGCAGCCCGCTGCATCCATCGAACGTACTCTTTCCAAGGTAAGTCAGATTTCCCGGCAGAACCAGGCTTCCATTAAAACCGCTGCATCCATAAAAAGCACTGATTCCAATATTCAACAGGCTGTCCGGCAGTCTGATATCCCCGGAAAGACCTGCACAGCTCTGAAATGCATAATCCCCGAGCTCCGCCAGGCCTTCAGGTAAAACCAGGTTCCCTGTCAGAGCGCTGCACCCTGAAAATGCATAAGTTCCAATGCTGGTCAGGCTTGAGGGAAGAGTAATTCCAGTCAGATTTTTGTTGCTTGCAAATGCCCTTAGGTCAGTTTACAAGGAACTACACGCAGACCGTGAAACGGGCTGCTGACAACAAACGGCGCTATGCTCCCGGCTGGGTGCATAGCACCTGTTTGTTGCGGGGGTTTCCAAAGGGGGCAGCGCCCCATTTGGCACACGACTTTGCGGAGCAAAGTGTAGTGTGTTATACGCTCTGTCGGCGTTGCCCTGAAAATACCGTTGCCGCCGGGGAGGGCAAGGGCATTTGACGCGGCAGGAAAGCAGGGCTTTGTTTGGGGCTGGTAAGCCGGAAACAAAGGGCTGATTTCAGCAGCAGACAGGGCGTATTATGAAAGCCCCCGTCCCTCGTCCTCCGCCCCCGGCCTATGGGACAAAAAGTCCCAAAGCTCTGGACACCGTGACCAGATGTGTGGCCACACTCCGGGAAAAGTAGCAGGACGGCAGGAAACCGTCAAGGCTGAAATGAATGGGCTGACGCCCGGCCTTGACCGTTCCCCGCCGCCCCGCTGGATGGGTGGACAAGGTGGCCAATCCCTAAAAGTGTTTGGCCGCACTCGTTCATTTTGGGGCCTTTCTTCTCCCAAAATTGAAATGGGCGGGAAAGCCCTAAAATGGCTTTCCCGCCTTGATTACCCATTAGCAAAGACGGGCGAGACTGTCAACGGCGGCGCTGAAAGCGCCGTTCATCTTGACCGTTGACTGGCTCGCCTGGCTTTGCTACTGCCCGTAAGAGATGGAAAAACAAGATGGAAAACAAGGTTAAAAATGGTTGACAAGTCTATCGGATGTGTGTTATACTGTGCGACAGTTTGAGATTGGAAGGAGGCTTACGTGTGTTAATTTGTGTACGCTAATAAGCAATAAAAAGTAGAAGTACCTTTCCACATGATGGTGGGCTTTTTTTGCGTGCGTATGCAAAGGAACACGTAGGTTTGACACGAGCAGTCTTTGAACTGTATCGTGGTGTTTTTTCGTGCTTTGTTGTTATGCAGGCGTCTGCCCTCTCTGTGGGACAACGCCTGCTTTTTATTGCAGAAACAAAGGAACAATGCAATAAAAAAGGAGGTTCGCATTATGACCCAAAACAACAATTCATGGAGAAAAACTTATTTTACACTTCTTGCCGGACAAGCAATATCCTTTATTAGCAGCGGTATTTTGCAAATGGCCATTATCTTTTATTTGGTTGCGAAAACTAATTCTGCAATCATATTGACGGCGGCAACACTGATTGGATTTTTGCCGCAAGCCTGTTTAGGCCCGTTTGCAGGTGCTTTTGTTGACCGGCACAGCCGTAAAAGCGTAATGATTGGTGCGGATTTGATAATTGCCGCCGCTGGCGGTATTCTGGCGCTGGTGGCGTTTTACATGGAATTGCCCGTATGGTCTATTATGGTTGTCCTGTTAATCCGAAGTGCGGGAAACTGCTTTTCATTCTCCAGCATTCAGCGCAGCAACACCTATGATTGTGCCAAAAGAGGAACTTACAAAATGCGCTGGTTACACGCAGACCATGCAAGCAGTAAGTGCGATTATCAGTCCAGCTGCCGCAGCGTTTTTATATGCTGTTTGGCCTCTTAATGCAATTATATTGTTAGATATTGTGGGTGCAATCCTTGCCTGTGTGACTGTTGCGATTTCGTCCATACCAACGCCTGAACTATGTCCAGAAACGAAAAGACAACAGTTTTTACAGGATATGAAAGAGGGGTATGTGGTATTAAAGCAAAACAGGGGCCTCTTTGCTCTGCTCTGGATTGGTGTAATTTATATGTTCTTTTATATGCCAATCAGTACGCTTTTTCCTCTCATCTGTATGTCATACTTCAAAGGAACACCGGCCCATGCCTCTGCCGCTGAAATTGCTTTTGCGGTTGGTATGCTGCTTGGCGGAGTCATTCTGAGCATTTGGGGCGGTTTTAAGAAACGGCGGTACACCATCGGTCTTTCCGTTCTCCTGATGGGCGTTAGCAATATGCTCTCCGGGCTTTTGCCGCCAGACGCATTTCTTGTCTTTGTTGTGTGCTGTACTGTTATGGGAATTTCCGCTCCATTTTACGGTGTGCAAAATGCGATTTTTCAAGAAACGGTCAAACCAGAATATCTGGGGAGAGTTTTTTCTCTACTGACAAGCGCCGCTTCCCTCGCCATGCCGTTTGGCCTTGTCATTTCCGGGCCTCTGGCGGAGCGGCTGGGAGTTGAGAAATGGTTTGTCATTTGCGGAATTGGCATTATCATCGTTGCGCTTGCCGTATTTTTACTACCCGGTTTGAGAGAGATTGACAATACGCAATAATCAACTGCACCTTTTTCTATTACTAAACAAAATGCCTGGATGGTGGTTCTGAAAAACCAGAACCGCCGTTCAGGCATTTTTTATCTTCGTCCTCTCTGCGGTTTTGGATTCTTCAGCAAGTCGGATTTTTCCGCAATCTTTTTCAGCCACTTCCGTTCTTCTACTGACAGCTTCCTAAAATTCAGCTTGAGCCGTTTGCAGATAAACGCCAAGTACGCTTGTTCCGTGTCGCTGTCCTGGCTGACGATTTCACCAGCAGTTTCCAGCATTTCTTTTAGCGGGTTATCCTCTGGGACGCTGAAAAAATCGTCCTTGTGTGTTTCCCGCAGAGCAAGGGCAATCCCGTTTATGTCCCGTTGTATCACATAGCGGCAAAACTCGTCCTCATCAATATGGGCGGTGATAAGCTGTCTTAACTGCGTATCACTCATGCCAGGATTATGCTTTTTTATAACAGTTGCGCTCATCGTGTCCACTATGGCGTTTGCACCCTGCGCCTGTTTCAGTGCCGTTTCCGTTCACATAGATTTCAAGGTCAGCCATCAGCCGGGGGAAATCCGGGTGCGCCGCCAGCTCACACAGCAGGGTATTGTCTATCCTCCCGCTTTTCAGCAGGTCAATCATTTCATCACTCAAACGCAGGTCTGCAAGATCGGCGTTTGGGTGATTTTTCATTTCAGACAGCCCCAGCAGATAATCAGCGGTCACACCGTAAAACTTCGCCAGCCGGATAAGGGCATAGTGGCTGATGTCCTTGAAGTCTTCCGTTTCGTAACTGCCCAGCGCAGACTTGGAAAGCCCGGTCTGCTCCGCAAGCTGCCCCAGCGTCAAGCCACGCTCCACACGTAGGTCTTTTAATCGCTCTTGTATGGATAAAGACATATTCACCCTCCTTGCTAGCTCAACGAAAGAGAAGCCGTTATGCTATGTACTATGCTCATAGCATAACGGCATAGGCATTTACAGTTTTATTTTACCATTTGCTACATCTTCACGAAATTTATCAACAAGCTTCGCTGTCAGCTTGGATTTACCGTAGTGTTCAAGTACAAAAGTACGATAACTTTTTCCATCTACAAGCACATCACTTTTTCTGGTCAACAACCAATTTCCGTTACCCTCCTCCCTGTTCTCTAATATTCCAGTCTTTCCCATATCTTTTATAGATTTCATCTTTTTTACCTTGAACAGACATTGATTCGCTTGGAATATAAACAATTTGCATAATAGCTCCTCCTTTATTTTGTGCAAGAAGACCAGAAACCTGAATTTGTCTTTTATCTTTTTTTGATTATATCACAAATCCGAGAGCGTGGAAATAGGGAGTTTTTCAGGCTGATTTCCTACCTCTTGGATATACGGCACAGGCGGTCAAAAAGGTGTAGACTTGGGATAGTTCATCGATGGACAAGCACCTTGGAAACAGAACACGCCAAAGAAAACGGAGGGACGCATGAGCAAAAGACCCTATCAACACCTGCCGCCGCTGGAACACAGGCCGGACGGCTCCCCCTACCGCATAACCCCGCCCCAGAAGAGACGAGCCAGCGGCCTGATACGCCGGGAGTGCTGCAACTGCGAGGACGGAAACTGCCTTGCGCTGGACGATGGCGACACCTGCGCCTGTCCGCAGATGATTTCGTTCTCCGTCTGCTGCAAGTGGTTCCGCTGGGCGGTCTTGCCGCTGGACAGGACGCTGGAAGCGGAGATTTACCGGGACAGGGACTTGAAACGCTGTGCGGAGTGCGGCGGTGTGTTCGTCCCGAAGTCCAACCGGGGCAAATACTGCCCGGACTGCGCCGCCAGAGTTCACAGGCGGCAGAAAACAGAAAGTGAACGGAAAAGGAGGTCTGCTGTGGACAGTTAAGAGCGGGAAAAGCCTTGATTTGCAAGGCTCCGCAAGCCCTCAACCGGGGCGGCTGGTATCATTTATCATTCGCCCCGGAAAACGGGCCTCTAACCGTCCACAAAACACGCTATGACAAACACGATTTATATTCACCAGCCGGAAAAGGCGTTCAGTTTCACCCGGCTCCCCAATTTCCTTTTTGAAGCACCCACATTCCAGCCCTTGAGCAACGAAGCGAAGGTGCTGTATGCCTTTGTCCTGCGCCGGGCGGAGTTGTCCCGGAAGAACGGCTGGGCGGACGAGTACGGGCGGGTCTACCTGTACTACCCCATCTGCGAGGTGGTCGCTTTGCTCCGCTGCGGGCGGCAGAAAGCGGTCAACACCCTGCGGGAGTTGCAGTATGCGGGGCTGGTGGAAATCCAGAAACAGGGCTGTGGAAAACCCAACCGCATTTACCCGAAATCCTATGAAGCGGTTCCAAACACCGACTTCAAGAAATCCGGTTATGGTACGCCGGAGGGCTGAAAACCGTACTTGGCGAGTACGAAAATCAATCCTCTTGAAGTACGGAAATCTGACGGTATATAGAAATACAGAGATTAAAACCATCTATTTACATTCATTCCATTCCAATCCTATCAGAGATATTTTCGGCGGGAAAACCCGCCGGAAAGGAATGGAATGGGGAAAGGAGTTCAATGGCACAACACGCAATTTTGCGATTTGAGAAGCACAAGGGCCACCCGGCGGGGCCGCTGGAAGCCCACCATGAACGGAAAAAGA
>NZ_BAAGFO010000003.1:0-675834 GCF_059728505.1 Blautia sp. St.27G3 | reverse complement strand
TATTTATGAAAGGAGAAAAAAAGTGAGCAAAAACAGAAAAGCATTTAAGCAGTAAGATACGCATATTTGAGGATATGCTGCTACGAAGTAAAAATGTCTATGAAATGGAAACACTCAGAAGTGAACTTGCAAAGATGCGTATATCATTACAGAAATTACAGTATGAGAGAGAGTCCTAACAAGGGCTCTTTCTTTTTGCGCTTAAAATACAACCCCCTTTATGAAAAACCAACGTTTGGAAAGGAGAAAAAGGAGTATGGACGAAATGAAAATCAACTCAAAATTCTTGAGGAACTTGATTGCCAAGTTTGTAAAAAGAGAGGTAAAGAAAAAAGCCGGATATGAAGTGGATATCCAGTTGAATGAATTCACCGCAACGGTTACAGACGGAACGGCTCATGTTCACTTGAATATAGATGCGGAATTGGGAAAAGATGAGCTTACAAAGCTCCTGGCAGCGATTGGTTTATAAAGAGTTGAGACTGTGGAAACACGGTCTCTTCGCTTTTACATACGCAAAATTTACAACTTCTTTTATGAAAAAAATAGAAGGAGGATGAAAGTATGCTTACTATTATTTTATTGGTTACGGGGATTCTTATTTTGGGGACGCAGTTTAAAATCGTAAGAATGCTGAAACAAATTGGGAAAGAAATTAACCAGATCGAAGGATGGAACGGTATACCGAAAGAACACTATTTTTAACAGGAGTGGAGTCCTAACAAGGGCTCTTTCTTTTTGCGCGATATTTACATTGCGTATTATGAAAGGATGGTGAAGAGTTATGACTTTATTAGGATGTGCACTGATTTTGATTGGGGTGTTAATTCTGATAAAAGGTAGAAACGATACCAACGATTAGCAAAAATGTAAAAAGGGAATGCGTTTAAACGGGTTCTCTTTTTTCTTCGCATAAAATACAACTTCTTTTATGAAAAAAATAGAAGGAGGATGAAAGTATGCTTACTATTATTTTATTGGTTACGGGGATTCTTATTTTGGGGACGCAGTTTAAAATCGTAAGAATGCTGAAACAAATTGGGAAAGAAATTAACCAGATCGAAGGATGGAACGGTATACCGAAAGAACACTATTTTTAACAGGAGTGGAGTCCTAACAAGGGCTCTTTCTTTTTGCGCGATATTTACATTGCGTATTATGAAAGGATGGTGAAGAGTTATGACTTTATTAGGATGTGCACTGATTTTGATTGGGGTGTTAATTCTGATAAAAGGTAGAAACGATACCAACGATTAGCAAAAATGTAAAAAGGGAATGCGTTTAAACGGGTTCTCTTTTTTCTTCGCATAAAATACAACTTCTTTTATGAAAAAAATAGAAGGAGGATGAAAGTATGCTTACTATTATTTTATTGGTTACGGGGATTCTTATTTTGGGGACGCAGTTTAAAATCGTAAGAATGCTGAAACAAATTGGGAAAGAAATTAACCAGATCGAAGGATGGAACGGTATACCGAAAGAACACTATTTTTAACAGGAGTGGAGTCCTAACAAGGGCTCTTTCTTTTTGCGCGATATTTACATTGCGTATTATGAAAGGATGGTGTAACGATATGATATTATTTACGGTGTTATTGATTCTGTTACTGGTATTTAGTGTATGTGCTATTTTCACGATTGGAACATGTGGAATAGTATTTATACTGATGTTTGGTGATGTGATTATATGTATCGGTCTAATAGTTATCATTATTAGATACATTATCAAGCGAAGGAAGTGAGCCGCTAACAACGGCTCTTTTTCTTTTTACGCGAAATTTACAGGTTATATTATGGAGAGACAGTAGCTCAATTGGTAGAGCGCCACACACCCGTGGAAGTTATAGGTTCGAGTCCTATCTGCTTCTCTTAAGTTTGGAGTCGGCAACGGCTCTTTTATTTTTGCCAAAAATGAAAGGAGAAAACATATGGGCAAATTTACAATGGGGTTGCGACGATCATCCCCGACAATCCTAACTGCTTTAGGAATCGTCGGCGTTGTTGGTACGGCTGTAACGGCAGTACGAGCAACACCTAAAGCATTGCGGCTTATTAAAGCCAAGAAAGATGAGCTGGAAACGGATAAGCTTACACCTATGGAACTTGTACAGACGACTTGGCAATGTTATATTCCGTCAGTCTTGATAGGTATTGGCACCGTTACGTGTATTGTTGGTATTGGTGTAATGGACAAGCGCAATCAGGCGGCTTTGACGAGCGCATACGCTATGCTTAACGAATCCTACAAGCAGTACCAACAAGCAGCCAAAAAAGTTTATGGCGAAGATGCTGATAACAAAATCCATGCTGAAATAGCTAAAGAAACCTATATTTCGGCTGACGGGTTAGGTGTCTATTCGGCGGATATGGACTCGGAAAGCGAAAAAATTCTTTGTTATGACATGTTTTCCAAGAGATATTTTACTGCAACAATGGCCGCCATAGTGAACGCTCAGTATCATATAAATCGAAATCTTCAACTTCGAGGCTATACAACTATAAATGAGTTCTATGATTTCCTTGGTCTTGACGGAATCAAATACGGAGATGAAATAGCCTGGGCTATGGACGATCTTATGGAAGGTGGAATTATGTGGCTTGACTTTGAAAATCATCGCACTGTGATGGAAGACGGTTTGAAATGTTGTGTGATATCCGCTGTCTGGGACCCTAACAAATTTGATGGGAAATTGGATATTTCTTAGTTCGCAAAAATTGCAAGTTCTATTATGAAAAGGAGGTAATCGCTTTATGGCTACTAAGAGTAAATTGATTAAAGTTCTTGGTCTGGCGGCGACTTTTATAGGAGTGGCGGCAACGCTTGTAACCGATTGGGTCAACGAGCAGAAGATGGATGAAAAAATCGAAGAAAAAGTAAACGAAGCACTTGCCAAAAGAGATGACGAAATTGAGGAGTCCTAACAGGGACTCTTCTTTTCTGTTATAAGGGGAGAGCTATGTCTAAGTATGAACAGGTTATTTTGATTATTGAGGATTATATTTTCGATTTCACAGAACCACAACGAAGTTGGGATAAGCATTGGTTCAAGGAAGTTAGTTATCAACGATGGGCTGGAAACGAACTCTTGAATTGTATTCGCAAAAATCCGGAACAAGACCCAATTGATATCATTTCGGACTTCGCAACAAAGACACGAGAATTTTCTATGAAAGACCACGCTGATAAAAGAGACAGGCAGATATTTAATGTTGCCTATGAAATAGCAACAGACATCTTGGAAATTACAAGATGTTTGAAATAATTAGCCAAAATTGAAAGGAGAAAAAAATCATGAAGGTAGCAAGAAAGGTGCTGTTCAAGACAAACGAAATTTGTGTAGGAGATCAGATTACGGTGAGGCTGAGCGGCTTCGGAAAGTTTACGGCCACGGCTCAGAGAGTGACGGACAAGGGAATTCTTTTCCTGTTTGACGAGGTTATCGCCCGGCATCCGATGAATGAGACCAACACCAATGAGGGTGGTTTCGATAAATCGGATATGTGCAGGTGGCTCCGCGAAACGGTTCTTCCGGAAATGCCGGAAAAGCTGAGAACCAGAATCCGCGAGATTACGCTTCCTACATACGGGGAGATTTTCGGCCATGACGATTTTTACGAAAACTTTGAGCCGGATAATGATGAACAGTTCGAGCTTATGAAGCGGCGCGGAAACAGAGTCTGTGATTTTGAGGATGACTGGTGTTGGTGGTGGCTCCGCAATGCTACTAAGAAAAACATTTCTTCGGCTTATTTCGCTCGTGTGAGCGCCGGTGGCTATACGGGCTCCGGCGGCGCTTCGGCCTCTGGTGGGGTTCGTCCGGAGTTCTGGTTGGTTAAATAATCGCCGCCCCTTGTGGGCGGTTTTATATTTTTGAAAGGGGATGCGCTTATGTGCGACCAGAATCGAAAGGAGAACATCAATGGACAAAAAAACAATAGCGGCAACTATTCGAAACATGCAAACTGCCGTGAAAAAACACAGTCCGGAAATTCTAACCGGAATCGGGATTGCCGGAATGATTACAACAACCGTACTGGCGGTCCGGGCTACACCAAAGGCTTTAATTCTTATTGAAGAAAAGAAAGATGAGCTGGAGGTAAATGAACTTACACCGAAAGAAACCGTTCAGGCTGCATGGGCTTGTTATATTCCGACGGCTGTTATAGGAACTGTTTCGATAGCTTGTTTAATCGGAGCCAGTTCAGTAAATATGAGGCGTCGGGCTGCTCTTGCCACGGCTTATACACTCTCGGAGTCCGCTTTGAAAGAGTATCAGGAGAAAGTAGTAGAGACCATCGGAGAGAAGAAAGAACAGAGTATACGGGATGCGGTCGCCAAGGACAAAATCGAGAAGAATCCAGTAAGCAATCGTGAAGTGGTTATCGTTGAGCGAGGAAATACTCTTTGCTACGATACCGTGTCTGGACGATATTTTAAGTCGGATATTGACAAGATCAAGAAAGCTGTCAATGAACTTAATCTCCGGATGCGGGACGAGATGTATATTTCCCTGAACGAGTTCTATTATGAAATCGGTTTGAACGGGACTCTCCTTGGCGATGAACTCGGCTGGAATATTGACCAGGGATATATTGATGTGTCATTCAGCTCTCAATTGGCTGACGATGGGACTCCCTGTCTCGTAATTGAGTATCATATTGCTCCGAGATACGATTTCAGCAACGGCTAATACGCGAAAAAAACAATGTCTTTAATGGAAGAACCACCTATTTTTCTAACTATGAAAGGAGAACAAAAATGGAAGCTAATGAAATTATGACGAACGAAGAGGTTATGGAAACCACTACTGAGGAAATCGTTAAAGCAAGTTCCGTGAGCGGATTTAAGACCGCGGCTGTTTTCGGATTGGTGTTTATCGCCGGCTATGTGGCTGGTAAGTACATCATCGACCCGACGATAGCACGTATCAAGGCCCGCAAGCTGAACAAGCAGACGGTTATGCAGGACGACTTCGATGACTTCGAGGAAGCAGCTATCGTAAGCGGAGAAAGTGTTGAAAATCCGGAATAAGGATTAGAAAACAGGGTTCGGACGAGGGAGAGTGCCTGAAACAAGGTGCTTTCCCTTTTCCTTTTTGCAAGGAGGTGCTATATGAACCAGTATGCGTATGATGGACCGGTTATGGAATTTGAAAACTGTGTAGCGCATCGTTGGAAATCAACCACCTATGCCGTGTCTGAGAAAAAAGCAAGGAGTAACCTTGTATATCAATTTAAAAAGCAGCACAACAGACTTCCTAATACGAAAATTACGTTACCTGGGAAGCTGATTGCTGTCTAGGGAAAGGAGAAAGTAAATGGAGGAGTACAAGCCGAATTCTCATAAATCAAAAGAGGAACAGCGAGAATCCGATGCTTTGCCTGAGAAAAAAGTGGGGAAAGTAATCACCGGCTCTGCGAAATCAAAAAAGAAAGGTGAAATGCAGAAGTTCGCAGATGTCTTTATCTCCGAGGATGTCGGGAATGTCAAATCTTATATCATTATGGAGGTGCTGGTACCGGCGGTAAAGAAAGCCATCTCTGATATAGTGACAAACGGGATTGACATGATTCTGTATGGAGAAACGGGCCGCACCAAGAAAAATTCAACCGCTTCCAAGGTATCCTACGGAAAATTCTATGACAGGGAATCGGACCGGAGGCGGGATTATCGCTCGTCTGGAACCCGAAGCGGGTATGACTATGATGACATTATATTTGAAACCCGTGGGGATGCGGAATCCGTTCTCGATGCCATGAATGACATTATCAGTCAATACGGAGTTGTCAGTGTTGGAGACCTGTATGACCTCGCTGATGTATCAACAAACAATTATGCCGTGAATAAGTACGGCTGGACAGATATTAGCGGATGCAAGCCTGTTCGGGTGAGAGATGGTTATATTCTCAAATTACCTAAGGCACTGCCACTGAATTAAGGAGGGGTTATCATGTATGAATCAAACGATAAAATGGTATCCCATCCGGATCACTATCAGTCGGAAACAGGTCTGGAAGTGATTCAGGCGATAGAGGCTTTCACATTTGATCTCAAGGGTATCGAAGCAGTGGATACCGGTAACATCATCAAATATGCGTGCCGCTGGAAGAAAAAGAACGGAATCCAGGATTTAGAGAAAATCATGTGGTACACGCAGCATCTTATCGATCATCTTAAAAATTTGGAAAAGGAGACTATTTAACCATGAAAAAAGAAGAGATTGTGACGAAGGTAAGCGGAACCTTCAATAAAGTCGGATTTCAGTTGAAGAAACACAGCCCGGAGATTCTCATTGTGGCGGGTATCGTTGGAACGGTGGCAAGTACAGTTATGGCGTGCCGGGCGACAACGAAGGTCGGAAAAATCATCGACAAGACTAAGAACGACGTGGATGAGATCCACGATGCAACAGAAAAGGGCGTAACAAAGGCTGGCGAGGATTACTCAATCGAGGATTCCAAAAAGGATCTGTCGGTTGTCTATCTTCAGACCGGGGTAAAATTGGCTAAGCTGTATGCTCCGGCTGTAGCTCTTGGAACTTTATCCATCACCAGCATTCTGGCATCGAACAATATTCTTCGTAAGCGGAATGTAGCGCTGGCAGCGGCCTATGCGACAGTGGACAAGAGCTTCAAAGAATACCGGAAACGGGTTATTGAGCGCTTTGGTAAGGAGATTGACCGGGAACTAAAGTATAACATCAAGGCGGAAAAGGTAAGCGAAACCGTTATTGACGAGGAAACCGGCAAGGAAAAGAAAGTGAAGAAGACCGCTTTTGTCGTGAATCCGTCTGATGTAAGCGGATACGCCCGGTTCTTTGAGAAGTATACGATGGATGAAGACGGAAACAGTGTCCTGAACCCTCATTGGGAAAGCAACAATGAATACAATCTGATGTTCCTGAAAGCACAGGAGAAGTATGCCAACGATTTGCTCCGGGCAAAGAAGCGCCTTTTCCTGAACGATGTTTATGACATGCTGGGACTGCCCCCGACAAAGGCCGGCCAGGTTGTTGGATGGGTTTATGACGCCGAACATCCCATCGGCGATAACTATGTTGATTTTGGTTTGTATGCGGATAATCTGAGCTATTCGGACTTTGTAAACGGCGCTGATCCGGCTATCCTTCTCGACTTCAATGTGGACGGAAACATCTGGGAATTGATGTGACTGACAGATGGATTGGATGGTTTTGGCTCAGGAAATCCATATCGGGACATGACTGACTGCCCTTGGTTTGGTTCTAAAGACTGGCGGAGGGCAGCCGGATATTTTTAAGGAGATGTACATGAAAAAAATAACTGCAATAGCTACGGCTTTTTCTTTGTGTATGATTCTGATATTTTCAATCACTACACACTCTGCCGGAAGTGAAATCCCTGCTGATTCACAGGCAATAGAAATCATTCCGGTATCTATGCCGGTGGTTACTTATATTCCGATAGAGGGAATCTCAGAGTCAAATGTGGAAGAAGTTACAAAGGAAGAACTTTTATCGGAGGAAGATATTTCGCTGATAGCGTTAGTAACGATGGCAGAGGCTGAAGGAGAATGCGAAAAAGGAAAGCGATTGGTAATCGACACCATACTTAACCGTATGGACTCAGAGTATTTTCCTGATACAACCTATGATGTTATTTATCAGCCGTATCAGTTTTCTTCAATGTGGAACGGACGTGTAGACCGCTGTGAAGTAAGGGAGGATATTTGTCAGCTTGTCCAAGAAGAACTGGAGGTTCGGACAAACTACGATGTTATATTCTTTACCGCTGGTTGCTACAGCGATTACGGCGTTCCCATGTTTCAGGTAGAAAACCATTATTTTTCGAGTTATGAATGAAAGGTGATTCTTATGAACGGTTTTTTAACATTGGTATCTTATACACTGGCTGCTATGGCCGGAATCTGTTTTGTCGGTGGGCTTGCCGTATTATCCGGCGGAAAGGAGCAGTAATCGTGGATGGTATTGGGAATTTGATATCCATGCTCGATTATGTGCTGGATACAAAAAGAAAAAGGCACATTACCGGCGGTATTCTGCTGAGCGTTTCCTTACTCTTCGGAGGACTGGCGCTTACGGTAATGACTATCAAAAACGAGGAGGACGAAGAAAATGAGTAAAGCAACGGGGTTCGTGATGTTTGTTTTGGGCGCGGCTATTGGCTCCATAGTAACCTGGCAGTATACCAGGAAAAAATATGAACAGATTGCCCAGGAGGAAATTGATTCGGTAAAGGAGATATTTTCCAGACGGGAATCGGCTGCGGATGTTGAAATTACAGCTCCTAAGCCGCAGACGGCAAAGATTGGTAAGCCGGAGGAAAAACCGGATATTACCGAATATGCTGCAAGGCTGGAACGGGATGGGTATACCAACTATTCAAACGTGGGCGCCGAACAGAAAAAAGAGGAGCAGGAAACGATGGAGATTAAACCCTATGTAATCTCACCGGAAGAATTTGGCGAGTTTGAGGATTATGAGAGAATCAGTCTCAGTTACTATGTGGACCAGGTTCTGGCAGATGAAGACGATGAAAAGGTAGACGATGTGGATAATGTTGTAGGTCTTGAATCTCTGACCCATTTCGGGGAGTTTGAGGACGATTCGGTATTTGTCAGAAATGACAGGCTGAAATGCGACTATGAAATTCTTCTGGACCAGAGGACTTATTCAGACGTTATGAAACAGAGGCCGCATCAGATGGAGGTATGATGACAAGGAGCGAGCTGAATAGCGAATACTTCGATTGGATGTGTCGGCTCGTATGCAACCGCCGGTATACCAGAGGTCTGTCCTATCAAAAACTTTTGCGGTTTCTTCGTAACGTGGATTTTAATTACACGATTGAAATGGATGGAAACCGGGAAGAAGATGGGATAGATCTCCGGTATCGGTTTGGCTACGAGAATTCATACGAAAACGCCATGATTTCAAGCTATTTGGATAATAGTCCCTGTAGCGTTTTGGAAATGATGATTGCCCTCGCTATTCGTTGTGAAGAACATATTATGGACGACCCGGATATCGGGAATCGGACCGGACAATGGTTCTGGGGTATGATTGAGAATCTTGGTTTAAGGAAACTGACCGATGCGAGATTTGATGAGGATTATGCGGAGGAAATCGTTCAAAGATTCTTAGACCGGAGATACAAACGAAATGGAGAGGGCGGCCTGTTTACGGTGGAACATTGCCGACGGGATTTAAGAACGGTTGAAATCTGGTATCAGATGTGCTGGTACTTAGACGAAATCGTATAGTTTGGGAGGTTTCGTATGACTCACAACGAAGTGTATAAATGGTTTGAATTATATTTTCCGCTTTATGCGGGCGAGAACGCCGCCGCATGGTTTCCAAACGGTAAAAACAGCATTCGGGTCAGACAGACCAATGGAGCAGAGTTTATATTTACCTATGGCGGCAAAGACGATTGGCGGTTTGAAACCGTTAAAAGTTTTATCAAGGACATGAAAGGAGGAAAAGGCTGATGTGCGAAATGCTTGGTTATATTTTTGGAAATTTACGGTCATCGGAAACGGCGATTAAAGAAATTCGCAGAACACTCAAGTATCAGAGCAGGTTTAACCGCAATGTTGGGATTTGGGTCGGCGCCATCACTGCTTATGTGGTTATTACGGAACTGGACCGCCGGGAACAGAACAAAAAAATAAAGGAACTCAGAAATGAGATTGAGGAATTAAAGCGCTCGGAAGGAGAGTAAAAAATGCGATGATCGACTTTTTGATGATTTCAACACGTAGTACAAAGCGTGGTGTAATAGAAATCTATCCGAAGTTCATTATTAAAAAAAGCTCCGATCTGATGATTCGAGGTGGTGACTTCTACGCTATCTGGATTGAGGAACGTGGTTTATGGTCTACGGACGAGCAGGATGCTTTGCAGCTCATTGACTGCGAACTGGATAGATATGCAGAAGAAAACCGCCGGCGCTTTGACTCCGATATAAAAGTCCTGCATATGTGGGATGCAGAATCCGGAATGATTGATTCTTGGCACAAGTATTGTCAAAAACAGATGCGGGATTCATTTCATATGCTGGACGAAAAACTTATATTTTCCAACACAGAGACCAACAAAAAAGATTACGCCAGTAAAAAGCTGAATTATCCGCTTGAAGCTGGCGATTTGTCTGCTTATGAAAAGTTGATGTCAACTTTATATTCTGAGGAAGAACGGCAGAAGATTGAATGGGCGATTGGTTCGATTGTGTCTGGAGAATCCAAACGGTTGCAGAAATTCATGGTGTTATATGGAGCCGCAGGAACGGGTAAATCCACAGTGCTGAACATCATTCAGCAGCTCTTTGAAGGGTATTACTCGGTATTTGATGCGAAAGCACTGGGTTCATCCAGTAATTCTTTTGCGTTGGAGGCGTTTAAGAGCAATCCTCTTGTGGCGATCCAGCATGACGGCGACTTGTCCAGAATTGAAGATAACACAAGGCTTAACAGTCTGGTTTCTCATGAACTTATGACGGTGAACGAAAAGTTTAAATCGACCTACTCCAACCGGTTCAAGTGTTTTCTCTTTATGGGGACAAATAAACCGGTGAAGATTACGGACGCGAAATCCGGTTTGATTCGGCGATTGATAGATGTTTCGCCAACAGGTAACAAACTGAATCCGAACGATTACAAAGACATTGTGAAGCGGGTTGGGTTTGAACTGGGGGCGATTGCGTATCACTGTCAGGAAGTATATTTATCCGCGCCGGGTATGTATGACGATTATATTCCGATTGCCATGCTTGGGGCGTCCAATGATTTCTATAACTTCATTGTTGATTCATACCATGTGTTCAAAAAAGAAGACGGGACGACAATGAAAGCGGCATGGGAGATGTACAAGACTTACTGCGACGAAGCAAAGGTATCTTTTCCATTCTCCCAAAGAATCTTTAAGGAGGAATTGAAAAACTATTTTCGGGACTATAAGGAACGGTTCAATCTTGAAGATGGTTCGCGGGTTCGCAGTTACTATTCCGGATTTCGGACTGAGAAATTTGAAACCGAAAAAAATCCGGCAGGTGAAAATGCGGAAACAAAACCAACATCCATCGAGTTCAAAGAGCAGGAATCTGTTTTCGACAAGGAATGTGAAACCTGCCCGGCCCAATACGGAACAGATGCTGGTACGCCTGGGAAAAAGTGGGCGAATGTCAAAACAACCTTGGCCTCTTTGGATACTTCACAATTACACTATGTCAAGGTTCCCGAAAACCATATCGTAATTGATTTTGATATTCCGGACGAGGAGGGAAATAAATCTTTTGAAAGGAATGTAGAAGAAGCAAGTAAATGGCCGCCAACTTATGCGGAACTCAGTAAAAGCGGATGCGGAGTGCATCTGCATTATATTTATACGGGAGATCCGGCAAGACTGAGCCGCATTTATGATGACCATGTAGAAGTTAAGGTGTTCACAGGCAACAGTTCATTAAGACGAAAAGTGTCGAAATGCAACAACCTGCCTATCGCGACAATTAGCTCTGGTTTACCGCTGAAAGGAGAAAATAAAATGGTAAATTTTGAAGCAGTTCAAAGCGAGAAAGGGCTTAGAACACTGATAAAACGTAATCTCAACAAAGAGATTCATCCGGGTACTAAGCCCAGTATCGACTTTATTTACAAAATACTGGAGGATGCATATTCCAGTGACTTAAAATATGATGTCACGGATATGAGGAATGCAGTATTGGCATTTGCAGCGAACAGTTCTCATCAGGCTGATTACTGTATCAAGTTGGTAAACAAGATGCAGTTTAAATCTGCCGACACGTCCACAGCCGTGAAAAATGAGAATGCGAAACTGATATTTTATGACGTTGAGGTCTTTCCCAACCTGTTTCTTGTAAACTGGAAAATCGAAGGTGAGGGAAAGCCGGTTGTACGGATGATTAACCCGACGCCATCTGAGATAGAGGACTTAATGAGGTTCCGTTTAGTTGGATTTAATTGCCGCAGGTATGACAATCATATTCTGTACGCCCGGCTTATGGGATATTCAAACGAGCAGCTCTATAATCTGTCCCAGAAAATTATCAATGGCAGCGCAAATTGTTTCTTCGGAGAAGCCTACAATGTCAGTTATACAGACGTTTATGACTTCGCTTCTGCCGGAAACAAAAAAAGCCTGAAGAAGTTGGAAATCGAAATGGGAAATGTCACAGAAAAGGAGCTGAAAAAGAAAGGGTTTTCCGATGACGAAATTAGAATCATCAAAGCGGGAACCCATCACCAGGAGCTTGGCTTACCGTGGGATCAACCTGTACCGGAAGAACTTTGGACAAAGGTTGCCGAATACTGTGATAACGATGTAATTGCTACCGAGGCGTCTTTTGTTTACTTGAAAGCGGATTGGACGGCAAGGCAGATTCTGGCGGATTTGGCGGATATGACCGTCAACGACACGACGAACAGCCTAACTACCAGAATTATATTTGGAAATAACCGAAAGCCGCAGGATCAGTTCCACTACCGTAATCTGGCAGAACCGGTGCATGATTTGGACGAGGAAACCTATTCATTCCTTGCCGAAGCGTGTCCAGAAATGATGGAACGTACTCACGGCGAAGCAGGAAGTCTCCTTCCATATTTTCCAGGATACAAGTTCGAAAATGGAAAATCCACTTATCGCGATGAAGAAGTTGGCGAAGGCGGGTATGTCTATGCTGAGCCGGGTATGTACGGAAATGTTGCATTACTGGATATTTCTTCGATGCATCCTCACAGCGCAATTGCAGAAGTCCTATTCGGCGTGAAATTCACAAGAGCATTTCGGTATATTGTCGAAGGGCGTGTAAGCATCAAGCATGAAGCATGGGATATTGTCAATACGATGCTGGATGGAAAGCTCACACCGTATATCCAGAAAGTAATTGACGGTGAAATGACATCCAAGCAGCTTGCTGATGCTCTGAAGACAGCAATCAATTCGGTTTACGGCCTTACTTCTGCCTCTTTCGAGAACGCATTCCGCGATCCGAGAAACAAAGACAATATTGTAGCTAAACGAGGAGCTCTGTTCATGATTAACCTCAAACATGAGGTGCAGGAACGGGGCTTTACTGTTGCCCATATCAAGACAGATTCCATCAAGATTCCTGACGCTACGCCGGAAATTATCCAGTTTGTTATGGATTATGGTAAACGGTATGGGTACACATTTGAGCACGAGGCTACATACGACCGGATGTGCTTAGTGAATGACGCGGTCTATATCGCCAAGTACAAAGATGGTAAGCACGCCGGCGAATGGACAGCTACCGGTACCCAGTTTGCAGTTCCTTATGTGTTCAAGAAACTTTTCAGTGGAGAAGATATTGCTTTCGAGGATATGTGCGAGACCAAATCTGTAAGTAGCGCTTTATATTTGGATATGAACGAAGGGCTGCCAGATGTGTCTGAACATGAGAAAACATTCTCTAAAGCTGAGAGCGATTACAAAAAGGGGCTTCTTTCGGATACAACTTTTGAAGCGACTTGCGATGAACTCCGTCCACAGATTGAGGAGGGACATAATTATCGTTTCATTGGAAAAATCGGACAGTTCTGCCCTATCAAGGATGGATGCGGCGGCGGACTCTTAATGAGGGAGAAAAATGGAAGATACTATGCCGCTACCGGTTCAAAAGGATACAGGTGGCTGGAATCGGAAATGGTTCGGGAGCTGGACAAGCAAGATGATATCGACCGTAGCTATTATGATAAGCTGGTTGATGATGCAGTTAAGACTATTTCGGAGTATGGCGATTTTGAGTGGTTCGTTTCAGAGGACCCGTATATCAAGGAGCTTGGAGCCAACGATGCTGATGTTGACTCTGAGGTTCCGCCGTGGATGCCGCCTTGCGGGGAAATGAAATATGCGACATGCTTTGATTGTCCAAACTTTCATAACGACAAATTCCATATGGACTGCAACCTTGGGTACGATATTTCGGACGTGATTATGAGTCATTCTATGAATCCGCCGGAAGACGATCCCGACGAAGAATATTTACCATTTTAAAAAGAAAAGGAGAACGATTATGTCTAAAAGAGTAAACGACAACATTATCATGGAGAATGCCCGCATCATCTTCCGGAACTTTTCCGGTAAAGAGGGGAAATACAACAGAGTCGGGAGCCGCAATTTCTGCGTGGTAATTGACGACCCGGAACTGGCCCAGAGATTGGCTGAGGAGGGATGGAACATCCGCGTTCTTACCCCGAAGGATGAGGGCGATGAGCCGAAGCACTATCTCCAGGTCGCGGTAAGCTTTGAAAATATCCCGCCCAAGGTGTTCATGATTACTAGAAGGGCAAAAACGCAGTTGGACGAGGAATCGATTGCTTCCCTGGACTATGCGGAGATTCGTAATGTGGATTTGACCATCCGCCCCTACAACTGGGTAATTCAGGAAGGAACGAAGAACGAAAAATCGGGGGTTAAGGCATATTTAAAGACGATGTATGTCACCATTGAGGAAGACGAGTTCGCCGAAAAGTATGCTAAAATGGAGGGTCCGGACGAACTTCCGTTCAACTAAGACTTATATTCTTGAAAGGAGAATCTATGGCGTTTTGGAAGAAAAAGAAGAAGCGGCAAACCACAGCCAAAAAGAAAATACATGCTGCTTCACCTAAGACAAATCCGCCAAAAATGAAGCCGGTTCCGGAATGGAAACCTACGATTTCTATGCCGACTTATAAACCGCCGAGTAAGAATATTGATTCGGAAGTTTCCAAAAAGCCGGAGCCGAAACCCAAAACAAATCCCAGGAAAAACGATGGTAGAAAGGAGTTTTTAGATTCTTTCAGAAAACTTACCTATCGTCATAGAGCTTGGGATATTTGGAGGGATTTTGTAATCATGTTTGCCTGCTCACTCTCAAATCCGGTGGATAAAACCCATTATGATGAGCGGGAAAAACGGTACATGAAAATCATCAAAAAATACAACAAACAGGAACAGGCGATATTTCCCGAACTTGCTGCTCAGACAGTCTTGGCCTTGGAAGAAAACCAGGAACAGGACTTTCTGGGCAGTATTTTCATGGAGCTTAACCTCGGAAATGAATCCGGAGGACAATTCTTTACGCCGTATCATGTTTGCGAACTTATGGCAGAAATTGCTTTAGGTGATAATGTGGTGCAGCAGGTTAATGAACAAGGCTATATAACTATCTGTGACTCATGCTGTGGTGCGGGAGCTACTTTGATTGCTGGCGTTCATGCTGCGAGAAAGCGATTGGAAAAGGAAAATTTGAATTATCAGAATCATATTTTGGTGGTCGCGCAGGATATTGACGAGATTGTGGCTATGATGTGTTATATTCAGCTTTCACTGCTTGGCGTGGCAGCTTATATCAAAGTCGGAAACACATTTACAGAACCTATTGCTGAGGGCGACTCGACAGAAAATTACTGGTTCACAATGATGTACTTTTCCGATGTGTGGACAATGCGAAGGATGGTTCGTAAAATGGATGAGCTTTTGAAAGGGGGATCTAATGAAAGAAAGACTGACTAATCTGCTGGGGGAGCTTGATTTCTTCTTGAACAATTCTCCCATAGAAGATGATTGCACTGATAAGGAAAACGAAATGTATTCCGATATGGCGAATCTGAAAAACAGCATCGAAGCGGTGCTTGAAGACATGTGAATGAAAATTGAAAGGAGAAAAAATCATGAGCAAAGAAATGACTGCACGCGAGTTTATGAAAACCATGGAGGGGTTGATCAACTCTCCGAATCAGAAGCTGATTGGCGACATGAGCGGGGGCTATGTATATGCCGTTGATACGGACGGATATAAGCCGGAGCTAATGTACGCTGCTACCGAAATCAGCAAAGCGAATCAGAGGGCAACGGAGGCTGAGAATCGTCTTGATGCTCTTAAATATGCGGTGAACGATGTGTTCGGTACCGCGGAACTGCATAGAAAAATGACATTGGAAATTAAGAAAGTCATCTTCAACAATCCTGCAACGATTGTCTTCTGGGCAGACGGCACCAAGACAGTAGTAAAGGCAAAAAATGAAGACTTCGATCCGGAGAAGGGTCTGGCGATGGCTATCGCAAAAAAAGCGTTGGGTAACAAGGGCAGCTATTTCAACAAGATTAAGAGATGGACCAACGACTACAACGAGGGTGACTGATTATGGCAGGGGTGCAGCTCTACGACTATCAATTAGATGCTGTCAAGAAGATGAAAAATGGCTGCATTCTTTGTGGTGGCGTAGGTAGTGGAAAATCACGAACTGCACTTGCTTACTATTATATTTGCAATGGCGGAGAAATTGATACTGAGGAGTATGCTGTGATGGATGATGTTGGAATTAAAGACCTTTATATCATCACAACTGCTCGGAAACGGGACACGAAGGAGTGGGAGGGTGAGCTGTCGCCCTTCCTTCTTTCTACTTCTCATGAATTCAATCTGTATCGAAACAAAGTAATTGTAGATTCGTGGAACAACATAAAAAAATACGCAGAGATTACGGACGCCTTCTTTATATTTGACGAGCAGCGCGTGGTTGGCTCTGGTACATGGGTAAAGTCATTTCTGCGAATAGCAAAAAACAATCAGTGGATTCTTCTTTCCGCTACTCCAGGAGATACTTGGCAGGATTATATTCCGGTCTTTATTGCGAATGGGTTTTATCGGAATCGAACCGAGTTTACCAGAGAGCATATTGTTTACAGCCGATTCAGCAAATTCCCGAAAGTGGACAGATATTTGAATACTGGTCGGTTGATTCGGCAGAGGAATGATATTTTGGTAAACATGGATTTCGAGAGGACTACTGTTTCTCATCACGAAGACGTGTATGTTAAGTACGATGTTGAGAAATACAAGGATGTGTCTCGAACCAGATGGAATCCTTATAAGGACGAGCCAATTGTCAATGCGGGTGAGCTTTGTTATGTCTGGAGAAAGATTGTAAATACCGACCAATCAAGGCAAGTGGCATTACTGGAAATCATCGAGAAGCATCCCAGAGCTATTATATTCTACAATTTTGACTACGAACTTGATATATTGAAGAATTTGGCTTACGGAAATGATGTTGAAATTGCAGAATGGAATGGGCATTGTCATCAACCGGTTCCGGATAGTAAAAAGTGGGTGTATTTGGTTCAGTATAATGCTGGTGCTGAAGGTTGGAACTGTATCAAGACGGATACCATTATATTTTACTCACAAAACTATTCCTACAAAATCATGAAGCAATCGTCTGGACGAATTGATAGGTTAAATACACCGTTCAAGGATTTATATTATTACCATTTGAAATCTCGTTCGGGGATTGATTTGGCAATTAGTAGGACGTTAAAAGAAAAGAAAGATTTTAATGCAACAGGATATGCGAAGCGGTATACATTTACTCCCGAAGCATTACCTAAAGCCGCATAGAAAGGAGAATTTAATGAAGGGGAAAGCCGATACCATCCTTGTAAGCTTTGACTATACACATGGGGATATTCCGGTACTGATTGTTGGTAGAAAAGATAAAGGCGAGATTGATATTATCAACGCTTTTAAGGGCGATGAAGCAAAGGAGTTATATCAGAAACTTACAATGAAGAAAGGAGAAGTGTGAATGGGACTATCACAGTTATCTGAAAGATGTCGGAAGTGTCCTTTTGTTGATAAATGCGATCATAAACGAATGGAAGCTCTGGCATATTTACCCGAACCGCAAATAGCAATGAATGCTTCTCAATCTGCGGGTATAGATGCAGCACAACCTCTGCTCCGTGAAACCATGACAATTCATATAGCAGGAAAACCGGTGGTGGTCTATAAGGATGAGATAGAAAAGCAACTATACAACCATTTATATTCTCATTTTGGACTACAATATGGAGGATGATTCGATGACTACGGATGAATGGAATGCGTTACTTAATAAGCTCACGGAAGCATGGGAACAATTTGCAGTTACTGTTAGGCAGGCTGCGGACACACTCGCAAAAATATTTGGACAGATTCGTGATGAGGAAGAAAAACGCGCCAAAGAAAAAGCAATGTTTGTGCCTCATTGTAAAAAGAATCAGTATCTAAAAAACTACACGCCGAGATATAAGGTGGAAAGGAGAATTCAAAAGCATCTCCCCTATCAACGGCGTAATTACTAATTGGTTTTCTGAAAGGAGAAAAAGAGATGGAAAACAAAATTATTGCGGTGGATTTTGACGGTACTTTGTGCAAAAACAAGTGGCCGGAAATCGGAGAAGCAAACAAAGAGATGATTACATATCTGAAAGACCGGCAGGCGAATGGATACAAGCTCATCCTCTGGACATGTCGGGTGGACGATATGCTGAAAAATGCAATTAGCTGGTCTGCCGAGCAGGGACTTGTGTTTGATGCTGTCAACGAGAACCTGCCGGAAATTGTGGCATCTTTCGGGACGGATACGAGAAAGATATTTGCCAACGAATATATTGACGACCGGAATGCTTGGCTTCCTTCAAAGGAGGTAGCGGACATTCTTTATCTCTGTGACGGAAAACAGTGTGGTGATTCCTGTCCGTCGGCGGAATGTAAGCACACTTCGGATATATCTCACGCCAAGAATTTTGTAAAGGGAGATTACGATTCTTACTGGGAAAAGAGGAACAGGCGATATTTCCCGAACTTGCTGCTCAGACAGTCTTGGCTTCTGCATATTCATAGAAATCCTCATCATTGGCAGCACTGGGTTCTCATTAACGATGACCCCAAAGAGGGTGAGATTGCCCTGGATATACCTTACAATTATATTCTCGAAATGATTTGCGATTGGTGGGCGTTCAGTTGGCAGAAGGATAATCTCAATGAGATATTCAACTGGTATGACGAGCATAAGGCTTACATAAAAATGAGTCCGAAAACTCGGAAGTCGGTTGAAGCCATTCTTGAAAAGATGAAAGAGAAGCTTTCCGAATCTAATTTGAAAGGAGAAAATTTATGAATTTTGTACAGTATATGCTTGCTTTTTTGGTCCTCTATCTTTGCGCGTATGCGCTGATTAACAGAGTGTGCCAGTGTATTGAGCACTGTGCGACCGCCAGAGCATATTCCAAATTCAGAGAAAACGGTGTGCTGGTAAAGATGGATGATGTAGAGGCAGGTATCATGAAATCGAAAAAGGAGAAGGACAATGTCAAAGAAACAGTTTCATAAGTTGATTCTTCATTTTGTTCTGACTTTGGCAGCGATTGTGGTCTTATTGATTGCAGTCGCTTTTTTCGTGGCTTGGATTGCCTGGAGATCGGGCGCACCGTTGCCGTCGTAAAGGGAGGATATTATGTGGAGGCGCGAATTGATAAAGAACAAATTATATTCCGCTGCGCTTATCTCTCTGGGAGCCCTTAGCATCCCGATTGAATATGATGCAACGGCTTTTATATTCACCCTGATAATGGGACTACCGCTCTTCTTTGCAAAGGAGAACTGGATTATGTGAGGAGGGCTGTGAGATGCGGATAAAGAAAGCTGCTGGGAAAGTATACGGAGCCGCTATGACTGTTGCCGAGAAAAAAGCTATGAACCTCGAAATTCAGAGGCAACTCGCAGAGTACGATAAAAAACACGCGACAGAAATTGACGCGCTCATTTTATGGGTTCTCCATTCAGAGTTCGGTTTTGGAGAAAAAAGGCTGCGTAGGTTCTATGACCGATTCAACAAAGCCATAGCAGAACTTCTCGAACGATATGTTATGGAGGAGAACGATAAAGTTTGGCTTTGTACATATTTATTGAAGCAATATGGAATCGATCTGGAAAAATGGCGTGAAGAAGGAGGTGAGAAGTCTTTTGACGGATAGAGATTTACGAAAGAATGCAGAGGGTTATTCTGACCCGACTGCTTATGAGGCTATGAAGAATCTGGATAGGGATGACGAGCGGTTTCACAAACTGTTACATACCATCTTTGATATGTGTGAACTGGCCGGCTTCCATCTGGAGGAGCGAATCGTTTTACGGGACGAGCAGACAGGAAAGATTTGGAGGTAGAACTTATGGCAACATGTGAAAAATTGGAGGTGAAGTTTGTGGACGGAGGAGTTAGGGAGACAATGTGTACTCGTTGTACACACAGAAAAGTATGCAAAAACATCGAAACATACATGGAATTTCTCAAGAAATCCGAGAGAGTGTACGAAGAATTTCCGAAAGATGTTGATTTTATAGAGCGGAAAGATCCGGTATGCAGATTCTACGATAAGAAACCCGACGTCAATTTACGGTGAATTTTGTCGTCCGTACCAGTCTTCGGAGCCCGATGAAGGCTAATCTAGGTTAAAAATCTCTGCCCACTTTTGGTTTTTGAAAATGGGCTTTTGGTCAGAAAAAGTGGGTTTGGGGTGAATCTGGGTAGAATTTGGGCAGCCTTTTGAGATTTGTACGGATGATTTTACCCAGATTTTTGCCCACTTGCCCACTTTCTGCCCACTTTTAAAACATGGATTTGGCCACAAATTTGGAGATTTGACCATCGAAAAACCCAGTATTTATGCGGGTTTGCGGGTTTTGAAAAATTAAAAAGCCCACTTGCCCACTTTTTTTCTTAAACTATTATGATAGAAAGTTTAATAGTATATATAAATAGGGACGGAAAAAGTGGGTTTTTGGCCACAAGCAAGAAAAGAGGTGTTATATGAGTAAAAAAGTTACATGGCTTGAAATCTACAAGGACTTTCAGAGGAGGTTTCCGAGGCTGTCAAAAAACGCTGCCCGCTACCAGCCGAATGGGTATCTGTCCATACTGGTATATTTTATGGATGGTACGAAGATGGTCTATGACTACATGGAGCAGCGGGGACAATTGATTACGGCGTAAAGCCCATAGTACAAATTTTGGGAAATGTCAAGTGATTGGTGGAAAATTTCTTGGAAAGTGTTTCTTTTTTCGGAGTGTTGTGCTATACTTAGTTTGCGACACAATTTCATATATCTCGTTTAAGGGAAATCACTTTGGCAAAGGGTGTTTTTTCTCTTTACTTATGCCTTAAACGGGATGAGATTGTGTCGCAACAATGAGGGATTCACTTTTGCGGGTGCGTCTCATCATTGGGGCGCACTTTTTTATTGCGCTAAAATATTGAATAATTGGAGGAGACGAGATGAAAAGAGCAATAACAATTTTTTTAATCGGCATTATGATGCTGGTTATGTCGGCATGTGGTGGGAAGACTACCTCGGATGAGATTGAAATGGAAACAGAATCCGAATCAATCAAGGCAACTAGTGAACAGGATTCTTCCGATTCAGAATCGGAAAGTGAAAAAGATGAAGAAATCTGTTACGCAGATATGCTTCCTGTTACCAGCGACTATTTTAAGAACGGAGAAGTCTCAATTATCGATCAAGATGGAGGAACATCATATTCGTTTCGTGTTGCGAATTATCAGGATGGGGAATATGAGGAATATATTGAAGCGTGTAAATCAAATGGGTTCAACGATGTTACATATGAAGGCGAAAACGATGGTGGAAAAATGTTTTATGCCTACAGTAGTGACGGAAAATATTATTTGCAGGTGATGCTTGGATATCAAATTGAAGCCATTGATATTACTTGTAAAGAGAGTACAAAAGACAGAACCGATTCTAATACTACATCAGAAGAAAATGAATCTTCCGTAGAAACTTCAGATAACGGCGAAATAAGTCCGGAATTTAAAGAAGCAATGGACAGTTATGAAGAATTCTTTGACGAGTATTGTGAGTTTATGAAGAAGTATACAAATTCTGATGATGCCACATCTATGCTGACCGATTATGCGGATTATATGGCTAAGTATGCTGAAACCATGGAAAAGATGGAAGCAATAAATCAGGACGAGTTATCGACGGCCGAAGCAGCCTATTATGCTGAGGTGTCGGCGCGGATTTCTCAAAAACTATTGGAAGTTGCTCAATAACAAAAATACACAATTAAATAGAGTTTCATTTATACAGAGATGCTTTCAGGTGTCTCTGTTTTTTTTACGCTTAAATTACAATGCCTTTTATGAAAAAATCTATTCTGAAAGGAGAACAATTATGGATATTACAAAAAAGGTGGCAAAAATGAGATTTATTTATCACACAAACATGCTTGACATTTGTAATGTGCTGAATCAACTTGGCATATTGAAAGACGACAAAGCAGAGATTGTGATGAAAGATCACTGTATGAAATCTTTTGATTGTATGGAAAGAATGGGTCTTGACGTGAAAGGTTATTTCAACAAACACAAAAATGAGGATGAGTCCTGACAAGGGCTCTTTCTTTTGCTCTTTTTTACTCCGCGAAAAAAACATTCCCTTTTATGAAGAGAGAGGATAAAATAGTCATTTTTAAAGACTACATTCTCTTTTTCGTTTTCTGAAAAACAAAGAAAGGAGGTTCGCTAAAATGTTGGAGAGTAATTTTCAGGCGCAGTTGATAAAAGAACTGAAAAAAATGTTTCCCGGTTGCATCGTCACAAAGAATGATTCCAGTTATATTCAAGGTATTCCGGACCTGACTATCCTCTACAAGAACAAGTGGGCGTCCTTGGAATGTAAGAAAAGCGCTGGAGCAAAAAAGCAGCCAAATCAAGAATACTATGTCGGATTGATGAACGAGATGTCATTTTCAAGATTCATCTGTCCGGAGAACAAGGAGGAAGTGTTATATGAACTTCAACAATCATTTGAATCTTGAAGGGCAACACGCTTTTCTCGGCGCAAGTAAATATCATTGGATTAACTATGATGAGTCCAAGGTTGCCGAATCCTATTCAAAGTTTTTGGCAACACAAAAAGGAACCGTTCTTCATGAGTTCGCAGCACAGTGTATTCGTTTAGGGCAGAAGCTGCCGAAGTCACAGAAAACATTGAACATGTATGTGAACGATGCTATCGGATTCAAAATGGTTCCAGAACAGATTCTTTTTTATTCGGAGAATTGTTTTGGAACGGCGGACAGTATTGCGTTTAGAAACGGTTTGCTTAGAATTCACGATTTGAAAACTGGTGTGATTCCGGCACACATGGAGCAGCTTATGATTTATGCTGCTCTTTTTTGTTTGGAATATAAAGTGAAGCCTGGCGAGATTGAAATCGAATTACGTCTGTACCAGAACAATGAAATTTTGTATCATGCACCAACGGCTGAAGAAATTGTTCCAATCACAGATAAGATTATTACCTTTGATAAGATTATCAACAAAATCAAAGAACAGGAGGGCTAAGCCATGAATCCCATTGCGGAAGAAATGTTAATGCATTACGGGATGCCGAGACGTTCCGGCAGATATCCTTGGGGTTCTGGAGATAACCCTTATCAACACAGCGGAGATTTTCTGAGCCGTGTTGAGGAATTAAAAAAGCAGGGACTCAGCGAAACGGATATTGCAAAATCAATGGGTCTCACCACCACACAGTATCGTACTCAGAAATCGTTAGCCAAAGATGAAAGAAGAGCTTTGGATGTAGCAAGAGCGAGGTCTCTTCGTGAAGACGGAAAAAGTCTGAATGAAATCGCAGCAATTATGGGTTTCTCCAACGATTCCTCTGTTCGCTCTCTTTTGAATGAAAATTCGGAAGCTCGTATGAATCAGGCCAAAAAGACCGCCGAATTCCTTAAGAAACAAATAGAAGAAAAAGGAATGATTGACGTTGGAACTGGTGTTGAGCGAGAACTCGGTATTTCAAAAGAGAAACTGAACCAGGCGCTTTACATACTGGAACAGGAAGGTTATCCGGTTTATGGCGGTGGCGTTCCACAGGTTACAAATCCGGGAAAACAGACAAATATCAAAGTTATCTGTCCTCCTGGAACAGAACATAGGGAAATCTACAATTTTGAGAATGTCCATTCGTTGAGCGATTACGTTTCTCATGACGGCGGCGAAACCTACGATCCGAAATATGTCTATCCCAAAAGTATGGATTCCAGTCGGATTCAGATAAGGTACGCTGAAGATGGCGGAACTCAAAAGGATGGTGTTGTTGAGATTCGAAGAGGTGTCGATGATTTGTCTCTCGGTGAATCTCACTATGCGCAGGTTCGGATTCTTGTTGACGGCACACATTACATTAAAGGAATGGCTATTTACTCAGATGACCTTCCCGATGGTGTAGACGTTGTGTTCAATACCAATAAGAAAACCGGAACACCAATGCTCGGACCTAAGAATGACACCGTTTTGAAACCTATCGGAAAAGACCCGGATAATCCGTTCGGTTCTTTGATAAAGGACGGTATCGTTGACCCTGATGACCCGACTTCTAAAAAAGGTGGACAGAGTTATTACTATGACAAGGATGGTAAAAAACAGCTTTCACTTATTAACAAAAGAGCGGAAGAAGGAGATTGGGGTGAATGGAGCGACCATCTACCTTCACAATTTTTGTCAAAGCAAAGTATGACTCTGATTAAGAAGCAGCTTGGTTTAGCTACCGCTGATAAGCAGGCAGAATTTGACGAGATTTGTTCTCTCACGAATCCTACGGTTAAAAAAGCTTTACTAAAATCCTTTGCCGATGATTGTGATTCTGCGGCAGTCCATCTACAGGCAGCGGCTTTACCGAGACAAAAGTATCAGGTAATTCTACCAATCACCTCTATGAAAGACAACGAGGTGTATGCTCCTAACTATCGGAACGGAGAGCAGGTTGCTCTTATCCGATTCCCTCATGGTGGAACCTTTGAAATTCCGGTTCTTACTGTAAACAATAAGCAGGCCGATGCCAAAAGAATTCTCGGCAATGCTATGGATGCCGTTGGCATCAACAGTAAGGTTGCAGGAAGATTATCTGGTGCCGATTTCGATGGCGATACCGTTATGGTAATTCCTACTGGCGGTAAAGTAAAGATTACATCGACTCGTGCATTAGAAGGACTGGAAGGATTCGATCCGAAGCTTGAGTATGGCGGAAAACCTGAAGGCAGCTTCAAGCCTATGAGAAATACTCAGACTGAGATGGGTAAGATTTCAAATCTGATTACCGACATGACGCTTCGTGGCGCTGTTCCAGAGGAACTTGCTCGTGCAGTAAGGCACAGTATGGTTGTTATTGATGCTGAAAAGCACCATCTCGACTATAAGCAAAGCGAGATTGACAACGGGATTGCGTCTTTGAAGAAGAAGTATCAGGGAAGCTATGACGAAGATGGCCGGTATCACGAAGGAGCCGCAACTCTGATTTCAAGAGCCAAGTCTGAGACATCTGTACTGAAACGAAAAGGAAGTCCCATCATAAATCCGGAGACCGGAGAGCAGACCTACAAAGAAGTTTATGAGGAGTACATTGACAAGAATGGAAGAACAAGAGTCAGAACTCAGGCGAGTACCAAGATGGCTGAGACTAAGGATGCATTCACCCTTGTTTCTGATGTAGATACCCCCCAGGAAAGAGCCTATGCTACTTATGCAAATGAGATGAAATCTCTTGCGAATCGGGCTCGTAAGGAGATGCTCAGTACAGGTAAGATTGCCTACTCCGCCTCTGCTAAAGAGACATACCAGGAGGAGGTGGATCATTTGATGGCCCAGTTAAATGTGGCACTCCGGAACGCTCCTCGTGAAAGGCAGGCTCAGGTTATTGCGAATGCTACCGTAGCTGCTAAGAAACAGGAGAATCCCGACATGACAAGGAGCGAGATTAAGAAAGCATCTCAACAAGCATTGACGGCGGCTCGTACCACTGTTGGGGCATCAAGAGAAACAATCTCAATAAGTGACCGTGAATGGGAAGCTATCCAGGCTGGTGCTATCAGTGAGAATCGGCTTACCCAAATCATTAACAATGTTGACATTGATACTCTTAGACAGCGTGCAACACCTCGCTCCACCACAGTTCTGAGTACAGCCAAGGTGAACAAGATTGCATCTATGAGTGCCTCTGGGTACAGCACTGCTGAAATAGCCGAGGCTCTCGGAGTATCCACATCAACCGTGAACAAATACCTAAAATGAAAGGAGTGAGCTAAGTATTTATGGAAAGACGATGTGCTTTGACAACGGTTGACAATCCTTTCAATCCATTCGAACAGTTCACTTCTTGGTTCTTGTTCGATGAGGAAAAAGGTTATCACTCAAGCGCATACTTAGGAAGAATTGCTCGAACTTCCGATCAGCTTTCGGATGAAGAAAACAATCAGGAAATTGAAAGAGCAATTGACGAGATTATCAAGTATGACTTCACCAATATCTACCGAAAAGTGATACAGCAAGTTGTGACTGCTTAAAAAGAAAAATAAAAAAGTGGGTTTCTGGCTACAGAATCGCTTTTCGACACAAATAGGGTTAGGACAGCCCGTTAGACTGGCGGATAAAAGACATAGGGGGAGGGTCGCTGAAAAGGCACCCCCTCCCACATCGCGGCGGTCTTTAAAAATTCTCCGGGGGTATATTTTGGATTTACCCTTGTCGTTCTTCTACGGTGTTTAAACGAACTCGCGGGGTTGGCGTGGCATTGGCTGTGGTTCTTTTGCTCTTTTTCTCCTTTCAGCGAAAAAGTATATTTGCCGGCTTCGTGAGTTCTTTTAAACACCGTAGGAGAACTATTCTAAAAGGTATGAAAAACGAGTAACAAACTAATCGAGAGGAGGCGGCAAGTATGGGAAAAGCCAAGGCTGCAAGCTCTTCTAATTCTTCAAGAAAGATGCGACCGGCGTTGACACCCGAAGCGAGGGAAAATCAAATGATTTCTCTTGCGGTAGATCTTGCTGAGAAACAATTGATGGAGGGAACAGCCTCCTCTCAGGTCATAACACATTATTTAAAACTGGGATCTACGAGGGAGCGTCTGGAGAGGGAGAAGATAGAACGTGAAAACGAGTTATTAAGGGCAAAAGTGGAATCGCTGCAATCTGCACATCGGTCAGAGGAATTGTACGAAAATGCACTGAAAGCGTTTCGACGGTATAGCGGAGAGGAGGATTCGGATGAAGAAGACTTATAGTGAGTTAATCCGAATTCCAACTTTTGAGGAACGGTATCAGTATCTCAGACTTTGTGGAAAAGTTGCAGAAGAAACTTTTGGTTTTAAACGTTGGCTTAATCAGGAATTCTATCATTCCGACGAATGGATAAGATTCAGAAACAAAATCATCATTCGAGATAATGGGTGTGATTTGGCTTTAGAGGGATTTGAGATTTTTGGGTCGATTATTATTCACCACATCAATCCTATAACCTATGAAGATATTCTGAATCGGAATCCATGCGTGTTTGACCCAGACAACGTTGTGTCTACAAAACTTTCAACCCACAACGCAATTCACTATGGAGACGAAACTCCAATCCCCCATATTCCAGTTGAACGAACAAAAAACGATACCTGTCCATGGAGACATTAAGGAGGAAACAAATTATGGAATCTAAAGAAATGACTGCAATACAGAAAGAGCCTGTAATCGGTCTGGTGAGCAATTGTGCGAATCTCAGAATCCGTAAAGAACCGGATGACAAGGCTGAGGTTCTTGGCACGATTCCGGTCAATACGGAAGTTATAGTTGACAAGGATAAATCTATCGGCGAGTTCTACAAGGTTTATACCGATTCCGGTTTGGAAGGCTTTTGTATGAAACAGTTCATCACAGTTTAAGTAAAAAGGAGGACCGCGATGGAAAAGAACATACCAAGCATACTGACATCAATAAAAAAGTTGCTCGGAATCGCAGAAGAATACCAGGTATACGATGCTGATCTCATCATGCATATTAACTCTGCGTTTTCAATTTTGACACAGCTTGGCGTCGGTCCTGCTGATGGATTTTCCATTGAAGATGAAGACGCTTTATGGACCGATTTCATTCCTGAAAAATCTAAGATTGAATTCGTAAAGTCCTATATGCATCTGAAGGTTAAACTACTCTTTGATCCGCCGCTTGCTTCTGCGGTTATCGAATGTATGAACCAACAGATAAAAGAGCTTGAGTGGCGTATCCAGGTTGCATCTGATTCGAGTGGAGAGGAGGAAAATCAAAATGGATGATAACATTTTAACCCATTACGGTGTGCTTGGAATGAAATGGGGAGTTCGGCGTACTCCTGCACAGTTGGGCAGAAAGAAATCTTCAGGAGGCGACAAAGAAGAAATTAAAAAAGCCGGAGGGAAAGGAAAAGTATCTTCTGGAAATTCCGGCCGTAAAGCTGTCAAAGACATGACAGATGCCGAGCTGAAAGAACTGATAAGCCGTCTGGAACTGGAAAAGCGTTACCGTGATTTATCCAAAAGCGAGGAACAGGTGCGCAGTGCAAAGGGGCGGGACTTTGTTGCTGACGTCCTTGAAAAATCCGGGAAAAACATCGCAACACAGTTTACAACTTACATGATGGGAACAGCGGTGAATAAGCTGGCCGGTTCCGAGATTGTTAATCCTAAAAAGGGACAGAAAGATAAGTAGGTGATTCATTATGACATTGTCGAACACTGCCGTTCCAAAGTATTACGGCGCGTTCAGAGATGCCGTAATTCGGGGAGAAATACCTGTCTGCCGTGAAATCGAGATGGAAATGAACCGGATCGACGAACTTATCGCAGACCGTGGGATTTATTATGACGACCGTCCGGTTGAGGGGTGGATTGCATATTGTGAGGAGGAACTCACTTTAACCGATGGTGCCAATCTTGTTATGCTTGACACTTTTAAACTTTGGGGTGAGCAGATATTTGGTTGGTACTACTTCGAGGAGAGGGAAGTATGGGAGCCAAACCCGAATGGTCCCGGCGGGCATTTTGTAGTAAAAACCATCAAGAAGCGGCTTATCAATAAGCAGTATTTGATTGTTGGGCGAGGGGCCGCCAAGTCTTTGTACGATTCCTGCATCCAATCCTATTTCGAAAACATTGATACTTCTACGACTCACCAGATAACAACCGCTCCGACTATGAAACAGGCAGAGGAAGTAATACAGCCGATAAAGACAGCCATCACAAGAGCCAAAGGTCCGTTGTTCCGGTTTCTTACGGAAGGGTCGTTACAAAATACCACGGGTGCCAAAGCAAACCGTGTAAAGCTTGCCTCAACCAAAAAGGGAATCGAAAATTTTTTCACGGGTTCTCTGATAGAGGTTCGTCCGATGTCTATCGATAAACTTCAAGGCTTGAGGACTAAAGTATCAACAATCGATGAGTGGCTGTCCGGTGATGTAAGGGAAGACGTGGTTGGAGCCATTGAGCAAGGCGCTTCAAAACTTGACGATTACCTTATCATTGCGACCAGCTCTGAAGGAACCGTTCGGAACGGAAGCGGCGATACAATCAAAATGGAATTGATGAAAATCTTAAAGGGCGAATACCCGGCAATCAATACTTCCATTTGGTGGTATAAGCTCGATTCCATTGATGAGATTTCAGAGCCTAACAAATGGCTGAAAGCCAATCCTAACCTCGGAAAAACCGTCACTTTTGAAGTATACCAGCGTGATGTTGAAAGAGCCGAGAATGCTCCGGCAGCCAGGAATGATATTTTGGCAAAGCGGTTTGGTCTGCCAATGGAGGGTTATACCTATTACTTTACTTACGAAGAAACTTTGAAATATCGTAAGCGGGATTTTTCTGGTATGCCTTGTTCTATGGGCGGCGATTTATCAAGAGGCGATGACTTCTGTGATTTTACCTTTATGTTTCCTTTATCAAACGGGACATTTGGAATCAAAACCAGAGCGTATATTTCAGACCTGACGTTTCGGAAACTTCCATCTGCAATGCGCAGTAAGTATGAGCAGTTCATACTGGAAGGCAGTTTGATTGTCATGGAAGGCACTGTTTTGGATATGATGCAGGTGTATGAAGACCTGGATAACCATATCGTAGAGCGTGGGTACGATGTTCGTTGTTTTGGATATGACCCTTACAATGCCAAAGAGTTTGTTGAGAGATGGGCATCCGAAAACGGTCCGTTTGGCATTGAGAAAGTAATACAGGGGGCAAAAACAGAATCCGTTCCTTTGGGAGAGTTAAAGAAACTTTCCGAGGAGCGGATGCTTTTATTTGATGAAGAATTGATGTCTTTCTGTATGGGCAATTGCATTACCATCACAGACACTAACGGGAACCGAAAGCTTTACAAAAAGCGGGGCGACCAAAAGATTGATGCTGTGGCGGCTATGATGGATGCTTACATCGCCTATAAGCTGAACAGAGATGCGTTTGAGTAAAGGAGGTGAGCGCGTTTGTCAGAGATGATAGAACATCATGGGATTTTGGGACAGAAATGGGGCATCCGCCGTACCCCGGCTCAACTCGGAAATCTCAGTAAAAAAGATGCAAATTGGGTCAAGAAGAAAAGCGAGAAGATTACGGAACAGGCTCGCAGAAAATCTTCAAAAGAAATGAGCCGATATGCAAATGAAATACTTCGGTCTCCCGGCGCTGTAAATAAATCGGGAAAATTGAGTTCCTCGGCGATCAACGCCTACAACAAGAAAATGGCTGAACTTATGAGTCAGTCAGCTTCAAAGATTCGGTCTCCGTCTGGAAAGGTTGTTCAATTCGTAGCAAAACGAGGGGAAATTGGCGTTATGATGGCGCTCGCTGATGAAGGTTACAACATGGCGCAGCTCCGAAATGGTGTATGGGCTTCCGGTCGGGTTGCTTACAAAAAGACAGTGCTGGATAAGGCGTAGGGAGGTGATGAAAAAATGGATATAGCGATTGGCTCCAGGTTTAAACATGCCTGGAATGCTTTCCGAAATAACGGTCAGCAAAACTATTACCGTGATATCGGAACAGGGTATTCTTACAGACCAGATCGTCCTCGGCTTACCAGAGGAAATGAGAGGTCTATTGTCACTTCCGTATACAACCGTATTGCATTGGACGTAGCACAAATAAACATTCAACATGTTAAGTTGGATGAAAACGACCGATTTCTCGAAATTATTAACTCTGGATTGAACAACTGTCTTTCGTTGGAAGCCAATATTGACCAAACTGGACGTTCTTTTATTCAGGATGTTGTTATGTCCATGTTTGACGAGGGTTGCGTTGCAGTTGTTCCAGTTGATACGGATGACAATCCGGAAGGTGGACAGCCAGGTTCTTTTGATATTGATACCATGAGAACCGGAAAGATTCTGGAATGGTATCCGCAGCATGTCCGTGTTCGACTTTATAACGACCAAACTGGGATGAAAGAAGATATTTTGCTGCATAAGAGCGCAGTAGCGATTATCGAAAATCCGTTATATGCCGTTATAAACGAACCCAATTCAACAATGCAGCGACTGATTCGAAAACTTAATTTGTTGGATGTCGTGGATGAGCAAAGCAGTTCTGGTAAATTGGATTTAATTATCCAATTGCCATACGTTATTAAGACAGATGCGAGGCGTTTGCAAGCCGAAAATCGGCGTAAAGATATAGAGAAACAATTGTCTGGTTCTAAGTATGGTATTGCCTATACTGATGGTACGGAGCATATCACACAATTGAATCGTCCGGTCGGCAATAATCTGATGACTCAGATTGAATACTTGACGAGTATGCTATATAGCCAGTTAGGGATCACTCAGAGTATTTTGGATGGTACTGCCGATGAGAAAACGATGCTCAACTATTATAATCGAACGATTGAGCCGATTGTTTCTGCTATTGCAGACGAGATGAAACGTAAATTTTTGACTAAAACAGCTCGGTCACAGCGGCATTCCATTAAGTTCTTCAGAGATCCATTTAAACTGGTTCCCGTTACGGAACTTGCTGAGATTGTTGATAAGCTTACGAGAAATGAGGTGGCTACATCAAATGAGGCACGGCAGATTATCGGATGGAAACCGTCGAAAGATCCGAAAGCGGATGAACTTCGGAACAAGAATTTAAGCGAACCAGCGGGAGGCGACACTGGAAACTTAGAAAAACAAACAATAAAGGAGGAAAATCAAAATGGCGAAATATGATTTCAGTGGCTGGGCCACGAGAAATGATTTGCAGTGCGCCGACGGAAGAATTATCCGTAAGAATGCTTTTAAACAGCAGGACGGCGAGACTGTAAGCCTGGTTTGGAACCATCAGCATGATTCCCAGAATAATGTTTTGGGGCACGCATTGTTGGAAAACAGGGATGATGGGGTTTATGCCTACTGTACGTTTAACGATACGGAATCCGGACAGACGGCTAAAAAGTTGGTTCAGCACGGGGACGTTGTTTCTTTGTCCATCGCGGCAAATCAGTTGAAGCAGATGGGGAAAGATGTCGTTCACGGTATCATCCGTGAGGTGAGCCTTGTTCTGGCGGGTGCAAATCCCGGAGCCTACATTGACACAGTTATGAATCACGGCGTTGCCGTCGAGGATGAGCTGATTATCAATTACAACGAAAACATCATGCTCTATCACTCTGATGAGGGCGAAAACAAAGACAAGAAGCCGGACGACAAGCCGTCTGAAGACGACGAAACCGTCGGCGAGGTCTTTGACCGGATTTGTAAGAAGCTCGACGAAAAGGAGCAGAACGTGATGTTGGCTATGGTCGGGATGGCTCTCGGTGAAAATGGGGAGCCGGAAGATAACAATGACGATTCTAAAGGAGGAAACGAAGATATGAAACATAATGTGTTTGACAACAAGGGTGAGACTCAGGAGAATGTTCTCTCTCACGCGGCTCAGAGTGAAATTCTGGAGATCGCTAAATCCAGCAACGTTGGCTCGCTCAAGCTTGCTATGAAAATTTATAGTGAGGAGCATGGTCTTCAGCACGCCGATATCAGTGGCTTTATTCAGACCGGCAACGGAAACATCACCACCATGTTCCCGGAGTATGTTGAGGCGCATCCCAGCCGCACTCCCGAACTTATCACCAATGATATGGGATGGGTTGACGCTATCATGGCCAAGACTCAGAAAATCCCTCACGGCCGGGTTCGTACTTCTCATGTAGACATTCGGAACATCGATGCACTGTCCGCCAAGGGTTATCAGAAAGGAAACGAGAAGAAAATCACCGGCAACTACGAGCTGGTAAGGCGTACCACTGACCCCCAGACGGTATACGTCACTTCCGAACTGCATCGTGACGATGTGGTGGACATCGAAGATTTCGACTATGTTCAGTTCCAGTACAGCATCGACCAGATTTCTTTGAAGGAAACTTTGGCTGTTGCTACCATGCTGGGTGATGAGCGTCCTAACAGTGACCCTGAGAAAATCTTCCCGGACAAGATTCGTCCCATCTGGACTGACGATGAGCTGTACACCATCCACAAGGATGTGGACTTTGCAGCCATGGCAAAAGAGCTTCAGGGTGCCAATACTGAGCAGTATTTCGGCGAAAGCTTCATTTATGCCGAGGCTATGGTTACGGCTCTGCGTAAGGCTCGTAAGGATTTCCGCGGTACCGGTAAGCCCGACCTGTTCATCACTACTGACATGCACAACACCATGATTCTCGCTCGTGACCGTAATGGCCGCCGTATTTACGAGACCGATACCGAGCTTGCTGCGGCTTTGGGCGTTGCCAATATCTATGAGGTTACGCAGTTCGAAGGGAAGGTTCGTACCGATTCCGAAGGCGTTAAGCACAAGCTGCACGCGATTTGCGTGAATATGGCTGATTACGGATACGGCGCTTCCAAGGGCGGGGATGTGACTCACTTCACCGATTTCGATATCAAGTTCAATCAGCTTCAGTCGCTGCTGGAGACGCGCAAGTCCGGTCAGCTTACCAGAATCAAGTCTGCTATCGTCATCGAGGAGAAAGAGACGAACGCATCTGTCAGCGGCTAATGTCCAGGAGGTGAAAATTCAAAATGGCGAAATTTTACGGACCAATCGGCTATGCTGAAACAGTGGAAACGAGACCTGGTGTGTGGGAAGAGCAGATTACCGAGCGTATGTACTTTGGCGATTTGACTCGTAATATGCGCAGGCTCCAAAGCGCTGAAACACTCAATGACGACATCAATGTCGCAAATGAGATCAGCATCGTTGCCGATCCGTTTGCCAATGAGAATTTTCATTCGATGCGGTACGTTGGGTTTATGGGTGCTAAATGGAAAATTTCAAATGTAGAAGTTCAGTACCCACGGCTGATTCTGACAATAGGGGGTGTATATCATGGCGACGAACAGACGTCTTCTGCTACATGAGATATTCTGTGAAATCCTTGGAACGAGGAACGCTTATTTTCAACCCCCGGAATCGGTTAAGATGAATTACCCCGCCATCGTATACGGTCTTGACGGTATCGAGAACACGTATGCGAATGACGGGGTTTATTTGTCTTATCGAAAATATTCAGTAACAGTCATCGATAAAGATCCGGATAGTCCGCTCGTAGGTAAAGTAGCCACTTTGCCCACTTGTCGGTTTATCCGGCACTACGAAAAAGACAACCTGAATCATGATGTCTTTACCATATTCTTTTAAGGAGGAACAAATCTATGAAACTTGTTTGGGATAAAACTGGCGAGCGTCTGTATGAGACCGGTGTGGATCATGGCGTTCTTTACCCTATTCAGGCTGGCGGCGTTTACAGTAAAGGCGTTGCGTGGAATGGTCTGAGTGCTGTATCGGAAAGCCCTTCCGGAGCGGAGGCTTCTCCGATTTATGCGGATAACATCAAGTATCTGAATCTGATGTCCGCGGAGGAATTCGGGGCTACCATCGAGGCATATATGTACCCTGATGAATTCGCAGAGTGCGATGGGTCGGTTGAGGTTGTGCCCGGTATGTTTGCAGGGCAGCAGTCCAGAAAAACGTTTGGTCTCTCTTACCGGACGATTCTGGGCAACGATGTTGATAACAATGATTACGGCTATAAGCTGCATCTGATTTACGGTGCTTTGGCGGCTCCTTCGGAGAAAGGCTACTCGACTATCAATGATAGTCCGGAACCCATCACCCTTTCCTGGGAGATCAGCACGACTCCGGTGGCTATCAACACGGTTATCGATGGTAAGAAGCTCAAGCCGACGGCGTGCCTTACTTTCGATTCCACCAAGTTTGATGCCAAGTTCATGGCTAAGCTTGAGGAGATTCTGTACGGTACAGAGCCTACCACCGAGGACGGCGATGACGGAACTACTGCAAGGCTGCCGCTGCCGGATGAGATTCTGAAGCTTTATCAGGAGTCTCAGACAGCGGGCTAATTCACATTTTCATATTTAAGCAGATTGGGAGCCGTTTCAGGGTAAAAGCTGGCGGCTCCTTTTTTTTTATTGTTGAAAGGAGAAAAACATTATGTTAAAGAAAACGATTACCTACAAGGATTACAACGGAACTGAGCGCACCGAGGACCATTACTTCAATCTTTCTGAGGCTGAAGTTATGGAAATGGAGATGAGTACGGCCGGCGGGCTGGCTGAAATGATTCGTGGAATCGTGGCGGCTCAGGATGCGCCCGCGATCATTAAGATTTTCAAGGATCTGATTCTGAAAGCTTACGGTGAGAAAAGCCCGGATGGAAGACGGTTTGTCAAGTCTGATGAACTGTCCAAGGCTTTTTCTGAAACGGAGGCTTATTCTGTGCTGTTTATGGAGCTTGCGACGGATGCCGATGCAGCGGCAAAGTTTGTAAACGGTATCGTCCCGAATTCCAGGCAGGGAGTTCCTGCACCGGCGTTGGCTCCGGTAGCAAATTAAATCTGAAAACAGGAGGAGGCGAAAGGGATGCTGCGAATTACAATACCTGCTGGCGAGGAACAATGGGATGAAATAAACCAGATGTTTATCTACCCCAAAGAGCAAACATTGCAGTTGGAGCATTCCCTTGTCTCCCTTTCAAAATGGGAATCCAAATGGTGCAAGCCCTTCCTTACCAAACAGGAAAAGACGCTTGAGGAAACGTTGGATTACGTGCAATGTATGACGCTTACGCAGAATGTGAATCCGGAAGTGTATAACTATCTGACGACATCCTGTATCGACCAAATTAACCAATACATCGATGCTCCGATGACCGCCACTCATTTTACAGAGGAAAAGGCAGTAAAAGCCAGCAGGGAACAGGTTACAGCAGAGATTATTTACTACTGGATGATTGCCCTGAATATTCCGTTTGAGTGTCAGAAGTGGCATCTCAATCGTCTTCTTACTCTTATTAAGGTATGTAACATCAAAAATTCGCCGCCTAAAAAGAGAAGCAGAAGGGAAATCATGAAACGCAATGCCGCTTTAAATGCGGCACGAAGAAAACAGTTAAATTCGAAGGGGTGATGATTATATGTCTAAAGAGCGTGGAGCAGATATTTCGACCTGGCAGGGGGATGTGGATTTCAACAAAGTTAAAGCTTCCGGAATCCAGTTCCTGATTCTCCGGTCAAGCTATCGCCAGACAGTTGACGGAAGATTTCACGGGTATGTAAAGGCAGCTAAAGCGGCAGGAATCTCGGTTCTTGGCGTTTACCATTTCAGCTATGCGATGAACGTTGAGCAGGCCAGGCAGGAAGCCGTTTTCTGTATTTCACAGTTGGAAGCAGCCGGTCTTGGAAAAGACGTTATCGTGTTTTTCGATTTCGAGTACGACACGATCACGAAAGCAAAGGTTGCCGGGGTTAGTTTAGGACGGGCTGAATGCAACGCCCATACCAAGGCGTTTTGTGAATATGTCACGGAGAAAGGATACAGAGCTGGCATCTATTCCAATATCGATTATTACAGGAATATGTTCGACCACGACCTGCTGGACAAGTATGTATTCTGGCTGGCGGATTGGAGCGGGGAAGCTGATTATCCCTGTGATTTCCACCAGTATACAAGCAAAGGCGTCGTGGACGGAATCAAAGGGAATGTGGACATGGATTACCGCTTCGTCAATTCTGATGAAAAGAAGGAGGAAGCGTCCATGAGCTACTCAAGACAGGCTGTAGTCGATTTGGCAAGGTCCTGGATCGGAAAGAACGAGTCCGATGGTTCGTATAAAGAAATCATCGATATTTACAATTCCTATACCGGAAGTTTTCCCCGCGGAACAAAGATGCTTTACGGTTGGGCGTGGTGTGCGGCAACGTGGTCTGCCCTGGCGGTTAAGCTTGGTTATACGGCAATTATGCCGATTGAGATTAGCTGCTATTACATCATCGAAGCTGCAAAGAGGATGGGATGCTGGGTTGAGGATGATGCGTATGTACCCTCTCCCGGCGATGCGGTTTTGTATGACTGGGAGGATTCCGGAATCGGTGATAACACCGGTAATCCGGATCACATCGGTACTGTTGAGTATGTATCCGGCGGTTACATTACGGTTATCGAGGGGAACTTCAGCAATGCGGTAAAGCGGCGTACCTTGTCGATTAACGGAAAATTTATCCGCGGTTTCATTACACCTAAGTATGATGAGGGGACGGTTGCTCCGCCTGCGCAGAGCGAGAAAAAGAGCATCGGCACTATTGCTCATGAGGTTATCACTGGTATCTGGGGGAATGGGCCAGATCGTAAAGCTGCTCTGACCGAAAAAGGGTACGATTATGACGAGGTTCAGACCCGTGTCAATGAAATTTTGAATGGTTCGGCGACGAAACCCAGTAGCGCAGTTCAGAACCAGAATCAGCCGGCATCGAAGAAAGTCACGGCTACGGCTTATGCGAAATCTCTCAATAAGAGTTTGTCAGGTACATATAAGGTGACTGCAAAGGATGGACTCTACTGCCGTAACGATGCCGGAACAAACAAGAAGGCGCTGTGTCTCATTCCACATGGAACGGAAGTTCAGTGCTACGGTTATTACACGGCGTACAACGGAACAAAGTGGCTGTACATCCAGTTTGTCATGGATGGTATTCAGTACACCGGTTTCAGCTCCAGTGTGTATCTGAAAAAGTAAAGGAGTGTTCCAATGATAACGTTCAGACAAAAGGGCGACTTCTCCAAACTGACAAGATATTTGGAGAGGGCAAAAGAGGTCGTTAAACTCGGAGACCTTGACAAGTATGGCCGAGAGGGAGTTGCCGCCCTTGCGTCTGCAACACCTGTCGATTCGGGGCTGACAGCGGCTTCGTGGTCATACGAGATTACGAACAGGAATGGATCTGCAACGATCTCATTCAAGAATTCAAATATTCAAAATGGAGTTCCGATTGCCATCATTCTGCAATACGGGCACGGAACAAGAAACGGCGGCTGGGTACAGGGGCGAGATTATATCAATCCTGCTATCCAGCCTATTTTTGACAGAATTGCTAACGAAGCGTGGAGGGAGGTTACGAAGCTATGAGTAAGACGATTGACGAAAGAGTCGTTTCAATGCGGTTTGACAATAAGCAGTTTGAACAGAACGTTCAGACCAGTCTCTCCACGCTTGATAAACTGAAACAGAAATTAAATCTGACCGGCGCCGCAAAAGGATTGGAAGAAGTAAATTCCGCAGCCCGTAAATGTGACATGAACCCCCTTAGCAATGCGGTGGAGACTGTAAGGGTAAAGTTCTCCGCGATGGAGGTAATGGCGATTACGGCTCTCCAGAACATAACCAATTCTGCGCTTGCCGCAGGTAAAAATATTATTTCGGCCCTTACGATTGACCCGGTTAAGTCCGGTTTTCAGGAGTATGAAACACAGATCAACGCCGTCCAGACAATTCTTGCAAATACGTCTTCCAAAGGGACGACGCTGGAGCAGGTAAATAAGGCACTGGATGAACTGAATCACTATGCCGATATGACCATTTACAATTTTACGGAAATGACCCGTAATATTGGTGCGTTCACTGCGGCTGGCGTTGATTTGGATACTTCCGTAGCGGCAATTAAAGGTATCGCTAACCTCGCTGCTGTATCCGGTTCTACTTCCCAACAGGCAAGCACGGCTATGTACCAGTTATCCCAGGCGTTGGCGGCGGGAACAGTGAAGCTTCAGGACTGGAATTCGGTTGTAAATGCCGGTATGGGCGGTCAGGTATTTCAGGATTCCCTAAAAGAGACGGCCAGGGTGCATGGTATAGCAATTGACCAGATGATTGAAGATGAGGGCTCTTTCCGTGAGACGTTAAGTAAAGGCTGGCTCACATCGGACATTTTAACAGAAACACTCTCGAAATTTACGGGTGATCTGAACGAGAAACAGCTCAAGACCATGGGGTATACGGAGGAGCAGATCAAATCCATCATAAAGATGGGACAGACTGCGAATGATGCCGCGACAAAGGTGAAGACTTTTACCCAGTTATTTGACACATTGAAGGAAGCGGCTCAGTCAGGATGGACTCAGAGTTGGGAAATCATCATTGGCGACTTTGAAAAAGCGAAAGAGCGGCTGACGGAGTTATCAGATATATTCAGCGGAATTATCGGACGTTCGGCGGACAGCAGAAATGCAGTCTTGGAGGGTGCGTTCAGTTCAAAATGGGATGTGCTTGTAAACAAGCTTAATACTGCTGGCATTGAAACAGAAACTTTTCAGAACAAGGTCAAGGAACTGGCTAAGAGCCACAATGTTGACCTGGATGCAATGATAGAAAAAGAGGGTTCCTTTGAAAAAGCTTTAAAAAAAGCCTTTAACGACGGAACTCTAAATAAGAGTATCCTGAAGGATGCACTTAAAAGCTTGGTGGGGGATCTTACCGGAGCAACAAAGTCTACGGAAGAAATGGCCGGACAGATGGAAAAGTACGGTGAAATCGTTGATAAAGTTATCCGTGGAGACTTTGGCAGCGGGGAAGCAAGAATAAAAGCACTGACCGAAGCCGGTTATGATTATGCAACGGTTCAGAATTTGGTTAATGAGAAACTTGGCAGTAGTGTCCGCCATATGTCTTCCCTGACGGAAGAACAGTTGAAAAATGCTGACAGTCTGGCTTCTTTATCGGACGAGCAGTTGAAAAACAAGGGGTATACGGAAGAACAGATTACCGCGCTCCGTGATTTGCAGAGGGAAGCAAATACAGCCGGTTCGTCCATAGATGAGTTGATAAACGATTTTGAGAAATCATCGGGAGCTGAGTTGGTGTGGGGGTCCGTTCTCAATGTAATCCATAGTGTTGTGGATTCTCTCGGCGCGGTCAAGAAAGCGTGGAACGATACATTTCACCATGGAATGACCGAAGATGATATCATCAAAGAACGTTCTGAAAAACTCTATAACCTGATTAAAGCCATTAACACATTTACCGAAAAATTAGAGATTACCGACGATAAGGCAGATAAGATCACAAGAACTTTTAAAGGACTGTTTGCTATTCTCGATATCGTCATGACAGTTACGGGAGGCGGATTACGCCTTGCGTTTAAAGGGTTGTCTGTGATTTTAAATGCGTTTGACATGGATGTTCTTGATCTGACGGCGAAGGTGGGTGATCTGATTTCAGGATTCCGTGATTTCATTCTCAACAATGACCGTGTGACCAGGGGCGTCAAGACGGCGGCCAGCGGGATAAAAACAGCCTGTACGGAGGTTAAAAAGTGGATTGATGCTTTTATGGCGCTTCCGGTGGTGCAGAAGAATATCACACGCTTTGAAACTGCCTTTAGCAATACGTTCTCCGAATTTGGCAAGTATTTCCGGGGCGGAATTGACCGGATTAACGATTTTATTGAACGTGTGAAAGCTCTGGACCATATTACCTTAGATGATCTCAATAATATTTTCAGGGATTTCAAGGATAACGTGATTGATTATTTTCTGGATGTTGACGGGAAGTTTGACGACATTAAGAAAGCTATCAGGGAGTTTAAAGATGATGTCAAGAAGCATTTTGCGTCTGTCGGAGAAGATCTTGACGGCTTAAAAGAGAAAATCTTCAATTTTGCAAAATCCATAAAGCAGAAATTCAGCGACCATATCGGCATAGGGGGAATCCTGACTATTGGTCTTGGCGGCAGTTTGATTTTGTTCGTCAAGAAAATTGGAGATGCTTTGGAAACGCTGGCCGGCCCATTTGATGATTTGTCAGGAATTCTGAGCGGGTTTGACAAATTGCTTAAGAGTGCATCTAAGGCGATCAACGCTTTTGCGATGAAGACAAAATCCCAAGCGTTAATGAATGTCGCCATATCCGTCGGTATTCTTGCGGCTTCCATTGTTGCTTTAACGCTTGTTGATCAGACAAAGCTCTGGTCTGCTGTTGGAGCGCTTGGCGTTTTATCTGCCGGTCTTCTCGGTGTTTCTGCGGCAATGGGAATCATTGGCAAAATTGGTGGCGGAAAAGGATCAACGTCTATGCTTGGAATCGCCGCTTCTCTACTGATTCTTATTCATACACTGAAATCCATGGAAGGTCTTGACCAGGATAAAGTATGGCAGAATGTGGCTGTTCTTGGTGTGATGGCTTCCGGCCTTGCTGTTATGGCTGGACTGCTCGGAAAATTTGCACCGAAGCTATCGGAAGGTTCTGTCGCGTTGCTGGTGATTTCTGGTTCTTTGAAAATCATGGTCAGCGCATTTAAGGATTTGGACAGCCTGCAACTGAACAATCTGGATCAATCGATTAAGATTCTTCTTGGTGCGATGGGCGGTCTTGTGGCTCTGGCTGTAATCTGTAAAAATATCAAGCTTGGTTCCGCAGTTACGATTCTTGCTACCGTGGTGGCATTAAAAATCTTTGTAGGAGTATTTGACGATATAGCAAATCTGGATACTACAAAGATGAAAACCAACATGGAGGCTTTTGTAGGGATTTTTGGAACTTTTGCCGTCCTTATGATCTCTAGCAAGTTTGCCGGGGCAAATGCGGCTAAGGCTGGGGTTGGTATTCTGGCTATGTCTGCGGCGCTTCTTTTGATAACGGCAACCTTAAAGATACTTGGAAAAATGGAAGCCGGTGATTTGCGGAAAGCTACCGGTGCCGTTGCGCAGTTGCTTGTACTGTTTGCCGGAGTGGTCGCTGTGTCTAAGTTCGCGGGGGCAAATGCTGTTAAGGCAGGAGCGATGCTGTTGCTGATGTCAGGGGCTTTATTGATTTTATCCGGGGCAATGGTAATTATCAGTCACATAAAACCGGATGGATTAAACCAAGCATTAAAAGCTATAGCTCTGCTTGAGATTTTATTTGCGGGATTGATCGCTGTTTCATATCTGGCGAAAGACTGTAAGAGCACTTTAACCCTTATTTCTGTAACAATCGGAATTCTGGCAGTCGCGCTTGGTACGCTTTCTATGATTAACCCGGAAAATCTTTTCGCAGCATCTTTGTCATTATCCATGGTGATGGCGATGTTTGGTGTCCTTGTTGCCTCTACGTCACTGGCAAAAAAGGCTAATGGGACTCTTGTTGTTTTAACGGGGGTAGTGATAGCTTTGGGCGGGGTTTTATATTTATTGTCCGGCTTACCAGTGGATTCAGTAATGGGCGTTTCTGCAGCATTATCGTTGCTGCTATTGTCCTTGTCGGCATCCATGCTCATTATTAGTAAAGCCGGAAACGTAGCTCCGGGAGCGTACGTCACGCTTGGCGTTATGACTTTGGTTGTAGCCGGTCTAGCTGGAATTATAGGCGTGCTTGCTTACATGAATGTTGGATCTGTTTTGGAAATAGCGGAAGGATTATCGGTTCTGTTGTTATCATTATCGGCATCATGCCTGATATTGAGCGCTGTCGGCGCCACAGGTCCAGCGGCTTTTATCGGGGTCGGTGCGTTACTGACTCTTATTACCGCTGTTGGCGGGCTTATGATTGGAATCGGTGCACTTGCCGAGCATTATCCAGGAATGGAAGAATTCTTAAACAAGGGTCTTTCCCTTCTTGAAAAAGTCGGATACGGGCTGGGCTCCTTCTTTGGGAATATCATAGGCGGGTTTGTTGCCGGCGCGACGTCCGGGCTTCCGGAGATAGGGACAAATTTGTCTTCGTTTATGGAAAATGCCTCCCCGTTCTTTGAGGGGGTAAAAAACTTAGACGAAGCGGCAATGTCCGGGGTAAAAGCATTAGCTGAAACAATTCTGATTCTTACGGCGGCCGATATTCTTCAGGGTATAGCCTCTTGGATTACTGGTGGTTCATCCATGTCAGATTTTGCGGAGCAGCTCGTTCCATTCGGAGAAGCCATGAGGGACTTTTCGATTGCGATAGGCGATATGAAGAGCGAAGTAGTAGAGCAGGCGGCTACAGCAGGCAAGACTCTGGCTGAAATGGCCGCAACGCTTCCGAACAGCGGTGGTGTGCTTGGTTTCTTTGCCGGCGAAAACGACATGAAAGAATTTGGCGAGCAGCTTGTTCCGTTTGGCGAAGCTATGATGGGATTTTCTCTTGCTGTGAAAGGACTGGATGCTGATGCCATTGTTAATTCCGCGACGGCAGGAAAGTCTTTGGCCGAGTTGGCGAACACATTACCGAATAAAGGTGGTGTGCTTGGTTTCTTTGCCGGCGAAAACGACATGAAAGAATTTGGCGAGCAGCTTGTTCCGTTTGGCGAAGCTATGATGGGATTTTCTCTTGCTGTGAAAGGACTGGATGCTGATGCCATTGTTAATTCCGCGACGGCAGGAAAGTCTTTGGCCGAGTTGGCGAACACATTACCGAATAAAGGTGGTGTGCTTGGTTTCTTTGCCGGCGAAAACGACATGAAAGAATTTGGCGAGCAGCTTGTTCCGTTTGGAAAGGCGATGAAGTCTTACTCGGATGCAATATCCGGAATTGACGTAGACGCTATAACAAATTCCGCGACGGCAGGAAAGTCTTTGGCCGAGTTGGCGAACACATTACCGAATAAGGGTGGTCTTGTAAGTTGGTTTGCCGGAGATAACGATATCGGAGCGTTTGGCGAACAGCTTGTTCCGTTTGGAAAGGCGATGAAGTCTTACTCGGATGCAATATCCGGAATTGACGTAGACGCTATAACAAATTCCGCGACGGCAGGAAAGTCTTTGGCCGAGTTGGCGAACACATTACCGAATAAGGGTGGTCTTGTAAGTTGGTTTGCCGGAGATAACGATATCGGAGCGTTTGGTGAAAGCTTGGTACTGTTTGGCGAGAACTTTTCAAAATACTCTGATTACATGAAAAATGTTGATGCCGGTATCGTGACGTCAACCACAAATGCTGCAACTTCAATTGTCGAGCTTCAAAAGAGCTTGCCAAAAGAAGGTGGCTGGTTCTCCGATGACAAAACGCTTGCCGATTTTGGTAAAGATATGAGTTCTTTCGGTTCATATTTCAGCTCCTACTACAGTTATATCAGCAGCATTGATACCGGACTGTTATCGAGTGTGATTACACAGACAAACAGATTGGTTGATATGGCAAACGGTATGGCTGGATTGGATACCAGTGGAATGACATCGTTCGACTCCGCTCTGACGAAACTTGGAGAAGCTGGAATTACCGGTTTTATCAACGCGTTCAATAACGCAAATTCAAAGGTGACGGCGGCTGCGTCTAATATGCTGACGACCTTCGTGAATGCCGCAAACGCCAAGAAAGGCACGTTGACAACGACATTCACAGCATTGGTTCAGGCGGTGCTTATAGCAATCAATGCAAAGCAGCGAGATTTCCAAACTGCGGGTTCTACTCTGATGGTGAAATTCATCGCCGGGGTAAAAACCCAGGACAACAGCGCTCGGAGCACATTCACAAACATCATCAGCGGCTGTTTGACGGCGATCAAGAACAAGTATTCAGAGTTTCAGTCGGTTGGAACGCAGACGATGGTGAAGTTTATCGCAGGTGTTCGAGCAAAAGATGCAGATGCCAGAAACGCGTTTACGAATATCATCAGCGGATGTTTAACTGCGATTAAGAACAAGTATTCAGAGTTTCAAAGTGCAGGCGAACAGTGCATGGTGAAATTCATCGCCGGGGTAAGGAGTAAAGATGCTGATGCAAAGAATGCGTTTACATCCAGTCTCGGTGGAGCTATCACAGGGGTTAAGGATTACTACGGACAGTTCTACGATGCCGGTTCCTATCTTGTAGATGGCTTTGCGAAAGGTATCAGTGAAAACACATACAAAGCTGAAGCGAAAGCAAGAGCTATGGCAGCAGCGGCAGCAAGGGCCGCAGAGAAAGAACTTGACGAGCACTCCCCTTCCAAGGTGGGGTACCGGATTGGTGACTTCTTCGGTGTGGCATTTGTAAATGCGATTGGCGATTATACAGAGAAAGCGTATAAGGCCGGTTCTGGAATGGCAAAAGCCGCAAGAACGGGACTTGGTAACGCAATCTCCAAGGTCAAAGATTTCATTGACAGCGACATTGATACTCAGCCGACCATTCGTCCGGTTCTTGACTTGTCGAATGTGGAAGCCGGAACGAGCAGATTGAACGCAATGTTCAGCAGAACGCAGGCGATGTCCATCAGTACAGGCATGAATCGGCAGGATACCGCAGATGTTCAAAATGGAGAAAATTCTCCGAATGAAGGTAGTACGTTTAACTTTAATCAGTATAACTATTCGCCTAAGGCACTGTCGAGAGTTGAGATTTATCGGCAGACAAAGAATCAATTCTCGGCGATGGAAAGGATGGTGAAAGCGTGATTAAGTCAATCACCGTGACAAACTATCTTGGCGATAGTATTAAGTTGGTACTTGCGAGGCCGGAGGAATCCGGTTTCGTAGTTACCTCCGTAACCGGTCTGGGGTCTGGAAAAGCGAACATCAATACCACCGAAATTGCTACAACCGATGGAGATTTGTTTAATTCTGCCAGACTCCAGAAACGGAACATAGTTATTTCTTTGAAGTATCTATGGAAAGATTCGATCGAGGATGTGCGTCAGTTATCGTACAAGTATTTTCCGATAAAGAAAAAACTTACGCTGCTGATTGAAACGGATAACCGTTCAGCAGAAATTGACGGGTATACCGAATCGAATGAACCGGATATATTCAGTAAAGATGAGGGTTCGGATGTCTCCATTGTGTGTCCGAATCCTTTCTTTTACTCTGCTGGGGAAGATGGGATCAACACCACTATTTTCTATGGTGTAGAACCGTTATTTGAGTTCCCTTTCAGCAACGAATCCTTGTATGAATGCTTGCTGGAAATGGGCGAGATCCAGAATCAGATGGAAAAAACAGTTGTGTACAGCGGAGATGCTGAGATTGGTGTGACGATTACAATTCATGCCATCGGTGAAGCACGAAACATCACCATATACAATACCGGAACTCGTGAGATTATGCGCATTGATACTGATAAGATGAAGGCTTTTACGGGTTCCGGAATTGTAGCGGGCGATGAAATTACTATCTGTACTGTCAAAGGGAAAAAGTCCATTACTCTTCTGCGGAACGGAAAAACAATCAATATTCTGAACTGTTTGGATAAAGCTGCCGATTGGTTTCAGCTTGCGAAAGGTGACAATGTGTTTGCTTATACGGCAGAAGAAGGAAGCAGTAACTTGCAGTTCAAGATAGAGAATCGAATCATTTACGAGGGGGTATAGTGATGGATTTGATAGTTTTAAACACAAATCTGGATGCGGTCTCCATTGTGGATGTGTACGAGTCCTTTATCTGGACGGACCGGTATTACGAGTATGGCGATTTCGAGCTTTTTACATCTATGACAAGTACCATTCTCAGTTACATACGGCAAGATTACTATTTGCAGAATCGGGAATCGGAGCATTGCATGATTATTGAAAAGATAAGAATCACTTCGGATTCCGAGGACGGAAATCATATCACTGTAACCGGTAGGTCGTTGGAATCTATCTTGGACAGGAGAATTGTCTGGGGGCAACGGACCATAAGAGGAAATCTTCAAAATGGAATCCAGACGCTCCTTAACGAAAACATCATCTCCCCTTCCGACGGCAACCGCCGCATCAGCAATTTCATTTTTGAAGCATCTACGGACCCGGCAATTACAAAGCTGACAATTGATGCTCAGTATACAGGGGGCAATCTATATGATGTGATAAACAAGATTTGCAGTGAACGTGATATCGGTTTCAAGATTACACTGAACGATAAAAAGCAATTCGTGTTCAAGCTCTATGCCGGTGTTGACAGGTCTTACGACCAGACTGTGAATCCGTATGTGGTCTTTTCCCCCAATTTCGAGAACATCATCAACAGCAACTATGTCGAATCAAAGTCGGCGCTGAAAAACGTTACGCTGGTTGGCGGTGAGGGAGAAGGTTCTGCAAGAAGATACACGACAGTTGGCGGCGGAAGCGGTTTGAACCGCCGGGAGCTTTTTACCGATGCAAGAGATATTTCTTCGGATGTTGGCAACGATGTCACCCTAACCGATGCAGAGTATACGGCATTGCTGCAACAAAGAGGGAGAGAAAAGTTAGCGGAGAATACGGATGTTACATCATTCGAGGGACAAGTGGAAACCACCGTCATGTTCAAATACGGTGAAGATTTCTTCAACGGTGATGTCGTTCAGATTGCGAACGAGTATGGGCATGAAACGAAAGCCCGGATTGTGGAAATTGTCATGACCGAAGATTCTGAAGGAGCATCCGTATATCCAACATTTAAAACAACGGAAGGAGGCGATGAATAATGAGTGTTACCTATGGGTTTTACAATTCCAAAAACCATGACCGAAGATACGACGCAATTCAAATGTCCCGTATTTTTGATGGGATTATTCGGGATGGAGTTTTGCAGCACTATGGGACTGCCATGATGGTCAAGGAATCCGAAGGTATGATGGTGAATGTCGGAATCGGCAGAGCATGGTTTAATCACACATGGACATTGAATGATGCCCTATTGCCTCTGACGCTTCCCTTGTCAGAAGTAATTCTGAACCGGATTGACGCGGTTGTGTTGGAAGTTGATGCCAGGGAATCGGTGCGGGCGAACTCGATCAAGATTGTTAAAGGAACTCCCGCATCCAGCCCGAAGAATCCGACGCTGATAAAGACGAATGACCGCTGGCAGTACCCTCTTGCTTATATTCGTGTGAATGCCGGCGTGACATCAATCAGACAAGCGAACATTACGAACTGTGTCGGTACATCGGCGTGTCCGTTCGTCACAGCTCCCCTTGAAAAGATGTCCATTGATGCTTTGGTGGCGCAGTGGGGAGACCAGTGGAAAGCGTTTTATGGCGCTCAGACTGCCGATATGGAGGCGGCAAATTCTTTCTGGAAAAACCAGTGGCGGATATGGTTTGAAGCTCAGACAACAGAGATTCAGGAAGCCTATCTGAACTGGGAACATCAGTGGGAGGAGTTTTATAACGCACATGTGAATGAAATTACCGACACTGCTGATTACTGGAAAGACATGTGGCAAAAGTGGTTTTACGACTACGTCAACAACAGCAGCCGGGAACTGGCATACTGGAAAAAGCTTGTAACCGATGATTTCACAGAGTACAGCTCTTTCTGGAAAAACCAGTGGCGGATATGGTTTGAAGCTCAGACAACAGAGATTCAGGAAGCCTATCTGAACTGGGAACATCAGTGGGAGGAGTTTTTCAGCAGCCAGACCGTCGAAATGCAGGAGACGAACGCCAATTGGAAAGCGCTTTGGAGCGGTTGGTTCTACGATTATGTGAACGCCAACACCAAAGAGTTCACTGATTGGAAGAATTCCATCGACAAGGACTTCCGGGACTGGTGGGATTCCATTAAGGATCTCATTGACGGGGAGGACGTTTCGGCATTTGCCAACGAGCTTGTCATTCTCAATGAGCGGATAAACAAGCTTGCGGATTTTCAAAATGAGCTTACAAATACCCACTCGATTTATGACAGCCTTAACGACTCTTCTGACTCGTCGGTTCTGGATGGCGATAATAAGCCGATTGAGGGAAAACGGGTTACGTTCGTTGTTGAGAAGGGGTCCGACGTCAGCGATGAGCTCGAAGATGTGAAACGACGGTTGGCGGCCATCGAGCAGGCGTTTGACGGACTCGCCAATGAATTCACGGTTTATCAGATTCTGACCGATGGCGGTACATGGCTGTATGTGAACAATCCGGAGGCAGATCAGACAGAGCAGCTCCTTGATGATAAAGGTGATGTCATCAGAGGCAAAACCATATTTGTCACGAAGTAAAGGAGGAGCCTATGTTTGATAACATCTTTGTGTTCTTATCAGCAATTACAGATGCGGAGAAAAATCCGGTTATGGATAACAATGAGAATCCAATTGAGAGCCGGACCTACTCTGGTCTGTTGGCTAAATTCATGGAGGGCATACCGAAAGAATTTCAGGTGTCCGGATACCTCAGAGATAATGCAAGAAGAGGTTTATATTCTGTATTAGACTCAGTAGAGGATGCTGTAAAAGACAGCAATTCCAGGGGCTTGAACGGTCGGTCTTATTCAACCGAACAAATTCTTGACAGCGGGAACAACCCGATTTTCAGTCAGGCTATATTTGTTAGAAATTAAAAAAGAAAGGCGGATTAAGTAATGAAAATTACAGATTACGAAAAAGTAACGCAGCTCCTCGCCAACAATGTTCTGCTTGTGGACGGGGATGGCGGGACAAAAACAATCCTTGCGAGAGATTTGCTTGCGGCACTCGTGGCGGTTAGTTCGTCTCAGGACTATCTTGCCAAGATGGATGTTTCGCAGCTCACCCAGGTTTCGTCGGTTTCTGCGACGGACAAGCTGATGGTTTCTGCTGCGGACGGCAACAAGGGGATTACAGTCAACGATGCTTTCTGGGGGATTTTGGATGCGGTCATCTCTGTGGAGCAGCGCCGGAATATTTTCCGCGGAAAGAATCTTGGAACGGCTTTGACTGCGGCTCAGAAAGCCCAGATTAAGGCCGGGACATTCAAGGGGTTCTTCATCGGGGACTATTGGAGCATCGGAGACAGGATTTGGAGAATCGTCGATATCAACTACTGGCTGAACGATGGTGATACTGCCTGCACGACGCCGCATCTGGTAATCATGCCGGATGCCATTTTGTACAGCGCTAAGATGAATGAAACCAACATTACTACCGGCGGCTATGTCGGATCACTGATGTATACGGCTAACCTGGCTAACGCCAAAACTTTGGTGAACTCGGCTTTCGGTTCTGCCAATATTCTCACTCACAGGGAATATCTGACTAATGCCGTAACCAACGGTTATCCTTCTGCCGGCGCCTGGTATGATTCTACGGTTGAGCTTCCGAACGAGATTATGATGTACGGAAGTCTGGTGTTTACTCCGGCCGGAGACGGTTCTTTCGTTCCGAACCGTTACACCATCGACAAGACCCAGTTGGCGTTGATGAAGCTGTATCCGAGATTTATCAACCCGCAGAGACAGACTCAGTGGCTGAGAGACGTCGTTTCTTCGGCTAATTTCGCTCTTGTGGGCAGCGTTGGCGCTGCGGGCTGCTCCGCCGCTTCGGCCTCTCTTGGGGTTCGTCCGGTCTTCGGTTTGGTTGGTTAGCTAAATCTGGGGGCCTCGTGCCCCCTTGCTCCGGAAGAAAACACCGTACTCAGGTGACGAGCTTTTGTGTTATAACAGAAAAAATTAGTGAAAGGAAGAATCAAAATGGATGAGAAAACTTATAGAATCACCCTTGCCGATGGAACCGTCCTTGACAACCTTACCATGAACGGGAACAATTTCATTTCCGAGGAGGCTATTGACGCTTCCATCTTCGACGGAACGTGTTCCCCTGTCATCATCAGCGACGGAACCAATGAGGAAATTCATGAACATATGGATTTGGTTCAGGTAACGACCGTCGATGAAAAGTCGTGGTTTGTCCTTCGGGATATTCCGCAGAAAGAACTGGAACAGGCAAAGCTCAAGTCCGACCTCGAATATCTCGCTATGATGTGCGACGTCGAGCTTTAAGAAAAGAAAGGAGAGCACCATGGAACATAGCAAGAATTACGACAAAGTAAAGGGTTTCTACAACAGAAAGCTGTGGGATCTGACCCGCGTTCGTAATGCCGTAGTAAAGGGCTGGATTACCGAGGAAGAGTTTGCTGAGATTACCGGAGCCGCTTATTGATGAGCGTTCTGGCAAGTAAACGGAAGGAATCCAAATTTGAGGCCATTACCTTCTCGATAGATTTACATGACATGCTGCTTGACTTCATGCAGAGAAGTTTTGGGGTAAAAGATTTAGACCATCTGGTACGGGTCCGTTATGCCTATGGAAAGGATGAGACGGAAGACTTTGCGAAGTATCGATATTTGATGACTAATTTCAAAAATCGAATCGACCAGTTGGCATCCCAATTGACGAGCAACGTGAGGGCGGCTAATTCGACTTACCCCACTTCTATGCGTGAGTATGAACAGCGGCGGGACTACCAGAACAATGCAATTATAAATTGCGAGCAGATTCTCAAAGAGCTTCAGCGAATTGTGGAAATCTTCGAGGTGGACGTTAATACCTATGGCAGATATGTTAATGCTATCGACCGAGAAATCGGTTTGATAAAGAAATGGCGTCAGCGTGACAACAAAATCAAAGCATACCTACAGGGCAATGTCTAAATCGCGTCGTTTCTTCGGCTAATTTCGCTAATGTGAACAACAATGGCAATACGAACTACAACAACGCTTCGAACTCTAATTGGGTTCGTCCGGATTCTCTGTCTAACCAACTGAGAAGGAGACGTTGTCCTTTCCGTCAAGGATAAATGACAAAGCTGGACGCAATTTACTACGGTAAGTATTGCTATCACGGTGAATAATTATGACGTATGAAGAGATTTTGTCTGACGCCAACAACTTGTATAGGGCTTACAAGGCTTCCGTAAAAGGCAGCAAATGGAAAGAAACGACGCAGAAGTTCATCATGAACTTTCTCAGGTATATATTTTCTATCCAGGAAGACCTTCTTAACCGGACTTTGGAAAATGGTCCTGTTGAAGAGTTTTCTTTGTCTGAACGGGGCCGAGTAAGACCTATTTCAAGTATCCGAATCAGAGACCGCATTGTTCGCCATGCTTTATGCGACGAGATTTTGTTACCAGAGGTCAAGAAGCATATTATTTATGATAATGGCGCTTCCATCAAAGGTAGAGGAATTTCACACCAAAGAGAGCGTTTTGAGGTGCATCTCCGACGGTACTACAAGCAGTATGGCAACGAAGGATGGATTCTATTCGGAGACTTCTCAAAATTCTACGACAATATCATTCATGAGATAGCGAAGCGGGAACTGTTAAAGCTCTTTGATGATGACGAGTTTATCGACTGGCTTCTGACACTTATATTTGACGGGTTTAAAATTGATGTTTCTTACATGACGGATGAAGAATACGCCAATTGTATGACCGACACTTTTAATAAGCTGGATTACAGGGAGATACCAAAGGAACAATTAACCGGCGAGAAGTGGACGGAAAAATCGGTAAATATTGGCGATCAGCTTTCACAAGTCATCGGGATTTATTATCCATACCGAATTGACAACTATGTGAAATATGTAAGAAGCCAGAAATTTTACGGTCGTTATATGGATGACTGGTACATCATGAACCCAAGCAAAGAAGAACTGGTGGACTTGCTTGAGCATATTCGTGTAATCGCCAAAGAACTGGGTATTCACATCAATGAGAAGAAGACTCGCATCGTTAAAATATCCAGTACATACAAATTCCTGCAAGTGAAATACACACTTACCAAGGATGGAAAAATCATTAAAAGAATCAATCCGGATAGGGTTACGACTATGCGCAGAAAATTGAAGAAACTGGCTGTTAAAGTTGCAAACGGAGAAGTTCTCTATGAAAATGTGGAGAATATGTTCCGTGGTTGGATGGGTAGTTTCTACAAGATTTTATCCAGGCAGCAGCGTCAAAATCTTATGCGGTTGTATGAAGACCTATTCGACAAGACAGTAACAGTCGTAAACAAGAAGCTGGTTATATTTGATAGGTCGCCACAAAATATTTTACAGGAGGTATGAGATGGAACAATGGTTTCAAATATTACTTACCATATTTAGCTCAGTTCTTGCGTCTTCTGGGCTGTGGGCCTATATAACAAAGCGGCTTGAGAAAAAAGACGTGAAAACGGAAATGCTCATAGGGCTTGGACATGACCGGATTATGTATTTGGGCATGGTCTACATAGAGCGGGGATACATTACCTCGGATGAGTATGAAAATCTCTACGAATATCTCTATAAGCCTTATGAGAAGATGGGCGGAAACGGCTCCGCCAAACGGATCATGAACGAGGTAAACAAATTACCTATACACAAGTCACAATACAAGGAGGAAACCAATCATGAAGATGAGTAACAAAACCTACGATACCCTGAAATGGATTGCGCAGTATCTGCTTCCGGCAGCCGGCACTTTATATTTTGCGCTGGCCGGCATCTGGAATCTGCCTTGTGGTGAGCAGGTAGTCGGTACCATTACGGCTGTTGACACTTTCCTGGGCGTTCTTCTGGGAATCAGCGCCGCAAACTACAACAAGGACACCAAGTAATATCGCAAACGCAATCTTTACGGCTATACTCGTCTATGATTTGCTGCCTATCGTGTGTGGGCGGCTTTTATTATTGTAGAGGGTATAGCCGTTTTCGATTGCCAGACAGAAATGGAGGAGAGCTATGAGCTATAAGGTTTCCGGAACAACCATTACTCTTACGCGAGGCGACACTTTCATGGCTCAGATTTCTATTAGCCAATCAAATGGAGATCCATATGTGCCATCCGAAGGGGATTCTGTTCGTTTCGCGATGAAAGCCAACTATACGGATGAAGATACTTTGTTGGTAAAAGATATTCCGATTGATACGCTGAAACTGGTTTTGAACCCGGAAGATACAAAAGACCTCGCTTTTGGAACTTATGTGTACGATGTCCAATTGACGAAGGCGTCCGGCGAAGTGGATACGTTCATCACTGCCTCTAAAATTAAAATAACAGAGGAGGTGTGCTGATATGAGCGGTATACGGGCGCTGGATTCGTTAAGCGGAAAAATATCGGGAGAATCTGTTCTGAAAGGGACTCTTTCTGGGATTGAAAGTCTGAATGGGTCAATCTGCGTGACAAGGGAATATGACACTTATTCCGGGGATTACAAGGTCGTTCCCAAAGCATCCGGTTCTCAGATTTTGAACACCGCAAATAAGGTGCTGAAGGAGGATATTTTGGTTACGGGGGTTCCCTATTGGGAAACCAGCAACGAGTCCAACGGCACGACCGCTTATATTGCAAAGGAGGTGGATGCAAATGGCGATCAATAAGGTGATTTACGGGGGCAATACTTTGATTGATTTGACCGGCGACAGCGTTACGAAAGATAAACTGCTGGCTGGTTACACTGCCCACGACAAGAGCGGTGAAGTAATTGAAGGCACTTGTCAGTTTGATGTAGATTCTACGGATGCTACTGCAACCGCTGCTGAAATTCTCAACGGGCAAACAGCCTACGCAAGAGGTAACAAAGTTTCCGGTAACATGAAGAACAATGGGGCCGTTTCCGAGGAGATTACAGACAAAGATTCGGTCTATACGATTCCAATCGGTTATCACGACGGCTCAGGCACGGTACAGCTTGATGCAACTGAAAGGGCTAAGCTCATACCCGGCAATATTAAGAAGGGCGTCAATGTTCTGGGAGTAGAGGGTGACTGTGAACCATCTTCGGACGTTACGGCGCAGGCAAAGACCGTGACGCCTTCTACGGTAAAGCAAACAATCCTTCCTGATGACGGAGTTGATTATCTGTCCCAGGTTGTGATAAATCCTATTGCCTACGTTGAGTCTGCTAATTCGGCAGGGGGTACAACGGTGACGATTGCGGGGTGATTAGATGGCTGTAAATAAGGTCGTTTACGGTACAGAGATTCTAATCGACCTCACGAACGATACGGTTACTCCCGATACCTTATTCAAGGGTTGCACTGCACACCTGGCAGATGGTACAATAGTTACCGGAACGTTGTTCAGCAATTATCCGGACGAACAGTGCTTTTACGATACCCTTCAGGATTTGAATGGGAACAACATTGAAGATATTTCCGGCTCTGAAATAAAGGGTAAAACGGTGTATCGGAAAGTGTAGAAAAGTCGTTTATTTCTTGACTATTCCTACACTTCACCGATGAAAGCATTGAAAATGCTGGATTTTTTGTTTCTACTATATAATCTATTAAAAATTTAATAAGTATAACTTAGATTGAAGTTTTGAAATTTAGGAAATCATTTTAGTTTTTATAATAAGAATCGGTATTGGTGACAGTGCTGATTCTTTTTATTTGCATAAAAATAAGGAGGAAAAGAAATTGAGCAGAGCGAAAAATCCCAAATATGAATCCATGTCATTGGAAGAACTGAAAGCCAACATGGAAAAAAGTAAAAAGGAACTGGAACATGCGATCCACAATAAAAATCTTCTGGAGCAGAGAAAGAAGTTGGTGGAGCGAAAGGAACGTTCCCATAGATTGATTGTTAAAGGTGCAGAGTTTGAAAAAGCATTTCCATTATCCAGAGATTTGGAGCAGGAAGAAGTTCAGGATGTTATGGATCAGTTGAAGAACAGCAGTTACAACAAGAGTATTGTACGACAGGGTTACATGGCAGCTTTACACAAAGAACAACAGCAAATTGCAGAAGCAGTTGAAAAAGCAGAAAGAGGAGATGAAGGCTAATGGCACTGTATCATTTTTCAGTAAAGCAAGTTTCCAGAGGAAAAGGTCAGACAGTGGTTAATTCCGCAGCTTATATTTCGGGGCAAAAGCTTTATAACGATTACTATGGACAGACGCATGATTATACAAAAAAGTCGGGAGTGGTTTTCACAGAAATCCTGACACCGGAATATGTGCCGGAACGTTTGTCTGACCGGGAAACACTTTGGAATGAGGTAGAGCAGATAGAGAAAAGTAAACGGGCACAGTTAGCTTATTCTTTTGATATTGCTTTACAAAATGAACTGACATTGGATGAAAATATAGAATTGGCGAGAGAGTTTTGCTGGGAGCAGTTCGTAGCTCGTGGCATGATTGTAGATCTGGCAGTTCATGAGGGAAAATCAAAGAACGAAGATGAACCGGACAATCCACATTTTCATGTACTTGCTCCAATCCGTCCTTTTACAGAAGAAGGAAGCTGGGGAAACAAGCAGAAACGGGAATATGTTTTGGATGAATACGGAAATCGGATTAAAGATGCCAAAGGAAAGGATATATTCAATGCTGTTTCTACTACCGGATGGAATGATCCGGAGCTTTTAAAGGAATGGAGAAGAGCGTGGACAGAGAAGGTGAACGAAAAATTCCGGGAATGTCACATGGCAGCAAGAATTGATCACCGCTCTTACAAAGAGCAGGGAATTGATCTGCTTCCGACGATCCATGAAGGGTATGAAGTGCGAGCAATGGAGAAAAAGGGAATTAAAACAGTGATTGGGGAACTGAACCGAGCTATCCGGCAGTTCAACCAGATGTTTATTTCTCTGAAAGAATCTATTCAGTGGATGAAGACAGCGTATGAGGAAATGAAAGCCGAACTGGATCGCAGGCAGAATCCGACACTTCTGGAAAGCTTGCAAGATTATTATGATAAGAAAACGCAAGGCAGACCACCGCTTCCAAATTTCTATGCGGAGATGAAACGGAGAGGGAAGAATCTCTCCAACTTACAGGAGTTTGCAAAATCCATCAATTACCTCCAGACTCATAAGATAGAGACAATGGAGGATCTGCAGGAAAGGATTGATGAACTGAATGGTGTTGTATCAGTCAGCAAAAAAGAAATTTCCGAAAAGCGAGAGCAGTTAAAGAAATTGGAAAATCTGCAAAAGATGGCAGAAGTAATAAAGGCAAACCAGCCATTGATAGACGAGTACAACCATTTCTTTTTTCCGAAAAAACGAGAGAAATACTATCAGCAGCATAAGAAAGAAATCAATTATTATCGCAAATGTGAACGGGAACTGAAACAGCACTTGGATAAAAATGGAAAGGTGCCAACAGCCAGATGGAAACGCGAGAAAGAAGAACTCCGGTCTGTGATCGAAGAGCTGAAAGCAGATAATCAGCCTTATCAGGACGAACTTGCATTTGTAAAAAAGGTACAGAGTTGTGCAGACATTGCCAGATGTGACCGGGAAATGGCAGAAACAGATACCTCCGGGCGTTCAGAAGAAAAAAGGGAGAAGCAGGTGAAGTTCCCGGCATTTCACGCAGCCCAGACAGAAGATATTTTCGAAGAAAACAGTAAAGCAGAGCAACAGTCGGTGAATGAGACGGAGCGGAAACCAGAAAAGAAGACTTCTATTCGGAAACAACTGGCTGAAAAGAAGAAAGAGTGTGAAGAACGTGATGCAAAACAACAGACAGTGAGGAAAAAACGGAACTATGATATGAATTTATAGAAGTCTGTCAGCAGGACAGGCAGGAAAGGATGATGAAAATGCAGTATACAGAAGAACAGATTGCAAGAGCAAACCAGACCGATCTTGTGTCTTTTCTGAACGCACAAGGGGAACAGTTGGTGAAAAGTGGTAGGGAATACCGTTGGAAAAAGCATGACAGTGTAACGATATCCGGAAATCGATGGTATCGGCATAGTCAGAGTAAGGGTGGTTATCCGGTAGACTTTGTGATGGAATTTTATTATGCAACATTCCCAGAAGCAGTGAAAATTCTGATTGGGGAAGAAGGCGAAGGCAGGCAGAAGTCCTGCCCCGCCCCGTCTAAAGACTTCCGATTACCGGAGAAAAATGAGGATAATGAAAAAATCATGAAGTATCTGACAGAAAAAAGAGAGATTGAGAAAACACTGGTGGAAGATTGGATTGACAGAGGTGATATTTACGAAGAAAAGAAGCATCATAATGTTATATTTGTCGGCAGAGATGCAGATGGTATTCCAAGATATGCACACTGCCGGGGAACTGGTGAAATAAAATATCGTGGAGATGTAGCAGGTTCTGATAAATCTTATGGATTCAGTTACAGAGGAACGGATAATCAGTTGTTTGTATTTGAAGCAGCCATTGATTTGCTTTCATTTATCCAGTTATTTCCAAAAGATTGGAAGAAACGTAGCTATCTGAGTCTGGGTGGAGTCTCCAGTGTGGCACTGATGACTTTTCTTTCTGAACGCCCTCAGATTACTTCTGTTTTCCTGTGCCTGGATAATGACCAGGCAGGGAATGAGGCTTGTGAGAAGCTGGCAGAAGAAATTCTGGAAGGGTACAGTGTAATTCGTCTGAAACCATCACGAAAAGACTGGAACGAAATTCTCTGTGATAAAAACGCCGACAGAAAGAAAGCAATTGCAGAAACAATCACAATCAAAGTACCAGAAACAGAAGAGCTGGTGCCGATGTTGTGTTATGAAGACATTGAACAGACCAATGTGGATTGGTTGTGGTTCCCCTATATTCCATTTGGAAAACTGACAATTATTCAGGGCAATCCGGGAGAGGGAAAAACTTATTTTGCAATGATGCTGACGGCAGCCTGTACCAACAGAAAATTGTTTCCGAATATGGAAGATATCGAACCATTCAATGTAATCTATCAGACAGCGGAGGATGGTATGGGTGATACGATCAAGCCAAGACTGGTAGAAGCAGGAGCTGATCTAAGTCGGGTTATGGTGATTGATGATTCGGAAGAAGTGTTGACGTTATCCGATGATCGAATTGAAAAAGCAGTCAGACAGAATCAAGTGAGGCTTGTAATTATTGATCCGGTACAGGCGTTTATTGGAGCAGATGTGGATATGAACCGTGCAAATGAAGTACGCCCGGTGTTTCGAAAACTGGGAATGATTGCAGAGAAGACCGGTTGTGCCATTGTATTGATCGGACATCTGAATAAGTCCTCCGGAACACAGAGCACTTATCGAGGACTTGGTTCTATTGATATCATGGCAGCAGTGCGAAGCTTGATTTTCATTGGGAAAGTAAGAAAAGATCCAACCACGAGGGTATTGATTCATGAAAAAAGTTCGCTAGCGCCACCGGGGGAGACAATGGCGTTTAAACTGGGAGACGAAGAAGGTTTCCGATGGGTGGGAGCCTATGAGATTTCCGCTGATGAATTGTTAGATGGGAAAGAAGGAAAAGCAACAGAAACAAAGCTGGAGAGAGGGGCAAAGTTGATCAAGGAACTGCTTGCTGATAAAAAAGAAATTTCAATCAGGAAACTAGATGAAAAAGCAAAAGAGCAGGGAATCTCTGGAAGAACCATGCGTGATGTAAGAAGTCGGATGAAGAATGAGTTGGAGTATCAAATAAATGAAAAGCAGGAAAACAGTATTCGATTAAAAGAATGATGGGTGGCAGAGTCATTGAAGAAAATATAGATTTTTATAGATACCTTATCTGCCACCTGCCGTCTGCCAGTGTATGAAATTACGAAAACAGATTGCGAATCGCTTGCAACTTGCAATCAAACAAGATATAATGAAGAAAAAAGAGGAGGCGATATCTATGGCAAGAACAGCAAATGTATTTGCACGTGTCGAACCTGAAGTGAAAGAACAGGCAGAACAGGTGCTTGATCGACTTGGTATTCCAATGTCCAATGCAGTAGGAATGTTTCTGAGACAGATTGTACTCCAGAGAGGAATTCCTTTTGAAATGAAACTTCCAGCTTATGAAGAGCCTGTTGCATATGGCTCTCTGACAAAGGAACAGTTCGATGCAGAAATAGAGAAAGGCATGGAAGATATTAGGGCTGGCAGAGTATATTCAGCAGATGAAGTTGAAGCAGAAATGAAACGGGAATTTGGTATATGAAATATAAAGTGATGTATACAGCAGGAGCAAAGAAAGATCTGCGAAATATTTTCAGATATATTTCAGAGGAACTGTTAGCTCCGGAGAATGCTGCAGGACAGACAGAGCGGATTATGACGGCAATTCGGAAGCTGGATACTATGCCGAACAGAAATCGGCTCTATGAGGAAGAACCGTGGCACAGTAGAGGCCTTCGATTCTTTCCAGTGGGTAATTATCTGGTATTTTACAAAACAGATGATGAAACTGAAACGGTATATGTAGTGCGAATTATGTATGGTGGACGTGATGTTCATAAACAGTTAAGTCAAACAGAAGACGTTTCGTAAATTAAAACAGAATATGGAACAAAAACACGAGCAGTTAGTCTACGAAAAATAGGTTAGCTGCTTTTTTTATGCAAAAAAGGAGGTGCCGTGTATGGGATATGCACGTAGAGATGTAGAGAAAACAAAGAAAATAGCGAAGAAATTTGTCCGTTATCAGGAAGGGGCAGAGCTTTACAGCATTGGGCTGACGAAATTCCAGGAGTTGGCGAAAGAAGCTAAAGCAGTGTATAAGATTGACAAGGTTGCTCTTGTAAACTGTGAGATTTTTGAAAAATATCTGGAGACATTTCGGATTGCGTAGGGAACAGAAGAAAATCGTGGAAGGACGAAAAATAGGGATTGACTTCTTGTCATACGAAAATTATAATATGGATGTGGAGGAATAAGAACAGATATGGCGAAAATAGGAAGACCGAAGTCGGAAAATATAAAAAAGAAAGTGTTGAGTATCCGGGTGGAAGATTCTATGTATAAGTGTATCTGTGATTATGCCAGGAAACACAAAATGACTGTGACAGAAGTTGTCTTGCAGGGACTGGAAAAAGTATTGAACAGACCTGAATAATATGTAGTCCTTCCTTTATTTAAAGGAGGATTTTATATGGCACAGACAAGAAAAGATCTGCGGGGCAGAGTCCTGCGGAAAGGTGAATCACAGAGACGTTCAGATGGGAGATATGTATATACTTATACGGATCCTCTCGGAAGACGTAAATATGTTTATGCACAAGACCTTGTAACGCTTCGGGAAAAAGAAGCACAGCTCATGAAAGATCAGATGGACGGTCTGGATATTTATGTTGCCGGAAAGGCTACAATAAATTTTGTATTTGACCGTTACATGAGTCTCAAAAACAATCTGAAACCAACGACCAAGAGCAATTATCTTTATATGTATGACCGATTTATCCGGGATACATTTGGAAAGCGGAATATAGCAGAGATTAAGTATTCTGATGTGGTGCAGTTCTATAATCACCTGATTGAGAAGCAGGAACTGAAAATCAACACGTTGGAAACCATTCACACGTTATTGCATCCGACTTTTCAACTGGCTGTAAGGGATGACATTATCAGAAAAAATCCTACGGATGGAGTCATGGCAGAATTAAAGAAAAACTTAGGCATGAAAACCGGTGTGAGACATGCACTGACTATTCCACAGCAGAGAGCATTCATGGAATATATTGCTACGCATCCGATTTATTTTCACTGGTGGCCGATTTTTACGATTTTTCTTGGAACCGGGTGCCGAATCGGCGAAGTTTTAGGGCTTCGATGGGAAGACATCAATTATGAGAAGCGAATTATCAGCATCAATCATAATCTGACGTATTATCCAGTAGGAGAAGACCGGGCATCGGAAAATCACATTTCAACGCCGAAAACTGAAGCCGGAATGCGTACGATTCCCATGTTGGATACAGTGAAAGATGCTTTTGAAATGATCTGGGAAGAGCAGAAAGAAAATGGCTGGACAGATGCAGAGATTGATGGGATGACAGGCTTTGTTTTCTGTAACCGTTATGGAAATATAATGAATGCCCAGTCAGTCAATCGTGCAATCAAGAGAATCTCATCTGCTTATAATGCAACAGAAGAAGTAGAGGCAAAAAAAGAGCATCGAGAGCCGGTGCTGTTGCCGGATTTTTCAGCGCACAGCTTGAGACACACATTTTGCACAAGGCTTTGTGAAAGAGAAACAAACCTGAAAATAATCCAGTCGATCATGGGGCATAAGGATATTCAGACCACTATGGATATCTATGCAGAAGCGACAGAGGAGAAAAACAGGAAACATTTGAACATTTGGCTGCAACAATGGATGTATTTTAAGAAGGGCTTATGAACCCTTTCATCTGACAACAGAAATAACCAAATGACATCAAATTGACAACAGATATGATTTGACAATGATTCATCATGAATGGTGATGAAGAGAAGACAATTTAATAGGAATAGCTCAGCGAAGCATCACGAAGGGTAATGAAGAAAAATCAAAAAAATTCCCGACGATGAAATCGCTTGGAACAGACGCGGCTGCGAAAAAAGCGGCAAAGTCAGAGACGAAGGCAGCAGAAACAGTTGCTGAACCAGTAGAGGAAGTCATTGATTTCTCTAAAGTAGAGATTGAACCGTTGTTCAAAGATGAAGTGGATTTCGATACATTCAGCAAGTCTGATTTCAGAGCTGTAAAAGTGAAAGCATGTGTGGCAGTACCTAAGAGCAAAAAGCTTCTCCAGTTTACACTGGACGATGGAACAGACAAAGACCGCACAATCTTAAGCGGTATTCACGCTTTCTATGAGCCTGAAGATCTGGTAGGAAAGACACTGATTGCGATTACTAACCTGCCGCCAAGGGCCATGATGGGAATTGAATCCTGCGGAATGCTGCTCAGCGCCATCCACGAGGAAGAGGGAGAAGAAAAACTTCATCTTCTGATGGTTGATCATCATATTCCGGCTGGTGCCAAGCTGTATTAACAGAAAATGAGAGCGCTTCTCAGAGGTAATCTGAGGAGTGCTTTTTTGCATCTGCGGTGGCAGCTAATAAAATCGCATTGAAAAATAAAAAAATTCTGTCACACAGAAGAAGAAACATTGTCTAATTTCATGTACTTATTGAACTGTGATTTTATCACATAGGAGGGAATCGCTTTACGTGGAAGTGCCGCAAAGTTTGAAGTCTGATACAGATGTATTTTTTTCTGTATTTCCCAAAACCAATATCATTTGCACTTCAGAAAAGAGGAAGTATGAATCAGTTTACAAATGAAGAGTTGCTGGATTTTATCCAGAAAGCCACTGCAGGAGATAAGGAAGCCCTTGAGACCGTGATCCTCAGCGTACAAGATTTGGTGTTTAACCTTTCTTTGCGTATGCTGGGAACTTATCCGGATGCAGAAGACGCAACGCAGGATATTTTGCTGAAAATCATTACGCATCTGTCATCTTTCAAAGGGGAGAGCGCTTTTGGAACCTGGGTATTCAGCATTGCTTCGAACTATCTGAAAAATTATAAAAAGCATATGTTTGCCAGGTTCCCGCTTACCTTTGAATTTTATGGGGACGATATCAAAAATGCAGACATTACGAATGTGCCGGATTTGACACAGAATGTGGAACAGTCCATTTTGGCGGAAGAATTAAAGCTCTCCTGTACCAATGTTATGCTTCAATGTCTGGATGCCGAAAACCGCTGTATTTTTATTTTGGGAACAATGTTTCAGCTCGACAGCCGGATTGCAGCGGAGATTCTTGACATTACGCCCGAGGCTTACCGGCAGCGCCTTTCGAGAGTACGCCGAAAGGTGGCGGACTTTTTAAAGGAATACTGCGGTGCATATGGCAACGGCTCCTGCCGCTGTGTAAAAAGAGTGAATTATGCGATTCAGAATCATCGCATCAATCCGGCAAAGCTGGATTTTACGAATGCTGTACCAAAAGAAATAAAAGTGTTTAAAGCGGCAATGGAGGAAATTGACGGTCTTTCCCAGGAATTTTCTTTCTGTAAAACGTATCAGTCCCCACAGAGTCTGAAAAAGTTTATAGAAGATTTTTTAAATGGGCCGGCGTTTTCCGTTGTGAGAAAAGCATAGGAGATGAGCCGCCTTACTTTTCGAGTATTTTATTTCAGAAACAGTTTTGCATCCACAGGTGAGGCCTTCTAAAATGGGTCATTTGATTGTCTTTTTAAAAATGCTTCTGGATAAATCGTGTGTTCTGAAATTGGATCGAGATGAGATAAATTTTTATCTATGAGCATAATTCCGCGCTGAATGGCATAGTGGCCATAACGATGACGTATGTGATCAATACTCCGTTCCAGTTCTTCCTGGCGCTGGTCTTTGACGGCGTCTGCTAAAAAGGAAAGCTGACGATATTTCATATAAGAAAGGTTGCAGGCGCGTACCCCAAGACTGCGTACTGGATTCGATGGACGATTGCGGCAATACAATTCAAACGCTTTTTCAAAAATTGCCTGTGCGGTACAAGTCGGAAGCAGAAGCCTACCCTGACGTTCATAGGACGTCAGGGTATTATCACGTATGCTGATTTGAACACTGCGGCAGTAAAAGTGTTCCAGACGCATTCGTTCTGCAACACTTTCTGATAGAATATGCAGGATGATGCGGATGTCTGTGTCGCTTGTCAGATCGCGCGGCGTGGTGGTGCTGTTGCCTATGGTTTTGATGACCCGGTGAGAATAGACGTGCGAGACTGGCGAACGGTCAAGTCCATTGGCAAATGTCCAGAGCATGATTCCGTTTTTCCCCAGCAGTTGTTCTAAAAATGCAGGCTCACTGCGGGCCAGATCACCAATAGAGTGAATGCCGTATTTTATCAGCTTTGCATATGTGGCCTTCCCGACATAAAGAAGCATATCAGCGGGAAGTTTCCAGATTTTTTCCCGGAAATCGTCACCAATTACAGTGGTGGCATCTGGCTTTTTCAGGTCGCTTCCGAGCTTTGCAAAAATTTTGTTATAGGACACCCCAACACTCGCAGTAAGACCAAGTTCCTGTTTCATCCGGTCACGGATTTGATCAGCTATTTCCTTCCCATTTCCAAAGAGATTGATGGATTCACTTACATCGAGCCAGCACTCATCAAGGCCAAAGGACTCCACTCTGTCAGTATACTCCTCATATATTTCACTGGCGGCCTGCGAAAACTCGATATATCGCTCATACCTTGGAGGAGTAAATATGATATCCGGGCATTTTTGTCTGGCCATCCATAAAGGATCGCCAGTTGCAACACCATATTTTTTTGCCTCATAATTTTTGGCCAGAACAATCCCATGCCGGGCATCAGGATCGCCGGTCACTGCCATCGGTTTTCCGCGCAGGCTGGGATTATCCAGGCATTCAACGGAAGCGTAAAAATTATTCATATCGGAATGAAGGATTACTGGGTGCTGCATAATATGGGCGTCTCTTTCTAATTTGATAGGAATATTATGTGATCGTATCCTGGTTTTTATGTGTTCTGCTGGGCGAACAGAGAAATGTCCCTGTTTGTGTGGCAGAGATTTGAAAAGAAAAACAAAGAGCGTTTGAAAAAAATATAATTTCATGATAGATTAGAGACATAAATTAGGAAGGCAGGAGAGACTTAAGATGAAATTGTTGATAAAACAGAGAGTATTTTCATGGAGCGATACTTATGACATATATGATGAAAATGAAACAGAAAAATATTTTGTGAAAGCAGAGCTTTTTGCATTTGGACACCGTCTGCATGTTTACGACACTTCCGGAAGTGAGCTGGGGGTGATCCGGCAGAAATTGATCACGATGCTTCCTGCATTTGAGATTGAAATGGAGGGCAGATACTGTGGGAGGGTGCAGCGGAAATTTACATGGTTAAAGCCAAAATATGAGATTGATTTGAATGGCTGGAATGCAGAAGGAGATTTTATGGGCTGGGATTACGAGGTGTTTTCCGGCGACAGAAGTGTAGCGCATATCAGGAAGGAACTGTTTCACTGGGGAGATACATATGTGATTGATATTGTTAATCCGGAAGATGAATTGATGGCATTGATGCTGACGATTGCAATTGACGCGGCGAATTGCACGGATGGAAATTAAATAACTCTGTCGTATTTGTTTCCTTTTGGGGGAGGACACAGATGCTTTGATAGAAAGGGAGATTGAGGATGAAGGAGAAACAGAGCCGGAGCAGGAAAAACAGAGGGATTTCTTTGTTCATTCCGATTCTATTGGTTTTTAGTATTTTGGGAGCTGTTGTTTTTTCCGTGTCGCAGAAGATATCCCGGGAAATGTCTGCGTCCGCAATTCAAAATCTGAGCGAAAGTCTGAATCTGATTAAAAGCACAATCGAGGCGGTTCTGAGAAATGAAGCGGAATTTCAGACCATGATTGCAAGGGAAGTTGCATCGACAGAAGATCCTGAAGAATATATTCGTTCCTACGGGAAGAACCAGATGATAGCAAAAGTATCTCTGATCCAGTCGGGGCAGACGCAAGGAGTTTCCAATACAGGGGAAAACTTTTCAGGAGAAGCTCTGGACTTTACCCAAGGGGGAGAAGTGAATGGTCTTCCGATTTCAGAATCCTACGTCAATTATATGGGCGCATGGGCTTATTCCATGAAATGTCCTGTTGAAAAAGACGGTCAGGAGATCGCCACGCTTTATATTGAGTACGTCTATGATTTCCTGGACCGTTCATTACCGGACGGATTTTATAATCAGCGGGCTATGCTTTACATTATGGATGCAGAGACACAGCGTTTTGTGCTGAAACCAAAAGGCATGGGAAAACGCAGTGCGGGGCATTTGAATCTGGAAGATTTTTACCGGGCGAACAGCATTGAAGATGAGAAGCTTCAAAAAGAGGTTGCCGATTGTCTGGAAAACAACAGGGATCTTTTGTTTTATCATAATATTCAAGGCGTGCAGGCGCTGAATTATATGTGGGCAGTGAATGGAGGGACGATTTTTCTGGTTGGGTATGTACCGATTGAGGCAATTCAGCAGGAGGGCAGAACGGTCAACCAGAATATCTATATTGTTGTCGCTGTGATGCTGGTGGCATTTTTTGTGTGCTGCGTTTTGTATTACTGGAATCAGAGTCAGCAAAATAAGATCAGGTCGGAACGGGAAGCGGAGCGCGAAATTCATAACAAACAGCTTGCGGAGGCGTTGCAGGCCGCTCAGATTGCGAATCATTCCAAGACAACATTTCTCTCGAATATGTCGCACGACATTCGAACGCCGATGAATGCGGTTCTTGGTTTTACAAAGCTTCTTTCCATGGATGCGGAGAATCCGGTCAAAGTGCGGGAATATACGAAAAAGATCATGGCCTCCGGACAGCATTTGCTCAGTCTGATAAATGATGTTCTCGATGTATCTAAAATTGAAAGCGGGAAGGTTGTGCTTGCTTATGAGAGATTTACCCTGAATGATCTGGTATCGTCGGTGGATGCGATTATTCAGCCAATGGCGAAAGCAAAGCATCAGAATTTTTACGTCGAGGTCCGGGATATCAAGCATGAATATCTGATCGGAGACGAGATGCGGGTCAATCAGGTTCTGATCAATCTTCTTTCTAATGCGGTGAAATATACGCCGGATGGCGGAAACATCTGGTTCCGTATCATCGGATTGAAACAACGGTCAGGTCAGTATGAGCATATCCGGATTGAGGTGCAGGATGATGGCTATGGAATGACGCCGGAATACCTGACTACCATTTTTGATGCATTTACAAGGGCGGAAAACAGTACAACCAACAAGGTGCAAGGTACGGGGCTTGGCATGGCAATCACGAAGAATATTGTCGAGCTTATGGGCGGCACAATCGAGGTTTTCAGTGAAGTAAATAAGGGCAGTCTGTTTCGGGTTGAACTGGAATTCCGTATCCCGGAAGACCAGGCTGACAAGCGCTTCTGGAAGGAAAACGGAATTAGCCGGATTCTGGTTGTGAATCGGGATGAGCAGGCTTGCAAGAATATCCGGCTACTGATGGAAGAAGCTGAAATTCTGGTGGATACGGCAGATGACGAAGAAGAAGCCATACAGGTGATACGGGATGGGATGAGAGCAGAAAAGAATTATCATGTGATTCTCATGGATTGGTGTCCGCAGGGGGCGGAAAGAGATGAGGGTGCCAGAAAAGTAGGGGAAGCCGCGGCGAAGGCTGTACGGGAGACACTACCTGATCGTGTGCCACTGATTTTTCTGACCGATTTTGATGCCAACGGCGTAGAATCCGTTCTTCAGATCAAGAATACAGGTATTTTGACCAAACCGTTTTTTGTCTCTGCACTGAAGGACAAAATTCAGGAGCTGCAGATGGGAGATGCGGAAAAAGAATACAGTGTACAGGACAACAGTCTGGAAGGGCTGCATTTTCTTGCGGCGGAGGATAACGAGATCAATGCGGAAATTCTGACAGAGCTTCTGGATATGGAAGGCGCCAGCTGTGAAATTGTGGAAAATGGACAGAGGGCAGTGGAACGTTTCCAAAATGCTGATCCAGCTGAGTTTGATGCAATCCTGATGGATGTGCAGATGCCGGTAATGAACGGTTATGAGGCCACAAAGGCAATCCGGGCGCTGGATTGCAGCCGTGCAAAAGAGATACCGATTATTGCGATGACGGCAAATGCTTTTGCAGAAGATGAAAAGGCGGCGCTGGATGCGGGGATGAACGCCCATGTGGCAAAGCCTCTTGATATCGAGCTGTTAAAGGCGGTGATCAGAGCGTATCGATAGAGAAAGATAGAATGGTATTCTATCTTGCATAAACGCCTTTACAGATATTGGAATTGTATAGGAGAGGAAAGGGCTCAAAAATAGGAATGGTAAGAAAAAAATATAAGAGCAGCAGATTCGTTCAGGTAGCGCTGCTGGCAGCAATGGCGGTATTTGGCGTAACAGCGTGTGGGCAGGACAGACAAACAGGGGAAAATCTGATTGTGACAGAGGTTGGAAATAAAAAGACAGTAAATTTATTCAGCCCCATGGAAAAGATAAAACCAAATGCTGAAAATGTCGCGAGAAGTGCGTTTGACCAAACCGTAGCCATGGCAGAGGAGAAGCTGGGGGTTAATCTTGCGTATATAACCTATACGGCGGAAAACTATCAGGAAAAAACGTACGATGACGTGGCGCTTGAGCGGGCCCGCAACAATATGGATGATATTTATCTGCTGAATCCTGACGTGATTCAGGCCCTTGGGGAAGAGGAAAAGCTGCTGGATCTGTCCTGCCTTGACAGTGCAGAGAATTTAAGAGAGGTCGTGAAAACGGCAAATACCGTAAATGGCAGGTTGGTTGCGATTCCGCAGGAGGTTGTTGCATATGGGTTATTTGTGAATCAGGATATGTTTGAACAGTATGACCTGAAGCTGCCGGAGACTCCGGAGGATCTGCTGGAATGCTGTAAGGTGTTTCAGGAAAACGGAATTGATACGCCGATCGGTGCGAACCGCTGGTGGCTGGAAACCTTTGTTTTTGCCCAGGCGTATGCGGATTTGTACAATGGGGGAAACACAGAGGCGGAGATAGAGGCGCTGAACCGCGGGGAGCGAAAGTACAGCGACTATATGCGCCCCGGTTTTGAATTTCTTCAGAAATTGATCGACGAGGGGTATATTGATGCGAAGAAGGCAGCAGTCAGTGAGGCGATTGAGGGAGAAGGGGCAGATTTTCTGGCGCAGAAAACTCCGATCGTCATGGCCTACTGGGGGGCAGCCAATGCGGAAACGGCTTATGGAGCTCCGGATTTCAATCTGCAGGTGATCGGATTGCCGAGTAGCCGCGGGCAGATGCCGGTTGTATCTATGACAGGACTGGCAATCAGTTCAGAGGCTGAGCATGCAGAAGACGCAATGCGTACGCTGGAGGTGATTCTCTCAGATGAAGCGCTTCAGGTTTATGCAGAGACGAACAAAGTAATCTCTCCTTCCAGGAATGTTGAGGTGGAATGCATTCCAGCATTGAAGCCATTGAACGATAAAATTCAAGAAAATGTTTATGTGCTTGCCACAAATGCAGGAATGAAAGTGGAGCAGTGGGGCAACACGTGTCTGATCGTGCGTGATCTGCTCCATGGGGCTACGGTAGATGCGTGTATGGAGAAATTTAACAGCCTGCAGCGGGCATCCTTGGAGCAATAGAATTTTCTGGAAAGTGCTGCCATTCGTGACAATTAAGAACCACTGATGACAATCAAATTGAATGTAAAAAAATGGTGTGCTATGATGACGTTACTTCCGTTGGCCGGGTGAATTTGCCGGTCGGCAGGGGCAACGTCATTGAAACTTTGCGCGAAGTTTTCAAAAAGATAGAACCAGTAAAAACAATTCATAGAAAAGAAAAAGGTGGTAATCTTATGAAGAAATTTCCATTAGCGCTTGCGATGGCAGTGGCTGCGAATGCGATGTGTGTTCCGGCTTTGGCAGCAGAGAACGATTCGGTGATCAAAGAAAGCTCCTCAGGTTTTTATTATATTGAGGCAAACGGTGAGCAGGTTCGCCTGAGCAACAAAAGTGCGGAAGGTTTTATAGAAGCGGATGGCCTGTATTTCCGTGATCTGGATAAAGACGGTGAGCTGGATGTTTATGAAGATTGGCGTCAGGATCAGGAAGCACGTGTTCAGGATCTTCTGTCTCAGATGACCGATCAGGAAAAAGCAGGCACACTGATTTTCTCCTGTGTATTCGGAAGCAACGGAAGCACGGTCAGCAATCTGAGCAACGACATAGAGGACCGCGGTAATGTATCTGCTACCGGAACACCTTATGTAGATGATCCGGAAGCATGTCTTTATTCTACAGAGTCTCTTGTAAACGTAAACGGAACGAATATCGTACCGATGGCTTACCAGATCAAAGGAACGAATGTTACGACCTATATCGCAGCATTTACAGGAAATCCGAAAGATCAGCTGGATACATTTAATGCAATCCAGGGCATTGCAGAGGAGAACCGCCTTGGTATTCCGGTTGTATTTTCCGGTGACCGTTCCTACAATACATGGGGCGGCATGATCGATATGCCTCATTATGCATTTGGTGTGGCTCATGATGAAGAACTTCTGTACAATCTTGTATCAGAGTATTCCAAAGAATCCGCAGCACTTGGTTACCATCAGGTATTCCATGGCTATGGAAATGAGATCGGCAGCTTCTACGGAGATGATCCGCAGTACATCGCAAAGATGTCCGCGATCGAGACAAATGCTTACCAGGACAATGGCTGGAGTGCTCATTCCAAACACTTCATTGCCCGTGGCGGACGTAATGCATATGTAAAAGCAAAATCTCCGGCAAACCTTCTGGACAGCTGGATGGTAGGATGGAAGGCAGTTGTTGATGCAGGTACAGACTACATCATGACGAACAACAATGAAGGTATTACTCCGGGCGTTCAGGGTTACATGGACAAAGATACGTATGACATCCTTCGTGAGGATCTGGGCTATGAAGGCGTTGTCTGTCTTGACTGGCCGCTGGATATCACATGGATTATGAGCAACACAGGCGTTACCTCCGATGGTATCGACATCTCTACGTTGAACGCAACTGAGCGCTATGCAATGATTCTGAATGCAGGCGTTGATATGTTCAGCTGTTACAGTGCAATTCTTGGCGATGATCTGAGCGAGCATCAGGAAGAAATCTTCTGCCGTGCTTATCCGGATCTGATTATTGAAGCAGTAGAGCAGGGTCTTGTTACAAGTGAAGACTTTGACGAGCATGTGGCACGCGTTCTGCGCAACAAGTTTGATCTTGGTATCTTTGAAGATCCGTATTCAGACTGGGAAGACGCAGTTGCACTGCTTGGTTCTGAGGAATATCAGGCAGAGCCGTTTGCAGTAATGAGCAATGACGATATCAACCGTGCACGCCGCAGTGAACTTGCTGAGATGGAAGAACAGCTGATGGTTGAATCTACGATCCTTCTGAAAAATGAGAACAGCATTCTTCCGCTGGCAGCAGGTACAAAGGTATACGTAGATGGAACAACAGAAGATCTGAAGGCAAGCGACAGGACAGCAATTGGCGCATATGGCGAAGTAGTTGATACGATGGAGGCAGCAGACGTGTGTCTGTTCCATGTAACAACATTTGACGATGCTTATTATTATATGATTGAGGATGCGCAGGCAGCAGGCAAGCCAGTTGTTCTGATCAGCGAAGGAACAGAAGGGCGGAGCGGCCTTACGGAGCCGACGCTGGAGCAGGTAGAGGTATCTGACGCACTTTTGATGCAGACCTATAGCAACACACCGGATCACGGTTCGAACGTAGGAAGCTTCTATCGCTATACAACACCGTCCATTACGGCAGCGATGTTGTTCGGTGAGAAAGAACCGGCAGGAAGTACCGTATTTGAGGGAGCCTATTATGAGGATGATTACTATCTTTCCTGGGGCGAGCTGCAGAATGATATCGGCGTAGACGATGAGACACGTCTGTACATGGCAATGCTGGCTAAGGAAAATCCAAACATCGAAATGGCAAATAACCTTGGAGACGTTCTTTGGACAACCGACTATGGTATGAGCTACAGCAACCCGGCAGCGATCGAGCTGAGTCTGTTAACAGTACCGCGCACAACGGAAGAGGTTGAGGTTGAGACCAGATGGGGAACTCAGATGCAGACAGTAGCAGTAACTGCAACTCAGCAGGCAGGCGTTCCGTTCAAGGTTTCCTTCGTAGCAAAGAACAACGGCGGCGACGGACATATGACCGTTCAGGTAATGGATGGCGAAAACGTTGCAGCAGAGAAATTCGTAGCTCTGGATGAAGGACAGTTCCGTGTCATCAGCGTAGAGCTGACACTGGAAGCTGGCGAGCATACCATCAGCGTTGGCGATATGAGCGAGACAATCGTTGTCGAATAATCTGAAAACTGAAAATATTTCTTCTACTATTTTCAAGGGCGCTGCCAAAACAGCAGCGCCCGGTTTTTCATATCAGGAATTTTATATTACAAGAGTGTATGAGGCATACTTTTGTTTTATCACAGGAAAGGAATGTATACAAACATGAAGAATAAAGTAAGAAAAACATTACTAATACCAGGAGCTGCGACACTTTGCCTTGGGATGTTTTCCTGCACGGCACTGGCCGGAGAGAGTACGGCTGTTGCACATCAGGCACAGGGAGCCGTTACGATTGACGGAGATTTAAGTGAGTGGGATCTGTCCTCGCCTATCGAGATTAAAGACGAATCACAGGTGATCCGGGATGCAGAGCACTGGCTTGGCGAGACGGATGTAAGCAGTAGCGTTTATCTGATGTGGGATGAAGAAAATCTGTATCTGGCTGTAGATGCAAAAGAGGCAACGCCGTTTGGCGCAGTCGGGCAGCTTGCACATAATATGGAGGATAACTTCAAACTTTACATTTCCACCAATCCGGATGCAGACCCGGATCGTACCGCTTATGAGACAAATGATTTTCTGGTATACCTGATGATGGATAAGACAAACTGGTATACAGCGATTGACCGTTCTATGATCGAGCGGGAAAACCTTGCGCGTTTCAGCACCCAGGGGATGGAGGGGAGCGATAAGGTCCTGCAGGGGTATGAGAGAACTTACACAATAACTGATGAAGGTTTCATTTTTGAGGCTGTAATTCCGTGGGCCAATTTTTCCAATGACTACATTGAAGCCTATGTACCGACAGCAGGCGATACAGTTAATTTTGATTTTTGTATGACTGACAATGACTATCCTTTCCCGAATACGCAGGCCAGCGTACAGATCAGCTGGTCCGGATCGGCAGAAAGCGATAAAAATCCGAGCGTGTGGGGCCGGGTGACATTTGAATAGGAAAGAGAAATAAGCGCTGCAATGCAGGACTTATTGGATGATACAGGCTGTCCGCTTTGAAAAAAGTGTTGACAGCCTGTTTTTTTGTGATATACTTTTAAAATCAAAATATTTTAAAATCAAATATATTTAAAATAAAATAGAATAAAATAAATAAAGGGCAGATGGTGAAGAACAATGACTGGAGTAATAAAGGGAACGGGTTCGTACGTTCCACCGAACATTCTCACGAATGAGGCGCTCTCACAAATGGTAGAAACAAGTGATACGTGGATACGGGAGCGGACCGGAGTCGAGGCGCGGCATATTACAGAGACAGAGACAACTGTGTTTATGGCATCGCAGGCGGCAGAGGCAGCTATTTTGGATGCAGGGATTTTGCCAGAGGAGATTGACCTGATTGTTGTGGCAACGAGTTCCTCGAATGTGATCTTTCCATGTACGGCGTGTGAGGTCCAAAGAGCAATAGGCGCCGTGCATGCGTTTTGTTTTGATCTGAATGCAGCATGTACCGGCTTTTTGTTTGCCTATAATACGGTCTGTTCGTATCTGGAATCCGGTCTTTGCCACTGTGCGCTTGTGATTGGCGCGGAAAGCCTGTCGCATTTGGTCGACTGGCAGGACCGCAGCACGTGTATTTTGTTTGGCGACGGAGCCGGGGCTGCTGTGATCTGTGTCCAGGATGGACCGCGAGGGGCGTCAGTTTTGCATTCGGATGGGAGACTGGGGGATGCGCTGACGTGTGAGACACACCATCAGAGCCGCTGGCAGGAAAGAACAGAAATGACCCATCTGCGTATGAATGGAAGAGCTGTGTTTCAATTTGCAGTAAAGAGGGTGCCGGAGGTCATAGAAGAGGTACTGGAAAAAGCGGAGCTTTCCAGAGCTGAGATTACATATTATATTCTGCACCAGGCGAATCAGAGGATTGTAGAGTCAGTGGCGAAGCGGCTTGGGGAGTCACTGGAAAAATTTCCGATGAATCTTTCCAGATATGGAAATACTTCTTCTGCAAGCATTCCGATTTTGCTGGATGAGCTGAAGAAAAGCGGGAAGCTGAAAAAGGGGCAGCGTCTTGTGCTTGCAGGATTCGGGGCTGGCCTATCCTGGGGGGCGTCTGTAGTAACCTGGGGCTGATAAAAGGTAATTACCGGAATTGCCGGATTACAATAAAAAGAATATTTATGAACTTTGTATGAATGAAAAGGAGAATAAGATTATGTTTGAAGAATTAAGAGAGATTATTGCAGAGAGTCTGAATGTAGATGCAGAGAAAATCACAGAAGAGACTTCTTTTAAAGAGGATCTGGGGGCAGATTCCCTCGATCTGTTCGAGATGGTTATGGCGCTGGAAGAAAAATACGAGAAAGAGATTCCGACAGAGGATTTGGAGCAGCTCACAACGGTTGGAGCAGTTCTGGAGTATTTAAACCGGTAAAAGGAGAGACGCGTTATGAGGACAGAGATTACAGAATTGCTTGGCATACAGTATCCGATTATCCAGGGAGGTATGGCCTGGGTAGCAGAGCATCATCTGGCAGCAGGTGTGTCAGAGGCAGGCGGATTGGGACTGATCGGCGCTGCGAGCGCTCCGGCAGACTGGGTGCGCCAGCAGATCAGGGAAGCCAGGAAAAAGACGGAGAAGCCGTTTGGCGTTAACATCATGCTGATGAGTCCGTATGCGGACGAGGTCGCAAAGGTGATTGTGGAAGAAGGCGTAAAGGTCGTAACAACAGGAGCGGGAAGCCCTGAAAAATATATGGAAATGTGGAAGGCTGCCGGTGTAAAGGTTATTCCGGTTGTGGCGTCTGTGGCGCTTGCAAGAAGGATGGAACGCACGGGAGCGGATGCCGTTGTGGCAGAAGGAAGTGAGTCAGGGGGACATATTGGCGAGAATACGACGATGGTACTTGTGCCTCAGGTTGCAGATGCCGTCCAGATACCGGTGATCGCCGCAGGTGGAATTGCAGACGGCCGCGGTGTGGCAGCCGCTTTTATGCTCGGCGCAAAAGGGGTACAGATCGGCACTCATTTTGTCGTGACAAAGGAAGCGCAGGTTCATGAAAACTATAAACAGCGGATTTTGAAAGCCAAGGATATTGATTCCTGTGTGACAGGCCGCACAACAGGCCATCCAGTACGGGCACTGCGCAACCAGATGACCAAAGAATACCTCCGTATGGAGAAAGAGGGAACCTCTTTTGAGGAGCTTGAGCTTCTGACACTGGGCGGACTTCGAAAGGCAGTTGTCGAAGGAGATACGGTAAATGGAAGCGTAATGGCAGGACAGATCGCAGGAATGATCAAAGAAGAGCTTTCCTGTCAGGAACTGATCGAAAAACTCGTAAAAGAGACGGACGCACTGATCGGGGGAGCCGGATTCTATGAGTAAAACAGCGTTTCTTTTCCCGGGACAGGGTTCACAGAAATGCGGCATGGGAAAAGACTTTTATGAGCAGAGCAAAACAGCGAAAGTGATGTTTGACCAGGCGTCAGAGGCTTTGGGATTCGATATGAGGGCGCTCTGTTTTGAACCGAATGAGAAACTCGACCAGACGGAATATACACAGGCGGCGCTGGTAACAGCCAGCCTTGCGATGGCACGCACAGCCATGGAGAAAGGACTGAGGGCAGATATTACGGCTGGGCTGAGCCTTGGCGAGTATGCTGCGATTGCAGTAGCCGGAGGGATGAGCGATGAGGACGCGATCCGGACGACACGCGTGCGGGGAATTTTGATGCAGCAGGCTGTTCCACGGGGGGAAGGTGCTATGGCGGCCGTACTGGGGATGGAGACGGAAAAAATTGAAGCAGTACTGTCTGGAATCAGCGGTGTGACGATTGCCAATTATAATTGTCCCGGCCAGATTGTCATTACCGGGCGGACATTTGCAGTAGAGCAGGCAAAAGCGGCGCTTCTGGAGGCAGGAGCGAGGCGAGTGCTTGCGCTTAACGTCAGCGGGCCGTTTCACTCGCCGATGCTGTGTGGGGCGGGCGAAGCGCTCCAAAAAGAACTCGATCATGTTCGGTGGAGAAATCTTGAAATTCCCTATGTGACGAATGTAACAGCAGAGACTGTGACGGAGATTGGGCAGACAAAGACGTTGCTTGCACAGCAGGTGGCATCACCCGTTCGATGGGAGCAGAGCATTCGCCACATGATTGCATCCGGAGTCAAAACATTTGTAGAGATCGGACCCGGAAAAACATTGAGTGGTTTTGTGAAAAAAATTGACAGGGGCGTGAGATGTTTTTCTATTCAGACCGTGGAGGATTTGGAGAGCGTTTTGTCGCAGTTGCAGGATATGTGAAAACCACAGGAGAACAGGAGGAGAGTGAAGATGACGGAGGAAAAGATTGCAGTTGTTACAGGGGCGTCGAGAGGGATTGGAAGAGCAATTGCGTGCAGATTGGCCAGTGCCGGAGCGACGGTGGTTCTGAATTATAATGGGTCTGCGGAAAAAGCGCAGGCGGTGCAGGCAGAGATTGAGGCAGCAGGCGGCCGCGCGCAGGCAGTGCAGTGCAACGTTTCGGATTATGCTGCCTGTGAGACATTTTTTCAGGGTGTGATTGAGACATACGGAAGAATCGATATTCTTGTGAATAATGCTGGAATTACAAGAGACGGTCTGTTGGCGCGGATGACGGAGGAAGATTTTGACCGGGTGATTGAAGTAAATTTAAAGGGAACGTTTCACTGTCTGCGTTTTGCGGCAAGGCAGATGATCAGACAGCGAGGGGGGCGGATCATCAATCTGGCTTCTGTGTCCGGTGTGGCCGGGAATGCCGGACAGGTAAATTACGCGGCTTCCAAAGCCGGAGTGATTGGCATGACGAAGTCGGCGGCAAGAGAGCTGGCTTCCCGTGGCGTTACGGTCAATGCAATCGCGCCGGGATTTATTGAGACTGATATGACAGGAGCGCTTTCCGATGCAGTAAAGGAAGCGGCGGTCCGTCAGATTCCGCTTGGAAGATTTGGAAAGCCGGAGGAGATTGCGGCTATGGCCGCATTTTTGGCTTCGGAAGAGGCCGGCTATATTACAGGCCAGGTATTTCAGGTAGACGGCGGTATGGTCATGTAGGAGGGAAAGATGAAGAGGAGAGTCGTAGTGACAGGCCTTGGCGCTGTTACGCCAATCGGAAATGATGTGCAGCAATTCTGGGCATCTGTGAAAGAGGGAAAGGTCGGAATCGGGCCAATTACAAAATTTGATACATCTGCGTATAAAGTAAAGCTTGCAGCAGAAGTGAAAAACTTTACGGCAGGGGATTGTATGGATGCGAAGGCAGCCAGACGAATGGAGCCGTTTGCACAGTATGCGGTGGCGGCGGCCAAAGAGGCAATGGCAGATGCCGGGCTTGATCTGAATCAGGAAGATGTGTATCGCGTGGGGGTGATTGTGGGTTCCGGAATCGGAAGCCTGCAAACGGTAGAACGGGAATATAACAGACTTTTGGAGAAGGGACCTGCGAGGGTGGCGCCGCTTATGGTGCCGCTTATGATTTCGAATATGGCAGCAGGCAATATTGCAATTCAGATCGGCTGCAAAGGAAAATGTACGAGTGTGACAACTGCATGTGCGACGGGAACTCATGCAATCGGAGATGCAATGCGCGCGATTCAGTGCGGGGATGCGGATGTGATGTTTGCAGGGGGAACAGAGAGTGCGATCTGTCCGACCTCCGTTGCAGGCTTTGCGAGCCTGACAGCGCTTACGACGAGTACGGACCGGCTGCGTGCTTCCATTCCGTTTGATAAAGACAGGAATGGTTTTGTTATGGGGGAAGGAGCCGGTGTGGTGGTGCTCGAGGAGCTTGGACATGCAAAACAAAGAGGCGCGAGGATTTATGCGGAGGTGGCAGGCTACGGAGCAACGTGTGATGCGTACCATATTACTTCTCCAGCAGAAGACGGAGAAGCTGCGGCCAGAGCCATGCTGCTTGCCATGCATGAGGCAAATGTGGCTCCGGAAGAAATGGATTATATCAATGCACACGGCACAAGTACACATCACAATGATCTGTACGAGACGCGGGCAATCAGGCTTGCGCTTGGCGAGGCGGCCGAAAAAGTGGCGGTTAATTCAACAAAGTCGTTGATCGGTCATCTGCTCGGGGCAGCGGGCGGCGTAGAATTCATTACGTGTGTAAAGAGTATGCAGGACAGCTTTATTCACCAGACCGCAGGTACGGCGCAGGTTGACGAAGCGTGTGATCTGAATTATACCGTGGGTGCTCCGCTTCATAAAGAAGTGCGATGTGCGCTCAGCAATTCACTTGGTTTTGGGGGGCATAATGCAGCCGTTCTTATAAAAAAGTATCAAGGGGATTGAGCAACCGTGCAAAGGAGTTAATTATAGATAGTTTTGAGATTAGGGTTCGGATCTGGCTGTAAAAAATATGGAGAACAGGGAGATATGGTATGGACTTGGAGCAGTTATTGCGGCTGATTGATGCAGTGTCGAAGTCAGCGCTTACAGAATTTAGATATGAAGAGAGAGGTGTTCGGATTCGGATGGGCAAGGCGGGAACCAAGGCCGGTGCAACAGAGGTTGACCGTGTCCCTGATACAGCAACTGCCGGTGCAGAATTAGAGCAGCAGACGTGGGACGATCAGGAGAAAGCGGAAGCGTCTGGAATGCAGGGTGAGGGAAGGATGATCGTGTCTCCGCTTGTCGGGACTTTTTATGCGGCGCCGTCAGAGGAAGCGGAAGCGTTTGTGGCAGTGGGGGATCGTGTGAAAAAGGGTCAGGTACTGGCAATTATCGAGGCGATGAAGCTGATGAATGAAATTGAGAGTGATTGTGACGGTGTGGTCGAGCAGGTATTTGTGAAGAACGGGGAAGCAGTGGAATACGGGCAGCCGTTGTTTCGGATTCGTTAAATGCAGGAGGAAAGTATGAATCATTTGGACGTTAACCAGATCAAAGAGATTATTCCGCACAGACATCCGTTTTTACTGGTGGATTATATAGAAGATTATCAGGCTGGAAAATATGCAGTCGGTTATAAATGTGTGACGTATAGAGAGGATTTTTTTGCCGGGCATTTTCCGCAGGAGCCGGTGATGCCAGGCGTACTTACTGTAGAAGCGCTGGCGCAGGTCGGTGCGGTTGCAATTTTGAGCCAGGAAGAAAACAAGGGGAAAATTGCGTATTTTGGCGGGATTCAGAAATGCAAATTCAGGGGAAAAATCAGGCCTGGGGATAAGGTGAGACTCGAAACGAGAATAATAAAGCAAAAAGGGCCGGTCGGGATTGGCGAGGCTGTGGCCAGTGTGGACGGGAAGACGGTAGTGAGTGCAGAATTGACGTTTATGATCGGTTAGGTGATGGTATGGTAAAAAAGGTATTGGTTGCGAACCGGGGGGAAATTGCGGTGCGGATTATCCGGGCGTGTCGTGAGATGGGGATTCAGACTGTCGCGGTGTATTCGGAAGCGGACAAAGAGGCACTTCATACACAGCTTGCGGACGAGGCAGTGTGCATCGGTCCGGCTCCGGCGTCCGAGAGCTATCTGAGCATGGAGCGTATCATCAGCGCCACGATGATAACCGGAGCTGACGCGGTTCATCCGGGGTTTGGTTTCTTGTCAGAAAATTACAGATTTGCACAGCTTTGTGAGACATGCGGCATTGTGTTTATCGGTCCGCGTGCGGAAGTGATGCAGAAGATGGGGCAGAAGGCTGAGGCAAGAAGGACGATGATACAGGCAGGCGTTCCGGTAATTCCGGGAAGCCAGGAGGTTTATGATGCGAAGGAGGCGGCTGTCCGTGCGGATGAAATCGGATATCCGGTGATCATAAAGGCAGCGCTGGGCGGCGGTGGGAAAGGCATGCGCGTGGCGTTTGAACGGGAAGAATTTGAGAGCTGTTTTCTGACCGCGCAAAAAGAAGCCAGGGCGTCTTTTGGAGATGACACGATGTATCTGGAGCATTTTGTGGAGCATCCGAGACATATTGAGTTTCAGATTCTTGCAGATACGTACGGAAATGTGGTGCACCTTGGAGAACGCGACTGTTCCATTCAGAGAAACCACCAGAAGATGATCGAGGAATCGCCATCTGTGGCAATATCCGGGGAGCTGCGTTCTCACATGGGGGAAGCGGCTGTGAAGGCGGCAAAGGCGGTCGGATATACAGGAGCCGGAACTATTGAATTTTTGCTGGAAAATGACGGAAGCTTTTATTTTATGGAGATGAACACCAGGATTCAGGTCGAGCATCCGGTGACTGAGTGGGTGACGGGATTGGATCTGATTAAAGAACAGATTCGGATTGCATCGGGCCTGGAGCTGCCGTATGGTCAGCAGGATATCAGGCTGAAAGGACACGCAATCGAGTGCAGAATTAACGCGGAAAATCCGAAACAGAAATTTCGGCCGTGTCCCGGAACCATTACGGATCTATATCTTCCGGGAGGGCAGGGAATCCGGATTGACGCTGCCATATACAGCGGTTATACGGTGCCTCCGTATTACGATCCGATGATTGCCAAACTGATCGTGCATGCCGATACGCGGGAAGAAGCGGTTGCCAAGCTGCGCAGTGCGCTTGGCGAAACGATTATAGAGGGAATTGATACGAATATTGATTACTTATATGAGATTACAGGAAATGAGAGATATCGGCAGGGAAATTTTGATATCGGATTTATTGAAATGCTCGGGCAAGAGGAAGACAGCGTATGAAATTAAAGGGAATGTTTAAAAAAACATGTTATGAACCGCAGAAATCCACATCCGGTCACGGGACAGCGAATCAGAAACCGGAGGTGCCGGATGGGCTGCTGAAGAAATGCAATATCTGTAAGGCGGCGATTTTTTCGGAGGAAGTCAAAAACTGGCACTACATCTGTCCGAAATGTCACGGATATTTTCGAATGGACGCGTATCGCAGAATTGAGATGATTGTGGATGCAGGAAGTTTTGAGGAGTGGGATAAGGGCATTGCTTCCGGAAATCCGTTGCATTATAAAGGCTATGAGGAAAAACTGGATACCCTGCGGGAGAAGACGGGGCTGGATGAGGCAGTAATTACGGGAGAAGCAAAGATTTGTGGAAGCAGAGCCGTGATTGGTGTCTGTGACGGACGTTTCCTGATGGCCAGTATGGGAAGAGTGGTCGGCGAAAAAATTACGAGAGCCGTCGAGAGAGCCGTTGAAAAAAGGCTACCGGTCATTTTGTTTGCCTGTTCCGGCGGGGCGAGAATGCAGGAGGGAATTGTTTCCCTGATGCAAATGGTGAAAACAAGTGCAGCCCTGAAGCGTCACAGTGAAGCGGGACTGCTTTTTATATCTGTTCTTACAGATCCGACAACCGGCGGCGTGACGGCAAGCTTTGCCATGCTTGGGGATGTCATTCTCGCGGAGCCAAATGCACTGATCGGTTTTGCAGGGCCGCGTGTGATCGAGCAGACGATCGGACAGAAGCTGCCGAAAGGCTTTCAGCGTTCCGAGTTTTTGCTGGAACACGGTTTCCTGGACGCGATTGTCGGGCGTGAGGAGGAACGGGAGGTGCTGTCTGGCCTTTTAAAGCTTCATGAGCCGAGTGAACGACAGGGCTGTGAGAAGGATGAGGCAGAAAGGGCAGCGTATAGTGTAAAGGAAATAGATGCATGGGAACGTGTGCAGATCTCAAGACAAAAGGACCGTCCAGTCGGACGCGATTATATCGACGATTTGTTTACGGATTTTGTTGAGCTGCATGGGGACCGATATTATAAGGATGACACAGCGGTTATCGGAGGCATTGCAAAATTCCACGGACGCCCGGTTACTGTGATTGCGCAGGCAAAAGGAAGGGACGTAAAAGAAAACGTTAAGAGAAACTTCGGCATGCCCTCCCCGGAGGGGTACCGCAAGGCACTGCGTCTGATGAAACAGGCAGAGAAATTTAATCGTCCCGTTTTTTGTTTTGTAGATACGCCGGGCGCTTTCTGCGGTCTTGAGGCAGAGGAACGCGGGCAGGGAGAGGCGATTGCGAGAAATCTGTTTGAAATGTCAGATCTGAAGGTTCCGGTTCTTTCGGTTGTGATCGGGGAGGGCGGAAGCGGCGGCGCGCTTGCCATGGCAGTGGCCGATGAGGTTTGGATGCTTGAGAATGCAGTATATTCAATTTTGTCACCGGAAGGATTTGCAGCGATTTTGTGGAAAGACAGCAAACGTGCCAGAGAGGCTGCCGGCATTATGAAGCTGACGTCAGGTGATCTGAAAAAGCTGGGAATCATTGAGAAAATCATTCCGGAACCGGAGGTTTTAACGATAAATAATTTCAAAGAGCTGACCCGGGAGCTGGAATACAGGATGGATGAATTCTTAGATCGGTACGAATCGGTGGATAAGGAAACGCTCACAGCACGCAGGTATGAGCGTTTTCGGGCAATGTAACAGGCAAAGTGCAGAAAAATCTGTGTATTATGGAAAAGAAAAGATTGATTCTGGAAGCCCGGAGTGGTTATACTGTCAGTAAAGACAAAAGAGGGAGAGACGGACCTTGCAGACATATGAAGTAATCAATGATGTTCTTGTAAATCTTTTTAATGAAATCTGGAAAAAAGAAGGGGAGGCCATCATTACACAAGAATTTAAAGATATCAGCAACAATGATATGCATATCATAGAAGCCGTCGGCATGGGGGCTGGCAACCGCATGTCGTCGATCGCCAAAAAGTTGGATATCACAGTCGGTTCTCTGACAACTGCGATGGACAGTCTGGTAAAGAAAAACTATGTGATGAGGGAGCGCAGCGACCGTGACCGCAGAGTTGTTAATATTCGTCTGACGCAAAAGGGTGAAAGGGCGTTTTTGCATCACCAGGAATATCATCATAAGATGACGGAAGCGGTGATAAAAAGTTTGCGGGAGGATGAAATTGAGGTATTGTTGAAAACGCTCAAAAGTTTGGCAGAATTTTTCAGGAATTATGAGACAAATTGTAGGATGGAAGAATTTGTACTTGAAAAAAAACAGAAATTATAGTATGCTAATCCGAAAGATTCAATAAAAAGGAAGCGACAGAAATGAATAGTGAAAGACTGCAAAGAGTTCTGGCAGAGATGAAGAAAGAAGGGATTGGGCAGCTCGTGATCACCAATCCGCATTCCATTTGTTATCTGGCCGGACATTATGAGGAGCCGATTGAGCGGTTCTGGGCCCTGTATCTGAACGAGAGCGGGAGTCATCGGCTGATTGCGAACCGTCTTTTTACACTCAGTGAAGTTTCAGGTATTGAGATTCTCTGGTACGAAGATGGACAAGACGGCGCAGAATTGCTTGCTTCCTGCGTAGAGCACGACAAAGTGCTGGGCGTGGATGGAGGTATGAGGGCGAGATTTTTACTGCGCCTGATGGATTTGAACGCAGCGTCAGGATACCGCACGGCATCAGATTGTCTGGATACGGTGAGGGCGCACAAAGACGAAGAAGAAAAAGCGCTGATGCGCCGGGCATCTGAGATCAATGACAAGGCGATGGCCAAGTTTAAAGAATTGATTCGTCCGGGTGTGACGGAAAAGCAGATAGCGGGACAGCTGCTGGAGATTTACCGAAAGCTTGGAGGCAAAGATTTTTCATTCAGTCCTTCGGTGGCGTTCGGCGGCAATGCGGCGTGCGGTCATCATGAGCCGGATGACACGGTTCTGAAAGTTGGAGACTGCATCCTGCTGGATGTCGGATGTACATATGAAAGTTATTGCTCCGATATGACGCGAACGTTCTTTTTCGGAGAAGTCAGCAATGCGCACAGGCATGTGTATGAAAGTGTACTTGCTGCACAGCTTGCAGCAGAGGCGGCCATCAGACCGGGGGTACCGCTTAAGGATATCGACGGGATTGCGCGCCGGGTGCTGACAGAAGCCGGCTATGGTCCTAATTTTACACACCGGCTGGGGCATTTTATCGGCCGTGAGGTACACGAAAAAGGAGACGTATCGCCATCTAGTCCGTTAGTTGCCGAGCCTGGGATGATTTTTTCGATTGAGCCGGGAGCGTATCTGCCGGATGATATAGGCGTACGAATTGAGGATCTCGTTCTGGTTACAGAGGACGGCGTGGAACTGCTGAATCATTACACGAAGGACCTTCAGGTGATTCCGGCAGAATAATCACAGAACAAATCAGCAAAAAGAGAATAGATGTACGGCAAGGGCGCCGGTTTTTCAAAACGGCGTCTTCTATTTTAAACGGGTACTTTGCCTGTTTAATGTAAAAAAGCACCACAAATACTGGGAAAAGAGAAAACTGGAGGAAATGAAACATGTCAAAATACATATTAAAACGACTTCTGACACTCATTCCTACCCTGCTTGCGGTTATTTTTATCGTTTACTTTATCATGGATTTGACACCGGGAGATCCCGGTACGCTGATTCTTGGAGAGCGGGCGTCACAGGAAGAGATTGATGCAAAAAATGAAGAACTTGGGTACAACAAACCGCTTCCGGTTCGTTATGTGAATTACGTGGCAGACCTGGTGCATGGCGATATGGGTAATTCCTGGAAGTCAGGCCGTCCGGTTATGGGCGAAATTATTGCAAGGCTTCCGGTTACGGTTACGCTGGCAGTCGGGGCGATTCTGATTGGAACCGTGATAGGTATTCTTGTCGGCATTTTATCAGCGGTGAAGCAGTACAGTTTCTTGGATTTTTCCGCGACGGCAATTGCGATGGCGCTTGCTTCGTTTCCAGGATTCTGGATCGGTATGATGTTGATTCTGCTGTTTTCCTTATATCTTGGCTGGCTGCCTTCCTTTGGAGGCGGAGATCTGAAGCATTACATACTGCCGTGGATTACGACCGCGTGTCCGTTTTTGGCATCCCAGATGCGTATGACGCGTACCTCTATGCTGGAAGTGATCCGTATGGATTATATCCGTACGGCTAGAGCAAAGGGACAAAGAGAGAGTAAAATTATCATGCAGCATGCGCTGCGCAACGCGTTGCTTCCGGTTGTAACGATTCTCGGTATTAACTTTGGCGGACTGCTGGGCGGTACTGTTACGATTGAGACGGTATTTACACTTCCAGGTGTTGGCTCTCTGATTATTGAAGCAATCCGTACGAAGGATGTTCCCATTGTTACGGGAGCGACAGTTATGCTGGCGTCGTTCTTTGCCATCCTGATGTTGATCGTGGATGTGCTGTATGCATACATTGATCCGCGTATCAAATCAAGATATGAAAGAAAGTAGCGGAGGGAAAAGACATGGGTGAGAATACAGTAAAGGTAAAAATAAAGAAAAAAAGTCAGGCTGGCGATATCTGGCGCCGGTTTCTGAAAAATAAAACAGCGGTGTTCGGGCTGATCGTGTTTTCTCTGATTATGCTGGTCGTGCTTCTGGCCGATGTGATTGTCTCTTATGATTCAGCGCTGACACAGAACATCATGGACCGTTTGCAAGCTCCGGGAGCCGCACACTGGTTTGGTACAGATAATTTCGGACGTGATATTTTTGCGAGAATCGTTCATGGTTCGAGAAATTCTCTGCTGGTTGGTATCGGCGCAGTGGCAATCGGTATCACAGTCGGGGGCCTTCTCGGTTCCGTCGCGGGATTTTACGGCGGAAAAATTGATTCCGTGATCGGGCGAATCATGGATACCATCATGAGTATTCCGCTGATGCTTCTGGTGCTTTCGCTTGTAACAGCGCTTGGCAACAGTCTGATCAATGTACTGCTGGCTATGATGATTGCAAATATTCCTCAGTATGTACGTATCGTACGTGCAGCGATCCTCTCTGTTGTGGGACAGGATTATATCGAGGCAGCGCGTGCATGCGGCACATCGAATCTGAAAATTATTGTGAAGCATGTAATCCCGAATGCAATCGGACCGATCATTGTGCAGGCAACTATGGCAGTAGGCACCATGATCCTGAATGCGGCAGGCATCAGCTTCCTTGGCATGGGTATTCAGCCGCCGACACCGGAATGGGGTGCGATGCTCAACGAAGGAAAGCAGTTTATGACGATGTATCCGTATATCGTTGTGTTCCCGGGAATCGCAATTGGGCTGACGGCCCTGGCTCTGAACCTGATGGGAGATGGGCTTCGGGATGCGCTTGACCCGAAACTGAAAGACTGAGGTGATAAAGATGGATCATACGATAGAACATACAGACAAGATTCTGGAAGTAGAGAACCTCACAGCAGTATACAATACGGATGCCGGCGTTGTGCATGCGGTAAACGGCGTGAGCTTCAGTATCAATAAAAAAGAAACGATTGGCCTGGTAGGAGAGACCGGAGCCGGAAAGACGACAACCGCACTTGCAATCATGCAGCTTCTTCCGGAACGTACCGGTGAAGTGAAAAGCGGAAGCATCCGCTACCGTGGAGATGAACTGTTGACCAAAAATAAGGCAGAGATGCGCCTGATTCGAGGAGCATGTATTTCTATGATTTTCCAGGACCCGATGACGGCCCTGAACCCTCTGATGACAGTAGGCGAGCAGATTTACGAGTCACTTGCCATCCATAACAGCAACAAGACGCAGAAAGAACTGGAACCGCGTGTGGATGAACTGCTTGAACTGGTAGGAATTCCAGCCAGAAGAAAGATCAATTATCCGCATGAATTTTCAGGTGGTATGAAGCAGAGAATTGTCATTGCGATTGCCCTTGCATGCGAACCGCTTCTGCTGATTGCGGACGAACCGACGACGGCGCTCGATGTGACAATTCAGGCACAGGTTTTGAACCTGATGGATGAGCTGAAACAGAAGCTTTCCACTTCTATGATTATGATTACGCACGATCTTGGCGTGGTTGCTCAGACGTGTGACAAGGTAGCGGTCATGTATGCCGGAGAGATCGTTGAGTACGGTATGCTCGAAGAGATTTTTGATCCCAACCGGCCGCATCATCCGTATACCATCGGACTGTTCAATGCGATTCCGAGCCTCAGCGGAGAGAGCCGGAGACTGAAACCAATCGACGGGCTGATGCCGGACCCGGCGAATCTGCCGGAAGGCTGCCGTTTCCATCCGCGTTGTCAGGAATGCATGGAGTGCTGCAAATCCGGAGAGATTTATCAGTACGAAAACGGCACGCATAAAATTAAATGCAATCTGATGCGGAAAGGAGAGAACGATGGCAGAGCTGATTAAAACAGTTGATCTGAAAAAATATTTTAAGCTGTCCAAAACAGAATACCTGCACGCCGTGGACGGTGTGAATCTCTCCATTGAAAAAGGCCGGACACTCGGTGTGGTAGGGGAGAGTGGTTGCGGAAAATCAACGCTTGGCCGTACAATGATCGGTCTGAACAATGCGACGTCCGGTGAGATTTGGTTTGAAGGAGAGGATTTGCTGAAACTGAGTCCATCCCGTCGGAAGGCCTACCGCAGTAAAATGCAGATTATTTTTCAGGACCCGTATTCGAGTCTGGACCCGCGTATGTCGGTATTTCAGCTGATCGCAGAGCCTTTGATTTCCAATAAGGTACATAAAGCGAAAGGTGAGCTGGTAGATCACGTATCCTATCTCATGGAAAAGGTCGGACTCGATCAGCGTTTCATCAACGCCTATCCGCATGAGATGGACGGAGGACGCAGACAGAGAGTCGGAATCGCCCGTGCACTTGCACTGAATCCGGAATTTATTGTCTGTGATGAACCGGTATCTGCGCTAGATGTTTCAATTCAGGCTCAGATCATCAATTTGTTGATGGATATGCAGGAAGAGATGGGACTTACGTATATGTTCATTACGCATGACCTGTCTGTAGTGCGTCATATGTCGGATGAGATCATGGTTATGTATCTGGGCCAGTGCGTGGAAAAGGCTCCGGCAGCTGAGCTGTTCCGGAATCCCCTGCATCCGTATACGAAAGCACTTCTGGCCGCCATTCCGCAGCCGGTAATTGGCGAAAAAATGAACAAAGAAATTATCCGCGGCGAGGTATCGGACCCGATCAATCCTGCGCCGGGATGCCGGTTTGCATCACGCTGCAAGCATTGTTGTCCGCAGTGTACGCAGGCCGATGTACCACTGAAAAAGGTAGAGAACGCTCATGAGGTTGCATGCGTTTTATACAAATAAAAAGGTTACACTTCCGTCCTGCATGAGACAGGGCCGCAGTGATAACAGATTTATAAGGAGGAAAAAATATGAATACATCAATGAAAAGAGCGGTTGCGGCAGCACTTATGTGTGCTATGATGGCAACAAGTATGACGGTAAATGTATCTGCGGCGGGTGACAGACCGATCAACATTGCATATCCGGCAATTCCGGACGGACTGATCCAGAGACTGCACTCCCCGGGTGTTCCGGAGTCTATCGCATATGCACAGATTTCTGATACTCTGATTCACAAAAACAGTGATGGAGAGTATGAGCCGAGAATGGCAGAGAGCTGGGAAGTAAATGAGGAATCCACAGAGCTTACGTTCCATTTAAGACAGGATCTTAAGTGGTCCGACGGAGAACCGGTTACGGCAGAGGACGTTGTGTTTACGATGCAGATGCTGAAAGAAGAAGCGCCTGGATTTTCTGTAGTAGTGGCAGATCTGGATACCGTAGAAGCAGTGGATGATTATACAGTTGTCATGAAACTGACACGGCCGGACGTTGTGTTCCTGTCCAATCTGGCTACTGATATGTACGGTTCCATCATGCCGGCTCACGGCAATGAGCTTTGGGGCGCAGAGTACGGTACAACCGTTGATAAGACACTTTCCTGCGGTCCGTATATTCTGACAGACTGGAAACCGGATGTTTCCATGACCTTTGAGGCAAATCCGGATTACTATGCAGGCGAGGCAGATATCAAAGAAGTTGTTTTCCATGAGATGCAGGATACAAACGCAGCCGTTGTTGCACTGCAGACAGGAGATATGGATGTATGGTTCAATCCGATTACCGGAACCGCATACAACACACTGACAAGCTCAGACAATATCGCAGTAGAAGAATATGTCAGCGGACGTAACGAGGGTGTTTATATGTACACACCGGACGGTACATTCTCTGATCCGAAGATGAGACTGGCAGTTGCATATGCAATTAATCCGGAAGAAGCTCTGGCAGTTGCAGCAGACGGCATGGGCGTGCTGATCAGCTATCCGGGCGACATCGGAAGCGAGATGTCCGGTAATCCGGATTATGATTCCGAGTATGCTTACAGCTATGACCTGGATAAGGCAAAAGAACTCGTGGCAGAGTGCGGTATGGAAGGCGCAAGCGTTACCGTAAAATCCTACAATACAGAACCGTATGCAACACTCGGTGTATGGCTTCAGAATGTACTTGTAAACATGGGCCTGAATGCAACCGTTGAGCCGATGGAGCGTGCTGCGTTCCTGGAAGAAATGAGAGCAGGCGGCGTTGAGATTCTTCCGCTTTCATGGGTAGGACAGACCTATGATCTGGATGAGGTTCTGGCTGGCGCTTTATATTCTGAGAATGCAGGAAGCTCAAACTACAGCTTCTACAACGATCCGGAAATGGATGCACTTGTTCAGCAGTCCCGCGGAGAGTCTGATCCGGAAGCGCGTAAGGAAATCTTTAAGCAGATGATCGACAAGTTTATGCAGGATGTTCCGTTTGTTCCGCTGTACGCTGTAAAATTTGCGATTCCGCACAGCACGGACATTGTATGCGACAATGCAAAATCCTACTCGATGTTTGATTATCACTGGGCAGAATAAAAAAGGAGATTAAGAACAATGGAAGATCCAAGAATCCGTAAGTTTGCGAGATTTATTATCGAGAAATCCGTTGGTCTGAAAAAAGGGGAAAAAATTCTAATCGAGCTTCACGGAGATCCGAAGGCGGCTCCGCTGGCGAAAGCAATGATTGAGGAAGCCTACGCTTTGGGGGGCTTCCCCTTTTTCCAGAAATTTGATTATGAGCTTGAGGGTGCTATCTTAAAAGGAACATCCGAAGAGCATATGCATAATATCGCAGCGTATGAGCTGAAGCGTATGCAGGATATGGATGCATATGTAGACATCCGTGCGTCGAAAAATATCCACGAGTGGAACGACGTACCGAAAGATAAGATGGCTATTTATAACAAGGAATACTGGGGACCAATTCACCTATCCGAGCGCTGCAATCACACAAAATGGACGGTAATTCGTTATCCGAATGAAGCGATGGCACAGCTTGCAGGCATGTCTACAGAGGAATATGAGAACTTCTATTTCAATGCGTGTCTGGTAGATTATGAGAAGATGGGCAGATCCATGCAGCCGCTTGTGGAGCTGATGGAACGTACGGACAAGGTACGTATTACAGGTCCGAAGACAGATTTGACGTTCTCAATCAAGGGAATTCCGGCAATTGGTACAACCGGCGAGAACAATGTTCCGGATGGAGAGATCCTGACCGCACCGGTAAAAGATTCTGTGAACGGATTTATTTATTACAACGTTCCGTCACCGTACGGCGGAGAAGTATTTCGTGACGTAAGATTGGAATTTAAGGATGGAAAAGTGGTAAATGCCACCTCCAATCTGACCGATAAGATGAATCTGATCTTTGATACAGATGAAGGAGCACGTTATGTGGGCGAGTTTGCGATTGGCGTGAATCCGATCATCACGTCTCCGATGCTTGACATTCTGTTCGATGAGAAGATGGCAGGCAGCTTCCACTTTACACCGGGCAATGCATATGATGTAGCGGATAATGGCAATCGTTCTGCACAGCACTGGGATCTGATTTCCCTGCAGACACCGGAAGCGGGCGGCGGTGAAATATACTTTGATGATGTGCTGATTCGCAAAGATGGCCGTTTCGTTCTGCCGGAGCTGGATTGTCTGAATCCGGAGAATTTGCTGTAGATTTGTGAACTGTATCATAGGAACTTCACGCAAGGTGAAAGGGATATAGTACACCATAGAAGGGCTGTCGCATTAGGAAGATAATGTGACGGCCTTTTTTTAAAATTTAGAGAGGATAGAATATGGAAGATAACAGAATTCGCAGATATGCGCAGTTTTTGATCAATAAGGCCGTATATTTGCAAAAGGATGAGAAAATACTGATTGAGCTTCATGGTGATCCGGATGCAGTGCCGCTGGTGCGGGCGCTGATTGAGGAAGCATATGTGGCAGGCGGACAGCCGTATGTCCACCAGTTTGATGAGCAGCTGATGGGAGCGGTGATTGCAGGGGCGAATGATGCGCATATGGCTGCGGTAACGTCTTACCAGCTGGAGCGCATGAAAAATATGGATGCCTATATCGACGTGCGTGCAAGTCTGAATATTCATGAATGGGACAATTATCCGATTTCACAGATAGATGTCTACAAACGGAATTACTGGGGACCGCTGCATCTGTCGGAACGCTGTAACCACACAAAATGGTCCGTACTGCGTTATCCGAACAGCGCGATGGCACAGCTTGCAGGCATGTCCACAGCAGAATTTGAGGATTATTATTTTAAGGCATGTCTGGTGGACTACGATAAGATGGAAAGGGCCATGCAGCCGCTTGTGAAGCTGATGGAGCGTACCGATAAAGTCGATATTATCGGACCAGGAACCGATCTTCATTTTTCGATCAAAGGAATTGGCGTATATCCGTGGCACGGACAGTGCAATATTCCAGACGGGGAGGTCTCTACGGCGCCGGTGAAGGATTCTGTCAACGGAGTCATTCACTACAATATCCCGTCGCCGTATAATGGAGCAGTCTATTCGGATGTGACACTGACTTTTAAAGATGGAAAGGTGATAAAGGCTGATTCCAATCTTCCGGATCGCATGGACGAAATTTTTGACACAGATGAGGGTGCCCGCTATGTGGGAGAGTTTGCAATCGGATGCAATCCATATGTGACACGTCCGATCTGTGATATTCTGTTCGATGAAAAAATGGTAGGAAGTTTTCATTTTACACCGGGAAATGCGTATGAGCGCAATGAGAATGGCAATCATTCCGCACAGCATTGGGATCTGATCTGTTGCCAGATGCCGGAATTTGGAGGCGGAGAGATGTGGTTTGACGGTGTGTTGATCCGCAAGGATGGGAGATTTGTTCTGCCAGAGCTTGACTGCCTGAATCCGGAAAATCTCAAATAAGAATGGATGGGCTGCCGCCGCTTCGGAAAGGGGAGGGGGTAGCCCTTTTTATAAACATCTGGAGTTTTTGGAAAAGTTTTGCAGTTGAATTAGAATATAGATGACAGAAGAAATGGGGGATTGTGGTTATGCTGTATGAAAAGCAGGAATTTACGATGAAGAATGGGAAGACTGCCGTTTTGCGGAGTCCGAGGAGAGAAGATGCCGAGGCGATGCTTTTGTATATTCGCAGGATGTCGGAGGAGACAGAGTTTGTCGGACGGTATCCAGAAGAGATTACGGAGACCTTGGAATCAGAAGCAGATTTTCTCGAACAGTGTGTGGAGAGTAAAAACAGTATTCAGATTTCGGCTTTTGTGGAGGGAGAACTTGCCGGAAATGCGAGCATCAGTCCATTTAGTGAGCGTATAAAACTGCGTCATCGTGCCGATTTTGGGATTGCGGTGCTACAGCCGTGGTGGGGACTTGGGCTTGGACGAGCTCTCACGCAGGCATGCTTGGAGAGGGCGAAGGAGATGGGATTTGCGCAGGTAGAGCTGAGTTTGCTGAAAACAAATGAAAAAGGGCTCAGGCTGTATCAGAGTACCGGATTTGAAGTGTGGGGCGAGCTGAAAAACGGATTTCATTTAAAGGATGGGACGTGTGAGAGTGAGCTGTGCATGGTAAAATATTTCTGAAAAGAAACAGAACTTTGTTTTACGGGTACATCGGCATGGACTTCACTGGAAGTCCATGCAAAAGTCCCTGGTACCATCCGGCAAATAACTGATTTTTCCGGAGATTCCGAATACCTGCTTCACATTTTTTGGAGTCAGTACGTGCTCGGGGATTCCACTGGAGGCGACGCGACCGTCCTGCATCAAGAAAAGGTGATCGCAATAGTGGGCTGCAAGGCGGAGATCGTGAATAACAAGGAGAATGGTCTTACCGCTTCGCTTCAGATAGTTTAACAGAAAAATCTGGTGGTAGATATCAAGGTGGTTGGTCGGTTCATCCAGTATGATAGTATCTGCACCCTGTGCTACAGCACGGGCCAGAAAAACCAGCTTTCGTTCCCCTCCGGAGAGTGTCTGAATGCTGCGTCCGGAAAATTCCAGGATATTCAGTTCTTCCATGGCGAGACGAATTCGCTCTTTTGATGGGAGATCTGTCTTTTTTTGGTGGTAAAGAGCCATGCCAATAATATCCTCCACAGAAAAGTCAAAAACCACAGAGGTATCCTGTCCGACATATCCTAACTTCCTTGCGACATCCTTTCGGCTGAACGATTGCAGGTTTTTTCCGTCCAGAAAAATAGCGCCGGATTTGCAGGGTACTATCCCGAATAGTGTTTTAACCAGTGTCGATTTTCCGGAGCCGTTTGGTCCGACAATTCCGGTGATTTTTCCCCGCTCTGCCTGCACGCTCACGTTGTGCAGGATTTCTTTTTTTCCATAACCGGTCTGTATATTCTGAAATTCTATTGCTGTGGTCATGCGCCACCTCGATTCTTTCGTATCATCAGATAAAAGAAAAACGGAGCTCCAACAAATGCGGTAATGATGCCAAGCGGGAGTTCGGCAGGGCCAAACAGGCTGCGCGCAGCGGCATCGGCCCAGATCAGATAAGAAGCGCCGAACAGTGCGCTCAGAGGCAAAATGATTCTGTTACTGCTTGTCCCTGCGAGCAGACGAACCATATGGGGGACCATAAGGCCTACAAATCCAATAATACCGGTGACAGAGACAAGAGATGCTACAATGAGGGCACAGATGATGAACATCATACCACGAAAGCGTTTTACATGCAGTCCCATGGCAGCAGCATCGTCGTCTCCTATCATGATAAGATTAAAATTGCCGCTCTGGCAGAAAAAGACGATACAACCCAAAGCGGTGCCGAGAGCCGGAATCCGGAGACTGCTCCACTGGGCGGAGGCAAGGCTTCCCATTTGCCAGTTATAGACAGCAGAAATGCTCTCAGGACTTTTGGCCATAAAGATTAAAAAGCTGGTAACGGCGCTCATCACGGCATTTACGGCTGTGCCGGAGAGCAGGAGGGCAACCGGCTGTATTTTACCGCCGCCACCGGCTTTTGCCATGCGATAGACGCAGAAAAAGGCAAGAAGTGCACCAAGCAGGGCAAAGGCAGTGGTGCGGTATTGTCCGCTGAAAAAGGGGAGCGGTGTCAGAAGCGCCAGAGCAGCTCCGGCCGATGCACCGGAAGATACGCCTAAAATATAGGGTTCTGCGACAGGGTTTAGGACAAGGGCCTGCATGGCTGCGCCGCAGATAGAAAGGCCGGCGCCGCAGCATACTCCGAAAAGAACTCTGGGCAGCCTGATATTCCAGATAATCTGGTAGATTGATTTATCCCATGCACCGGCAGCTGTCTGTGCTCCACTGAAAAAGATCTGATCTGCCATGACCTGATAGACTGTTTTGATGTCTATCGGGGTAGTGCCGATTGATACCACATACAGGATGGAAAAGATCAAAAATGCAGTCAAAACAGGAAACAGCAGACCGCTGCGAATATGCTTCCCCTTCATATTGTCTCCTTAAGTAAATTGCGTTTCATTGGGCTATGCGTATGAAAATGGTGTTTGATCACAGGCTCATGCCTATAGGAAGCGTTCCGGGTAGAATGCTTCCGCGAAAATCTCACATGCTTCTACTGCGCTTAAATCATGCATCGCATAAGCGAGCGGAATAATGATATAATTCTGATTTGCGACTGCCGGCACATCGGCCAGCGCTTCGTTATTATTGATAAAATCAAGGCTTTCCTGCAGCATTTCCTCATTGCCATAGTCGTTGAAGATCATAACGTCCGGATTTGTGGCAACAATGGTCTCCACGCTTGTTGTGAACCATCTGGAATCAGCCATTCCCTTTGTGGCATTGATGCCGCCGGCCAGTTCGATCAGATTGCTTTCCAGGCCCGCGGAAGTGGTATAAACTTCATTACCGCTCACGCTGTCCATAACGAAGGCGGTTACTTTTTCTTCTTCCTTAATATCAGCTACAGAGGCTTCAATCGCGGCAATCTGTTCTTTTGTCTCAAAAATCAGTTTCTCCGCGCGCTCTTCCACTTTGAAAATTTTCCCCATATTCTCAATATCCTGATAAATACTGTCCATTGTTTCATCTTCCACGACAGTACCGGTGAGCACATACGAGGTGATTCCCTTTTCTTCAAGCATATCGTACGTTCCCCAGCGGTCTTCCTGGAATGCGCTGACTTCCCCAACAATCAGGTCTGCACCGCAGGCAACTGCGTTTTCGTGTGAACGCTCAATCTCCGGGATCCCTTCAAAGAGCTCGGCTACGCCTTCAAGCGGCGAGATACGGCCCTTGTTGTTTGTGCTTGTACCGATGATGTACTGGTCAAGTCCGAGTTTCATCAGTACCTCTCCACTGTAACAGCAAAGGATACCGGTCGGCATTTCCGTGAAGGTCAGAGTGCGGGCACCGTTTTCGATGGTTACTTCGCTGTAATCTGCTGTCTCACTGGCAAAAACCCCCGTACCAAAAGAAGACAGAATCATCATACCTGCAAGTAGTGATAGAACAAATTTCTTTTTCATTTTGAATCCTCTCTTTCTGCTGTGTGAAATGACTGGACTGATGCAGAAGTATGCGGTACTGCAACAGTCTGTACGCATAAAAAAAGAGCCTTTTGGTGGCTCATCAGATCTGAGAAGTAAAGTGAAAATATAAAACTTCACAATCTGCGCACAGCAAAAAAGCATTTCTGCTATGTCTATGTAAGCCTCCCCACCGAAAGCAACAGTATTGATAATATAGCAGGTCTCCTGACTCGACTTCATCCTACTTTCTCCGTCTTCCCGGTTTTCCAGTGACTTTTGGGAGAGTTCGTCTGTCACACAGTAGCGGGGGCTGTCAAAGCTTCTACTTTGTTCCCTTTGCCCCAAAGGGGGCAGCCTTTCGGCACTATATTAACATACGCAGTATTTTTATGCTGTTTTTATCTTAGTATAGAGAAGCGTTTGCTGTCAAGTACAACTTTTATAGATCCGAGTCCCATTTATTTTGTTAGAAAACGAAGGAATTCACAGTATTTTCACATATTATGTATTGACCTGTAGCTTAGTCGAACTGTTATAATGTTACCGCCAACTGGGGGACCAATGTGTCCTGGCTGGCGGTAATATCGTTTGCGGGCAGAAGTTTGAGAAGATAGGATGAGGAAGAATGAAATTCCGGATTTTGGATATTCTGTATTTTGTTAGCAGATCGTGAAATATTGATAAGGAAAAGCAGGGAGAAAGAGAATGCGGTTTTTTGTGAGAACGGCGGGAATCTTTATGATTCCACTTTACATTTATTTGTATTTTATTATCAGAAGGATTCAGATACTGCTGTTTGGCGGGAAATGGAAGTATGTGCAGATGGTGCTGGCAGTGGTACTATCTGTGCTGGTGATTCTTCCGGCGCAGAATCTGTTTGGTTTTTGGGCGCTTATTGTTCTGCATTTTCTTGCAGCGTCGGCGATTGTGGATGTTGTGAGACTGGTTCTGAAAAAGTCAGGACACGGATTTCACAGGTACGTGGAGCTTGCATGGCGCAGCGGTACACTGGCAGCAGCGGTCACGACTGTTGTTCTTGGGTATGCATATTGGAATATGCACCGGGTGGTTGTGACGGAATACACGGTTTTTACAGAAAAGGAAATCCGGGAAGAAGGATATGACCTTGCCTTTTTGTCAGATCTGCATTTTGGGACAACCATGAATCCGGAACAGCTTCAGAATTATTGTGAACGTATAGAGAAAGAACAGCCAGATCTCGTTGTGCTTGGCGGGGACATTGTAGATGAGGCTTCGACGCTGGAACAGGTGAAGGAGGCGTTTAGATGCCTGGGTCAGATCAGAAGCACGTACGGAACGTATTACGTTTATGGCAATCACGACAAGGGGCGCTACTTGGATGCGTGTGATTTTACGGAAACGGAACTGGAGGAAGCGATTACCGCAGCAGGAATAAAGATTTTGGAGGACGAGACGGCTTTGATCGGCGAAGAGCTCTGTGTGGCCGGCCGGCGCGACCGGACGGATGCCAGGAGAGATGAGATGGAGCGCAAGTCATCTGAAGAACTTCTGGCGGATGTTTCTGAACAGCGATTCTGCATTTTGACAGACCATCAGCCGCGGGAGATAGAAGAAAATGAACAGGCCGGATATGATTTGATGCTTTCCGGGCATACGCATGCCGGTCAGATGTGGCCGGTGGGACTTATTACTACTTTATTCGATAAAGATACGTTTAACTATGGCAGAAAAACAATTGGCGATATGGAGCTGATTGTATCGTCAGGCATTGGAGGTTGGGGATACGCGTTTCGAACCGGAAAGCACAGCGAAATTGTCGTTGTGCATGTGGCCGGGAATCCTGCATAGAAGACAGCTTTCCAGCTTGACTTCTATGGGAAAAAAAGCATATAATATCAAAGAAAACGCTCAGAGATCCGTTTGCACTGTAAAAGGATAAGGCACATTATGTGATAGCAGATATCTGAGATAAAGTTTGAACATGAGAAAGCTGAGGTATGTTTATGAAATTTATATATCCTGCAATTATTCAAAAAACACCTTCCGGTACCTTTCGGGCAGTATTTCCGGATCTTGCCTGCTGTGAGGCACAGGGAGACACCCTGGAAGACGCTGTGGACGCTGCAAATGAAGCAGCTTATAACTGGATTGAGCTGGAGCTTTCGGAAGAAGGCGCTCATCTGCCGCCGGTTTCGGATGTGGCAGATCTGAAGCTTACAGAGGGAGAAGTTGTGCGCAATATCTGTGTGAATGTACGTCTGTCAGACGGATGGGACGAATAGAGAAGTTCAAGAAATAAGGCGAAGAACAACAGAAAAGAACAGAATTAAAAAAACAAGGAGCTGCCGCGAGAAATAGAAACAAGCACGGTAACTCCTTATTTTGTTTTTGGTGTGTAGTATATTTATTAGCCGATCACTTTAATCCAGCCTTCCGGCGCTTCCAGGCGTCCCATCTGAATACCGGTCAGTGTTTCATACAATTTCTTTGTAACAGGACCCATCTCGGTCATGCCGCTTGGCAGGCAGATTTCGTTGCCGTGGTCCACAATTTTGCCAACCGGAGAGATCACGGCTGCTGTTCCGCAAAGTCCGCATTCTGCAAAATCCTTTACCTCATCGAAGTACACTTCGCGTTCTTCTACTTCGAGTCCCAGATAATCCTTTGCCACAACGAGCAGGGAACGGCGGGTGATGGATGGCAGGATGCTGTTGGATTTCGGGGTGACAACTTTGTTGTCTTTGGTGACGAACAGGAAGTTCGCTCCACCTGTTTCTTCTACCTTGGTTCTGGTAGCAGCATCAAGGTACATGTTTTCGTCAAAGCCCTGACGATGCGCGTCCATAATTGCATAGAGGCTCATTGCATAATTGAGACCGGCTTTGATATGGCCTGTTCCGTGAGGTGCCGCACGATCGAAATCGCATACGCGGATGGTAAGCGGTTTTACGCCGCCTTTAAAGTACGGACCAACCGGTGTTGTAAAAACACGGAATTGGTATTCATTTGCCGGTTTTACTCCGATGACGGGATCGCTTCCGAACATGTAAGGGCGGATATAAAGCGTGGCGCCTGAACCATAGGGCGGAACGTAAGCGGTATTTGCTGCAATGGTCTGCACGACAGCATCGACGAAACGCTCTTTGGGGAATACCGGCATTTCGAGACGCTTGCAGGATGCTTCCATTCGTTCTGCGTTGAGATCAGGGCGGAAGGTGACGATGCGTCCGTCTTCGGTTGTATAGGCCTTCATGCCCTCGAAACAGGTCTGTGCGTACTGAAGTACACCGGCACATTCGGAAATCGTTACGTTAGCGTCAGAAGTGAGGATACCGTCATCCCAGGCTCCGTTTTTATAATTAGCGACAAATCTCTTGTCTGTCGGCACATAGCCGAAACCAAGTTCCGACCAGTTGATGTTTTTCTTTTCCATACTGAACAGTCCTTCCTTTAGTAGTTTAAATAGCTGAATATTGATTAGTAGTAGTTTACGCCTGCTGTTTTGCTGTGTCAAGCAAAAACAGGGAAGTTATTTTTGATTTTCTGTAAAGGAGTCAGAGCCTTTCAAGTGATTTTTTTCAGAAGTGTTCCGCGTGTAACGGCATCGGCTCCATATCGTTTTCGAATCTGGTCAATTGCAATTTCCAGTCGCTTTTGCTTTTCTGCGTTGCATGTCTGTGTTGCGGAACTTTGCCTGTTTTTTGTATCCTTTTCCGGAAGGTTTGTTGCTGTGGACAAGCCAAAATCAAACAGCGAAAGCTGTACGGGAGCATCTTCCGGCAGCAGTTTGGAGGTGCGAAGGCCGAGGAGGCGGATTGGCGTTCCATCCCAGAGCTCATCGAAAAGACGGCAGGCATATTCGTACAGGATGCCGGAGGTTGCATCCGGAGAAAAGAGCTGTGTCTGTTTGGAATAAGACTGAAAGTTGTTATATTTAATTTCAATGGTTACTGTCCGGGCGAGCTGATGCGACTTACGAAGACGCGAGGAAACCTGTTCAGAAAGCGAGAGCAGGATTTTTTTTGCATCAGCCGCATTTTGAATATCTGAGGACAGGGTAGTGGAATTGCCGATGCCTTTCAGTTCATGATTGCCGGCATTCAGTGGTGTATTGTCGATACCGTTTGCATATTCCCACATGGTCTGCCCGTGACTTTTAAACTGAAGCTGTAAAAATGCAGGGTCCGTATGTGCAAGTTCGCCGATCGTACGGATTCCAAGCTCAAGAAGACGCTGTGCACTGCTGTTGCCGACCATAAACAGTTCGCTGACGGGGAGGGGCCACATTTTCTGCGGAATTTCCTCCGGAAACAGAGTATGGACTTTGTCTGGTTTTTCAAAATCACTGGCCATTTTGGCCAACAGTTTGTTCGGTGCGACACCGATATTTACAGTAAATCCGAGCTTGTTTTTAATATGATCGGCGATCTGGCGTGCAGCGGACTTTGGAGAGGAAAAACGCCGGCTGATAGGAGCATAATCCATATAACATTCGTCGATGGATACCTGTTCAAGATCAGAGGTGTAGGTATACAGCAATTCCATAAGTTCGTGGCTGCGCTGATTGTATAATCTGCGGTCCGGTGGAACGATTGTGAGCAGTGGATATTTGCGCAAGGCGGAAGCAACCGGCTCTCCGGTGCGAATGCCGTATTTTTTGGCCGGGATGGATTTCGCAAGGACGATGCCATGACGGGTTTTCTCATCTCCGCCGATAATTGCAGGGATTGTGCGCAGGTCAACAGCAGCAGGGTCTGCCTGCATACGGGAGAGGGCGGTCCAGCTCAGATAGGCGGAATTGACATCAATGTGGAAAATCATACGCATAACAGGACTCCTTTGTTTCCGGGGGAAATTGATTGCGAAGGGGTTATCCGGACGAAGCATGATAAAGTTTCGCAATTACTTATATTAGGAATGAATGATACTAGTTTAACATTTGAATGAGAACTTGTCATTATGGGAAATAAAGAGCATTTGGAATGGTCAGGGCTTTTGCGTAAAATGTTACAAAAGATGCTTGCAGTGACGATAGAAAGACGGTATGATGTGAGCAATCATGGTGATGAAATGTCGGACAGAAAGGAGATTTATGGAGAAAAATACATTTGAGCGAATTTATGAAATTGTTTGTAAAATACCGTATGGAAAGGTGGCGACCTATGGCCAGATTGCGGAGCTTGCAGGGAACAAAAGGCTTTCCCGGGTTGTAGGTTATGCCCTGCACGTGAATCCAGACCCAAAACGGATTCCCTGTCACCGGGTGGTGAACCGCTTAGGAGAGGTTTCACAGGCTTTTGCGTTTGGTGGAGGAAATCGCCAGGTGGAGCTTTTGCAGGGGGAAGGCGTTGCATTTCGGGGTGGCAGGGTGATTATGGAAACGTATCAGTGGGAAAAAAGACTTTTTTGAATCGCGGCGACCGCGTTTGACACCGTTTTGTGCCCGACGTTGACGGTAATATGTGCGTATTTTTCGTAGAGGGGCACACGGTGTTTATAGAGATCTGTCAAAGTCTGATCCGGTGAAAGGACGACACCGCGTCTGCTCAGATCACCCAACCGCTTCTCAAGGATGGAGCAGCTGACTTTCAGGTAGATGACGGTGCTGATTTCACGCAGATGTGCCATCGCTGTGGGGCAGTACACAACGCTGCCTCCGGTAGCAATGACACTTCGCCTGGCTTCGATTTGGCTGTTTACGCGATCCTCGATACGGGTGAATCCTTCGTTTCCGGCATCCTGCATAATTTCCCACAGCAGTTTGCCTTCCTCCTTTTGAATCAGAAGATCGGAATCAATAAAATCATATCCCAGTACCTTGGCCAGCACGATTCCGATCGTGCTTTTTCCGGCGCCGGGCATTCCAATAAGTGTGATATTATCATTTGACATAACAGAATTCCTAACCTAAAATTGCTCCCGCAGCGCCCAAAAGCCCTGCACTTGCGGCCCCCATAATCAGTCCGGCCAGAATGACTCCGAGCATAACTGCAATGATACTGGATTTGAAATCCATATCCAGCAGACTGGCAGCCAGTGTACCGGTCCAGGCGCCTGTTCCGGGAAGCGGGATACCGACAAAGAAGAGCAGGGCGACGAAAAGACCTTTTCCGGCTTTTTCCTGCAATTTTTTCCCTCCCTTTTCCCCTTTTTCAAGACAGAACGTGAAAAATTTTCCTATATAGGGTTTGTCCTTTCCCCAGACCAACACCTTGCGGGCAAAGAGATAGATGATCGGGACAGGAAGCATGTTTCCGACGATTGCTATAATATAGGAAGGAACAATTGGCAGTCCGAATGCAACGGCATAGGGAATTGCCCCGCGCAGCTCAATGAGCGGTACCATGGAAATCAGAAAAACGATTGCATAATTAAGCATAAATGCCTCCTTTTTAAGTGTACTGTTCCATAGTATACACGAAAATGTCGAATTCGAATAGCCCCTAAATCAGAGACTTTGCCGGTTTTGGAAAGAAAGAGTGTTAAGTGTTGCATTTTCCTTCTGTTTTTGATATTCTGGATTCATTATGAACAAAAGGAAAGGGGCAACAAACTATGATGAAACCGAAAATTCTCGTGGTGGGAAGCTTTGTGATGGATCAGATTGCCACTACGGAGATTTTTCCGCGTGAGGGGCAGACGGTACTTGGGAAAACATTTTCAAAAGCGCCCGGTGGAAAAGGGGCAAATCAGGCGGTACAGATGGCGCGTCTTGGCGCTGATGTTACGATGGTGGGAAAACTTGGTCATGACAGCAACGGCGAAGAAATGGTAAAAACCTGCAAAGAAGCCGGAATACATACAGAACATATCGTTTATGATGACAAACTGCCATCCGGGTGCAGTGTAATTATTCTGGAGGAAGCTCCAGGGAAGCAGACCGTAAACCGCATCATTGTACTTTCTGGTTCTAATATGAGTATTACGCCGGACGATGTCGCATTTTTGAAGGAAAAGATTGCAGAGTATGATCTGGTTGTATTGCAGCTAGAAATTCCGATGGAGATTAATGAGCTGGTTGCCCGGTATGCATATGAAAAGGGTGTTCCAGTTATGTTGAATTCTGCACCGAGCGCACCACTTTCTGATGAGTTACTGTCTCATTTGACATATATTTCTCCGAATGAACATGAAGCATACGATATGGTTGGCATTCGGATTTCACATGAAGATAAGGGCGTTAATATGGAGGAAGCAAAGGCAGCCACCGCAGCGCTGAAAGCCAAAGGAGTAAAAAATGTTCTGATTACACTTGGCGAAGCAGGAGCAATTTTAGATACGGAAAAAGACGGTGTATTTTACAGTCCATGTGCTGAGAATGTTATGGCTGTAGATCCGACAGCTGCGGGAGATTCCTTTGTGGGTGCTCTCTCGGTGGGGCTAAGTTGCGGCTGGGATTACGATGAGACGCTGAAGTTTGCGAACCATACCGCGGCGCTCACTGTATCTGGAATGGGTGCTATGCCGTCTCTTCCGACGCTTGAGCGTGTGGAAGCGTTTTTGATGGAACGTGTTGGCTGTGTGCCAGATACTTCAGCGCTGAAGGCTTGAAGAGTTTGATTACATTTCGGGCAGGTATTTCGTATGGAGGCAAAAGGGAAACAAGAGATTTTATTTTTTTTGACGCTGTGAAGAATGATCTGAGTGAATTTATTGATAGCATAGATTACGGACGACTCGAGGATGCCGCGTGAGTTGAGCATCGAGGTACAGAAAAACGGAAATTGTGTGCATGTTTCCGGAATCCGCAAGCTGGAACATATTGCAGGCTGACAAGGATGTAACGCCGCAGCAGTATGTGAAGTGGCATCCGGGCGGAGCGCTTGGAAAACTTCGGGATGATGAAAAATAAAAGGACTACAGAAAGAGAATATGTGCTTAGAATGAAGCGGAACATAAGGTTCTGCTTCATTTCATGTATTTTCGATCATTGCAGGCATTCTCGGATACTTGTAAAATCTTTCATAAATAAAAGGTGCGGAAAATTTACCTGTGAATGGTTCTTGCACAGGGAGTGATTTTCTGATAAATTAAAAAGCAGGTTTTTTGAAAGAGGGGCTGCAGCAAGATGACAATTAGTGAACGCATTTTTGATATTCTCAAGACAAAGGGTATTTCTCAGAAAACATTTTCAAAACAGACGGGAATTGCGGAAAGCACGATCAGTGATTGGAAACGGAAAAAGACGAATCCGGCAGCTGACAAGATTCTGGCAATCAGCAGGGCATTGGATGTCTCGGTATATGAATTGCTCGGAGAAACGATGTCAGACAAGACGTTTGGCGAAGAATGCATTGTGTTAGAAAGAAATTCTGAGGAATTTGCTTTTTTTACGCTGTACCGTTCCCTGCGGCCCGGAGATAAAGAACGAATGCTTGGATACGCAGAGGCGTTGCATAAACTGGGGCGTTGATTGTTTGCATATGATAAAAAAGAGTGTATGTCGCTTGACATACCTCTTTTTTTGTGATAGTATACGTATATACGAATTAAATATGCAAATACGTAAAGGAGGAGACGGGAAAAGCAGAGAAAAAACAAAAGATAAAATCGAAAGAGAACACATGAAAAGAAAAGTCGAAAAAACACCAGGTGCGTCGGCAGGGCACCTGGTGTTGATAAAAGTATACAAACTGATCTATGATATATCATTGCTGTCTGACAGATGGTTTGGAATGAATTCCAGCAGATCTTCGATTTTGCAGTCTAAAGTAGCGCAAATTCTTGCCAGGACTGCTGTATCGAGTCGAGTGACCTGATTATTACAGTATTGATTAATCTGCGTTCGTTGCATTTCTGCACGATGAGACAATTTGTTTTTGCTGATCCCGCGTTCTTCAATCAGCTCTGCCAATTTGATTTGAATAAATCCATAATTCTTTTCGTACATCCTATTACTACCCCTTCATACTTTTCATATAAACTGTCAAAATATGGAAAAATTTGACAATCATAGTGTATGAAATGTAGAATAGAAATATAAGTTCTGACAAATCTTGTCAGACTTCTTACACATGAGAAGGAAAACATTTACATCCGAAAAAATGTCAATAAAATAACATTAAGATACACAATGAGTTCCCGGGTATTTTAAACGAAGGGAAGAATCAGAATAAAGAGCCGTATGTTTGTTCATGCTGGGTGATCGCCTGGCGGATCAGATAAAGAATTTCTCCGTTGATGGAGCGGCCCTCAAATTCTGCAAGGCTTTTAAGCTTTTTATGAGTATCTGAATCAATCCGGAGACCTAAGTGTTTATCTTTTTCCATGACTATTCCTTTCAGCTTAAAATAAGTATATAATAAGTTATGTACCTCAGTACATTTTAAGTACAATTATGTAAATGTGTTTAAAATGAACTTGTTTTAAGTACGAAAAAAATCAAAGGAGGCAGCTGAGGATGTTTTGGCGGGATGTAAGAATTTTTTTTCAGGAGGACCTTGCAGAAGAAAGAGAATATACTCCACTATGGAAGTATATACTGGTTGCTACAGTAACCTCACTGATGAGCACTACTGTTCCGGATATGCTATGGAAGTGGCAGGAGAATCAGAAATATGTGACAGTTAAGTACAAAGAATTAGATTCAGAATTGCAGGAGCAGGAGGATTGTTTTCTTTGTGGATCACATAATCGGACTATGCTGAGTTACTATCGCCAGGTTGGCGGAATTGGGGTTATTTCTTTTAACGATTGGTATGTGACAGATTTTGACTTACAGTCCAGGAAGAAAAGCAATACAGATAGCGATGGTGGTTCTAATTCCAACGGTGTTTTGGGCGAAGAAAATGCATCAAGTGCCAGAACAATGTTTGGCTTTGTAAATAAGGGAGATATCAGAATTGAAAAGGAAAGTATGGCATCAGGACGACGAGCCTCCATTACTGTGCGATGGCCAGAGGGACTTTTGCCTGATCTTACACTGCTGAAAGAGAATCTTTGTCAGTCGTGTCTTGACAACGTACTAGAAAATCAGGTCATAAGAAAAAAGAAATACGACGATAAAATACCCGTACCGTTTTGCGTGGTGGATTTTGATACATTGGAACTGTACTCACTCCAGGATACACACACAACTTTTTCAACTGGAGATTATTGGATAGAAGTGCGCGAAGTAAGGGAGGGGCTGGAAATGAATGCATATTATTTGCCTATAATGGAAAAAAATGAGAAAGTTCTAGCAGATCAAGAATCTGTTGAGGAGGATACAGTTTCCGTGTCATAGCTTGTTCACAATATTTTATTTAATGAGGTTCTTGTTTTAATATTTGTAAATGTATAAATAAAATGCAAATATGTATTTAAGAGAACAGATAAATTTACCATATATATAAATAGAGTGTGCCACTTATGAGCAAAACAAATCGCACCAGGTGTAGATTGATCGTAACCTGGCGCTGGCATAGTGTTTGTTATTGAGTCTTCCGGGTGCTGACGTGGTATTCGTAGATCTACATTAGGTGTAGACAAGATGTTTGTTTCGTTCTTTGTTGAGTGGATATCAGGGGTCATTGTTGTTTGATATTTTACTTGGAACAAATTCCAGCAGCTCTTCGATTTTGCAGTCTAAAGTAGTGCAAATTCTTGCCAAGACTGCGGTATCCAGACGAGTGACCTGATTATTACAATACTGGTTAATTTGAGAACGTTGCATTTCCGCACGATGAGAGAGTTTGTTTTTGCTGATACCGCGTTGCTCGATTAATTCTGCCAATTTAATTTGGATGATGCCATAGTTTTGTTCGTACATTCTATTTCTACCTCTTTTTGTAAATTATCAAAGTATTTGGAATAAATTGACAATTATAGTGTATGGAAAGTAGAATAGAAAGATAAGTTCTGACTTCTTATGTTAGACTTCTTGCACATGTAGTGATATGTATATTTATGTGGAACAGACATACAAATGTAGCTTTAAATGATACGATAGAATCGCTTGGTTTTAAAACATGCGATAAAATGGGGATCAGAGGAGAGAACCGTGTTTTTTCTCATGTCGGGTGATTGCCTGACGAATCAGATACAGGATTTCACCATTAATAGAACGGCCCTCATATTCTGCAAGGCTTTTAAGTTTTTTATGAGTGTCAGAATCTATCCGTAGACCCAAGTGCTTATCTTTTTCCATAATCTTTCCTTTCAGTACAAAAATCAGTATAAAAATATGTAATATTTTTGCTTTAGTACATTTTAAGTACATGTAAAATGTTGTGTTAAAAATGAACTTGTTTTAAGTACGGAAAAATAAATTTGCACAGGAAAAGCCCCCTGTATTATGCTTGGGGTTGTTTTTGGTAGATATTTTTCTTGATAGTGTATACCTTTGCGCTTCTTCGCATACATTGTAAAAATGGTTTCTCGGGGGATTTTTCCTTGAAAGAATATATAGAAGAGCGGGTACTTGGAACAGCAAATTATATTATTGAGAGTAAAGCAACAGTAAGAGATGCGGCGAAGAAATTTGGAATTAGCAAGAGTACGGTACATAAAGATATCACAGAACGTCTGTCGCAGTTGAATCCTGCTCTTGCCAGCCAGGCGCGGGCCGTATTGGATGTAAATAAGTCGGAACGACATATCCGTGGAGGAATGGCAACAAAAGAAAAATATCTTCATATGTAACACTGACATAATAAAAGAGCTGTCGCTTTACGGTTTTTATCGTTCAAGCGACAGCTTTTCATCTTTCATGGCGTTTGGCGTTTGTGCACATGACAAAAGAGAATTCGGATATAATTGGTTGCATACGGTGTTACCTGAAGAAAAGACCGGGATTTTGTTATATTTATCTTAGAATTATTATATTTTCAAGGGAGAAAAGGTACTTTAAAATTAAGTTACGGCAGATCGTGTCAATAGACAGGAGAGATCAGAAATGAAATATTACAAAAGAAAGTTACTGCTTCTGCTGGCAGGATTATTTCTTATTCTTTGTGGGGTGATTGCAGCGGGATATCCGCTTGTTGCAGATTTGCTTTTTTCGCAGCAGGCAAAGGCAGAGATTCAAGATTACAGGCAGGCAGTGTCGCAGGAAGAAAGCGGGAAACTGCAGGACATGTATGCAGAGGCACAGCAGTACAATGAGGCCTTGTATAAAGGACAAGCAGTATCAGTAGCGGATTATGGAGACTTGCTGGCTGTAACGGATGCCATCGGCTATTTGGAAATACCGAAGCTGAATGTTTATCTTCCAATTTACCATGGGCTGGAGGAAGAAACACTGCAAAAGGGAATTGGTCATATTCCAGAGACGTCACTACCGGTAGGGGGAGCATCCACGCACTGTGTGTTATCCGGACACAGTGGTTTACCGGCTGCGAGGATTCTGACAGGGCTTGATGAGATGGAAAAGGGAGACCGATTTTATCTGCATGTACTGGATGAGACACTTGCTTATGAAGTGAATCAGGTTACGATCGTTCTGCCGGAGGAAACAGAGCAGATCCGGATTGCAGAGGGAAAGGACTATGTGACATTGCAGACCTGTACCCCATACGGCGTGAATACGCACCGTCTTTTGGTGCGGGGAGAACGGACGTCTTATAAGCCTCAAGCAGTAGGCGTGCGTGCGGTACAAGAAGAAAAAACAGAAGAAACCGGTATTCCAATTCAGATGGTATTATGGATTGTGACAGTAGCGGTTGCATTGCTCGTGCTGTTTGTGGGAGTTGTCATTTTCATCAAAGAGGTTATCACAAGGTGAAACATGGGGGGAATCAGGGCTCTGGTCACAGATAATCGTTTTTTTGTGTTTTGGAAAAAAATAACTATTATATAAGGAGAGAGGACCGTGAGAAGATCAGGATGGAAAGATGTGGCAGGCGGCATCTGGATGGCGTCGTTGCTGGCTTTGGGAGGGATATCGGTACAGGCACAGAACGAAGGCTCTGTTGTGCTTCAGATGCCGCAGGAAGCAGTTGGTGCGGAAGTGTCGCTGTATACGGTAGCAGACTATACGGATTCTGAGGGGTATGTATTTCAGGATACGTTTGCGGAGTGCGGGATCGTAATTACTGATTTGCGTGACAGCTCACAGATGCAGGGAGCGGCAGAGCGCCTGGCGACATACGTGGCTGAGCAGAACGTGGAGGGACAAAAAGGGCAGGTAAGTGAGCGTGCAGAGGTGCGTTTTGAAAAGCTTACGCCGGGACTTTATCTTAGTGCGCAGACGGATGGTTTTCAAAGTGTGGTATTACAGCCGGCGCTGATACCGGTGCCGTATCTGACAGAGGATGGGGGCGGTTCGGTCTATGATATCGTGATTTCACCGAAGTATTCTCTGCCGGGAGGTGCAGTGATTGCCACAAAGACGGATGAAAGCGGAACTGTGCTTGGACAGGCACATTTTGTACTGCAGAAAAAAACGTATCCGGCAGATGGGAATGTCCCGGATGATGCGGCGGCAGAATCTGATGAGGATGGTGTTTTTTATTGGAAAGATTTTGATGCAGATCTCGTGTCAAATGAAAGCGGACAGATTGTGTTAAGCGATCTGTCAATGGGGCTTTACCGCCTAGTGGAGACACAGGCACCATCCGGTTGTATTTTGAATACAACTCCGCATGAGTTTCTAATAGAAGAGCCGGGAACTGTGGTGGAGATAGAAGGAATATACCAGGAAGAATCAGGCGCAGTGGCAGCGGTACAGATTGTGAATCAGAGAACAACCCTGCGCGTTCATAAAGTAGATCGTGAGGGACAACCTGTTGCGGGAGCAAGACTGGTGGTGAAGGATGCAAACGGGCAGATTATTCTGGACGAAAATGGAAATGCAAAGTATTCTTTTGTGACTACCGATCAGCCGTATGAGCTGAAAGGCCTGGCAGCCGGTGAATATTATATCAGCGAGCTTGAAGCGCCGGACGGTTATGCAGTTGCGCAGGATGTAAAACTGACGCTCAGCGATGCAGCGGATACGGTCAATGAGGTTACGATGGTGGATGAACGCCAGGAAGAGACTTCAGGGCGCCTGATTGTGACCAAGGAATTGTACGATCTGAATGGAGATCGTCTGATGGTGGAAGATGCTCTGTTTTATGTAGCGTTGTTTGCAGATGCAGAAAGACAAAACCGAATTAGTGATGTAGAGCCGCTTCACTGTCAGCAAGGCAGCAGTACGTCTGCCATTTTTGAAAATCTTGAGATAGGAAGGACGTACTATGTGGGTGAGACGGATGCATTTGGAAACTTTATGGAAAGCGGCCTTTATGAAGACTGTCTGTTTGTTCCGGAATATCCGGACGGGCATGAGATCAGTCTGACACAAGGGCAGGAGGGAAGCATAGGCTTGCGGAATGTATTCCACGAGATTCCGCAGGGATATTATTACGAGGGTGAGCTGACTATCACGAAAAAGGTTCTGAAAGGCTCTGCGCCGTATGGTACTGATCAAGTCTTTTATGCGGCAGTCTATACAGACAAAAATTATACGGAGCAGTACGGGGACCTGATTACGCTGAATATGGATGGGGCAGAGACTTTGAGCGTAACGGTTCCGGTATCTCTCGGAGCTGATCCGGATGCGGAAATCGTTTACTATGTGGCCGAGACGGACAGAAACGGAAACGTGTATGACGGAGCTTCACGCCTGGAGTTTGCTGTGTCGCTGGATAAGACCAGTGTACGGATGTCCGCTGCAAATGCATCAGAAGAAGTAACCATTATCAATACATACCCGGAAGAGGTCAAAGAACGTGAATCGGAGAATCCTGTCGTGGATCAGAAAAATAATGGTTCTGCAGGTTCGTCTACTGTACGTACGGGGGATGATACGCCTGTTCTGGAATTTTTGTGTGTATTGGGAGGAGCCCTGGTCATGTTGCTGCTTCTGGTTATGTGGAAAATGGGCCGAAAAGCAAAAGAACAGTAATTGATTCTTGTGTTTTCTGTTTGACTGCAGTTTTGCAGGCAGCAGAAAACACAATTTTTTATTGTAATTTTGGTGTCACGGGAAGGTTACAAAAAATGTGACAAGAATTGAAAAAAATACCGAATTTCCGGAGGCGAGCTTGTAATATATAACGGAAACTTGTATAATATTGTAATAATATTCAAAAAAGAATCTGGAGAGAAGCACAGTGAGAACTATTTTGATTGCGGACGATGAGAGAATTGAAAGAAACGGAATAAAAACACTGCTGCGGCGTGAGGCCATGGAATTAAACCTGCTGGAAGCGTCAAATGGTAGAGAGGCACTTCAGATGGTACAGGAACATAAGCCGGATCTGTTGTTTTGTGATATCAAAATGCCGTTTATGACTGGCCTGGAAGTTGCGGAGCGAACAAAAGAGATTAGCCCGGACACAGCAATTATCATTATCAGCGGGTACAGTGACTTTGAATTTGCCAGAAGCGCAATGAAAAGCGGAGTAAAGGATTACGTACTCAAACCAATTGACCCGGCAGAGCTGCGCCGAGTTTTCCTCGAGGCAATGCAGTTGGCAGAGGAGCGGGAACATCGTACGGAGCTGCGCCGGAAAAATCAGGATTTTCTCGGTGAGTATTTTCTTCAGAAATTTATTTATACAGGACGGCCGGAGGTAATGGCTGAGGCGGCAGATGTGATTGATGTGAAATGGTGGCAGGGCGTCAGACAGATGCTTTTGATTGAGACAATAACAGATTTTTTTGAGACATGCGGCGATGACTTTCAAGGGAAGCTTTTAGAAGAGCTGAAGCTGCCGTTTCATTATCTGAATCTGGAGGCCAGCCGGACCATGCTGTTGTTTGACGGGCGTGTAAAGGCAGATTTTCGGGTTATGGCACAGCATATCCATGAGTATATGATGCGCCAGTTTCGGGTTGGATGCTATGTGGCTGTGAGCAGTCCGTTACAGCATGGTTTGAAGATGCCGGAAGCGTTTCAGGAAACAGAGTCTTTGATGGAGAATCGTTTTTATCGGCAGGATCTGTGGGTTTTTGTTCCGGCTATGGAGCTCAAAGATAAAGATAATTATGAGATTGTTGCTCAGTTGTTTGAGTGGATGGAGGAAGATATCCGGTTAAGAGATATCAAGCATCTGTGGGAACATTTTCAGAAGCTTTCGCAGCTATGGCAGAGTGTGGGGAGCTTTTCGCATATTTATGTAAAGTTTTCCTGCTCCAATGTGATTAAAGCATTGTACCGGGAGCTGCGTTTTTCAGCAGAAAAGTGTAATCAGACCATAGAGAAACTGTATATGTGTACCACGATACAGGAAATTTTGAAGATTCTTGAGGAAAATATTCATGACTATGAGCAAATCATGTTTGCAAACCAGAGCAGTGCGGGCAGCGATGTGGAGAAGGTGAAAAGCTATATCTACGAACATTATGCGGAGGAACTGAGTGTTGAGATTCTGAGTGAAGGGGTCTTCCTTTCACCAGGATATATGAGTTACATTTTTAAAAAGGAAACAGGAGAAGGACTGAGCCATTTTATTCGTGCCTATCGTCTGGAACGGGCCAGGGATCTTTTACAGAATACGAGTATGAAAGTGAACCAGATATGCCGGGAGGTCGGTTTTACGAACGCTTCTTATTTTGGAAAAAGTTTTCGGGAATATTATGGTTGTAGTCCGGAGCGGTTCCGAAAGGGCGTAAGTACAGATGAAGATCTTGGCTGAGCATGTGAAAAATCTCAGATATCAATACAAAGTATTTCTGGCAATGCTGGTTGTTTCAGCAGTTCCGTTGTTTTTGTGTGCGATTGTGTTTTATTCAGACTCTGAGCGATTTGTGTATACAAACATAGAGCTGTCAAAAGAGGCGCAGTTGCGCCAGATCAATCAGGAGCTGGACAGCCGGATTGAGCTGTACGAGCATGTCATTGATTATATGTTGTCCATTGAGGATCTGCAAAATGTTCTGGCGTTTGACGGGCGAAATCTGTATGAAGTGTACCGCGCCTGCCGCGATACGGTTGATCCGCTTTTGCAGACCAATATGTACTATCATCCGATGATACAAAGTATAACGATTTATCTGAAAAATTCAGATATAGAACACGGAGAGACAATCGCGCCTTTTTATCAGCTTGAAAAAGAGACGTGGTATCAGGAGTGCTTTGATGGGAAAGAGCCGGAAGAAACATGGCACGTATCTGTGGATGACTGTCTCGTTTATTATGTCCGGCCAGTGACTCGCTATATGGAAATGAAAGCAGTTCTGGTTACAAGTTTTGACTATGATACGTTTTTTGAACGTCTGGACGGGGTAGTAACTGTTCCGGGTGAAAGCGTCAGTCTTTTGGAGAATAGCGGAAGAATTTTGTATTCCAGCGACAAGAAACGGATCGGGGAAAAGTACGGACAGCCGGAAAAAGAAAGCCAGGATGCGGCGATTGTATCAGAGATAGAATATACGGGCTGGACACTGATCAGTAACCTCCCCAAGTATGCAATCAGCGACGCGCTTTTGGATACACTGAAATCCAGCAGCCTGATTCTGATCCTTTGCCTGGCTTATGCGGTGGTCATGTCAGCTCTGCTGGCAAAGTTGTTGGTGAAGCGGATCGGTCAGCTGACAAAGGCAGTCAGCCAGATCGGAGCCAATGAAGACAAGGGAAGAACGGTTCTGGAACAGTACAATGGCGCCATGGATGAGATCGGCGCTCTTGTGGAAAACATTCATCGAATGGTCCTTCGTCTTGATGAATTGAAGATTGCCGTATATAACGAGAAAATTGCAAGGCGGGATCTGGAGATGAAAGCGCTTCAGGCACAGATCAATCCGCATTTTCTGTATAATTCCCTGTCTATTATCAACTGGAAAGCGTTGGATGCAGGGGCGGATGAGGTTAGCAGCATTACGCTGCGTCTGGCGGAATTTTACAGAACCACACTGAACCGCGGTTCCAGCATTATTACAGTAGAAGGGGAACTCAGAAATATCCGTGCATATCTCGATATTCAGCTGATCATGCATGATTACTGTTTTAAGGTGGCGTGGGATCTGGATGAACAGATTATGAACTGGCAGATGCCCAAGCTGGTATTACAGCCGCTTGTGGAAAATGCGCTGGAACATGGCCTGGATTTGAAGGAGGAGGGAGACAAGCTTCTGTCTTTGTATGCCGGGAAAGAAGGGGATGCCATGGTACTTATTGTACGGGACAATGGTGTGGGCATGACACAGGAAAAGGCAGATGCACTTGTGCAGTACAACAGCAAGGGATATGGAATTAAAAATGTTGTAGAAAGAATTACACTTTTATATGGAAAGAATTATGTGTTCCGTGTTACAAGCCGTGAGGGAATAGGAACGGAGATTTACATAAAGATACCGGAAGAAAGGAGTGTGGGGCTATGCGCCATGACAGAAAAGTAAGTCTGGCAATGTGTCTTTTTCTGGTTGCAGGCTGTATTTTGCAGGGGATGCTGACGGAGCGGCAACAGGTTTTGGCAGCAGACACATGGGAAATGGCTGAGACAACTCCGTACGGCCGGTATCCGGAAACCGTGACGTATACACTGGGCAAACAGGTGAGCGCGTCTTCAGGTATGAAAGACGGAGATTCCTATGAAGATAATGTTTATACAAGGTATCTTCAGGAATTGCTGAATATAAAAACCGAATTGATTCTGAAAGGTGATGAGACGAATTACAGTGCGTTGGAGGCGCTTGCAGTATCGGGCGGAGAGCTTCCGGATGTAATGATGATCAACGATGCAGAGCTGCTTAGCACAATGGTAGCGTATGATATGGTGGAGGATTTGACGCCGTATTATGAAACCTGTTTCAGCAACAAAATACGGGAGATTTATGACAGTTATGGAGATGACCGTTTTGCAGCGGTGACTTTTGACGGCAAAATATACGGGATTCCCGAGACAGATATCTATTCCAGCGCGAACTTTATCTGGCTGCGCAAAGACTGGATGGATGAGCTTGGGCTGGAGGTGCCGGAAACAATCGACGACGTGGGCAGGATTGTCAAGGCTTTTGTAGAACAGGACCCGGGAAACAATGGCGAGGGGCAGACGGTTGGTCTTCTGTGTGACAGGCAGTTGATGGCTGATACGAGCAAATGTTACAATGTCGTTCCGCTGTTTGCAGCATTTGGCGCATATCCGGGCATCTGGATGGAAAAAGAGGACGGAACAATTGCGTATGGCAGTGTTTTGCCGGAGACGAAGGCTGCATTAGAGAAGCTGCGCGAATGGTATCAGAATGGTATTTTAGACCGGGAATTTCTGCTGCGCACCACAAATAACAATGCAAAACTGGTCAGCGAAGGAAAATGCGGTTCCTTTTTTGGATGGTGGTGGGCGCCGAACAATCCCCTGGAAGAGAGTGTGCGCAAGGACCCGGAGGCTGACTGGCAGCCGTATCTGCTGACTAACGATGAGGATGGAACGGTTCAAACGTATCTTCCATATGCGGCAGATAAATTTGTCGTTGTGCGCAAAGGATATGAACATCCGGAGATTGTTATGAAGATAATCAGCGCTCTGTATGATTATGCCAGGTATGAGGATTCGGATGCTGTGGCAATTCAGAATTATTTTGCAAATGGGATTGATCCGTCTGCGACGCCGCTTGTGATCAACTGTGATTACAGCGATGCCATTTTCCGGGTGACGGAGCAGCTCCAAAGTGTATTATGCGGAGAAAAGGATTCCTCGGAACTGAATACACTTGAAAAAGGCTATTATAATGCATGCAAGGGGTATCTTGACGGCGAAAAAAGTTCAACGAACTGGGCGGCTTATACGTCCCGTATTACAGCGGTGAGCCTGCTGATGGAGCATGAAATTGAGTATGTGAATGAGGGATATACGCAGGGATTTAAGGGAATTGTTTCAGATGAATGGAAAGAGTATGAGAATGAATACATGCTGAAAATTATTATAGGTGAATATTCTTCTTCTGCTTTTGAAGTAATGGTGGAACAGTGGTATGCACGCGGAGGGAAGCATGCGCAGCAGGAGGCGCAGAAAAAGTATGAGCGAATCCGGGATGGGCGGCAATAAATGGCGTGGCGATAGGATATACGTTTTTTGAAAAAGCAGAAACTCATAGGATCAATTGGATTGGAAGGAGATTGTCTGGAAAAAGGACAGTCTCCTTTTTTCTGTGATTTGTTATATATTTCTTGGAAAAGTCATATTTCGGGTAAAAATATTCCTGCCTATAATAAAAAGGACGACAGACTGTTGTGGGCCTGGTGCATGCGCATCAGAGCTTTGAACAGTGTAGATGAGGCCGATGAAAAGAGGAAAAAAGAAGAAAGCAGACGGGAAGGTGAGCGTATGAGAAACCGGAAATGGCAAAAGGTGATCGCATTTACGGCGAGTGCTGCAATGCTGATGAATACAGGCAGTATTTACCGTTTACCGGCCGGATTTCACGAATTTGCCAGTGCTGCGGAGGCAGATGGCATACTACTGGATGAAGAAATGCCGGAGATACAAACGGATGGGGAAAGAACCAATCCTGACGGAAACTTTTTAGAAAGCACAGACCTTTTGGATTTAGGTGGAGAAGGATTTCCTGAGATCACGATAGAGAGCAGTGAAATTGTGCCGGAGGCAGAGGCAGAGCGTGCGGCCGGAGGTGGCGGTGAGGTTACCTATCAAACGCAGCAGCGAACGGAAGAGGAACGAATGACGGTGGACATCCGCCTTACGCAGGAAAAAGATATGGTTCAGAACTGTATTTTTTCACCAGAGCAGAAAAATGTACAGTGGATGCATGTGTCGATCCGGGATATCAGCCAGAAGTCATCGGGCGAAGCGCAAGTAAAAATTTATCTCACAGATAAGAAAACAAAGCGTCCTCCAGAGTGTGTTACTGCGCTGCCGTTTGAAACATATGTGGAGCATTTGCCCAAGAAACAGGAACTTCCGTCGGTGAAGCTGAAAAAGGCACTAAATGGCACAGAAGATCTGGAAATCGTACGCGATCAGGAATACCAGAAAAATGAAAAGGGAGAATACATTCTTGACGAAAATAGCAAGAAGATCGTAGCAGAGGATTACCTTACATTTACACTTCCTGCAGCCGGCCAGGCAGAATTTTCAGTTGCCTTTGTGTATGGGATGTCCGGGGAAGAGACCTACAGTCTGGATGCAAAGGCAAAGGCTGTGCAGGAGATAGATGGAATTCCGCAGAATATTTTATACAGGGGTGATACAGACAAACAATCGGACCATGAAATGACTCTGGTCTGGGATTCCTATGTGCAGGAATTTTATGAAGCGGCAATGACCGCTGGCAGTGAATCCTGGATTGCAGGGGCCGAGGGGGAAGATCATTCCTGGGGCGTTCTGGAAAATGGGCCGATTACGATTATGGAGACAGATGGCGCGATTGTACGGCTGGAAGCAGGTGAAGCGGGAGAGGCATATCTGGCACACACTTATCAGGCAGATGATGCATACAAGATGGAAACGTTTCATGTAACTGTTTCCGGCGAAGCAGAATCGGAGCGAGAGACTTTTGCAGCGACAGAGACAGAAAACTTGGCTTTGCCAGAGCCAGAATCAGAGGCTACGACAGAGGAAAAAACGGAAACAACGACAGAGGAAGAAACGGAAACAACGACGGAGCCGGAAACAGAGACTTGGACAGAGGAAGAAACAGAAACAACGACGGAGTTGGAAACAGAGACTTCGACCGAAATAGAAACAGAAACAACGCTGGAGTCGGAAACAGAGACTTCGACCGAAATAGAAACAGAAACAACGACAGAGTCGGAAACGGAGACTTCAACTGAAACAGAGACCGAGTCAGAAAGCAGTTTGCTTGAGGAAACAGAAAGTGAGGCTGAGACAGAAACAGAGTCAGAAATAGAAACAGAGTCAGAAATAGAAACAGAGTCGGAGTCAGAAACGGAATCCGAAACAGAATCCGAAACAGCGGGAGAGCAGAGGGAAGAAAAACCAATAAGATCAAGCGTACGGATTACACTGACCAAGGAACTGGAAGAAACAGAAGCACTACAGGATGGACAGGAAGCAGATGATAGTCTTTGGCAGGAGGATGACGCTCCAGAGGACTATGAGGCAGAAATCCTTTTAGAGGATGAAGTACAGAACATTGCCGGAGCTTCACAATCAGAGGAGCCAGAAGAATCGGAGCCGTCTGCGGAGGAAGCGAAAGACACGGCAGTGTCCGGTCAGGCGTATCTCGTGCATGTTCGAGCAGAAGATATACAGCCGGATGCAGCGTATGACAGTGTTGTAAAACTTCGGTTAGTGGATATGGGAGTGAAGGTACCGGCAGCGGACGTGCAGACAGCGGTGTTCCGCTCAAAGGAAGAGGCAGAAGAAGCACAACCTTCGCAGAATGTCACGCTGGCCGATGCGGTGCAGACGCAGACTGGTACAGAACCTCTGGTTGTGTCCAGGGTACAGGAGACAGACAGCGATACAGAAGCGATTACGGATGATTATCTGCAATTCAATCTTCCGGCGGGGAGCAGCACAGATTTTTATGTTGGAGTTACGTATACAACGGGTGCGAATACATATGAAAAACAGGTCTTGATTGATGCGGAGGCGTTGCAGTATCTTCCGGTTTTATCCGAAGCGGCTGGAGATAAAGTTCAGCAAAAGGAATCGCAGACGGACTGGGAGAGTGAAGGCAAAAACCAGACAAAGGAGAATTTAGAGACTGTTACAGAGAATCAGGCTGAAGGTGAGCAGGAAGCCACAGCAGACATGATACCGGAGCATAAGGCAAGCATAATTTCCGAAAATGTACCTCAGTATGAGGCAGGTATTACTGCAGAAGCCACGTCTGGGTATGAAACAGGCACTCCTGCAGAAGCCGCTCCTGTATATGAAAATCCTGAAAACCCTCAGATGATGGCAGTCAATGTCCTTGCCGCACAGGCGCAGGAAACAATGACGTGGAGCGCTGCGAGAGCTCCGCAGGCGCAGGGAGGCAGCAGGTTTACTCCGCAGGAAACGAAGATCTTAAAACAGTTCCTGGAGGAACATCCGGGGTATGTGCTTTTGGATACGAAAGATTTTACCAAAAATAATACAGACTGGAACAGTAAAGCTGTTTTATATTGCAGTATTCATGAAAATCCGACATTGTGGCTGCAATCGTCCTCGGAGAATCCGGGAGTGGAGCAGGTTTATGCCTGGAATCTTGACGAGAAAGGAAACAAGGATTCGTGCAGTGCCAACTTCGGATATGCAGATAACTGGTCTGCAAACAATACGAATCACTTTTACAAGGCACAGTCAAAAACAGTTTCAGAACTGAAAGGCAAGCTGTTTACAGCTGCCGGGAGTTACTGGTCAGACAGTGGGGATGATAAAGGCAAAGAATACTATACGATCACGGAAGTACTGTTTGCGCAGTCACAGCTTTCCGGCAAGCGGGTCTATCTTGATACGACGGATATAGACGGAATAGATACACCGGTTGTGAAGATAACTGATCCGGACGGTGCAGTCAGATACCAGGAAATGATACTTTGCGCGGGAGAAACTAAGATTTATTCTTATAATTTTGACGCGTATGTGCTTCCTGATACTACGTTCCAGTTTGTGGACGCTTCAGAGGTCTCGAAAGAGGAACAGATGGCGATTCCGGCAGAACCGATATTGGATTTTTATACGTCAAAACCGTGCTATGACGGTGTGGAGTGGGTAGCGTACGTGCCGAAGATCCATGGGGCAAAGTTGTATGTACGCCATGACTTCAGCAAGGGTATACAAATCGTATATACCAAAAATGGAAGCGACACGGGCAGGATTTGGCCGATTGACGGTTCGCAGGATAATCCGTATATTTTTGAATTTGACTTATACAGTGAGGAATATGACGGGTTTTATATCTGTGAGCGCAATAGCACAAAAGAAGGAAACAAAACGATTCTGGTCAGCCGTGAGGATATTCAGGCTGCGGCCGCCATGTATGATACGGCAGAGCTGAATGCATGGGTAGGAGGTTGGATTGAAGAGCAGGTACGGCGCCACGTATCACTCACCAGGTACGGTTCAGACGGAGATTCCAGTTTGCATATACCGGTTGGCAGGTTTGAACGAGATCCCAATGTACTGTATATTACATCGACGTTTTACGATTATTACTCGGATGAGGAATTAAGTGGAAGAAATCGAAAAGACCTGAATGGCTTTGATCATGCGCCAGGGAGCAAAGATAAACTCCAGGCCAGAAACTTTAATGCAGCAATTTCTGATTACTTTGCAGGAACGGAGCTCGTGACCGGGAACGGCAGGCAGAGTCCACTTTATTTTGGCGAATTTACGCAGGCCGCGACTTCTGATTTGAATCGATTTATATGGGAGAATAACAACGGAGAACCAAATCGGGTAAATGGAAAAGCAGGTGCCCGACAGGGACTTGCCGATCAGTCGTTGGGTGCGGACGGCCAGCTTACCATCGGCGGGATTGCAGCTCCTTACTTTAACGAAAGCTTTCTGCGGGGTAATAATTTGCTCGGAACGAACATCGGATATGTTTTTCCGGAGGTTGCGTTTCCTTTTGTGAAAAACAGCAGCGGGTACTGGGAATTTAACAGTTATGATTCCTCGCAGACACTGCGCATGAAGCTTGACCCGAGCGGAAGTTATTTCCTGGACAGGGTCGGTGAAAAAAATGCAGTACATGGATATACGAGTACGTCAGTGACAGCGAACTCAAACTTCTTTCCGTTCAATGGAACGGCAGAATCCGGAAAAACGGAAAAGCTGAATTATGCGTTTGGCGCGCGTCTGGATATTCCGTTTTATATGACGTCTGACGGCCAGGTAGAAATGAACGGAAAGAAAGAGAATATCGTGTTCCAGTTTTCCGGTGATGATGATATCTGGATTTACATTGACGGACAGCTTGTACTTGATATTGGCGGCGATCACGGTGCAGTTGACGGAAAAATCGATTTTCATGAATGTAAGGCCACGACGACCACAAATGGCGGCTGGGACTGCCTTGGCGCAGACTATTCTTTCACGCCGCTAGACAGTTCCAAAGAGCATACGCTGACCATGTTTTATATGGAGCGGGGACTATGGGAATCAAACATGAAAATCACTTTCAATTTTCCGCAGTCAAATGAACTGGAGATTGAGAAAGAGGTTGTCATTCCGCGGGGAGTGAACGCCTGGTTCAGTTCCGCGGTACAGTCTTTGAATAACATAGAGTTTCCTGTTTCCGTAAAAAATCTTGTTGCAAGCGGGCCGGAGGTGGGAGTGGACAGCGTACAGCCTGCGGTCATGAGGGTGGCTGATTCGATTACGGGCAGTACAAGCGCCAGCCTGGCAAACGCAAAATGGTCGGCAGTATGCGCCGTAGGCTCAGGAGGCGGTCGAAGTGAAGTACTGCAATATTATTATCCGGGCCGGAAGAATTATTTGGATCCACAGAGCGTAACGGATGCAAGATCGATCTATATTGATGTGAATGTCAGCCTGACAGGCGTGGAAGAGCAGGTAAGCAAATACGGATATATACAGCTGGATACGTATGCGGAATCTTCCGCAACGGAACCATTTATCGCCCTGGTGGATGGAAACGGAAACCGGATTGGCGGATGGGCGTCCGGTTGTGCATATGACAGTGCAAGCCGTAGCATGGGAGACAGGACATGGAAAACGCTGAAGATTTCCATTGACAAACTGAGACAGGTCAGTGGCTCCTCTTTTGATTACGGAACTATCAGGAGGATTCAGTTCGCATACCATGACGCGGTGAAGATTTATCTGGATAATATTTACATCAAGGCTCCGGCACTATACGCAAAGAGTACTGGTTTTACAAAGGATGACAAGGTGATACCGGATTACGGTTCTGTCGCGTCGCGCAGTCCGATGGAGGCAAACGGAGCAGAGTATCTACGTGAGGGAGCAGACAGATCGTCACATATGACAGACGGTCATGTGTATCTGAAAAATGGAGACAAGGTGACATTCAGCGATCAGTTCAGACGAAAGAGTTATCTCTGTATTACAGAGGATGTGGATGCTTCCGTTTTTGACACTGCCTGGATTTTGTATGAGAATGGCCTGAAAGAAAAAAGCGGAACCGGTGTGTCTGTCGACGATGGAAGAACATCCTCCGGACCGTACGCATCAGCGCCGGAATTGCCGACAAGAAGGCCGGAACAGTCGATTTTATTTGGCAGCAGAGAAAATAGCCTGACAGACTACTTTGTTAAAACCGTAAAGTATATCAATACACTGAAGCTCGGAAATATCAGAATATGCAAGCTGTTGCAGGAGGGCCAGCAGGACGACGGCAGAGAATATACGTTTGAGATTGTCTTTTCCAATGTTGCAGGCATGAAACTGGAAGGGGATGTTCCGATTACAAAAAGGGTCCGTGTAAAAGCAGGCGCCGAATATGCGCTGTTACTGTCCGGAATTCCGGCGGGGACACAGTATACAATCCGCGAAATAAAAGAAGCGGAAGACAGTTTTACACTGATCGATGTGAAAACAGAAGGAAATGACCGGGCAATCGTGGACGCTGTGTCACAGGAGGTGACAGGAAGCATTGTGGCGGACGGCACGGAGGCAGATGCCTTTACATTTACGAATGATGTAAATGAATCAATAGAGATAGCCGGTACAAAATTTTGGAATGCTGTTCCAGAACAGGCGATTCCGTCAAATATTACACTTCGTCTGGAGCGAAAACTCGCGGGGACAGAAGACAGCACGTATGAACGTGCACGCGATATGCAGGATCGGGAGATCGCTGATCTGGTTGTGAGTAATGATACAGACTGGAAATTTCTGTTTCAGAATGTACCGAAATATAACGGAACAGGCAGCGGCCGGGAGGAGTACGTTTATCGCGTAGTGGAACTTATGGTAGATGGTACGGAAGTGGAGAATACCAGGTTCCTGTGGAGCGGCGGTTCAGCTGTGACAGAACAGGGACAGACAGAGCCAGTATACGATATCACGAATACGTACCGGCCACTTACGGATCTGAAAATACGAAAGACAGATTCCGCAGATCCTGATCGGGTACTGGGCGGAGTCGTATTTAAGCTGGAAAAAGCCTCTGAGGACGGAAAGATCTATACGCAAATCGGAACAGATCTGACAACCGGGGCGGATGGAATGGCAGTATTTTCCGGGCTCGAAGATGGTGTGTACCGTCTGACGGAAATAAAAACGGCAGCAGGCTACAGTCTTTTAAAAGCGCCGATTGCTATCGTACTTGACCGGACACCGGGAGGAACCTGTACGGTAGACGGAGTACCATTTGAGACAGATCAGGAAAATGTACTGACGATCACGGTGCAGAACCGCAGAAAATTTCAGATTCCGGCAACAGGAAGCTGGAGTCGCTACATTCTTATATTTGCAGGCCTGATTCTTTCAGGCACAGCCATTCTTATGTATCTGTTAAGACGGCGAAGAAAGGAGGGAACAGCCTCCTGACGCCAGGTTACAGATAGATCAGCTCAGATAAGGAAGAGCAAAAACAAGATATTTACACAGCGCCAGATGGTTGCTGTGTAAAAGAAAGAGAGGAATAAGTATGATAAAACTGAAAAAACTGCTGGCCGGAGTGATCGGTGCAGCTATGGTACTGTCATCGACGGGACTGACGTCTTTTGCAGCAGAACAGACGACACCGGCAACGATTGATACAACAAAAAAAGGTAGCCTGACCATTCACAAATATGAGTACAATGGCGAAGAAGTAATAAACGGAACAGGAGCTGCAAACGATGAGGTGCCAGAAGGCGCCAACCCTCTTGCCGGAGCAGGCTTTACGATCTACAAAGTGGCAGATGTCAGTGCATTTGAGACGTATTACGGGTCACAGAGCACAGAGCTTCCCAGTATCGGTACTTTCGTTGAAAATGGCGCAATCAAGTCAGAGTATGCTGCGACGGCACTTCCTGAGCAAGTAACAGGAGGGAATGGTATTGTTTCGTTTGAAAATCTCGAACTCGGATTTTATGTTGTGATCGAAACGACAAAACCGGCGGCTGTTACCTCTGTGATGGCTCCGTTTCTGGTGTCGATTCCGATGACGACGGTAGATGGCGCAGACTGGTTGTACGACGTGCACACGTTCCCGAAAAACGGCACGAAATACGGCGAAGTAAAGCTTGAAAAAACAGGTGTGAATAACGTGAAACTGGCAGGCGTTACCTTCGTACTTCAGAAACAGAATGCAGAAGGGCGTTGGGAAAATATCACGAAAAAAGGCGGCGCGGCAGGCGATAACACAGGAGATGCACTGAATCTGACGACTGCGGCAAACGGATTGCTTTCAGTGGACGGCCTGACACAGGGAACCTATCGCTTTATTGAGACGTCCCGCGGAAACAACGACGGCTATATTATGGATGGAGCAACTGCCTATGAATTTGAAATCACACAGGATGGTCAGGTATCTTATCTTGGAACGACCGCTGAGTCCATAACGATTCCGGTAAAAAATGAAAAGCCGGATCTGAAAAAAGAGGTGCAGGACAGAACAGAAGGAACGTGGAAACAGGATTCTGACTACAACGTTGGAGACAGTATTCCGTATCGTGTAACCGTGGATGTTCCGGCCAATATCGCAAAACTGAAAGAATTTACGGTGACCGATACTCCGACAAACTTAAAAGATAATACAGAAAGCATTGAAATCGTATCAGAGGGCACGGCAGTTTCTGAAACGGTTTATACAGTGAGTGAAAATGGAAATGGATTTGTGATCACATTCCATCCGGAGTCTATGGGAGCATATGCAGGCAAACAGCTTGCGATCACGTATCATGCAACACTGCTTGACACTGCAGTTACAACGACGGCAGGAAATCCGAACGAGGCAAAACTGGAGTATTCAAATGAGATTTTCCCGGACCAGGATGACGAGGACAATCCGAATACACCGGAGAATCCAGACGAAAAGCCAGGCAAAGATAAGATTGAAGATCACACCGTTGTATACACCTTCAAACTGAACATCAACAAAACAGGCGAGAACAATGTGCCTTTGGAAGGCGTTGTGTTTGATTTGTACCAGGAAGTAGAAGCAGGAACAGCAGATGCGGCAACTGCTGAGGAAGTAAAAAATGCCGGACTTGATGCGTCAAAAACATGGAAGAAACTGGATACACTTACGACAACGGAAGACGGAACGATTTCCAAAACCGGTCTTGCAAACGGAACGTATTATCTTGTGGAGACAAAGACAAACGAAGGGTATAATCTCCTCAATGCTCCGGTACAGGTGGAGCTGAAGGTGGCTTATACGACATCTATGACAGAGACTTGGGAATGGACGGTAAAAGATGGCGTAAAGACGCTTGTAAAGCATGAGATTCACGCAGAGCAGACCACCTTTACAGAAACGGATGATACAACAGGAAAAGACGGATATGAGACACAGACGGTTGTAAACCGGAAGGGCTTTATGCTTCCGACAACCGGTGGCATGGGTACCGTGATTTTTATGGTTGGCGGTATCGCACTTGCACTCGCAGGTCTGCTTCTGATTCTGGCTGCAAAAAAGAAAACTTCGAAATAAAAAAACGGAAGGAAGCCCTTTGAGGCATTTATACCAGGGGGGCTGCTGCAAGGCCGGGATGCTTTGCGACAGCCCCTTCCGTATAAATGCCTGAAACTGTTTTCAGAATATTTGGGAAACGAAAGGAGCCGGAGATGAGAAAGCTTATTCCTATTTTCAGTGGGATTTTGATTTTTTCGGGCGTGGGACTGGCAGCGTACCCGATGATCAGCAATATGCTGGCGCAGCGCAACGCTTCGGAAGCAATTGTGGATTACAGCGAGCAGGTCGAGGCCATGGAACAGGAGCAAATTGACGCTGCAAAAGAGGCGATGCGTCAGTACAATGAGCAGCTAGGGCATGCAGTCATACGTGAGACAGCCGGAGAAATACAGGAAAATGGAACGAGTTACGTTGATATGATTGATGCGGGAACAATCATCGGGTATCTGACCGTGCCGGTCATTGACGTGAATCTCCCGATTTATTACGGAACGAGCAATGAGGTTCTGGAAAAAGGGGTCGGATATATTGAAGAGACATCTTTTCCACTTGGCGGCGAGGGAACGCACAGCGTTTTGACAGGCCACCGGGGCCTTCCGAGTGCGGAACTTTTTACGCGGATGGGTGAGGTGAAGGAGCGGGATACCTTTTATCTGCATGTGCTGGATGAAGTACTTGCATATGAAGTGGATCAGATTCTTGTGGTGGACCCGGAGGATACGTCTGAGCTGGACATCGTAGAGGGGAAGGATTACGTAACACTGGTTACGTGTACCCCTTATTCGATCAATACGCACCGTCTGCTAGTGCGCGGCCACCGAATCGAATATACTGGAGAGGAAAACAGCAGAACCGTATCGCAGGTACAGCCTGCGGCGATGGCGCGCCGTTTGATTGATGTGTGGCCGTGGTTTTTGATTATGATGGCAGGCGTTGCCGGTGTGGAATTTCTTTTAATTTTGGTGCTGATCTGGAAAAAGCACCGTCGTAGAAAAAAGTGAGAAAGGGATAACGGAAGGTATGGGAAATAGAAAAACGGAAGAGGTTATGGAGCAGGTTCGTCGGGTGATTCTCGGAAAGGATGACTGCATCCGAAAAGTAATGATGGCGATTCTTGCCCAGGGACATATTTTGATCGAAGATATTCCGGGAGTTGGGAAAACATCAATGGCGCTTGCGTTTGCCAAGGCAATGAATTTACAACAAAATCGCGTGCAGTTTACTCCGGATGTACTTCCTTCAGATATCACCGGTTTTTCGATGTATGTAAAAGAGAAAGATCAGTTTGTATATCAGCAGGGAGCTGCTATGTGCAATCTGTTTCTTGGAGATGAGATCAATCGTACATCAGCCAAGACACAGTCTGCGCTTCTTGAGGTAATGGAGGAGGGAACTGTTACGGTAGACGGTGTGACAAGAGTAGTTCCGTCTCCGTTTATTGTAATTGCGACGGAAAACCCGATCGGTTCTGCCGGAACCCAGACTTTGCCGGAATCTCAGCTTGACCGGTTTATGATATGCATTGAAATGGGATATCCGTCTCCGGATGACGAGCTGGAAATTTTAATGACACAGTCGGAAACACGTCCGCTGGGACAGATTTCGCCGGTTATTGATGCGAAGGAATTGCAGCAGATGCAGAATGAGGCGGCTCAGATCTATATTCATCGATCTGTTTGCGAATACATCATACAGCTTGTGAATGCGACGAGGCGACATGAGATGCTTTCTCTTGGACTTAGCACGCGCGGCGCGCTGGCGGTTACAAGACTTGCAAAAGCGTCCGCCTATATGGAAGGCCGGGCGTTTGTATTGCCGCAGGATGTAAGGTCGGTTTTTCCGGATGCAGCCGCGCATCGTATGAGATGCAGTGCAAAAGCCAAACTGAACCACGGCAGTGTGCAGCAGATCATCGAAGAAATTCTGGAATCTGTCAAGGCGCCTCGCCCGGAGAAGCAATAAAAAGGAGAGAAAACATAACAAAATGAAGCGAAAAGTAGGGTATGGCCTGTTGGTTGCAGTGACTGCTGCATTGGCTGTGACACGCAAATCTCAGTTTTTATATTTTTTGCTCGCTTTTGAGTTTTTTTTTGCAGCAGCCATGGCACTCTGGGTGCATTCTGTTGTGAAAAAACTGAGTGTTTCGCTGTCACTGTCAGATTCTGTCATACAAAGAGGCAGTGAACTGCGGGTACAGCTGCAGGTGACAAATCCAACAAGATTTCCAGTGGGAGAACTGAAAGCCTGGCTGGTTTTGCGTGATATCCAAAATGAAAATCGGATGCCCATTCTGGTTAGAACCGGCGCAGCCGGCCGTGGCACAGATGCATGGCAGACGACACTTACACCGGAGCACTGCGGTGTACTGGAACTGTCTGTAACAGAAATCAGAATTTTTGATTATATCGGCCTGTGGTCAGCAAAGGGAACGCGGCTGCCTGGCAGCAGGCTTGTTTCTGTACTCCCGCGTATTTGCCCGGAAGCGCTTCCAGGGAAACGTTGTGTAACGGAAACGATGGCAAGCGCAGAAGAAAACGTGACGGGCTCAGAAAGGGACACACAGGAAGTCTGTGATACGCGTCTGTACCAAAGGGGAGACACACTGCGTATGGTGCACTGGAAGCTCAGTGCCAAGGAAAATGATCTGCTTGTAAAGGAGTTCAGCACAGCAGCCAAAACCGCGCAGATGATTGTCGCGGACAGTTCCTGCGAGCATCCGGAAGCAGTTACACTGGAAGCGCGCGATCTTTTTTATGAACGGATCGGAGCATTTGCGGCAGGTCTGCTCGAAAATAATCAGCCGTGCGAGATTTTGTGGTATTCCAGTGCAGAGCAGGCAGTGAATATGGAGCGCGTGGAGTCAGAGGAAAGTCTGTACCGTGCGCTGGAAGCGCTGCTGGGGGCAGTGCCACATCACGGTGCGGGTGAAATCAATGCCTGGCTGGAAGAATACGGGACTTTTCCGGAGGGAACGCCGTTCACCGTTGTGTTGGAAGGATCGGGAGAAGCAGAAGCTGAACACAGAAACCGGATGCAGATCGACATTGCGCAAGAAAGGTATATTCCGGACGAAAAACGCCCGAAAAGACGCAGGGAGTCTATTTTCATGTCGTTTTTTATGGTAGCATCCTTTAGTTTGCTTCTTCTGGGTATTTTTCTTTCTGCTTTCGAGGTGGAAGCTGTGCATACAGTTCTGATAACAGCAGTTCTGATTATGAGTACCTTTTTTACATGGTTCTTTCTGGAAGGACGTCTGGATGGATCTGTGCGTGTTTTAGTGTCTTTGTTTCTGCTTGTACTGTATGGGGCAGTCTGTTTTCTTTTTCAAAGCGAAATTGAGCGGGGATTTTACTGGGTGGCGGATACGGTAGTGCGCAGGATTAATTACGTGTATGACGGCAACCTGTCCATGTTTTACAGCGGGACAAAGCTAGATGGCACAGCATTTTTGCTTGCAGTTCTTTTTCCTGTGAACGGTATTTTAGCGGCCGGAATGGTAAGGCGGCCTTATTTTGCTTTGATTTTATCTGTTTTGTTTCCTGTTTTGGCTGTGTCGGTGGCGGCAGGAGGACAACCGGATTTTGTCTGGTTGTATTTTGTATGTATCGGAATGTTCGTTATTTTTGCAGCATCGCGCAGCCTTGTGCCGGGGTGGAGTGTGGCTGTTTTTGCAGGGATGCTTGCAATCGGTATTTCTTTGCCGTCTTGGGGTATGATGCAGGCAGCAGGTAAGATTCCGGAAAACGGATTTTCGAAAAGGGCAGCCAAGCTGGAGACAAAATTGCTTCAGTCTGTATGGCGCCTGCTTCCGCAAATATCCGGAGGAAGGCTTCAGATGTCTGTCGAAGGAATTGGAGGAGGCGTTGAAAACGGCGTACTTGGCGCAGTAGACGGTTATTTTTTCAGCGGAACAGAAGCTCTTCGTGTGACGAGCAGCCAGAAACCGAGGGAAACGGTCTATCTGAAGGGATATATAGGAGAACAGTATACGGGGAATCGTTTTGAAACCGGAAGCGCAGAACGTTTTCAGAATGCGTCCGTTTCATGGAATACAGAGGGGAATTCTTCTGTTTATGTGCAGAATCTGCCATTTTTGCGGATGATGTATTATGAGAATTTCGGAGAGACAGAGCCCGTGGAAAACAGCGCGGAAAAACAGAGCACATCGACAGATAATGGAAAGGAAGAGGGTTTGCAGACAACAGCAAACACAATTTCTGTCGAAAATCTGAACGCAAATACGGCATACACCTATGTGCCATATCTTTCTTTCCTGAATGACAACTATCAGATATACGGCGGCGATGGTTATACTGGCGGTCAGACTATTCAGGATGATGTATTTCCCTGTTATTGGAGAGAGAGTTATCGGGAAGCGATGGAGGCAAGGCGCGATGCGGGGAACGGAGACAGTGTTCTTGATCGTGTAGAAGCGCAGTACCGGGCCTATTGTGAACAGGGTGGTTTGGAGACCCCAGAGGAAGGGATCGACCGTCTGAAAGAAGCGTGTGAAAAAGCAGTAGAAGAGAATAAATGGGATCTAGAACAGTCTTTACAGCGTCCGGCCTGGGAAATTGCAGATGAAATTGCAGAAATCAGGCAGTACATTCTGAAAGTATTGATGACATCCTGTAATTTTGAGCTGGATGTGGATGCGCTTCCGGAGGGAGCAGATTTTGTGGAACATTTTTTGTATGAAACGGGCGAGGGGTATAGCATGCATTTTGCGGCAGCGGCAACAATCATGTTTCGTCTGTGCGGAGTACCTGCCAGGTATGTCGTTGGTTATGTGGCGCCCAAAGAGATTTTTACGGAAAATGAGGATGGATCTTGGTCGGCTGTCTTGCAGGATGACAATGCGCATGCGTGGACGGAAATTTACCAGCCGTTTCTTGGATGGATGCCTGTGGAGGTGACTCCGGGTATGGAGGCAGAGCTTTCGGAAGAATTTTATATGCAGGAAGAGGGTGTGCAGGAACCGACAGAGGGCTCGGAAGATGAAACAGAAAATGTACGAGCAGGGAAAGAAGCGTCGGCAGCAGGACAGATTGCAGAGTATATAGCAAAAAACTGGATCGGAATCGCGGCAGGAATACTGTCGGTTGCGCTAACGGCACTGGCAGGGTGGAGTATTTGCAGGCTGAGAAAGGCAAGGAAGCACAGGCTTGGCGTTGGGCTGGAGCCAAGGGAGCGTATTTTGGCCTTGTATCGCTCTTTATACAGACTTCTTGTGTATGCGGGAATGCCGGAGGAATATTCCATCATGGAAAACAAGATGCTACCGGAATATTTTGCGCAAATATATGAAGCTATGACAGAAAAAGAATTGGCAGCCTTTAAAATATTAATTTTGGAAGCCAGTTTCGGCGGACAGGAGCTGACACAGACTGATGCAGATCATATGCAGAACTTGTATCAGGCAAGTCAAAGAAAGCTGAGAAAGAAGTTGCCTGTCCGAAAAAGGATAAAATATTTCATGGAAGTATAAGTGGAAAACCCCCGGAAATACCGGGGTTTTTTCTGTAAAGCTGTCATAATACAGAAAAAAATAAAAAAAATTCCAAAAAGGTGTTGACAAAAGAGAAATAACATGATAGTTTATAGAAGCTGCTTCGATAAATCACTTCGAAACACAGCACAGGAAATAAAGAAGAAATATCAAAAAGAAGCACTTTGATAACTGAACAGTGAGACAACCTTGAAAAGATTCTAAGAGATTTTTTTCTAAGGAACTGACCTTTAAAAACAGTAAAAGGAAAGATAGCCAAGACGTTATCTGACCGGATTGAACAACACTTTATTAGAGAGTTTGATCCTGGCTCAGGATGAACGCTGGCGGCGTGCTTAACACATGCAAGTCGAACGAAGCATTTTAAATGAGACTTTCGGGTGGATTTTAAAATGACTGAGTGGCGGACGGGTGAGTAACGCGTGGGCAACCTGCCTTACACAGGGGGACAACAGTTAGAAATGACTGCTAATACCGCATAAGCGCACGGGAACGCATGTTTCTGTGTGAAAAACTCCGGTGGTGTAAGATGGGCCCGCGTTGGATTAGGTAGTTGGTGAGGTAACGGCTCACCAAGCCGACGATCCATAGCCGACCTGAGAGGGTGACCGGCCACATTGGGACTGAGACACGGCCCAAACTCCTACGGGAGGCAGCAGTGGGGAATATTGCACAATGGGCGCAAGCCTGATGCAGCGACGCCGCGTGAGCGAAGAAGTATTTCGGTATGTAAAGCTCTATCAGCAGGGAAGAAAATGACGGTACCTGACTAAGAAGCTCCGGCTAAATACGTGCCAGCAGCCGCGGTAATACGTATGGAGCAAGCGTTATCCGGAATTACTGGGTGTAAAGGGAGCGTAGACGGATGTGCAAGTCTGATGTGAAAGGCGGGGGCTCAACCCCTGGACTGCATTGGAAACTGTAAATCTTGAGTGCCGGAGAGGTAAGCGGAATTCCTAGTGTAGCGGTGAAATGCGTAGATATTAGGAGGAACACCAGTGGCGAAGGCGGCTTACTGGACGGTAACTGACGTTGAGGCTCGAAAGCGTGGGGAGCAAACAGGATTAGATACCCTGGTAGTCCACGCGGTAAACGATGAATACTAGGTGTTGGGGAGCAAAGCTCTTCGGTGCCGCAGCAAACGCAATAAGTATTCCACCTGGGGAGTACGTTCGCAAGAATGAAACTCAAAGGAATTGACGGGGACCCGCACAAGCGGTGGAGCATGTGGTTTAATTCGAAGCAACGCGAAGAACCTTACCAAGTCTTGACATCCCTCTGACAGACGAGTAACGTCGTCCTTCCTTCGGGACAGAGGAGACAGGTGGTGCATGGTTGTCGTCAGCTCGTGTCGTGAGATGTTGGGTTAAGTCCCGCAACGAGCGCAACCCTTATCTTCAGTAGCCAGCATTTAAGGTGGGCACTCTGGAGAGACTGCCAGGGATAACCTGGAGGAAGGTGGGGATGACGTCAAATCATCATGCCCCTTATGATTTGGGCTACACACGTGCTACAATGGCGTAAACAAAGGGAAGCAAGAGAGCGATCTGGAGCAAATCCCAAAAATAACGTCCCAGTTCGGACTGCAGTCTGCAACTCGACTGCACGAAGCTGGAATCGCTAGTAATCGCGAATCAGAATGTCGCGGTGAATACGTTCCCGGGTCTTGTACACACCGCCCGTCACACCATGGGAGTCGGTAACGCCCGAAGTCAGTGACCCAACCGCAAGGAGGGAGCTGCCGAAGGCGGGACTGGTAACTGGGGTGAAGTCGTAACAAGGTAGCCGTATCGGAAGGTGCGGCTGGATCACCTCCTTTCTAAGGAAGAATCGAGAAGTAAAGGTTGTATCACTGTTGAGTTATTAAGGGAGACAAGGAAGTTCGATTGTACTAGGCTCGAAAAGACCTCGCCAAGTTGCAACGAACAGCTTTCGCACTAAATTCGTGCGGCGCAAAACTTGCACTCAATAAGTGCTCAAAGCTTCTGGTGGCGATGCGCTTAGGGGAAACACCCGTACCCATCCCGAACACGATGGTTAAGACCTAAGCGGCCGATGGTACTGCACTGGAGACGGTGTGGGAGAGTAGGTGGCTGCCAGATTATAAAAAAGGGCTTATAGCTCAGCCGGTTAGAGCGCACGCCTGATAAGCGTGAGGTCGGTGGTTCGAGTCCACTTAAGCCCACTGGATTAAAGGTATAAAACCTTATAGTCCAAACAAGGAAAACAAAATAGAATTCCTTAAATGGGGGTGTAGCTCAGTTGGGAGAGCACCTGCCTTGCAAGCAGGGGGTCAAGAGTTCGAATCTCTCCATCTCCATTTGGTAATAAAAAGCATCTATACGGATAGTTTTTGTTACCAATAACGTACCTTGAAAACCGCATACAGAAAAAAATATCCGATGAATCTGATTGAACAAACATTTATAGATCATAAATGGATGGAACAAGAAAGAATTCATCACAAGACATCCGAGGATAAGTTCAGGGAAACCTGAGCTTAGAAACAAGCAAGTAAAGCAGCAGGAACCGAAAGGGGAAGGCTGCGGAGAGAAAACTCAGAAAAACAACCCAACCACACATATAACGCTATATATGTGAGAAAGTAGAAAGCGACGAAAACACCTCGAGAACTGTGTTTTCTCCGCGATTTACAGGTTAAGCGAATAAGAGCGCAGGGTGGATGCCTTGGCACTAAGAGCCGATGAAAGACGTGATAAGCTGCGAAAAGCTTCGGGGAGGAGCAAATATCCATAGATCCGGAGATATCTGAATGGGGAAACCCACTGGAGGAAAGCTCCAGTATCCATACGCCAATCCATAACGTATGGAGGGGAACCCGGTGAACTGAAACATCTAAGTAGCCGGAGGAAGAGAAAGAAACATCGATTCCGGGAGTAGCGGCGAGCGAAACCGGAAGAGCCCAAACCAGGGTGCGTGCACCCTGGGGTTCGGACCGCATAATTGATCTTCTGATTGTAGGGGAATGGTTTTGGGAAAGCCATCCAAAGAGGGTGAAAGACCCGTACCCGAAACGAAAGGAAGCATGGCGGGATCCAGAGTACCACGAGACACGTGGAACCTTGTGGGAACAAGCGGGGACCACCCCGTAAGGCTAAATACTACTTAGTGACCGATAGCGCATAGTACTGTGAAGGAAAGGTGAAAAGAACCCCGGGAGGGGAGTGAAAGAGAACCTGAAACCCTGTGTTTACAAGCTGTGGAACTACGTTAAGGTAGGACCGCGTACTTTTTGTAGAACGGTCCGGCGAGTTGCGATCACTGGCGAGGTTAATCACGGAAAGTGAGGAGCCGGAGGGAAACCAAGTCTTAATAGGGCGTAAAGTCAGTGGATGCAGACCCGAAACCGGGTGATCTACCCATGTCCAGGTTGAAGCTGCCGTAAGAGGTAGTGGAGGACCGAACGCACATCCGTTGAAAAGGGTGGCGATGAGGTGTGGGTAGGGGAGAAATTCCAATCGAACCCGGAGATAGCTGGTTCTCCTCGAAATAGCTTTAGGGCTAGCCTCGTATTAGTCTAGTGGAGGTAGAGCACTGAATTTCCTAGGGGGCGTCAAAGCTTACCGAAGAATATCAAACTCCGAATGCCATATAGATGATGTACGGGAGTCAGACTACACGAGATAAGTTGGGTAGTCAAAAGGGAAAGAGCCCAGACCTCCAGCTAAGGTCCCAAAGTGCGTGTTAAGTGGAAAAGGATGTGGGATTTCGAAGACAACCAGGATGTTGGCTCAGAAGCAGCCATACATTCAAAGAGTGCGTAATAGCTCACTGGTCGAGAGGTCCTGCGCCGAAAATGTCCGGGGCTAAAACACGACACCGAAGCTGAGGAATCCGCAAGGATTGGTAGAGGAGCATTGCATACACGAAGAAGCAGTACCGAAAGGAGCTGTGGAGCGTATGGAAGAGAGAATGCCGGAATGAGTAGCGAGAGGAAGGTGAGAATCCTTCCGGCCGAATATCCAAGGTTTCCAGAGTAAAGCTGATCTGCTCTGGGTAAGTCGGGACCTAAGGCGAGGCCGAAAGGCGTAGTCGATGGACAACAGGTTGAGATTCCTGTACTACGGTATAACAGAACTGTGGGGACGCATGTGGAGAGCATGGGCGCAGAATGGAAAGCTGCGTGCAAGCGAAGGAGCTGTGCGGGAGGAAAAACCCCCGCATAAGGCAAAGACGTGAGGCGGACCGAATAGAAGTAGGGAAGCATGTGAGCCATGTGCCAAGAAAAGCCGCTATTGCTTATATCGTACCCGTACCATAAACCGACACAGGTGGATGAGGAGAGAATCCTAAGGCCGACGGAAGAAGCATTGTTAAGGAACTCGGCAAAATGACCCCGTAACTTCGGGAGAAGGGGTGCCTGGGAGACCAGGCCGCAGAGAATTGGCCCAAGCAACTGTTTAGCAAAAACACAGGTCTATGCAAAACCGAAAGGTGAAGTATATGGGCTGACGCCTGCCCGGTGCTGGAAGGTTAAGAGGAGAGCTTAGCGCAAGCGAAGGTTTGAATTTAAGCCCCAGTAAACGGCGGCCGTAACTATAACGGTCCTAAGGTAGCGAAATTCCTTGTCGGGTAAGTTCCGACCCGCACGAAAGGCGTAATGATTTGGGCGCTGTCTCGACAATGCATCCGGTGAAATTGAAGTACCAGTGAAGATGCTGGTTACCTGCGCCAGGACGGAAAGACCCCATGGAGCTTTACTCCAGCTTGACACTGGGATCCGGTAATGCATGTACAGGATAGGTGGGAGGCGAAGAAGTGGGAACGCCAGTTTCCATGGAGCCGCTGTTGGGATACCACCCTTGCGTTATTGGGTTTCTAACCTGCAACCGTGAACCGGTTGGGGGACAATGTCTGGCGGGGAGTTTGACTGGGGCGGTCGCCTCCGAAAGGGTATCGGAGGCGCCCAAAGGTTCCCTCAGAATGGTTGGAAACCATTCGAAGAGTGCAAAGGCAGAAGGGAGCTTGACTGCGACACCGACGGGTGGAGCAGGTACGAAAGTAGGGCTTAGTGATCCGGTGGTATTAAGTGGGAATGCCATCGCTCAACGGATAAAAGCTACCCTGGGGATAACAGGCTTATCACTCCCAAGAGTTCACATCGACGGAGTGGTTTGGCACCTCGATGTCGGCTCATCGCATCCTGGGGCTGTAGTAGGTCCCAAGGGTTGGGCTGTTCGCCCATTAAAGCGGTACGCGAGCTGGGTTCAGAACGTCGTGAGACAGTTCGGTCCCTATCCGGCGCGGGCGTAGGATATTTGAGAGGAGCTGCCCTTAGTACGAGAGGACCGGGGTGGACTGACCTCTGGTGTACCGGTTGTTTTACCAAAGGCATGGCCGGGTAGCCAAGTCGGGAAGGGATAAACGCTGAAGGCATCTAAGCGTGAAGCCCCCCTCAAGATGAGATATCCCAAGACCCCTTGAAGAACACGAGGTAGATAGGGCAGAGGTGGAAGTGCAGTAATGCATGGAGCTGACTGCTACTAATAGGTCGCAAGCTTATCCAAGCGTGGAGAAAGGAAGAAGAAGACTTTCGAAGCGAAAACGGAAGGGTTAGAAAGAAAAGAGAAAAAAGGACTTGCAAAAAACGGAAAGATATAGTATCCTGTATGTGGTTTTGAAGGTATGTTAAGAACAGAATATACCTGAAGATATTCCTCGATAGCTCAATGGTAGAGCATTCGGCTGTTAACCGAAGGGTTGTTGGTTCGAGCCCAACTCGGGGAGTTTTGTAGTATCTAAGAAAAGATACAAAAACATGGCTCCTTGGTCAAGCGGTTAAGACATCGCCCTTTCACGGCGGTAACACGAGTTCGATTCTCGTAGGAGTCATTTAGTTATAATGCTGAAGCAGACGGCAGAAAATAGTTTGCCGATGTGGCTCAATTGGCAGAGCAGCTGATTTGTAATCAGCAGGTTATCGGTTCGAGTCCGATCATCGGCTTCTTGGACCTTTAGCTCAGTTGGTTAGAGCAACCGGCTCATAACCGGTCGGTCCTGGGTTCGAGTCCCCGAAGGTCCACTTTAAATTTAATAGTTTTGGCCCAGTGGCTCAGTTGGTTAGAGCGCCGCCCTGTCACGGCGGAGGTCGAGAGTTCGAGTCTCTTCTGGGTCGTTTTTTAGGGGCATAAAGCCCCGATTTCTATTTGAATATTTATTTAATATGTAAATTATTTGCCGCAGTGGCGGAACTGGCAGACGCCCGGGACTTAAAATCCCGTGGGTAGTGATACCCGTACCGGTTCGATCCCGGTCTGCGGCATAAAAAAAGGCTTAGACAATATAGTTGTTTAGGCCTTTTTTGCTTCTTAAAGTGGCCCTGGTTGCGTTTTTCTTTGACAAAATGAGGAAATTCATGTATAGTAGTAAAATAAAAACAGTATGATACCTAGAAAAAGCAACCAGAGAGGTGAGAAAAATTAAAAGAAAAGCTAAAAAACTTCTGTTTGTAGCCATAATGCTTTTGAGTATGCTTGTACTATCCGGGACGATACAGGTGTCAGCAGCAGGGACGAATGTGGTGAAATCAGCGCAGAAAGTATCTGGAGGCAAGTGGGTAGGAAAGAAATATAAGCTTTCAAATGGACGTTATGCGAAGAATAAGTGGTTGAAAATTGGGAGCAGTATTTACCGTTTTGACTCAAAAGGAAAACGCGTTACTGGTTGGATCAAATATCAGAACCAGAAATACTATGCAGCGTCTAACGGAAAGCTGTATGTAAAAAAGTGGTTGAAAAAGAGCGGCAAATATTATTATTTCAAGAGTACCGGCTGTATGGCGAAGAATGAGATGGTCTCTTATGGCGGTAAGTATTACTACGTGAATGGTTCTGGTGTGCGTGTGAAGTCCGCGTGGGTGACTTACAAAGGAAAACGGTATTACTTGGATAAAAATGGAGTGCGCCTGCAGAAAACATGGATCAAATACAAAGGCAAATACTACTATGTAGATAAGAATGGCGTAAAGGCTGTTAACAAATGGGTTGGAGACTATTACGTTGGCCCTAAAGGGGCGCGAAAGACAAACTGTATCGTGGACGGTTATCATATTGGGGCAGATGGCAAGCGAGGAGAAAAGGTATTTGACGGCAACTATATTTTCGTCGGTGACTCAAGAATGGAAGAGATGAAAAATGTAGTCGGTACAACGGATGTGACCTATATCGCAAAGATTGGCAGTGGCTTTGAATGGCTGCAAAGTGAAGCTGGTCCGCTTTTGGAGACGTATTTAAGCGCAAAGCCGGATGTTAAAGTGGTTTTAGCTTTTGGGGTTAATGATTTGGGGAATATTGATCGTTATATTGAATATTATCAGGAACTGATAAGAAAATACCCCCAGACAAAATTTCATTTCATTTCAGTCAACCCGGTAGATGAAGCAAAATGTCAGCAACACGGATACAAGGTGACGAACGCGCAGATTGTTGAATTTGACAAAAAATTGCGTTTGACGATTGGTGAGCCGCCTTATATCAATACGTATAAATTCGTAAAATCCAGAGGTGTCGATACCAGGGATGGGCTTCATTACGAGGCAAAAGTATATACGGATCTTTATAATTTTATCATGAGTAAAATCGGATAGACTTTCAGGGGGCTGTTGTAAAATAGCGGAACCATACAATATAGGTCATAGATGTAAACAGCATCGAAAAGATATATTGTAGGAACGCGGTATTTTACAACAGCTCCTTTAAGATTGGCGGCAAGTCTCAGTTTTTCAACTGAAAATTCTTTTTACAGGAGAAAGGGAAATGATTTCGGTAACAGGTGTAACCGAGAACATCCTGTTGAGAAGCTTGCGGCATGTTGTCCACCATCTGGGCTATTTTCTGGGAGGTAGGATTCGTACATAGGTAGCTATCTATGCCGCGAATCAGATAATCGGTGGATACGTGATACAGCTCGGCGAGTGTAACAAGAATTTCCAATGATGGAGTTCGAATTCCGTTTTCGTAGTTACAGTAGGTGGCACGCTGGATTTTGAGTAGTTGGCCAAGCATTTCCTGTGTGTATCCTGCAGCCTGGCGCTGTGTGCGCAGGCCGGAAATGAGTGTTTTAGTAATCTGATCTGTCATGATAGACCTCCCGTAAATAAAAGATAAAAAGTTGAATTTGAGAATGCTACCGCCTGGAAAGGCGGCGCATATTTTCTGATATATAAAAATAACGGATTAGCGAGAAAAAGATTACGGGATTTGACAAATTTTTTGTAAAAAAATATAAAAAATGCATTTGAAGCAGAAAAATATCGTTGATATCCCTGATTTTAAAGGTGTTATGATAAGGACCATTTCGAAACAGTACTGAGAAAAGAATTATGGTATGCTTTCTCGAAGGTGACATCTGCTCCGAACCATGATGGCGGCATGAAGTTGTCCGCGGAGGCTTTATCCGGGAATTCTACTTCGGCAAGCAACAGTCCGTCAAATTTGCCTTCGAAAATGTCCAGTTCGGCATTTCGTCCATTGGGAAGCGGAATCACGTATCTTTTTTTTGTAATGATATTTCCGTCCGCTTTGGTGAGAAGATGATAATAGCCTTCTTTTGTGAGCGGAAGATTGTATTCTTCCCGTTCCATCATTCCTTTTCCTTTCCAGGTAAGGATATAGTCGTCGTCCTGACGTCTGATACGTACAACTGGTTCCGTACAAAGATAAGCCTGTTCAATGAGATGACAGGTATATTGTTCCAGGTGTTCGGGGACAGTTTTGATTAAAAATTTTTTTTCTATTTCCATTCCTTTCATTGCAGCACATTCTCCTTTGCTGATAATTTATTGTTTCAAGTGTAACACAGTTTTTGAAAAGGGAAAAGGGGAACTGCGTATTGATTTTCAGGCGCTGCTCTGTTAAACTTTAAAATGAAAAAAGGTGCCGTAGAATGGCAATAATAGAAAAAATGATATGGAGGTGTGAGAAGATGAACAAAGTATTTGTTTTTTTTGCAGATGGGTTTGAAGAGATCGAAGGACTCATTGTTGTAGATATATTAAGAAGAGCAGATGTGACCGTGGAAATGATCTCTGTGACAGGAAAAAAGGAAGTGACAGGGAGTCATGGGATAACCGTGAAAGCAGATTTTTTGTTTGAGGAAACTGATTTTGCGCATGCATCCATGTATGTTTTGCCAGGAGGGATGCCGGGGACAAAATATCTGGGAGCACATGAAGGACTTGCAAGTCTTTTGAGTTCTGCCGGGACAGAAGGAAAAAAAGTGGCGGCAATCTGTGCAGCTCCGAGTGTTTTGGGAGATCTGGGACTTTTAAAAGGACATCGGGCGGTCTGCTATCCGGGATTTGAGGAGCGTCTTACGGGTGCCCAGGTGACGGATGAAGAAGTTGTTGTATCCGGCGATGTAATTACGAGCCGTGGGATGGGAACTGCGATTCCTTTTGCACTTGCCTTGGTCGGTGAGCTCAGAGATCAGAAAACCGCGGATGAGCTCGGGAACAGTATCATATGGAGAGGATAAGAAAAAAATACTGGCGTTTTTATATACAGTGTGTTATACTGTGTTAATGACTGCAAATGGGTAAAAATGGCGGTTCCAGAGAGATTTGTGAAACAGAATTAAGGAGGAATACGGTACAATGGGTGTACAGGTAGAAAAACTGGAAAAAAATATGGCGAAGCTTACGATCGAAGTTTCTGCTGAAGAATTTGAAGCAGCACTGGAGAAAGCTTATCAGAAAAATAAAGGTAAAATTACACTTCCGGGTTTCCGTAAAGGAAAAGCTCCGCGCAAGATGATTGAAAAAATGTATGGTGTGGGCGTTTTTTATGAAGACGCTGCAAATGAGCTTATTCCGGGCGCTTATTCAAAGGCAGCACAGGAATGTGGGGAGAATATTGTTTCTCAGCCGCAGATTGATGTGACTCAGATTGGGAAGGGACAGCCATTTATCTTTACAGCAGAAGTTGCTCTGAAGCCGGAGGTTACCTTGGGCGAGTATAAGGGACTGGAAGTAGAGAAGAGTGAAATCGCTGTTTCAGAAGAGGAAGTAGAGAAAGCAGTAGACAAGGAACGCGAGAATAATGCAAGAATGCTTGATATCGACGACCGTGCAGTAGAAAACGGCGATATGGTTAAGCTTGATTTTGAGGGCTTTGTTGACGGTGTTGCATTTGCAGGTGGCAAGGGTGAGGATTACCCGCTGACAATTGGTTCCGGAAGCTTTATTCCGGGATTTGAGGAGCAGCTTGTTGGTGCAAAGATCGGCGAAGATGTGGAAGTAAATGTAACCTTCCCGGAAGAGTATCATGTAGAAGATCTGAAAAGCAAGGCAGCTGTATTCAAATGCAAGGTAAATGAGATTAAAGTAAAGGAGCTTCCGGAGGCAGACGATGAGTTTGCAAAAGATGTTTCCGAATTTGATACGCTTGCAGAGTACAAAGACGACATTCGCGCAAAACTGCTTGAGCGGAAGGAAAAAGAAGCAAAGCGTGCAAAAGAAAATAAAGTAGTAGAACTGGCTGTTGCCAATGCGTCAATGGATATTCCGGATGCTATGGTAAATGAACAGGTAAGACGTATGGCAGAGGACTTCTCAAGAAGACTTCAGTCTCAGGGCCTTACGATGGAACAGTACATGCAGTTCACGGGTATGACAGCGGACAAGTTGCTGGAGCAGATGAGACCGGAAGCGTTGAAGAGAATCCAGAACAGTCTGGTACTGGAAGCGATTGCAAAGGCAGAAAATATTCAGGTGAGCGAAGAGCGTCTGGATGAAGAATATGCAAAGATGGCGCAGCAGTACAAGATGGAAGTAGAAAAGATCAAAGAGATCATGGATAGCTACGCAAAAGAACAGATGAAGAACGACCTGGCTATTCAGGCAGCTGTTGAGATGATCACAGAGGCCGCAAAGGAAGTAGAAGCAGCTAAGGCCGAGTAAGATATAATATCCGGATACACCATGGGCTGTATCCGGACTATTTTCAGACAGGGAGGAATTGGAGCATGAGCCTTGTACCTATGGTCATTGAACAGACCGGAAGAGGAGAACGTTCTTACGATATTTATTCCAGATTGCTGAACGACCGGATTATTTTCCTTGGAGAAGAAGTGAATGATGTAAGTGCGAATCTGGTTGTTGCACAGCTTCTGTTTCTGGAATCCGAGGATCCGAACAAAGATATTCAGCTTTATATTAACAGTCCGGGCGGCGTAATATCCGCAGGGATGGCGATTTATGATACAATGCACTATATTAAATGCGATGTTTCCACGATCTGTATGGGAATGGCAGCCAGTATGGGAGCATTTCTGCTGGCAGGAGGTACGAAAGGAAAGCGTTATGCTCTGCCGAACGCAGAGATTATGATTCATCAGCCTTCCGGCGGTACACAGGGTCAGGCTACGGATATTAAGATTATGGCGGACAAGATCCTTCAGACAAAGAAGAAATTAAATGAGATGCTTGCTGCCAATACAGGACAGCCGTATGAAGTGATCGCAGCTGATACAGAGCGTGATAACTGGATGTCGGCGGAGGAAGCGAAAACTTACGGACTGATTGATGAAATTATCGCGCCGCGATAAGGTGTATATTATGGGGCTGTTACGCAGGAAAATCGTAACAGTCCCGCTGTGGTTCATTAGATTATTTAAGGAGTGGGAAAATGCCTGGCAAAAACGGAGAAAAGATCAGATGTTCTTTCTGCAACAAGACAGAGGATCAGGTCCGCAAATTGATCGCGGGACCGAATGGGGTATACATTTGTGATGAATGCGTTGAAATCTGTTCAGAGATTATTGAGGAAGAACTGGATGCGGATGCTCTTGAGGAGGATACAGAGATTAATCTGCTCAAACCCATGGAGATCAAAGCATTTCTGGATGAATATGTGATTGGACAGGATGAGGCGAAAAAAGCGCTTGCAGTAGCCGTATACAATCACTATAAGAGAATCACCGGCAGTAAGTATCTGGATGTAGAGTTGCAGAAAAGTAATATTTTGATGCTGGGGCCAACAGGTTCCGGAAAGACGATGCTGGCACAGACGCTTGCGAGGCTTTTAAATGTACCGTTTGCAATTGCAGATGCAACTGCACTGACGGAGGCAGGATATGTTGGAGAGGATGTGGAGAACATTCTTCTCAAAATTATTCAGGCTGCAGATTATGATATTAAAAAAGCAGAGTATGGTATTATCTATATAGATGAGATCGATAAAATTACCAGAAAGTCTGAGAATGCATCCATTACAAGGGATGTATCGGGAGAGGGTGTTCAGCAGGCACTTCTGAAGATTCTGGAAGGAACCGTGGCATCGGTGCCGCCGCAGGGTGGGCGCAAACATCCACATCAGGAGCTGTTGCAGATTGATACGACCAATATTTTGTTTATCTGTGGCGGAGCATTTGAAGGAATTGATAAGATTATTGGAACACGTCTGGACAAGAAGGGAATCGGATTTAATTCAGAGCTTACTGAGAAGGATAAAAGAAATGTCGGAGAAATTTTGAAAAAGGCCCTTCCGCAGGATTTTATAAAATTTGGTATGATTCCGGAATTTGTGGGACGTGTGCCGATTGTGGTATCTCTTGATGAATTGGATAAGGATGCGCTGGTTCGAATTTTGACAGAGCCGAAAAATGCTATTGTGAAGCAGTATCAGGGACTGTTTGGTTTGGATGATGTTGCGCTTTCGTTTACACCGGAGGCAATTGAGGCGATTGCAGAAAAAACGATCAAGAGAAAGACGGGGGCCAGAGGTCTGCGCGCCATTATGGAGCGTGCGATGCAGGACTTGATGTATCGGATTCCGTCAGATGATACGATTGAGACATGTCTTGTGACAAAGGAAACCATTGACGGAAGCGGAGAGCCGGAGCTCACGTATCGGGAAATTCCGATTGGACGGAGAAAACGTAGAATCGGAATGATGGAGGAGACTGCATAAAAGACAGCCTCGTATCAGTGATGAGGAAATTATGAACGAAGTGAAAAGAAGAATGCCTGCAATACCATTGCGGGGGCTTACCGTGTTGCCTACAATGGTACTGCATTTTGATATCAGCAGAAAAAGCTCCATCCAAGCAGTTGAGGCGGCGATGGAGAAGGATCAGATTATTTTTTTAGTGACGCAGAGAAACCCGGATGACAATAATCCGGGTTTACGAGGTTTATACGAGCTTGGCGTGATCGCAAAAATTCGCAATGTGGCCAAGCTTCCGAAAGATATTGTCCGCGTGATGGTAGAAGGAATCCAGAAAGGGCGCTTGTTGGAGGGAGATGCTGCTAACGGCTATCTTGAAGTGCAGGTAGAGCCGGCAGAGGAGCAAAGTCCTCAGATAGAGGCGTCCATGGCAGAGGCGATGGTGCGCGCGCTGCGCGATTTGCTTGTGCGTTATGGTCAGTTAAATCAGAAATTTGGCAAGGATATGCAGAAGCAGCTTCTGGAGATCCAGGACCTGGAAAAGCTGACTATGGCAGTGAGCGTGCATCTGCCGATGTATTATGAGGATCGCCAGAAACTGTTGGAAAAAGAAGATATTATTGCACGTTACCATGATCTGAGTGCGCTGATTGTGAATGAGATGGAGATCCTTCAGATTCGCAATGAGATTCAGCAGAAGGTCAAGGAAAGAGTGGACAAGAATCAGCGTGAGTATGTGCTGCGGGAGCAGATCAAGATTATTCAGGAGGAACTGGGCGAGGATGGCCTGCTTTCTGATGTAAAGCATTACCAGGAGGCGGCGCAGGCGTTGTGTGCGTCCGCGGAAGTAAAAGAAAAAATCAGGAAAGAAGCGGAACGTTTAAAAAGTATCGGTAATAATTCCGCAGAAAATTCCGTGCTTCGTACCTATATCGAAACATTGTTGGAGCTGCCCTGGGATAAGACCTCAGAAGATAACCGCGATTTGAAGAATGCTGAGCGGATTCTGAATGAGGATCATTATGGCTTGGAAAAGGTAAAGGAGCGTATCCTGGAGTTTCTGGCGGTTCGCTGCCTGAATCATAAGGGAGACAGTCCGATTCTGTGTCTTGTAGGACCGCCGGGAACGGGCAAGACATCGATTGCGCGGTCAGTTGCAAGGGCGCTGGATAAAAAGTACGTGCGAATCAGTCTTGGCGGCGTGAGAGATGAGGCGGAAATTCGCGGACACAGACGTACTTATATTGGAGCGATGCCGGGACGTCTTGCGGCGGGAATGCGTCAGGCGGGGGTTAAAAATCCGTTGATGTTGCTTGATGAGATTGATAAAGTGAGCAGCGATTACAAGGGGGATACTTCGTCAGCGCTTCTTGAGGTATTGGATTCTGAGCAGAACTGCAAGTTCAGAGACCATTACGTGGAGGTTCCGATCGATCTCTCGGAGGTGCTGTTTATTGCTACTGCAAATGATCTTCAGACTATTCCGCGACCGCTTCTGGACCGCATGGAAATCATTGAAGTGAGCAGTTATACAGCCAATGAAAAGCTGCATATTGTGCGTGAGCATCTTGTAAAAAAGCAGATGGAACATCACGGACTTGCGGCGAAGCAGCTTACCATTACAAAGTCGGCGCTTGAGTCTGTGATCAGCGGTTATACAAAAGAGGCGGGCGTACGTCAGCTTGAACGCAAGATTGGAGAGATTTGTCGGAAGGCAGCTCGGGAAATTCTGGAGCATAATGTGAAGTGCGTACGTGTTTCAGAAAAAAATCTTGAAAAATATCTGGGCAGAAAACGGTTTACCATCAAGAAAAAGAATACAAAAAACGATGTGGGTATTGTACGCGGGCTTGCATGGACGAGTGTCGGAGGCGATACCTTGCAGATCGAAGTGAATACGATGCCGGGAAAGGGTGAATTTTTGCTGACTGGTCAACTTGGCGATGTGATGAAGGAGTCTGCGCGGACAGCGATCAGCTATGTGCGCTCACTGGGAAACGAATACAGGATTGATGCAGAATTTTTCAGCAAGAATGATATTCATATTCACATTCCGGCCGGTGCAGTTCCCAAAGACGGACCATCAGCAGGAATTACGATGGCGACGGCGATTCTTTCTGCAATTACAGGTATTCCGGTGCGTGCGGATGTTGCGATGACGGGTGAGATTACACTGCGGGGAAGAGTTTTGCCGATCGGAGGCCTGAAAGAGAAACTGCTTGCAGCAAAGCAGGCCGGAATCACAACAGTACTTGTTCCTTCTGAAAACAAGCCGGATATTGCCGAAATGCAGGAGGAGATTACAGGCGGATTAGAGCTTGTGTACGTGAGCGCGATGCCGGAGGTACTGAAAACAGCATTGGTATGCGATAAGAAGGAGAAATAGATGGTTATCAAGCAGGTAAGCCTGGAAACAGTCTGCGGCATAACAAGCAAACTGCCGGAGAATGAAAAGGCAGAGGTGGCTTTTGCAGGGAAATCAAATGTCGGAAAATCATCGCTGATCAATGGGCTGATGAACCGCAAAGCGCTGGCACGTACGAGTGCTCAGCCTGGAAAGACACAGACAATTAATTTTTATAATGTCAACGATGCACTGTATCTGGTCGATTTGCCGGGATATGGTTATGCCAGAGTCTCTCAGACAGAAAAAGAAAAATGGGGCAAATTGATTGAACGGTATCTGCATGAGTCCGGGCAGCTCCGCGCCGTTTTTCTCTTGGTAGATATCCGGCATGAGCCTGGCGCGAACGATCGAACGATGTATGAGTGGATTTGCAGCAATGGCTATGAACCGATTATTATCGCGACGAAGCTCGATAAAATTAAGCGCAGCCAGATACAAAAGCAGATGAAATTGATTCGGGAAGGACTCTCTGTACGTCCGGGGACTTTGATCATCCCTTTTTCCGCAGAAACGAAACAGGGGCGGGACGAAATCTGGGAAGTGATCGAAGGCCTTTGTGCAAATGAGCCGAACGACTTGCCTTTAGAAGAAGCATGAGGAAAATAAAAAAGCAGCCGGAATGACGGAACCAGCTGCTTTTTTTATGTTATTTTTATCTGATTTTATCTGATCTATGCTTATGCCAGGGTGTTGACTGCTTTTGTCAGACGTGAAACTTTTCTTGCTGCATTGTTCTTATGATAAATGCCCTTTTTCGCAGCTTTATCAATGATAGAAGTAGCAGACAATAAAGCAGCCTGTGCAGCAGCCTTATCATTTGCTGCAACAGCAGCTTCTACTTTCTTAACAGCGGTCTTAACAGCAGACTTTGCAGACTTATTACGCTCATTTCTGGTCTTTGCTACCAGGATTCTTTTCTTTGCAGATTTGATATTAGCCAATGTGTACACCTCCAAACATTTTGTATTTATGCTGTGTTTCATTAAAATCGGACACGGTCGTTTAATGTAAACATACTCATATATCTTATTCCAAACCATCTTTCATGTCAATACATATTTCTGAAAAACTTGTAAAAAATAGGTTACAGAAAGAACGAAGGAGAGCAGCTATGATGGGAAATTTTCAGATACGAACAGACCTGGCTCTGGAGGCCAGAGAAAGCTATGGAGAGGCAGACATCAAAATCCGTGGTGTGGATGTGGAAGAGAGAGCGGATGAGGAACGCGAAATTTATACGACGATTGTACGAATCGAGACGGAAAATGGAGCAAAGGCGATGGGAAAACCGGTCGGAACCTATATTACGATCGAGGCCCCCAATATGTCCACGCCGGACGAAGGTTATCATCGCGAGATTTCAGAAGAGCTGGCCAGTCATCTGCAACATGTGTTGAATCGGTATGCTTCCGAGGGCAGGTGTCGGGATTCGGTGTTAGTAGTTGGTCTTGGGAACCGGGAGATTACGCCAGATGCACTTGGGCCGGACGTGGTAAATAATCTTCACATCACGAGACACATGATACGTGAGTATGGCCAGGCTTCATTTGTGGCTGAGGGCTCCAGAGAGGTCAGCGCAATCGTTCCGGGTGTTATGGCGCAGACTGGAATGGAGACTCTGGAAATTATCCGGGGTGTGGTGCAGGAAACAAAACCTTCTGTGGTCATTGCCATTGACGCGCTGGCAGCACGCAGCACCAGACGGCTTAACAGAACCATTCAGATCAGCGATACAGGGATTAATCCAGGGTCTGGTGTTGGAAATCACCGAAATGCCATCAATGAGGAAACGCTCGGTGTTCCCGTAATTGCGATAGGCGTTCCGACCGTAGTAGATGCGGCGACCATTGTCAATGATACGATGGAAGAATTGGTGAACCAGATGGATAGCTCTGCTAGCATGCAAAAGCTTGGTGGTACTCTGGGGACGCTGAACCAGGCAGAAAAACATCAGATGATACGGGAACTGATTTCACCGCATTTGAATACGATGTTTGTAACACCGAAAGATATTGATGAATCGGTCAAATATCTGAGCTATACGATATCAGAGGGGCTCAATATTGCATTTGCAAAAGAAAAATAAGCAGTCATGAAGTAGTTTAACTAGGCAGAAGGTCATATTTTTTCACTTTTCTTCATATATATATGGTAACGTCTAAAGCTGGCGCGATAGAGCTGCCAGGTACAATCAGACGTTAGCATTATTTGCCAGGAACACAGATACCAGTGGAGCTGCCGCATAAAACAGATCTTATGCGGCAGCCCTGTTTTCAGGAGGCACAATATGAGGGGAACGGATGGATTACAGAAGGTTCTGTATTTATTAATCATTGTACTTGGAATTTATATTATATATAAGGGAGGCAGCGTTTTGCTATCCACTTCGATGATCCAGGACAGACTGGATTATGGCAATGTGCAGCGTTCGCTGGAAGATAGTGCAATACGCACCTGGGCGCCAGGATATGCGGCAGCAGTCGAGAATGGGGACGGAGAAAGTCTTGCTTCGCTTTGGATGGAGCAGGTAGTACCTGTGTATAGTCATCTGGCCAGGGGACAGGCTGAGGAAGAGAGCGAAACAACAGGGACTGGCAGCGACGAAGTACCAAACGAGGCAAACAGCCAGAAAGAAAAAACGGCGAAAGCGGGAGATCAGACAGGCCTGGAAACAAAGATGCAAACAGGACCAGAAACAAAAACACAGGCTGAAACAGGCACAGCTACAGATGCAAAAACCCAAAACCAGACAGATACGCAGGCAGAATCAGAGGATGTTTTACAGGCATCCGGCAATTCTGTAATTTCAGAGGCTTTGCGCACGCAGCTGCAGGATTTCGATTATCTGCTGAATCATTATTACACGGTAGATTCAGGTACAACAGCAGATGCTGATCTTTTGGATGTGGATATGCTTCTGGCAGAAGATTTGACAATTCAAAAAAAGGAGGGTGTTCCTCAGATTTTAATCTATCATACGCATTCTCAGGAAACGTTTATTGATTCCAGAGAGGGAGAAGAAGCAGATTCTATTATAGGGATGGGGAATGTGCTGGCACAGGAATTGCAAAATACATATGGGTACGAGGTAATTCACGATACGGGCGTTTATGATTTGGTGGATGGCGTGCTGGATCGAAGTGCGGCGTACGATTATGCCCGTGATGCTGTGGAACAGATTTTGCAGGAAAATCCGACCATTGAGGTTGTCATTGATTTACACCGGGACGGCGTGGAGGGACAGAAATTTGTAACGGAAATTGACGGCAAGCCGACTTCTATGATTATGTTTTTTAACGGAATTTCCAGGAACAGTCAAGATGAACCGCTTACTTATCTACAGAATCCTTATATTGCACAGAACCTGGCTTTTTCTTTACAGATGCAGCTTGCGGCGCGGGAACGTTATCCGGATTTTACGCGGAATATTTATCTGAAGGCAGAGCGCTTTAATCTGCATCTAAGGCCGCGCTCGCTGCTGATCGAGGCTGGAACACAGCTTAACACAGTCGAGGAAGAGAAAAATGCAATGATAGTACTGGCACAGCTGTTGGATCAGGTGCTTTGCGGTTAAAATGTTGGCTGCCCTATGGACAAGCAATAAAAGAATGTGTTAAACTGTATCGAATATAAAAGGCCGGAAAAGGAAAAAGACAGGCTGTATTTAGGGTATCGGCAGGGAGGAACACAGGTGGCAGCAGAGCAGAATAAAATCAGAAATTTTTGTATTATTGCACATATTGATCATGGTAAATCCACACTCGCAGACCGTATCATTGAGATGACGGGACTGCTGACCAGCAGGGAGATGCAGAATCAGGTCCTGGATAACATGGATCTGGAGCGTGAGCGCGGAATTACGATAAAGTCTCAGGCGGTTCGGACCGTGTACCGGGCGCAGGACGGGGAAGAATATATATTTAATTTAATTGACACACCGGGGCATGTGGATTTTAACTATGAAGTATCCAGGAGTCTTGCGGCATGTGACGGTGCGATTTTGGTGGTTGACGCTGCGCAGGGAATTGAGGCGCAGACGCTGGCGAATGTATATCTGGCGCTGGATCATGATCTGGATGTGATGCCGGTCATCAACAAGATTGACCTGCCAAGCGCGGAGCCAGAACGTGTAATCAATGAGATTGAAGATGTCATAGGGATTGAGGCTGAGGACGCACCTCTGATCTCAGCCAAAACAGGGCAGAATGTGGAACAGGTGCTGGAAGCGATTGTGAAAAAAATTCCGGCGCCAGGAGGAGATGCCAGCGCACCGCTCCAGGCACTTATTTTCGATTCTGTGTATGATTCCTATAAAGGAGTCATTATATTCGTACGGATTATGGAGGGTACGGTAAAAAAAGGTACTCCGATCCGCATGATGGCGACCGGAGCTGAAGCTGAGGTTGTGGAAGCAGGCTATTTTGGCGCGGGGCAGTTTATTCCATGTGAGGAACTGAGCGCCGGAATGGTTGGTTATCTGACGGCAAGCCTCAAAAACGTGAAAGATACTCGTGTCGGAGATACGGTAACGTGTTCGACCAGGCCGTGTGCAGCGCCGCTTCCGGGCTATAAAAAGGTCAATCCAATGGTATACTGCGGCATGTATCCGGCGGACGGGGCGAAATATCCGGATTTGCGGGATGCTCTGGAAAAATTGCAGTTGAATGACGCATCGCTGCATTTTGAGCCAGAGACGTCGATTGCGCTCGGCTTTGGATTCCGTTGTGGGTTCCTTGGCCTTTTGCATCTGGAAATTATCCAGGAACGGCTGGAACGCGAATACAATCTGGACCTTGTGACAACGGCGCCCAGTGTTATCTACAAGGTTTACAAGACAAACGGAGAAGTGATTGAACTGACCAATCCGTCCAATCTGCCGGACCCGTCTGAAATTGAATATATGGAGGAACCGGTGGTTGAGGCTGAGATCATGGTGACAACAGAATTTATTGGTTCCATTATGGAACTCTGTCAGGAGCGCCGAGGCATTTACGGAGGCATGGAGTACATTGAGGAGACGAGAGCTCTTCTAAAATATACGCTTCCGCTGAATGAAATCATCTATGATTTCTTCGATGCGCTCAAGTCACGCTCCAGAGGTTACGCATCTTTTGACTATGAACTGAAAGGATATCAGCGTTCCGAGCTTGTGAAGCTGGATATTCTGGTGAATCGCGAGGAGGTTGACGCGCTGTCGTTCATTGTGCACGGCGAGACCGCTTATGAGCGCGGACGCAGAATGTGTGAAAAATTGAAAGAGGAGATTCCGCGCCAGCTGTTTGAGATACCGATTCAGGCTGCGATCGGCAGCAAGATCATTGCCCGGGAGACAGTAAAAGCAATGCGCAAGGATGTCCTGGCGAAATGTTACGGCGGTGATATTACACGAAAGAAAAAGCTGCTGGAAAAACAGAAGGAAGGAAAGAAGCGGATGCGCCAGATCGGAAATGTCGAAATTCCGCAGAAGGCTTTCATGAGCGTGTTGAAGCTGGATGATAAATAAAAATGAAAGAAAAACGGGCATCAAATTATGAAAAGCTGTGTGAGGATTGGCGGCTGAAATTTCTGGAACTGGATCAGGAAAAGCTGTGCCGGAGGCTTCCAGAGCTGAAGCAGGAAGGAGAATATCTGACCTTGTTTCATTTCGGACAGAAGTACGGAGTGCACAGGCAGACCGGCCAGATCTTTGCGTTGTCTGACTGGCTTATGCGTGGAGGGGCTGACGACAAGGCATCCGAAGCGCTGGAAGAAGTATCGGTAAACGTCCGCCTGGACATCTACAATCTGTTCTGGTACAGCAAAGAAACAGCGTATTTTCAGAATCGCTGGGTACCGTTTCGCGAATTGAAAAACGCAGGCCCATTTGCACCGGCTTTTGAGAAAAATATCCTGAAACCACTTGCAGCGACCTTCGAAGGAAAGCCTGATAAACTGAGAGAAGCAGCACAGGCCCTGGGTGGAGAGATGCTGTCCCAGGCAGATGTAGGCTTTATACTTCCATGTTTTGTATGCATCCCAATGCAATTCCTGTTCTGGGACGGAGACGACGAGTTTCCTGCGCAGGCCAATATCCTGTTTGACTACAGTGCAACGGATTACATTCACGTAGAATCCACCGTCACACTGGCTACAGAAGGCCTTGTGAGACTCAAGAAGGCAGCAGGCCTCCCACTTCGCGGGACAACCTTCGAAATAGAAAATGGCTCATAATCAGACCAACCCATGTAATCCATCTCACATAAGTGTGTAAAAATGAGTTAAAAATAAAAAAGTAAGTTTATGAAAGACGATATAAAAACGATACGCGTCTAAGCGTACCTGTAAAAATTTTCCCGGAGAAACACCATGCAAAAAACAAAAGACCTTGAGATTTACATTCATATCCCATTCTGTATCAAAAAATGTTCCTACTGCGATTTCCTGTCCTTTCCGTCCAGCTCCAAACTACAGGAATCATATCTTAGTACCCTGAAAAAAGAAATAAAGGCTTTTCCATATCATGAAGAATACCGTGTAATCACGGTATTTTTTGGTGGAGGCACACCGTCTGTTCTCGATGCAAAATGGATTACCGAGATTATGGAGCTTGTGCGCAGTCAGTTTCATCTGGAGCCGGAAGCGGAGGTGTCTTTGGAATGTAATCCTGGTACTGTAGATGCAGAGAAACTGAGCAGCTATCGAAGAGCAGGCATCAACCGGCTCAGCATTGGCCTGCAATCTGCGGATGACAGAGAGCTTGGCCTTCTAGGAAGAATTCATACCTGGAAGGATTTTGAGAGAACGTATGAGCTTGCGAGAAGAGAAGGATTTGATAATATCAATATTGATCTGATGTCAGCGCTGCCGGGACAGACACCAGACAGCTGGGAGCAAACCATACGCTGTGTATTGGAGAAAAAACCGGAGCATATTTCCGCCTACAGTCTGATAATCGAAGAGGGCACCCCTTTTTATCATCGCTATGCAGAGGATGTAAAACGGCGGGATCGAGGAGAACAACCGGAATATCTTCCATCAGAGGAAGAAGAGCGGCGCATGTATGTCAGAACGGAAACACTGCTGGCAGAAGCAGGGATGCATCGTTATGAGATTTCCAATTATGCGCTTCCGGGGTACGAATGCCGTCACAATAAAGGTTATTGGCAGGGAACTGATTACGTCGGATTCGGACTTGGCGCGTCATCTTTGCTGCGCGGCGTTCGCTGTCAGAATACGGAAAAGATGGAAGCGTATCAAAACGATGGTTTTTTAAATAAGAAGCGGGAAATACTGAGTGTAGAAGAGCAGATGGAAGAGTTCATGTTTCTGGGATTGCGCATGATTCGCGGTGTCAGTATGGCAGATTTTGCCCGGCGTTTTGGAAAATCCATGGATGAGGTATACGGGGATGTCCTGAAGCGTCAGATGGAGCTTGGATTGCTGCAAAAAAAAGAGGGCCAGGTATACCTGACCCCGCGGGGAATTGACTTGAGTAATTGTGTTATGGCGGAATTTTTGCTTAGCGTGTAGTAGGTTTTTCTGTTTCTAGTTTAGCAATTTCTTCTGCGGCAAAAGTATGAATTAACCGGTAATTGTCTCCGGAATAATGTACGCCGTCGATGGTACCGGCTTCTTTCATGAGTAGATAGGAATAGCTGTCTATATAAGCGGAACCAAACGTATTTTTCAGATGATTGTTAAAATCTGTGATTTCTTCATTTGTAATATTTTTGCATATGTCAGGATCAATCGGATTTACTGACAGAAAGTAAAAGTGCGTGTCCTTATATTTATCGAGAAGAGATGTATACAAGGTGAGATAATTTTCCATATTGTCATAATCGTTCACACCAAAATTGAACACTACGGGAGCTTCCGGATAATCTTTGATGGCCTTTTTCAGCAGTGGAAGACCGTTTGCAGAGAGCCAGTCGTAACCTTCGCCGGAAGCGCCTATGTAAACATCGTCATTTTTAACGGCATCGCGCATTCCAATTGTTCTGGAATCGCCGACCCAGATCGTAAAAATACCGGAAGCAGAATGCTCTGTCTCGTCCGTCTGTGACTGGTTTGGCACACTGGTTTCTGATTCAGAAACCTTGTCTGATTCGTGGAGTGCAAGAATCACAGCTTCTGCATTTCTCTCGGCAAAGGTGCCTTCCGACGGAAAAAGCACGTCCATGTGCTGTGTGGTCAGATAGATGACCAGAAGTCCCAGCGCAATAAGTGCTAGAACCGAAAGTATGATTCCGATGATAGTCTCTTTCTTCATATAATATGTCCTTTCCAGAATCAAACAGAAGTTTGTTACTGCTATACTATATCACATTCAGGTAAAAAGTCAATTCATATCAAACGAGGGGATTCGACAGCCGCTGACAGGATGTTTCTTGAAAAAAATGAAAAAGGCTATTGACAAAAGACTATGACAGTATTATATTTACAACGTAAGGTGTTAGCACTCAAAACAAGAGAGTGCTAACAAGCAGAGAAGAAGGGAGGAGTTCAGATGCATCTCACAGATCGGAAATGGACGATTTTAAAAGCAATCATCAAAACGTATCTGGAGACCGGTGAGCCGGTTGGCTCAAGGACTATTTCAAAATATGCCGACCTGAATCTGAGTTCCGCTACCATACGAAATGAGATGTCGGACCTGGAGGAGATGGGATTGATTCTTCAGCCGCATACTTCAGCAGGACGTATTCCTTCCGATGCCGGCTACCGGTTGTATGTAGATCATATGATGGAAGAAAAAGACCGGGAAGTCACGGAAATGAAAGAGATGATGATTCAGAGGCAGGATAAAATGGAGTTGCTGCTCAAGCAGCTTGCCAGAGTCCTGGCGACGAATACAAATTATGCAGCGATGATTTCCGGACCGCAGTACCACCGGACAAAGCTCAAGTTTATTCAGCTGTCGATTGTCAGTGAATCGCAGATTCTTGCCGTTATTGTTGCGGAAGGAAATGTAGTGAAAAATAAGATGATTTCCATAGAGCATGGGCTGGATCAAAAGACCGTGCTGGAGATGAATATTTTATTGAACACAGCGCTGAACGGACTGACACTCGAGGAGATTAATTTAAGCACGATTGCAAGGCTGAAAGAACAGGCAGGCATTCACAGCGAGGTGGTCAATCAGGTGCTGGACGTCATTGCCGAGACGATTCAGTCGGAAAATGACGTGGAAATCTATACGAGCGGCGCGACGAACATTTTTAAATATCCGGAGCTGAGCAGCAGTGAGAAAGCGAGTGAGCTGATCAGCGCGTTTGAAGAAAAAAAGGACCTGGTCGATATGATCAGCGGTGATGTGGATCAGGAAACCGGAATCCAGGTTTACATCGGTCAGGAGACGCCCATTCAGTCCATGCAGGATTGCAGCGTTGTCACGGCTACGTATGAGATCGGTGAAGGAATGTATGGAAGGATCGGTGTGATTGGTCCGAAGCGTATGGATTATGATAAAGTGGTCAGTACATTAAGGACGCTGATGGTACAGCTTGATCAGATATTCAAGAAAGAGTAGAAAGGTGGAACAGCCAGTGGAAGAGAACAGACAGGAAGAAATTCTGGAGGAAGCTGCAGCGCAGGCAGACGCTGCGGAGGCGGAAGAAGTCATAGACGACACACAGGAGACGGAAGAGTCTGCTGCATCAGAGATGGAAGAGATGCAGGAAGATTCAGAAGAGCAGGACGATCAGAAGAAGCGCTCTTTGTTCGGCAAAAAGAAAAAAGATAAAAGAGATGTCCAGATTGAAGAGCTGACAGACCGGGTGCAGCGGCAGATGGCTGAGTTTGATAATTTCCGCAAACGTTCCGAAAAGGAAAAGGCTGCCATGTATGAAGTCGGAGCGAAAAGCGTGATTGAGAAGATCCTTCCCACAATTGACAATTTTGAACGCGGTTTTGCAGGCCTGACTGAAGAACAGAAAGAGGATGCGTTCGTACAGGGAATGGAAAAAGTATACCGGCAGATGCTTACTACATTGGAGAGTATCGGTGTGACGCCGATTGAAGCGCTCGGCAAAGAATTTGATCCGAATTTCCACAATGCAGTGATGCATGTGGAGGATGATGAGGCCGGAGAGAATATCATAGTGGAGGAATTCCAGAAGGGCTATCTTTACAGAGACAGTATCGTGCGGCACAGCATGGTAAAGGTGGCAAATTAAAGGCAAGAACATTTTAATTATAGATTTTAGAGCAGGTTAATCATTCAAGGAGGAAACAATTATGGGAAAAATTATTGGTATCGATTTGGGAACAACCAATAGCTGCGTAGCAGTTATGGAAGGCGGAAAGCCGGTAGTTATCACAAATACAGAAGGCTCCAGAACAACACCGTCCGTAGTGGCATTCACAAAAACAGGAGAGCGTCTTGTCGGCGAACCGGCAAAGCGTCAGGCAGTGACAAACGCTGACCGCACAATCTCTTCAATAAAGAGACACATGGGCAGTGACTACAGAGTAGAAATTGATGCAAAAAAATATTCACCGCAGGAAATTTCCGCGATGATTCTTCAGAAGCTTAAAGCGGATGCAGAAAACTATCTCGGTGAGAAAGTGACAGAGGCAGTAATCACAGTTCCGGCATACTTCAATGATGCACAGCGTCAGGCGACAAAGGATGCAGGAAAGATCGCAGGTCTTGACGTAAAGCGTATCATTAACGAGCCGACAGCGGCAGCGCTTGCATACGGACTGGACAACGAAAAAGAGCAGAAGATCATGGTATACGACCTTGGCGGCGGTACGTTCGACGTATCCATTATTGAGATCGGTGAGGGCGTAATCGAAGTACTTGCGACAAACGGTGACAACAGACTGGGCGGAGATGATTTCGACCAGAAGATTACAGACTATATGATCGCTGATTTCAAGGCAAAAGAAGGCATTGATCTTTCCGGCGACAAGATGGCGCTGCAGAGACTGCGGGAAGCAGCTGAGAAAGCAAAGAAAGAGCTGTCCTCTTCCACAACGACGAATATCAACCTTCCGTTCATCACAGCGAACGAAACCGGTCCGAAGCATTTCGAGATGGACCTGACAAGAGCGAAATTCGATGAGCTGACACATGACCTGGTGGAGCGTACGATTATTCCGGTACAGAACGCTCTGAAGGATGCAGGACTTGCGGCAAGCGAGCTCTCCAAGGTACTGCTGGTTGGTGGTTCCACACGTATTCCGGCCGTACAGGATAAGGTAAAACAGCTGACCGGACATGAGCCGAACAAGAGCCTGAACCCGGATGAATGCGTTGCACTCGGCGCTTCCATTCAGGGTGGTAAACTTGCAGGTGATGCCGGTGCAGGCGATATCCTTCTTCTGGATGTTACGCCATTGTCTCTGTCTATCGAGACACTGGGTGGTGTTGCGACGAAATTGATCGAGCGCAATACAACGATTCCGACCAAGAAGAGTCAGGTATTCTCTACAGCGGCAGATAATCAGACCGCAGTGGATATCCATGTAGTACAGGGTGAGCGTCAGTTTGCAAAGGACAACAAGTCCCTTGGCCAGTTCCGTCTGGATGGAATCCCGCCAGCAAGAAGAGGTGTGCCGCAGATCGAGGTTACTTTTGATATTGACGCGAACGGTATCGTAAACGTATCTGCAAAGGATCTGGGAACAGGTAAGGAACAGCATATTACGATTACTTCCGGTTCCAATATGTCAGACGACGAGATTGATAAGGCAGTAAAGGAAGCCGCTGAGTATGAAGCTCAGGATAAGAAGAGAAAAGAAGCGATCGATACAAGAAACGATGCAGATGCGATGGTATTCCAGACAGAAAAAGCTCTGGAGGAAGTCGGCGACAAGATCGATCCGGCTGACAAGGCAACAGTTGAGGCAGATATCCAGGCTCTGAAGGAACTGGTGGAAAAGACCAATCCGGAAGAAATGACAGATGCGCAGATCGCAGATCTGAAGGCAGGCAAGGAAAAACTGATGGAGAGCGCACAGAAGCTGTTTGCTAAGGTTTACGAGCAGGCTCAGGCAGGTGCAGGCGCACAGGGCGCAGGTCCGGATATGAGCGGCGCAGGGGCACAGGGAAGCGCTCCGCAGGATGACGACGTAGTGGACGGAGACTACAGAGAAGTTTAAAGAGAACAGAAAATAAGCACAATTCGATACCCCTGAGGGAAAGGCCTTCAGGGGCATCGTCAGGTAGGTGGTATCTATGGCAGAAAATAAAAGAGATTATTACGAGGTCCTTGGCGTAGACAAAAATGCGGATGATGCCGCATTAAAAAAAGCATATAGAGTTCTTGCAAAAAAATACCATCCGGATATGAACCCAGGAGATGCCGAGGCAGAAAAAAAGTTTAAAGAAGCATCAGAGGCATATGCAGTGCTGAGCGATCCGGAGAAACGACGTCAATATGATCAGTTCGGACACGCAGCGTTTGAGCAGGGCGGTCCGGGAGCCGGTGGTTTTGGCGGTTTTGACGGATTCAATTTCAGCGGCGACATGGGGGATATCTTTGGAGATATTTTTGGCGACCTGTTTGGCGGCGGCAGACGGCGCGGCGCATCTCAGGGACCGATGCAGGGCGCAAATGTGCGGACCAGTGTTCGGATTACGTTTGAGGAAGCGATTTCCGGCTGTGAAAAAGAAATTGAACTTTCCTTAAAAGATGAGTGTACAAAGTGTCACGGTACAGGCGCGAAGCCAGGTACCAGCCCGGAAACGTGTTCAAAATGCGGCGGCAAGGGGCAGGTGGTATTTACACAGCAGTCCCTGTTTGGCACCGTTCAGAATGTCCAGACGTGTCCGGAATGTCACGGCACCGGAAAAATTATCCGGGAAAAATGTTCCGATTGTTATGGAACTGGTTATACATCCAGCAAGAAAAAGATTAAAGTTACGATTCCGGCAGGTATTGATAACGGACAGAGTATCCGGATACGGGAAAAGGGAGAACCGGGCAGCAACGGCGGCCCGAGAGGCGATCTGCTTGTAGAAGTAGTTGTGGGACGTCATCCGATCTTCCAGCGTCAGGATATGAACATTTATTCCACTGTTCCGATGTCGTTTGCGCAGGCAGCGCTTGGCGGAGATATCCGCATCAGTACCGTGGACGGCGATATTGTTTATACCATCAAGCCGGGTACACAGACTGATACAAAGGTTCGTTTTAAGGGGAAGGGCGTTCCGTCTCTGCGCAACAAAAATGTTCGTGGAGATCACTATGTGACGCTTGTGATTGAAGTGCCGTCCAAGCTGAATGAAGCCGCAAAGAAGGCGCTGCGGGAATTTGATCAGGAGACTGGTAATACACTGGGCAGAACAGAAGAAGAAAAGAAAAGTGAAAAGCCAAAGAAGAAGGGCTTTATGGATAAATTAAAAGAAACATTTGAGGATTAGAGAAGGGGACCGTTTGCAGAAAGGCGACTTTTGTGCAGCGGTCCTTTTCCTAAAACTTTTTAAAGAGTATTAAAAAAGCATAAAAGCTATTGATTATAATTTCAGGAAGCCTATAATTCTCTACAAGTGTTGCAGAAAAGGTCAGAAAAAGATCAAAAGAAGATCAGAAAAAGATAGAAAATCAGATTATATAGGCCCTGAGCGGGCAGAACATGGAGGTGGCAATGGGGAAGGTAATAGGAATCGATTTGGGAACGACGAACAGCTGCGTATCTGTAGTGGAAAATAAGGAACCGGTGATCATACCCACGAGTACGGGAAGCAGAACAACGCCGAGTATTGTCGCTTTTTCAAAAAACGGAGAACGACTGGTGGGGGAAGCGGCAAAGCGACAGTCAGTGACAAATCCGGACCGCACGATAAGCTCGGTGAAGCGGCATATGGGGACTGGCTGGAGTACGCGCATTGATGGCAATGACTACAAGCCTCAGACGATCAGTGCAATGATTCTGATGCAGATGAAAAAGGAAGCCGAAGCGTTTCTGGGAGAAGAAGTGCAGGAGGCGGTTATCACGGTTCCGGCTTATTTTAATGATGTACAGCGTCAGGCGACAAAGGATGCGGGCCGTATTGCAGGACTGACGGTAAAACGAATTATCAATGAACCGACGAGCGCTGCGTTGTCTTATGGTCTGGATCATGGCGAGGCACAGAAGGTTCTGGTGTATGACCTTGGGGGAGGTACCTTTGATGTTTCGGTCATTGAGATCGGCGAGGGTGTGATTGAAGTGCTGGCTACGGCAGGAGACAATCATCTGGGCGGAGATGATTTTGATCAGCGAGTTACAGACTGGCTGGTGCAGACCTTCCGGGAGGAACAGCATGTGGATTTGTCGAGAGATTTCGGAGCAATGCAGCGTATCCGTGAGGCAGCAGAACAGGCGAAAAAGGAGCTTTCCAGCGCTGAGCGCACACAGATTGTGCTCCCGTATCTGAGCCAGTCCAAAGGAGCGCCGGTGCATATGGATGTGACGCTTACACGCGCCAGGTTTCATGAACTGGTTTATGATTTGGTGGAGCGTACGGCTGGGCCGGTGCAAAATGCTCTTTCCGATGCAGGAATCAAGGCTTCGGAGCTAGGAAAAGTGCTTCTGGTGGGTGGCTCTACGAGAATTCCGGCAGTGCAGGAGAAGGTACGGGCCCTGACCGGAAAAGAACCATCCAAAAACATCAACCCGGACGAATGTGTGGCGCAGGGGGCCGCGATCCTCGGGAGCACGCTTCAGGGAAGCGGACTGGTTGCCGCCGGAACGGGGCAGGAGCTGCTGCTTCTGGATGTGACGCCACTTAGTCTTTCCATTGAGACTGTGGGCGGTGTGGCCACACGCCTTGTGGCAAGAAACTCTACGGTTCCGACACGCTATTCTCAGGTATTTTCTACAGCGGCGCCTTACCAGACTTCTGTGGAGATTCACGTTTTGCAGGGCGAGAGGCCAATGGCAAGGGATAATAAAACGATTGGCAAATTCAAACTGAAAGGAATTCGGCGTGCGCCGGCCGGAGTACCGCAGATCGAGGTCACGTTTGACATTGATGCAAACGGTATTTTGAAGGTTTCGGCGAAGGATCTGGACACAGGAAAGGAACAGTCCATCGTGATTACGGCGGATGACCGGATGTCAGACAGTGAGATCGAGCGGGCCATTCAAGAAGCACAGGAGTATGCGGGAGCCGATTGTCTGCGCCGTGAAGCACTTGAAGTGACCGGTGAGGCGCAAAAGCTTCTTGCACAGGTGCAGCAGACAATGAAAAATGCAGGTAAAGAATTGGACAGAACGAAAAAGAAACAGCTGAAAAATGACTGCAGTGCATTGGAAAAATGTCTGGGCAGGTTTCGCGCTGACAAGGTGACAGAGGCAGAGCTGGAACATATCCGTCAGATGAAAGCAAATCTGGAACATTCCAGTGAGGAGATTTTAAGATCATGAAAAAACAGAGAGTCCCGTTCGCGGTTTGCAGGGGATATGCTCAGATGCTTATCATTCAGACAGTTCTGATTCTGACTGCAATGCTCTGCCTTCGCAATCCCATGCAGCCGTGGTTTCTGATGGTATTTTGGAAACTGCTGATCGTGTTTGTTCTGACAGCCCTGGTTTTTACAGTGGTCCGGTATCTGGTGGCTCGTTTCCTAAAACAGGGAGAAAAATCAGAAAAGCCTGTGAAAAAGAGACTGTTCCTGACATTTGTTTTTGCACTGCTGTATCTTGGCGTGGGTGCAGTGCTTCCTTATATGCGGACGCCAGAGGTCAGTGAGGCTTACTCGGAACAGTTCCGGGTGCAGGATTATTACAGCGATACGGTTTCCTGTGACCGCGCAGCTTTGCTTGAGGATAACGAAGAGGCGCTTGCAGAGCGGATTCGGATGATTGCGAACGCGGGAGAACGGATTGTACTTTCCACGTTTGATTTCCGCTCAGATACTTCAGGGAAACAGATGCTTGCAGCTTTGTATGATGCAGCAGAGCGCGGCGTGGAAGTACAGGTGTTGATGGACGGTATGTATGCGCTTTTACATATGGAGGGGAATCCCTGGTTTTATGCGCTGGCCTGCGCAGAAAACGTGACCATAAAGATCTACAATCCGATCAACCTGCTTACCCCATGGACCGGAATGAGCCGGATGCATGACAAATATCTGATTGCCGACGAAACGGCTTATATTTTGGGCGGACGAAATACGTTTGACTATTTTCTTGGCGGGCAGGACAGCTATAAAAATCATGACCGTGATATGCTGGTCTGCAATACCGGAGGCGAAGAAAGTTCCATTTATCAGATACTGGATTATTTTAAGCGGATATGGGAGCAGGAATACTGCAAGATATGGCATGAAAATACCAAGTTGTCTGAACGAAGCCGTGTGCGTAATGCGCAAAAGGAGCTCAGGGAGTTGTATGATACCATGCGCCGCGCGCATCCACAGTGGTTTACACCGACAGATTACGTCGAAAAAACGGTGAGTACCAATAAGGTGACGCTACTTTCGAACCCGACCGGGTTGTATGCGAAAGAACCATGGGTGTTTTATGGGCTGTCCGAACTGATGAAGAATGCCCGCAGTGAAGTTATCATACATACACCGTACGTGATGTGCGATGACATGATGTACGAGACCTATACCGAGGTTTGTAGCAAAACAGCGGAGGTTACAATGATGACAAATTCAGTTGCCAACAACGGAAATCCGTTCGGCGCAGTAGACTATGCGCTGAACAAGCAGAAGATTTTAGATACAGGGCTTCGTGTGCTGGAATATGAAGGCGGTGTCTCATACCACGGAAAAAGTGTTGCGGTAGATGATCGGCTGGCTATTGTGGGATCATTTAATGCGGATATGAAGAGCGTGTATCAGGATACGGAACTGATGCTTGTGGCAGACAGCAAGGAGCTCTGCGCACAGCTTAAAACAAATTTTGAAAGCTACCAGGAGGATGCCGTTTCTGCCAGTGTAAAGGAGGAGGAGACAGATTTTCTTTCACAAAAAGAAATGCCGCTGGGCCGAAGACTGCTGCGCCAGCTGATCAGTTTTGCGGACCCATGGATTCGCTTTTTGCTGTAAAACGCCATACCGGAGAAGAGCCGTGAAAAGACGGGAGCCATAAAACAAAGCGTAACAAAAATAATCCCCAAGCTCAGGGCACATTTTTCCGGTACCTGGAAGGCGTCATATGGTAGCGGTCCAGGAAGATTTTATAAAAATATCCTTTGTTGTGATAGCCAACAGCTGCGGCAATTTCTTCTACAGTAAGATCAGTTGAAGAGAGCAGATGTTCGGCTGCATCAAGACGGATCTGCTGCAGATAAGCGGAGTAGGTCATCCCTGTTTTACTTTTGATCAGACGATTAAAGTAGTCTTCCTGGAAGTGAAAAGTATTTGTCAGGTCCTGGATCGTGATTTTGTTGTAGTGCGTGTGCATGAAAGAAGACACTTCTTCAAACACGATCCAGTTCATTGTTTTTCTCAGTTCCTTTGAAAGTGAAAATTCATATTTGGTACTGATGATTCGGAAAATACGCAGCAGCAGTCCCTTGCGAATGTATCGTGAACCGATCTTTCCGTCGTACAGTTCGCGGAGCAAAAACGCAAGATTTTCTTCCAGCTCTGCACTTCCCTCATTTCCGGGACGGAAATGAAGGTACTGTTGCAGATTCTTTTGGCTCAGCAGGGCGGATTGTAAAAAAGATATAATTTTTTTTGTCGTAACTGTTTCATCCATAATTTCGGAAAATATATCATTCGCAATGCCAAGGAACAGCACAATGGCTGGGTTTTGCTGCAAATAGTCCTGATGCAGACAGTTTTTGTCAATCAGGCAGAGATCGCCTTTGGAAAATACAATATCCTTTCCAAGAATTTTCTGCCGAAATTCGCCTTCCGCCACGTAGGCGAGTTCAATATAATCGTGTGTGTGGAGCTGTGTTTTTTCCCCTTCCACAAAATGATATCTGCAACAGAAATGTTCCGGAGTCGGGCACATGGTGGCATGGAGTGTACGTGCAGGATCAATGTACCAGCACAGCGCAAAGATCCGTTCGTCTTCCAGAAGCGGATACGTTTTGACCTCCTGTGCGGAGGTGGAATATTCCGGATGGACAAGACGCGTATTCAGTTTATGCTCCGGCGGCAGGAGCCGATCTTCGCCTTCGGTGATCTGCCGGCATAAATCTGCGATATTCATAGGAGATGCTCTCTTTCTTTATTTACTTTTCTGTGTATTCTCATCTACTATTATAAAAGTAGATTTTTTCAAATGCAATATTTATAAGTCGGAAAAGGTAACTTTTTTTGAAATCAAAGCAGAGTTAAGAAATTGTAAAAAACAGAACTGTATATTATAATCAAAATAGATTCAAAAAATAGGTGCTTATAACCACAAAATACAGATAGTTATGAATGAATTATAAAACCGTTTTACAGGGCTCGTCCGGTTTTTCATAACTTCACAACAATTTGCCCACAGAAAAGGAGCGTGCATAGTATGTTAAAAGTAAAAAATTATCAGTTCTGGTTCTGTACCGGTTCTCAGGATTTGTACGGAGATGAGTGTCTTGCCCATGTCGCAGAGCATTCACGGAAAATAGTGGAGGCGCTCAATGCTTCCGGCAATCTTCCATATGAAGTTGTGTGGAAACCGACGCTTATCACGAATGAGCTGATCAGAAAGACCTTCAATGAAGCAAATATGGATGAAAATTGTGCAGGTGTGATTACCTGGATGCATACCTTCTCTCCGTCCAAATCATGGATTCTCGGACTGCAGGAGTATAGAAAGCCGCTGCTGCATTTCCACACGCAGTTTAATCAGGAAATTCCATATGATACCATTGATATGGACTTCATGAATGAAAACCAGGCAGCACATGGCGATAGAGAGTATGGACATATTTTCAGCCGTCTTGGCATGGAGCGGAAGGTTGTCATGGGTTACTGGGCAGATGCGGCGATTCAGAAAAAGATCGGCTCCTGGATGCGTACAGCTGTTGGCGTGATTGAGAGCAGCCATGTACGTGTGATGCGTATTGCAGACAATATGAGAAACGTAGCAGTAACAGAAGGCGATAAAGTAGAGGCACAGATTAAATTTGGTTGGGAAGTGGATGCATACCCGATCAATGAGATTGCAGAGGCAGTAGCAGCTGTAGCAAAGGGTGATATTGATACACTTGTGGAAGAGTATTATGACAAATATGAAATTCTTCTGGAAGGCAGAGATGAAAAAGAATTCCGCGAGCACGTGGCAGTACAGGCAGGAATTGAAATTGGTTTTGAACGATTCCTGGAAGAAAAGAATTATCAGGCAATCGTTACACATTTCGGAGATCTTGGAAATCTGAAACAGCTCCCGGGCCTTGCTATTCAGCGATTGATGGAAAAAGGATACGGCTTTGGCGCAGAAGGAGACTGGAAAACAGCAGCCATGGTGCGTATTATGAAGATCATGACAGGCGGAATGAAGAACGCAAAGGGAACCTCTTTTATGGAGGATTACACCTATAATCTTGTACCGGGCAAAGAAGGAATTCTTCAGGCGCATATGCTCGAAGTGTGCCCGACAATTGCAGACGGCAAAATCAGCATTAAAGAGCAGCCGCTTTCCATGGGAGACAGAGAGGACCCGGCAAGACTCGTATTTACGGCAAAAGAGGGACCGGCCGTTGCGACATCACTGATTGATCTGGGAGACAGATTCCGTCTGATTATCAATGATGTGGACTGCAAAAAGGTAGAAAAACCGATGCCGAAGCTTCCGGTTGCAACTGCATTCTGGACACCGCAGCCAAATCTTCAGACAGGCGCAGAGGCGTGGATTCTGGCAGGCGGCGCACATCATACGGCATTCTCCTATGACCTGACTGCAGAGCAGATGGGAGACTGGGCAGCATGTATGGGTATTGAGGCAGTATATATTGATAAGGACACAACGATCCGTCAGTTTAAAAATGAGTTGATGTGGAACAGCGCAGTGTACCGCAAATAAGAGCCGGGGGGAAGGATATGACCGAAAACAAGTACAACGGCGGAGAAAGCCGTATCAATGAAATCAGAGAGACGATCGAAAACGGTAAGGCAGTGCTTGGTATTGAGTTTGGTTCAACGCGAATCAAGGCAGTATTGACAGACAGCTCGCATACACCGATTGCGTCCGGAGACCATGAGTGGGAGAATCGTCTGGAAAACGGAATCTGGACGTATACGCTCGATGATATCTGGACAGGACTTCGTAATAGCTTTAGCCGTCTGGTTGCAGATGTGCAGGAAAAATACGGTGTTGCACTTACAAAACTGGGAGCACTCGGATTTAGCGCCATGATGCATGGGTATATGGCGTTTGACCAGGAAGGAAATCTTCTTGTGCCGTTTCGGACCTGGCGCAACAGTACGACAGGGCCGGCAGCAGATGCACTGACTGAGCTGTTTTCCTACAACATTCCGCAGCGCTGGAGCATTGCGCATCTGTATCAGGCAATTTTAAATGAAGAGGAACATGTTCCGCAGCTTGCCTTTTTTACAACGCTGGCAGGATATATCCACTGGCAGCTGACCGGAGAAAAGGTACTGGGAATCGGAGATGCGTCCGGTATGTTTCCGATTGATCCAAAGACGAAAGATTTTGATGCAGAGATGCTTCGGAAGTTTGATGAGCTTGTGGAAGAAAAACAGTATCCGTGGACGCTGAAAGATATTCTGCCAAAGGTATTGTCAGCAGGAGCTTGCGCAGGAACGCTGACAGAAGAAGGCGCGCGTCTTCTCGATGAGAGCGGTATGCTGCAAAGCGGTACGCCTGTGTGTCCTCCGGAAGGAGATGCAGGTACGGGAATGGCAGCGACGAACAGTGTAAAGCAGCGGACGGGTAATGTCTCAGCCGGAACTTCCGTATTTGCGATGGTGGTTCTGGAACAGGAATTGAAAAAAGTTTATCCGGAAATTGATCTTGTGACCACACCGGACGGCAGCCTTGTGGGCATGGTGCATGCGAATAACTGTACGTCTGATCTGAACGCATGGGCAGGTCTGCTGGGAGAGTTTGCGGAATGTTTTGGCATTCAAGCAGATAAAAACCGGCTGTTTACCGTATTGTATGAGAAAGCACTGGAGGGAGACTCTGATTGCGGAGGCCTGCTGTCATACGGGTATCTTTCCGGAGAAAACATTACAGGCGTAAGTGAAGGAAGGCCATTGTTTGCGCGCACTCCGAAAAGCCGTTTCAATCTTGCCAACTTTATGCGGGCACATCTCTATTCAGCGCTTGGTGCCCTGAAGGTTGGAATGGATATTCTTCTGAAAGAAGAGCAGGTAGCTATTGATGAGATGCTTGGACACGGCGGCTTCTTTAAGACGAAAGGCGTTGGCCAGAGCATCCTGGCAGCTGCGATCAATGCTCCGGTTTCTGTGATGGAGACAGCCGGGGAAGGTGGACCATGGGGAATGGCACTGCTTGCTGCTTATATGCTGAACAAAGCAGAAGACGAGAGTTTAGAAGCGTATCTTGAGACAAAAGTGTTTGCAGGAAATAAAGGGACGCGTATGGAACCGAATCCGAAAGATGTGGAAGGGTTTGAAACATTTGCGGACCGCTACAGAAAAGGCATTGCGATTGAGCGTGCGGCAATTGAACATTTGAGCTAAGAAGAAAAACGGGCTGGTGCATTTGAGAAAGATATGCACCAGCCCGTTTATTATGTTTTTGCAAAATACAGGATTGATTCTATTTAATACAGTTCCGTATTTTATTCCGCTTTTTTTATTCTGCTTTGTCAGGAAAACGCTTTTTCATAACTGTCAGGACAACGAGCAGAAGCAGCAGGCTGAAAATCAGTGTAATGTACCAGTTTTTCACGATTCCGGCAACCAGGTAACCGATGACGCATACGATTGCGACAACCGCGGCATACTGCATCTGGGTTGAGACGTGGTTGATATGGTTACTCTGTGCACCTGCTGAAGACATAACCGTGGTATCAGAGATCGGTGATACATGGTCTCCACAGACAGCGCCGGCCAGAACCGCAGATACGGAGATAACCATCATTTCCATATTTTCTGCGCCAGGGAACATAGCTGTTACAATCGGTACGAGAATTGCGAAGGTACCCCAGCTTGTACCGGTGGAAAAACCGAGGAAAGTACCGATTATGAACATAATGGCCGGAATAATGACACTTGCAGAGGCATTGGTGCCAACCAGATTTTTTACAAAATCAGCAATGCCGAGCGCATCTCCCATACCTTTCAAGGCCCAGGCGAAGATCAGAATCGCAACAGCCGGGATCATCAGCTTAAATCCATCTACAAAGCTGTCCATAAAGCCCTTAAAGGTAATGACTTTACGCGGAAGGTAGAGAATCATCATAAACAGGACTGTGACCATTGTGGCAAAAATTAGACTTGTCTCTGCATCGCAGCCTGCAAATGCAGTTATGATGTCTGTTGCGCCGTCGAGGTAACCTGTGTAGATCATGGCTCCGATGGCGGATATAATCAGAACGGCAACCGGAAGGACGAGATCCAGGACGTGGCCTTTTGTGAAATTCTCTTCCGGCTTTGTCTGCTCGAACTCTTCCGCGCCAGACGTAAACAGATCGCCCTTTGCAGCATTTCGTTCATGTTTTTTCATAAGGCCGAAATCAAAGCCTGTTAAAATTATGTAGAGAACCATGGCGAGCGTGAGCAGCGCGTAAAGATTGTAGGGGATGGTCCGGAGAAAAAGCTGGAAACCTGTAATACCGGCGTCTTCCGGAACATAGGAATTCACAGCAGCGGCCCAGCTGGAAATCGGCGCAATGATGCAGATCGGGGCTGCCGTAGCGTCAATGATATACGCAAGTTTTGCTCTCGAAACTTTAAAACGGTCTGTGACAGGACGCATAACAGAGCCGACAGTGAGGCAGTTGAAATAATCGTCTACGAAAATAAGAACGCCGAGGCCGGTTGTAGCGAGTAGGGCACTCTTTTTTGATTTAATTTTTTTGCCGGCCCAATTGCCGTATGCTCCAGAGCCGCCTGATTTTGCCATCAGAACGATAATCATTCCGAGGAGTACATCGAAAATCAGAATATTGAGGTTCATACTGTTTTTCATGATGTCAAAGAATGCGACAAAGGCATCCCATGGCTGAAAACCTGTGTATAGCAGCGCTCCCACAGCGATACCGACAAACAGGGAACTATAAACCTCCTTTGTGATGAGGGCCAGAACGATGGCCAGAAGCGGCGGCACGAGAGACCACCATGTGCCGATAAACATTGAAACATCCATAACTTAATTCCTCTCCCTTTCTTTCCTGAACTGACAGGTTATTTTTGTGAAATTATATCAAAAAATGTCGGTTTTTTCAATGAAAAATCTGCAGATGTACATTTTTCACATCTGCAGATTCAATAAAGGGGAGGATAAGTATTTTTTTATCTTTTGTATTATCATCGGAGGGGGATCCAATGATAAGAGCATACGCTAATCTCATAAGAAAAGCTTCCGATCGCTCCGATGAGCTGTTTTCCTGTGAGATTAGTTATAGTATGACCGCTTTTTGAGGGAATATACAGGGAATGAAAAAAATTTAAAAAAATATCTGAAAAAAAGTATCTTTTGTGAAAACACTGTGTTTTACTTGTCATGACAGATAAAGTGTTATATAATAAGAAAGAATTTTTTTAACGATCATTATGAAGAAAATTATGAAACAAAGGATGGTATCATTATGGGATTATTACAGACATGGAGAGATATAGCATACTCTCAGGAGACAGATAAAAAGCAGCTTCAGCAGTTTTGGTCTGATTACTTTCTGACAGAGAAAGGGATTTATGAACAGCTTCTTGAGAACCCGGAGGAGGCTGTTTCCGGTACAGTAAAGGAGCTGGCAGAGAAATATGATATTCCAGTTATGAAGATGACAGGCTTTTTGGATGGAATCAACGACAGCCTGAAAAAACCGAATCCGATTGAGGAGATGGAAGAGGATACGGTTGTCAGCCTTGATTTTGACAACGAACTGCTTTATAAAAACATGGTGGACGCAAAAGCGGACTGGCTTTACAATTTGCCGGCATGGGACAAGATTTTTGACGCAGAGAAGAAAAAAGCGCTTTACCTTGAGGCCAAAAAAATGAATACAATTGTAAAAGGGCGCAAGGTGGGACGCAACGATCCGTGTCCGTGCGGAAGCGGTAAGAAATATAAATTCTGCTGCGGCAGATAAAGATTTACCGTAAGCGGTCCAACAAGCTTAAAAAGATTGAAATAGGATAAGGTATGAAAAATTATTTACAAACAGGATGTCTGGTTCTGGGCATCCTGTGCTTTTTATATTATATTGCAATCGGTTTATATGCAGGGTTTCAAACAAGTATTGTGTGGATCTGGCTTGTCGGAGGTGGATTTTGTATGTTTCTCTGGCAGCTGCTCCTTCACCAGGACAGGAATCCGTCAGCAACCGTCCGATTTGTAATCGGGGTAATGGGAGCCTTGGTGGCGGTAGGGATGGTTGTGATTGCAGTATTTGGCAGCCGGATTGTAGGGGCTATGAGTGTAAAACCGGAGTCAGGTCTGGATTACGTCGTTGTGCTTGGCGCACAGGTGCGAGGGAAAGCTCCTTCACGGGCTCTGCGCCGCAGACTGGACCGGGCTGTTGCTTATGCGCAGGAAAATCCGGACACAATATTTGTGCTTTCCGGTGGGCAGGGACCGGACGAAGAGATATCAGAAGCGCAGTGTATGTATCAGTATATGATGCAGAAGGGGATTGCGGCAGAGCGGTTGTTGTTGGAAGATCAGTCTACCAGTACGGAAGAGAACCTTCGTTTTTCTGATGAAAAGTATGAATTAAAGAATAAGAAGGTGGGCGTAGTATCCAATAATTTTCACATTTACCGCGCAGTGAAATTCGCGAGGGCAGCAGGGTATCAGTCTGTTTCTGGTATTCCGGCTTCAGCAGATCTTGGAATGCAGCCGCACAATATTTTGCGGGAAATCTGTGCGCTTCTCGTGGACGCTTTGCACTGAAATTAATACAAAATTTCATTGATATTTTCTTGTCAATTTCTTGACGAGCCCGGAGTTATCTGCTATAATAAACGACAGTTGAAGGTTTTGATTGCTGACGGATTTTGTGGAGCACCACAAGGTAATCAAGATAATAGGGCTTGTCGACCGTCTGGACAGCATTTGAAAAACAAGTGTTGTCTTTTTTATTTATCAGGTCCAACCGTCAGGTGTAAAGAGCAAAAGCAGCAGACAGAAATCTTCATCAACAATTTTATATCTATTTCTTCTATAAAGAAAGTAGAGAAGATACAAGTACGTTAAGTGTCACAAGATGGGAAGGTCTTTTTGTGAACGAAGGAGTTCCTCCGCGTTACAGTATCGCTTCCGCTACTGCGTTAAGATGGATGAAGTGTCCCTTTGCGCAGTTTTAGTGCGGTTATCGGTATGGTAAAAGAAAAGCGGCGGATGGATTTTGCAGAGTCTGTATTTTGCAGAGGTTGCTTCGTTTGGATTCAGACCCTTTTCTGATTGCCTCCGGGAGCCGGGAAAACGGCAAGCCGGCTGGGTGCATGAGATTCATCAGACGCTTGAGGTGCTTTTTTTGTACCTTAACAAAACAGTTCATAAACAATTAAAATATATTTAAGGAGGATTTTACTACAATGGGATTCAAATCTGATATTGAAATCGCACAGGAAACCGTTATGTCTCCGATTACGGAGATCGCAGCAAAGGCTGGCATTGACCCGAAATATCTGGAGCAGTATGGAAATTACAAGGCAAAAATTGACTACAATCTTCTGAAAGATTCTGACAAGCCGAATGGCAAGCTGGTTCTTGTTACCGCGATCAACCCGACACCGGCAGGTGAAGGAAAGACAACTACGACAGTTGGTCTGGCTGACGGACTTCAGAAGCTTGGCAAAAATGTTATGGTAGCTCTTCGTGAGCCGTCTCTCGGACCGGTATTCGGCGTTAAGGGCGGAGCAGCAGGCGGCGGATACGCACAGGTAGTTCCGATGGAAGATATCAACCTTCACTTCACAGGTGACTTCCACGCAATCGGCGCAGCAAACAACCTGCTTGCAGCTATGATTGACAATCATATTTACCAGGGCAATGCGCTGAACATCGACCCGCGTAAGATTACATGGAGAAGATGTGTGGATATGAACGATCGTCAGCTTCGTTTCGTGGTAGACGGACTTGGCGGAAAGACGAACGGTATGCCGAGAGAGGATGGTTATGACATCACTGTAGCATCTGAGATCATGGCAGTACTGTGTCTTGCAAGTGACATTACAGACCTGAAGAACCGTCTTGCACGGATCATCATTGGATATACATATGGCAAGGTTTCCGAGCAGAAGCCGGTAACAGCAGGCGATCTGAATGCACAGGGTGCTATGTGTGCACTGCTGAAGGACGCTCTGAAGCCGAACCTTGTTCAGACTCTGGAGCATGTACCGGCTATCGTACACGGCGGACCGTTCGCAAACATCGCTCACGGATGTAACTCCGTAATCGCTACAAAGATGGCTCTGAAGCTTGGTGATTATGCGATCACAGAGGCAGGCTTTGGTGCAGACCTTGGAGCAGAGAAGTTCCTTGATATCAAGTGCCGTATGGCAGGACTGACACCGAACGCAGTTGTTATCGTTGCTACAGTTCGTGCACTGAAATACAACGGCGGCGTGGCGAAGGCTGATCTGAACAATGAGAACCTGGAAGCACTTGAGAAAGGTCTTCCGAACCTTCTGAAACATGTAAGCAACATCAAGAACGTATACAAACTTCCGTGCGTGGTTGCAATCAATGCATTCCCGACCGATACAAAGGCAGAGCTTGACCTCGTAGAGAGCAAGTGTAGAGAGCTTGGCGTAAACGTTGCACTTTCTGAAGTATGGGCAAAGGGCGGCGAAGGTGGAAAACGCCTTGCAGAAGAAGTAATCCGTCTTGTAGAAGAGCCGAACGACTTTACTTACAGCTATGAGCTGGAAGGAAGCATCGAAGATAAGCTGAATCAGATCGTACAGAAGATCTACGGCGGCAAGAAAGTGGTTCTGACTGCAAATGCACAGAAACAGGCAAAAGAGCTTGAGGCACTTGGCTACGGCAACTGCCCGATCTGTGTGGCAAAGACCCAGTATTCTCTGACAGATGACCAGACAAAACTTGGCGCTCCGACGGACTTTGAAGTTACGGTACGTAACCTGAAGATTTCGGCAGGTGCAGGCTTTATCGTAGCTCTGACCGGAGAAATCATGACAATGCCGGGTCTGCCGAAGGTTCCGGCTGCAGAGAGAATTGATGTAGACGAGACAGGAAAGATTTCCGGACTGTTCTAAATTCTGAAAAGACCATACGTGGATTTGAGAAGATCAGATTCAGATGTGTTGAAATTGTTTTGGCCAAAAGCCGGGCGGCTTGATACGCGCCCGGCTTTCTAACTATATTTTATCAGTCAGCTGGCAGTTGCAGGGGTAGAAAAGACGGAAGCGCAGCTGCAAACTGATTGGAACGTGTGCAGGGAGGAAACGATATGTTTAAAAATGAAATAGAAGCAGTAGGCAATACTGCCAGAGGAAAAGTCGGATTATTGGAAAAAAATCCGTTTGGTTATGTTTTGATGTCATTTCTGGCGGGATTATACATAGCATTTGGAAGTATTTTGATGGGAATTGTAGGCGGAAATATGGCAGGGGAACCGATGCAGAAGCTGATCTGCGGCATTATTTTCTCCGTTGGCCTTTGTCTTGTGACGGTTGCAGGCGCTGAACTTTTCACAGGCAATAATTTTGTAATGGCTGTCGGAAGCCTGACAGGAACTGTTTCCTGGGGAAAAACGATCAAGCTTTGGGTGGTATGCTACATCGGCAACCTCCTCGGTTCTGTTGTAGGCGCGGCTGTTTTTACGGCGACTGGAATTATGAGCAATGAAGCGGTTGGCACGTTCCTGACAAGCACAGCAGCTGCAAAGATGGCGGGAACTCCGCTCAATCTTTTTGCAAAAGCGGTTTTATGTAATGTGCTGGTATGCCTTGCCATCTGGTGCGGTGCAAAACTGAAATCCGAGGGTGCGAAAATCGCGATGAATTTCTGCTGCGTTGCTACCTTTGTAGCCTGTGGTTTTGAACACAGCATTGCAAACATGACTTTTATGTCCATCGGCCTTATGAACCCGCATGACGCTGCTGTGAATTTTGGAGGATTTTTCTATAATCTTGGTATTGTTACGCTTGGAAATATGATTGGCGGTATTCTGTTAGTGGCAGTTCCGTACTATCTGATTTCAAAAGATAAATAACAAAGATAAATAACATAGAAAAGAAACATAACATAGAAAAGATAAAAAACAGGAGGTGCTGCAAGGCCTCCTGTTTTGTTATACAGACCCATTTGTTGAACTGTTGGAGAAATGCCCCTACGGGGAACCGTTACAGTCCGCGTGTGCGATATTTGCTGCATTGCAAGTTTGGTTCCAAATTCACTTACTGCGACGTATTTGTTTCGTCAGATTGTGCAAGGCGCAGTGCGTCACTGATGGCAGAGAGAAGGAGCTGGGAGGTATAGCGGTTTTCCTGCGGACTTGTAATTCCCTCCAGGCTCTGCTTTTCCAGAATCTGAGATGCAATGTGATCCAGTGAAGGCGATACAAGAGGATAGGCGGCAGCCGTTGTTTCACTTAAATTTACAAGGCGGATGCTGTTGATGTGGTTCTGATCCACGGTAACTTCCACTTCAGCGGCCGAATTCCCCAGTGTAACAGGCGTCGTATAAATGCCGGGGCGATAAGAGAGACGGTCTGAGGAATCCCCGGACGTGGTTTCTGTACTTGGCGTACTCTGATTTTCTGCCTGGGGACCTGTGGATGCGCTTTCTTTTTTGGCTTTTCCGGTAAACATCAGAAAGAGGCAGACAGCCAGCAGGATGACGAGGAAAAGCAGCATCAGGGTGTAAATGACTTCGCGTAGTTTGAGGACAATGATTTTAGGCTTGGAACTCATGGTTTACTCCGATAAAAAATTTTATAGTTAATATATCTTATTTTGTGTGGTCAGGCATTATGCCTGTTACTGTTTTGTTTTGAGATTTAACTAGTATTTGCAAAGTTTTCCTGTTCGTGGTATGATTTCAAAAATGAATTTACCAGGTATAAAAGTAAGCTTTGATTTGGAGGGCATTTCAATGGATTATTTGATTACGACTGACAATATGGCGGATTTCCCAAAGGAGTATATTGCGGAGCACGATCTGCGTACGATGTCGCTTACGTATTTGCTGGATGGCAAGACGTATGATGCAGAGAATTCGCTTTCTTCTCAGGAGTTCTATAAAAAGATGCGGGAAGGGTGCATGCCGACAACCTCTCAGATTAATCCGGAGGAGGCGAAGGAAAAACTCGTAGAATTTTTGCAGTTGCACAAACAGATTATTCACATTGCATTTTCCGGAGGCTTAAGCGGTACTTATAACAGTGTGCGGCTGGCGGCGGAGGAGCTGATGGAAGAGCGTCCGGATTGCCGGATTACGGTAATTGATTCGCTGGCGGCGTCTATGGGTGAGGGACTCCTGGTACACAAAGCGCTCGAAAAGCAGGCAGAGGGCCTTTCTTATGAGGAGATGGTAGCGTGGCTGGAGGAGAATAAGATGCATGTGTGTCACTATTTTACGGTAGATGATCTGTTTCATCTCTACCGTGGAGGCCGCGTTTCAAAAACGGCGGCTGTCCTTGGCACACTCGTCAATATTAAGCCGGTATTGCATGTCGATGGCGAGGGACATTTGATTCCACTTTCCAAGGTACGTGGCCGAAGGAAGTCGCTGAATGCGCTTGTGGACAGCATGGAACAGAAAATGGGAAGTTTCCGGGAACAGAATGATATCGTCTTTATCAGTCATGGGGACTGCTATGAGGACGCAGTGTATGTAAAGGAGCAGGTGCAGAAACGATTTGGTGTTGACCAGTTCCTGATCAGCCCGATAGGCCCTACCATTGGCGCGCATTCCGGTCCGGGAACAGTGGCACTGTTTTTTATGGGCGATGCAAGGTGACGGATGTTTGCAGGAGGCAGGGGATAAAAATGAGAAAAAAATTGACGGCGATCGCCTTGGCTGTATTTATGGCAGTAGTACCTGTGGGAAGCGCTACGGCAGGCGAAGTGACGTTGGATGGAAACGCGTATGAAGAAATGCAGGCTGCGCCGGAGGAAAACGAACCTTCAGAAGCAGGGCAGGATACCGAGCTGATAAGCGATAGCGCCTGGGATTATGACGCAGCTGTGGAAATGGAAGAAGATACACTGCCAGACGAATTGTTTGTGGAACCGGGCGATGAAGAATCTGTGCTGGAGGAAGACAGCGCGATTGTGCAGCCAGAAGGAGATCCGTCTGAGCCAGAAGGAACTGATGGTTTTACACAGCCGGAAGAGGAGAGAGCTGAGCAGTCAGACGGTGGAACTGAAATTGGCCCGGAAGGGATACTTGTAGATGATTTTTTGGTAGCTGCCGAAGCGATAGACCCCAATCAGGAAGGGCTTACGGAGGAAGTGGCGCCGGAGCTTTTAGGAAATATTGTTGAGCAGCTTGCAACGAGTGGGTACGCGTCGGATGCACAGGCGGCCAAAGCCCGTACTTTTTATGCAGGCCAGTATGTAGATTCTTATGGCGGACAGCTTTCTGGGGAAGCAAGGAATGTATATGATGCGATGAAAGGCGCTTATGTGGATGCTAGGGTTGCGGTGAGTGACGATTCAAAGCTTGTGATTACATTTGCGGAGCAGTTCCCGATTGCGAATGCAACAGAGCTGGCGAAGGCTCAGGAAAGTGTACGTCGTATTATGCAGTCAGCGTTTGATGCATTTATGTATGACTATCCGGAGGTATTCTGGATGGATGCACCTATGTTTCTTTATAATTTTTCAAGTATGAATTATCCAAGTGTGGTGACAGGAATTACATTGTCTCCGCGCATGATTTATACAGGTGCAGGCATGGAGGTTGCGGCGTTTGATCAAGCGGTGAAAGCAGCATATCAAGCGGCAATACAAGGGCGGGATGTTTCTACAGCCAGTGGAAAAGTGAAAGCGATTCATGATTATTTGTGTAATCTTCTGATTTACGATGAAGGGACAACTGCGCTGGCAAAGGCATATGCGCATTCAGCTGCGGGCGTTTTTCTTTCTCCCACAAAGCGGGTTGTTTGCGAAGGGTATGCCAAAGCATTTAAACTTCTTTGTCAGGAGGCCGGATTAGAGAGTGCCTTGGTTGTTGGAAATGCGGGTGGCGCTCATATGTGGAATTATGTCAAAATGGATGACGGAAAATGGTATGTGATAGATGCTACATGGGATGACAATAGCAGCAACACACCAAGTACCGTTTATTGTCTGACAGGCGCATTATCCCGTGGAATGAGTGGATATACAATTGAGGCAGAACGAACAATTTATACTAATTTTTCAGGTAGTTTTTATACACAAAACTTTGCTGCGCCTATACTTAGAAGGGTTGGATATGAAAGTGGGGCTGAAGATTCCCATTATCATACATGGACCATACAGCGTCAAAATGCAACCTGTGCAAATTATGGAACAGAGTATGTGAATTGTTCTGCGTGTAATGAGAAAACGTTACAAGTTTTAGAGTTGATTAATCATAGGTTTACAAATTACGTATCAGATAAAAACGCCGGATGGAATCGCGATGGTACCATGACCGCTTTCTGTGAGAACGGCTGCGGCACGAAAAACACAGTAAATGATCCGGGGAGCGCCCGGATTCCGACGATAAAAGTCAACGTAACGAGCCTTACTCTGAAAAAAGGTCAGTCGACATCGGCTGTGAAGATTTCTGGGCTTGCAAAGGGCGACAAGATCAAAAGTTGGAAATCAGATAATACGAAAATCGTAAAAGTAAACAGTAAGGGAAAAATTACAGCTCAGAAAAAGACAGGTAATGCAACGGTAACAGTGACGCTGGCGTCCGGTCTGAAAAAGAGTATTACCGTGAAGGTGCAGTCAGGCGCGGTAAGGACTACAAAGATTACGGGAGTTCCGAAAACGTTAAAGCTTTCGCTTGGCAAAAAGAAAGCGCTGGCGCCTGTGATCAGTCCGATTACAAGCCAGGAGAAGGTTACGTACGCTTCTTCTAATAAAAAAGTAGCGTCGGTTAGTTCTAAGGGTGTAATTACGGCAAAAGGGTCCGGAAAAGCTAAAATAACGGTAAAATCGGGAAGTAAAAAGGCGGTAATGACCGTTACAGTGCCGAAAATGGCGCCCAAGAAAATTACAAATATTGCTGGATCGGTTACACTGAAGCGCGGAAAATCCAAGACACTGAATCCAAAATTGTCTCCATCCGGAAGCCAGGCTAAAATAACGTTTATTTCGTCGAATAAATCCGTAGCTTCCGTTTCATCCAAAGGAAAAATTACGGCAAAGAAAAAAGGCAAAGCAGTGATTACGGTAAAAGCAGGCAATGTCTCTGTAAAATGTAAGGTAACTGTTAAATAAAGTGTTCTTCTTTTTCTGTCATTTATTCCTGTAAGATTGGTATAAAAGCAATAAAAGCGTATATACTTATTACCATAACGGTCATACAAAGACAACCTCTGTTTTGACCGCCAGTTACAGGAATAAATGAAAAGGAGAACAGAATAATTATGAAACGTTGGAGAAAGTACGCATTATGTCTGGCCTGTGTGTGCTGTATGGCGCTTCTTGCAGGCTGCGGTAACGACAAAAACGACACAGTGGATGAAAATGCTACAATGACAGAGAATGGCAAAAATGATATGAATGGCAACAATGACAAGAATGATAAAAACGATAATGACAAAAACGGTACAGGAACTGTCGCTACTGAGAACAATGCAGAGACGGGCGCAGGCGGTACTGTGAACGGTGTAGACAATTCTCAGACAGATCGAGATGCACTGGATGATGATGAGACAGACAATAATACGGACAATAACGTAAACAGCGTGACAGACGAAAATGCATTAGAGAATGGCACCAATGTAAATGATACTGACACAGACGACAATACAAACAGAACAAGGACGGATGTGGGGACAGGCCTTGGCGATGCGGGCCGTGACATTGTAAATGGCGTAGGTGATGCTGGAAAAGATCTGATTAACGGTGTGGAAAATGCTGGCGATGCATTGACCGGAAATACAGAAAGATAAACACGTACTACATGCGTAAAAAACAGAAAACAAAGATAGCTTCTGCCGCACCGGAAACGGATTGCGGCAGAATTTTTCCGGTTTTCCCTGTTGGTTGAAGCGTGACAGATCTGGGAAAATTTTCAAATACATAAGGAAAGGACATGGAATATATGAGATTTCGACCATGTATCGATATACATAATGGAAAAGTAAAGCAGATTGTGGGTGGAAGCCTGCAGGATGCAGGTGATATGGCCAAGGAAAATTTTGTATCGGAGCAGGATGCCGAGTTTTATGCCCGGTTTTACCAAAGAGAAGGTCTTACAGGGGGACATGTGATTTTGCTGAATCCTTCTGCGTCGCCATATTATGAAGATACGAAAGAGCAGGCTTTACGTGCACTGGCGGCATATCCGGGAGGTCTGCAGGTAGGCGGAGGCATTCAGGAAGGAAATGCGGCGCAGTTTTTAGACGCGGGAGCTTCGCATGTGATTGTAACTTCATATGTGTTTCGGGAAGGACAGATTCATTATGGCAATCTGCAACGTCTGGTACGTGAGGTAGGAAAAAAACATCTCGTGCTTGATTTGAGCTGCCGGAAAAAGGACGATGATTATTATATTGTTACAGACCGTTGGCAGAAGTTTACGGATGTACGTTTGAATCAACAGGTCCTCGATGAATTGTCCGGGTACTGTGATGAATTTCTGATTCATGCAGCTGATGTGGAAGGGAAGGCAGAGGGGATTGAAAAACCATTGGCAGAGCTTTTAGGAACCTGGGGTAAGAAGCCAATAACTTATGCGGGGGGCGTTGGAAGCTATGCAGACCTTTGCTTGTTAAAACGGCTTGGAAGGGGATGTGTCGATGTGACGGTCGGAAGCGCACTGGATTTGTTTGGAGGGCATTTGTCTTATCGCAAAGTGCTTGAATTTTGTGAAAATTGAATAAAAAAATATAAAAAAACCGAAAAAATTAATAAAAATGTATTTTTGGTTGAAAAAAATGGATAGTGTGGTATAATGTACTCATGTAATGACGGAATTATGAAAAAGTAGTGACGAAATTACGAATCTGTAGCAAAGGAGTTGGATAGAATGAAATTTACGATCAGTGGGAAAAATATCGAGGTAACAGACGGTTTGAAATCCGCCATTCGGGATAAACTTGGAAAGCTGGAGCGGTATTTTACTCCGGATACAGAGATTATCGTGACTTTGAGTGTTGAGAAAGAACGTCAGAAGATTGAGGTAACCATTCCGGTCAAAGGTAATATTATCCGTTCAGAGCAGGTCAGCAATGATATGTATGTTTCCATTGACTTGGTTGAGGAGGTAATTGAGCGTCAGCTTCGCAAATACAAAGAGAAGATAGTTGATAAAAATCAGGAGAGCAGTAATTTCCGGAAAGAATTTATTGAAAAGGAGAGCGATCCGTTAGACGAAGTCAGAATTATCCGCACAAAGCATTTTGGCATGAAACCAATGTATCCGGAAGATGCCTGTGTTCAGATGGAACTGCTTGGCCATACATTTTTTGTATTTTGCAATGCTGAGACAGAAGAGGTCAATGTCGTTTATAAACGCAAAGGCGGCACGTATGGGTTGATTGAACCAGAGTACAGCTAGATGGCGGGGCGTAAGGTATAAGTGAAACAGAACGGCGATATTTGAAATTTGAACAAATTGTAAACAGAATATGAGGATAGGAAAAAGGCCGCTGCATTGGTGCAGCGGCTGTTTTATGCAGTTTTGCCGTTGCACGGAACAGGATGAGCGGTACGGAGAGAAAAAATGAATTTTTCGCCCACTGTATGTTCATAAAAACGGGAATGCGTTCATAAAAAATTTAATTGTGTTAATGCCTCGGAAGTGATACAATAAAAAGCAAATTATTGTTGAAATGGAGATACAAAATGAAGATAGTAGAAAAAATCTTTGGAACCCACAGTCAGCGTGAGCTGAAGATGATCATGCCAATTGTGGACAAGATAGAAAGTCTCCGGCCTACGATGCAGGCGCTTACGGATGAGGAACTGAGAGCCAAGACAAAAGAGTATAAAGAGCGCTATGCAAATGGTGAGACGTTGGACGACCTTCTCCCTGAGGCATTTGCTACTGTACGCGAAGCGGGAAAGCGCGTGCTGAACATGGAGCATTACCGGGTACAGCTGATTGGTGGAATCATTCTTCACCAGGGACGTATTGCAGAGATGCGTACCGGTGAAGGTAAGACGCTTGTATCTACGCTTCCGGCTTATCTGAATGCGTTGACCGGTGAAGGCGTGCATATCGTTACGGTTAACGATTATCTGGCACACCGTGATGCTGAGTGGATGGGACAGGTGCATGAGTTCCTTGGACTGAAGGTCGGCGTAGTACTCAATTCGATGAACAACGATGAGCGAAGAGAGCAGTATGCCTGCGATATTACTTATATTACAAACAACGAGCTCGGTTTTGATTATCTGCGTGATAACATGGTTATTTACAAAGAGCAGCTTGTTCAGAGAGATCTTGTCTATGCGATCATTGATGAGGTTGACTCTGTTTTGATTGACGAGGCCCGTACACCGCTTATTATTTCCGGTCAGTCCGGAAAATCTACAAAGCTGTACGAGGTGTGCGATATTCTGGCACGTCAGCTTCAGCGCGGTGAAGCAAGCGGCGAGGTTACCAAGATGACTGCGCTGATGGGCGAGGAGATTACAGAGACCGGTGATTTTATTGTCAATGAGAAGGACAAGATTGTTACACTGACCGAGCAGGGTGTTCATAAGGTAGAGAAATTCTTCCAGATTGAAAACTTCTCAGATGCAGAAAACTTGGAAATTCAGCACAATGTGGATCTGGCTCTTCGGGCGCACAATTTGATGTTCCGCGATCAGGATTATGTGGTAAAAGACGATGAAGTTATGATCGTCGATGAATTTACGGGACGTATTATGCCGGGCCGCCGGTATTCGGACGGTCTGCATCAGGCGATCGAGGCAAAAGAGCACGTAAAAGTAAAACGCGAGAGCAAGACGCTGGCGACGATTACATTCCAGAATTTCTTTAATAAGTACAAAAAGAAATCTGGTATGACCGGTACGGCACTTACCGAGGAGAAGGAGTTCCGCGATATTTACGGTATGGACGTTGTTGAGATTCCGACGAACCGTCCGGTGCAGCGTATCGACTTGAATGACGCCGTTTATATGACGAAAAAAGAGAAGTACCGTGCCGTTGTAGAGGCAGTCAAAGAGGCGCATGCCAAAGGACAGCCGGTGCTGGTTGGTACGATTACGATCGAAGTGTCGGAGCTGCTTTCCACGCTTTTGAAGCGGGAGGGGATTCAGCATAAGGTTTTGAATGCGAAGTTCCATGAGCTGGAGGCTGAGATTGTAGCTGACGCTGGTATTCATGGAGCAGTTACGATCGCAACGAACATGGCCGGTCGTGGTACGGATATTAAGCTGGACGAGGAATCAAGGAAGGCCGGAGGTCTTAAAATTATCGGTACGGAACGCCATGAGTCACGCCGAATTGATAATCAGTTGCGTGGTCGTTCCGGTCGTCAGGGAGATCCCGGTGAGTCCAGATTTTATATTTCGCTTGAGGACGATCTGATGCGTCTGTTCGGTTCTGAGAAGATGATGAAGGTGTTCCAGTCTCTAGGCGTGCAGGAAGGTGAGCAGATTGAGCACAAGATGCTTTCCAATGCAATCGAAAAGGCACAGATGAAGATTGAGAGCAACAACTTTGGTATCCGTAAGAATCTTCTTGAGTACGATCAGGTAAACAACGAGCAGAGAGAAATCATCTATGCGGAGCGTCGCCGTGTGCTGGATGGCGAGAGTATGCGCGATTCTATTATTAAGATGATTATGGATATTTCCGATAATGTTGTGGATCTGTGTTTTGGTGAGACGACGGATCGTGATGAATGGGATTTGCAGGAGCTGAATTCTGTTCTGTTGCAGACGATTCCGCTTAAACCGATCACAGCGGAAGCAATTCAGGATATTTCCAATAAGAGTGAATTAAAGCAGATGATCAAAGAGCAGGCTGTAAAGCTCTATGAATTAAAAGAAACGGAGTTCCCGGAGCAGGAGCAGATTCGTGAGCTGGAGCGCGTGATTCTTCTGAAAGTGATTGACCGGAAATGGATGGATCATATTGACGATATGGATCAGCTTCGTCAGGGAATCGGCCTTCAGGCGTATGGTCAGAAAGACCCGCTTGTAGAGTATAAAATGAGCGCTTACGAGATGTTTGATTCAATGACATCTGCAATTCAGGAAGATACAGTTCGCCTGCTGTTCCATGTAAAGGTAGAGCAGAAGGTAGAGCGTGAAGAGGTTGCGAAGGTGACTGGAACGAATAAGGATGATTCCGGCCCACGCGCACCGAAAAAGCGTGCTGCGGACAAGGTTTATCCGAATGATCCGTGTCCATGCGGCAGCGGAAAGAAATACAAACAGTGCTGTGGACGCAAGGCGTAAAAAGACGGATTAAGGTTCCGGACAGAAAGCTGCAGGCAGTCTGTCCGGAATGATATAAAAAAGATTGAAAGAGGGTGAAACTGTGGTTGAGCTTGACCAGTTTAAAGTTCTTTTGAACAGCTATACGAAACCATTAGTGGAAGTGAGGGATTCACTTTGACCTGGTAAATAAGATACAGCGTGTTCAGGAGTTGGAGCGTCGTATGGAAGAGCCGGATTTCTGGGATAATCCCGAAAAATCTCAGGAGTCTATGAAGACGCTGAAGTCCCTGAAGGACGATATCGAAACTTACCAGCAGTTAGAGAATCAGTACGAAGAAATCGAAATGCTCATAGAGATGGGCTATGAGGAAAATGACCCTGCGGTGATACCGGAGATTGAAGAGACGCTGCAAAGTTTTCAGGAAACACTGGAAGATATCAGAATTAAGACGCTTCTTTCCGGTGAATACGATGAAACAAACGCAATCGTGACGCTGCACGCAGGAGCCGGAGGAACGGAGTCCTGTGATTGGGCTTCTATGTTGTACCGGATGTATACGCGCTGGGCAGACAAAAAAGGGTATCAGGTCGAAGTTCTGGATTATCTGGATGGCGACGAGGCAGGGATTAAGGCCGTTACATTCCAGGTGAACGGGCCAAAGGCATACGGGTATCTGAAATCAGAGAAAGGCGTGCACCGTCTGGTCCGGATTTCTCCGTTCAATGCAGCAGGAAAACGTCAGACCTCCTTTGTGAGCTGTGACGTAATGCCGGATATTGAGGAGGATGTTGATGTGGAGGTCAATGCAGATGATCTGCGGATAGACACGTATCGTTCGAGCGGAGCCGGCGGACAGCACATCAATAAAACTTCATCGGCAATTCGTATCACTCATTTGCCGACCGGTATTGTGGTACAATGCCAGAATGAGCGTTCTCAGCATCAGAATAAGGACAAAGCGATGCAGATGCTGAAGGCAAAACTGTATCTTCTGAAACAGCAGGAAAATGCAGAGAAGGCGTCAGATATCCGTGGCGAAGTGAAGGAGATCGGGTGGGGAAATCAGATCCGTTCTTATGTTATGCAGCCGTATAAGCTTGTCAAAGATCTGCGTACCGGTGCAGAGTCCGGAAATGTAGACGCGGTTATGGATGGAAGTATTGACCACTTTATTAATGCTTATCTGAAATGGCTCTCACTTGGCGGGAAAAAGGACGAAGAAGAATAAAAGACATGGAGCTGCTTCGAATAATAACTTTTGCAGCAGCTCCAGAGATTTTATGAAAAAACAAAAACAAATTCGGACAAAAATTTTTGAAATAGCTGTTGACAAAATGAAAATACAGGTATATAATTAACAACGCTGAAGAAAACATAAAATGTGTGCGCTTAGCTCAGCTGGATAGAGCGTTTGGCTACGGACCAAAAGGTCGGGGGTTCGAATCCTCTAGCGCACGGTATCTGGAAAGGCTGGAAATCGAAAGGTTTCCGGTCTTTTTGTATATCTACCTATTTTGAACATTGGCAATAAGCGTTTTGCAGGATGCATTTATAAATTTTGTATGAAATAAAGGCATTTTTTGTGACGGAGAGCAAAAATAAATAGAATGTTAAAAAAATCTTTACGCCAGGAAAGCTTCATGATAAAGTAATAGAATAAAATTGCAAAGGAGAATGAAACGTATGGGTGGATTTTTCGGAGTTGCCTCCAAGAATAATTGTATACTGGAATTATTTTATGGTATTGATTATCATTCACATCTGGGGACAAGACGCGGTGGTATGGCTGTTTGCGGAGAACGGGGATTTCAGAGGGCGATTCATAATATTGAAAATTCTCCGTTTCGTACGAAGTTTGAGCGTGATGTGGAGGAGATGGAGGGGAATCTCGGGATCGGATGCATTTCTGATTATGAGCCGCAGCCTCTCCTGATTCAGTCTCATCTGGGAAGCTTTGCGATTACAACGGTTGGAAAGATCAACAATATGGACGAGCTTTTGAAGCTTGTATATGAAAACGGAAATACACATTTTCAGGAGATGAGCAGCGGACAGGTCAATGCGACCGAGCTGGTTGCTGCACTGATCTGTAAGAAAGAGAGTATTGTAGAAGGGATTCGGTATGTGCAGGAACTGGTGGATGGTTCTATGACGCTGTTGCTGATGACGAAGAAGGGGCTGTACGCGGCAAGAGACCGCTATGGAAGAACGCCGCTCGTCATTGGGCATAAAGAAGATGCATACTGTGTCGCGTTTGAGAGTTTTTCTTATATCAATTTGGGCTACGACGATTACCGGGAACTTGGGCCGGGGGAGATTGTCTTTATTGATCCGGATGGCGTAAAGACACTTGTCGAACCGGGAAAAGAGATGCGTATTTGTTCCTTTTTGTGGGTTTATTACGGTTATCCGACCTCTGCGTATGAGGGTGTTAATGTAGAGGAGATGCGCTATAAGTGTGGTGCGATGCTGGCAAAGCGCGACAAAGGCCAGGTGTCGCCCGATGTTGTGGCGGGAGTTCCGGATTCCGGTATCGCACATGCAATCGGGTATGCAAATGAGTCAGGGATTCCGTATGCAAGACCTTTCATCAAGTATACACCGACGTGGCCACGTTCCTTTATGCCGACGCAGCAGAGCCAGAGAAATCTGATTGCAAAAATGAAACTGATTCCGGTGAAAGCTCTGATACAGAACAAAAAACTCCTTTTGATTGATGATTCCATTGTACGCGGCACGCAGCTGCGTGAAACGACAGAATTTTTATATGCCAGTGGAGCGAAGGAAGTACATGTGCGTCCTGCCTGCCCGCCGCTTCTGTATGGATGCAAATATCTGAATTTCTCCCGTTCAAAATCAGAGCTGGATTTGATTACAAGAAGAGTGATACGAGAACGTGAGGGGGAACATGTATCACAGGAGGTTTTGGATGATTATGCGAATCCGTGCAGCAAACGTTATGAGGCGATGCTTGAGGCTGTAAGGAAGGAGCAGAATTTTACAACGCTTCGATATCATCGGCTGGATGATTTAAGGGAAGCAATTAATATTTCACCGTGTAAGCTTTGTACTTATTGTTTTAACGGAAAAGAGTGATTTACAGATGATAAAAATTGTTTTATGGGATGTGGACGGGACATTGCTTGATTTTTCAAAATCGGAGCAAAACGGGATTCGGCTGTGCCTGGAAGAGATTGGATTTCATGACTGTACAGAGGCGATGCTGAAGCATTATGAGGAGATTAACCGGGTTTACTGGGAAGCTTTGGAGCGGGGAGAATTGTCGAAAAGAGAAGTTCTTCTTGGCCGCTTTGAAACATTTTTCCGGGAAGAAGGGATTGCCTGTCCGGATATTCCGGCTTTTAATGATTCATATCAGGAAAAGCTCGGCGAATATTTTTTTGAAAATGAAAATTCTGTGCAGCTGTGCCGGAAGCTTCATGGACGTGTGGCACAGTATGCGGTGACAAATGGTACAGTCGAGGCACAGAGAAGCAAATTGAAAGGCTCCCGGCTTGGGGAATTACTGGACGGTGTTTTCATCTCTGACGAGATCGGTGTGGAAAAGCCGCAGATCGGTTTTTTTGAACATGTATTTTCTGTAATTGGTCCGGTAGACCGCAGAGAGGTTCTGATTGTCGGTGATTCGCTGACCAGCGACATGCGGGGCGGAAATAATGCGGGAATTTTGTGTTGCTGGTATAATCCGCATCACAAAAAGAATACGGCGAATGTGCGTCTTGACTATGAGATCAGCCATTTGTGGGATGTGGAAAAGCTGCTTGAAAGCGGAGGAGAACAATGACAAAAGAGGAATTGGCTCTGGAAATAATCAAGCGTTTGAAAAAAGAGTATCCGGATGCCGGATGTACACTGGATTACGATCATGCATGGAAGCTTTTAGTAAGTGTACGTCTGGCGGCGCAGTGCACCGATGCACGTGTGAATGTAGTGGTGGAAAAGCTATATGAGAAATATCCGGATGTGGAAGCGCTGGCAAGTGCCGAGCCGGAGGAAATAGAAGCGATCGTAAGGCCATGTGGACTTGGGAAAAGCAAGGCACGAGATATCAGTGCGTGTATGCGGATTTTAAAGGATCAGTACGATGGAAAAGTGCCGGAGGATTTTGACGCACTCTTGAAATTACCGGGTGTGGGCCGCAAGAGCGCTAATCTCATTATGGGCGATGTATTCGGAAAGCCTGCCATTGTGACTGATACGCACTGCATTCGCCTGACGAACCGTATGGGACTCGTAGATGGGATAAAGGAGCCTAAAAAGGTGGAAATGGCGCTGTGGAAAATTATTCCGCCGGAGGAGGGCAGCGATTTTTGCCATCGGCTGGTGTATCATGGACGCGATGTCTGTACAGCACGGACAAAACCATACTGTGACCGCTGTGTGTTGGCTGACATTTGTGCAAAGAATGGTGTTGCAGATGCCTGAAATTGTCGGCACACCGGAAAAATGAGCGCGAGGTTTTTGCCGTATCAATAGGGAAATGTATATTCTGGTATAAAACGGGCCAAACTAGGTAGAACGTATTTCCAAGCTTTTTAATATTGACAGAGGGGTACTGGAAAGCGTGATACAAATGCATGAAAATGCAAAGGAGGCACGAATTTTATGGAAGAAGTGACGAGAAAACTTTTGGAAGAATGTAGCCAGGGCTGTAAAATGGCAGTGGGGAGTATGAACCAGATCTGTCAGCATGTAACTGGAGGCCGGTTGGAGGATGTGATTCTGGACTACCGGGAAAAGCATGAGGAGATCGGGAAAAAAGCAGACGAACTTCTTGAGACAGGCGGTGTGGCAGTAAAAGCTCCGGGAGCGGCAGCAACGGCTTATTCTTGGCTGTCTACGGAAATGAAAATGAGACTTAATGATGATAACAGCAGGATTTCTCAGATTTTGATGGATGGCTGTAATATGGGAATTCAGAATATCAGCGGCGCAATGAATCAGTACGGAGGAGCATCTGCAGACAGCAAAAAAATTGCAAGAGAGCTGGTTCAGACAGAAGAAGCTTTTATGAAAGATTTAAAGGAATTTTTGTAAGCGGAAGGTTTCTAAGGGAAGGGATTTGTATACAGAGATACTGTATTTATATGCATTGGAAACAAGAATAGGATGTCGAATAAATTTGCAAAATGATGAAAATGGGCGGAAAGGAAAAGTTCCTTACGCCCATTTTGCATGTTTTTCAGAGGACAGCCTTTGCCATATTCAATAAAATATCAGAATCAACTTTTTTCAGGCTCCGCTTGCAGGAACTTTGGCTGAATTGCTGGTGTAATGTGGCTCTTCTTTGTTGCTTGTCTGTGCGCGGTCCGGAGCACAATTGAGGCAAAATTGATACATTTTTTCGTAAGCTTCAAGTTCTGCTTCGGAGGATGGAAGAGCTGGAATGAGACCAGTGCAGTCCATGGAAGAACAGATACTTTTGGAAAAGCAGGAATCAGAGAAGTTTAAATCTTCAGCTGATTTTTTTGTTTTGTCGGATTTATCAGGCATAGGGGCTCCTTTCAGTTCGTAACAAAATTTTGAGTAAAACAACCTCTGTTATCAGTGTGAACAATTGTTTGAAACATATTCTTTGAAAAAAATAGGAATTAAATGTTGCATATTGGCATGGGACGTGATAATATAATATCACATAATATATATAATTAAAAGGGGCGGTTTTTTGTTCAGCAAAGTGAGATCAGCAGCGATTTGTGGGATTGAAAGCAGAATTGTTTCGGTTGAGGTAGATGTAGCAAATGGTCTTCCACAGTTTTCGATGGTAGGCTTCTTAAATGCACAGGTGCGGGAGGCGCAGGACCGTGTGCGGACAGCGATCAAAAATTCGGGCTATTCTCTTGCACCGAAAAAAGTGACGGTAAATCTGGCTCCGGCGGATATTCGAAAGTCAGGGCCGGGGTTTGACCTGCCGATCGCAGTTGCGGTTATGGCTTCGTACGGTTTTTTTCCAGGGGATATGCTCGAACGTATTTTTCTGGCAGGTGAACTGGGACTGGATGGGAGTATTCGAGGTATATGCGGAGTGCTGGGGATGGTACTGGAGGCGCGGCGGGCGGGCTGCGAGAGCTGTATTATTCCGGAAGCAAATGTCAGAGAGGGAGCGGTGATTCAGGGAATACAGGTCTTTGGCGCCGGCCATTTAAAAGAAGTAGTAGAACACTTTATCTCGTGTCGCAAATTGCATATAGCTTCTATTAATATAGAAGAAATGTTTTCAGAAATGCCTGTTCGTACCATGCCTGATTTCGCAGATATCAAAGGGCAGCATACTGTAAAGCGGGCTGCTGAGATTGCGGCAGCGGGGATGCACAATCTTTTGATTAGCGGGACACCGGGCTCAGGAAAGACAATGATTGCAAGTCGGATTCCAGGGATATTGCCGTTGATGGACATCGAAGAGTCTCTGGAGGTATCAAAGATACACAGCGTAGCGGGTCTGCTTCCATCTACCGGGATTTTGCGTGAACGGCCTTTTCGGATGCCGCACCACACGGTGTCGCCTGTTGCACTGACAGGAGGAGGGGGTGTGCCGCGTCCGGGAGAGATCAGTCTGGCACACAGAGGGGTATTGTATTTGGATGAGCTTCCGGAATTTCAAAAAGAGGCGCTGGAGATCCTGCGTCAGCCGCTTGAGGAGGGCGAAATAAGGATTTCCAGAAACAGCGGCCAGTATGTATTTCCAGCTGATTTTATGCTTGTGGCATCCCGAAATCCCTGTAAATGCGGGTATTATCCGGATCGGACCAGATGTCATTGCCATGAGCATGAAGTGATGAGGTATCTGCATAAGATCAGTCGTCCTTTGCTGGATCGGATTGATCTTCATGCAGAGGCAGAGCAGGTACAGTATGAAGAATTAGTTCAGGAGAGCGGTGAAGAGACAACAGCACAAATCCGGAAGCGGGTTTTGGCAGCGCAAAGTCTGCAAAAGATACGGTATGACGGGAGTCGCTTTCGTTTTAACGCAGAATTGACTGCCGCTGAGCTGGAACATTACTGTCCGATGGAGGATGAGGTAAAAGCGCAGTTGAAACATGTGTACGAGCAGAAGCGTCTGACAGCGCGCTCATATCATAAGGTTATTAAGGTGGCGAGGACAATTGCAGACTTAGAAGGCTGTGAGGTGATCGGGTTGCGCCATCTGGGAGAAGCGGTTTATTACCGGCCAGCGGACGGGCTGCAATAAGATACTTGATGTGGATGTTAAGGCGAAAATGGAGAGAAAGGTGGGGTTGAGATCGAGCAGTACTGGGAGTGGTTATGCAGCATTCCGGGAATGTATCGGGGGCAGCTGGAAATGTTGCTGCGCTTTTTTAAGAGTCCTGAGCATATCTGGCATACAGAGGAAAAAGAACTGGATTATTTAAAAGAAAGAGGATGTGTCTGGATTGAAAAGGTCAGCCGTGCGAAAGCAGAGCCTCCGGAGAAAACAGTGCATAGGAATCGGGAACAGGGAATACAATTTATCAGTTGGGAACATACTATGTATCCGAAGAGGCTTCAGGGTTTGGCGGACAGGCCGTATGGACTTTTTTACAAGGGCAGCATCCCGCAGGAGGATAAAAAAGCAGTTGCGGTTGTCGGGGCAAGGATGTGCACGAAACGCGGCAAAGAATGGGCAGAGCTTTTCGCAGAGAAGATTTGTCGGGCCGGCGGCGTGGTGGTCAGTGGTGCAGCTTATGGGATTGATGGAGCAGCACAGTGGGCAGCTTTGCAAAGCAAAGGCCAGAGCTTTGGTATTCTGGGTTGCGGCGTTGATCGATGCTATCCGGCCGGCCATAAAGAGCTTTATATAAGACTACAGCAAAGTGGAGGGCTTATTTCAGAATATCCGCCAGGTACCCCGCCAATGCCACAGAATTTTCCGATGAGGAATCGGATTATCAGTGGACTTGCGGACTTTGTGGTCGTAATAGAAGCACGCAGGAAGAGTGGTTCTTTGATTACAGCGGATTTTGCTGCGGAACAGGGAAAGTACGTGATGGCAGTTCCAGGACGTCCGACGGATGAACTGAGCGAGGGATGCAATGAACTGATAGCACAGGGAGCGGGTGTTGTTTTGTCGGTTGAAAGTCTTATAGAAACTATTTTTTCTGATATTTCATGTTTAAAAAAGAAATTATCCGATGATTTAATACTTGCACCTGCGGAGAAATTAGTGTATAGTAGTCTCGGTTTGTGCGCAAAGAGCCTGTGGGAGCTGGAAGCGTGCACGGTACTTTCTTTATCAGAATTAAGCGGATGTCTGCTGTCTCTGGAGTTGAAAGGCCTGATCAAAGAAACAAAGCGCGGTTATTACGCGCGAAAAGAATGAGGAATGTAGTGTTTTCTGGAGGTAATCGCTATGCCTAAATATCTGGTGATCGTAGAGTCGCCTGCAAAAGTAAAGACAATCAAAAAGTTTCTCGGCTCGAATTATGAGGTTCTTGCATCGAATGGGCATGTCAGGGATTTGCCAAAAAGTAAAATGGGAATTGACATGGAGCATGGCTGCGAGCCAAAATATATTACAATTCGGGGGAAGGGAGATATTCTTGCAACGCTGCGCAAGGCTGAGAAAAAAGCGGACAAGGTGTATCTTGCAACGGACCCTGATCGGGAGGGCGAAGCGATTTCCTGGCATCTGGCAGAGGCATTAAAGTTAGATCCCAAAAAGCAGAAACGTATCACCTTTAATGAGATTACAAAAAGCGCAGTGAAGGAATCTCTCAAACATGCGCGATCAATTGATATGGATTTGGTGGATGCACAGCAGACACGCCGCATTCTGGACCGTATGGTGGGATATCGGATTAGTCCGCTGCTCTGGCAGAAAGTAAAGAGGGGACTAAGTGCCGGCCGTGTGCAGTCTGTTGCGCTTCGGATCATTGGAGACCGGGAGGATGAGATTAATGCATTTATCCCGCAGGAATACTGGAGCTTGGATGTGAAACTTACAGCGCCAGGAGAAAAGAAAAGCCTGACGGCCAAATTCTACGGAAAAGACAAAAAGATGACGATTTCATCACAGGCGGAGCTGGATGAAATTTTGCAGAAGACAAAGAATGCGGAGTATGTGGTAGAAGAGGTACGCAGGAGTGAGCGGACGAAAAAGGCGCCGCTTCCATTTACGACAAGTACATTGCAGCAGGAAGCGGCAAATGTACTGAATTTTTCTACACAGAAAACAATGCGGTTGGCGCAGCAGTTATACGAAGGCGTAGAACTGAAAGGGAGTGGCACGACGGCGCTGATTACTTATCTGCGTACGGACTCTACCAGGATTTCAGAGGAAGCAGATTTGGCTGCAAAAAATTATATTGCCGATCAGTATGGGGATGCGTTTGTGCAACAGAGCAGCCAGTCATCCAAAAGTGATAAGAAAATTCAGGATGCGCACGAGGCAATCCGGCCAACAGATATTACAAGGACGCCATTTAACGTAAAAGATTCTCTGAGCCGTGATCTGTTCCGTCTGTATCAGCTCATTTGGAAACGTTTTACTGCGAGCCGTATGTCTGCGGCGAAATATGAAACAACTTCCGTATATATTGGAGCGGCCGGTTATCGTTTTCATATTGCTGCCTCCAGAGTGGTCTTTGAAGGATTTCGAAGTGTATATACGGGCAGCGATGAGGAAAAAGAGGATGACAATGTTCTGGTCGGAAAGATTGAACCGGGTATGAAGCTTGTTTCGAAAGATATTGAGACGAAACAGCATTTTACACAGCCGCCGGCCCATTATACAGAGGCATCGCTTGTACGGGCGCTTGAGGAACAGGGAATCGGACGGCCCAGTACGTATGCTCCGACCATTACAACGATTATCGCAAGACGTTATGTAGCCAAAGAAAATAAAAATCTTTATATGACAGAGCTTGGAGAAGTTGTCAATTCGATTATGAAAGAGGCATTTCCGAGCATTGTAGATGTGAGCTTTACCGCGAATATGGAGTCGCTGCTGGATTCGATCGGAGAAGGGGCGATTTCCTGGAAAACGGTTGTGGAGAATTTTTACCCTGACCTGGATGAAGCAGTAAAGAAGGCAGAACAGACGCTGGAAAAGGTAAAAATCGAGGATGAAGTTACCGATGTGATCTGTGAAGAATGTGGGCGGAATATGGTCATTAAGTATGGTCCGCACGGCAAGTTCCTTGCATGTCCCGGATTTCCGGATTGCCGTAATACAAAACCTTATCTGGAGAAGATCGGTGTTCCCTGTCCGATGTGCGGCAAAGATCTGGTAATTCGAAAAACAAAAAAGGGAAGGCGTTATTACGGCTGTGAGAATAATCCGGACTGTGAATTTATGTCCTGGCAGCGACCGGTACAGAAAAAGTGTCCGCAGTGTGGCGGCTATATGGTAGAAAAAGGGAATAAAATAGTCTGCGCAGATAAAGCCTGCGGTTATGTTTGTGTGAAAACAGACGAAGAAAAAGGGGTTTCGTGACAGAGGTTAAATAGTAACAAAATATAGAGAAAATACGTTGATTTTCTGAAAACTCTGTGTTATGATATGGAATAATGAAGTGGGAGGATTTTGTGTAAAGGAGGCCCGTAATGAGTGTTCAACTATTGGATAAGACTAGGAAGATCAATCAATTGTTGCATAACAATAATACCAGCAAGGTCGTTTTTAATGACATTTGTAATGTTCTGACAAGCATATTGAATTCCAATGTTCTGGTGATCAGCAGGAAAGGAAAGGTACTGGGAGTAGGGTTGTGCGATGGTGTGGAGGAGATTGGAGAGCTTATCGTTGACAAAGTGGGCGGTTTCATTGATCCGATGCTGAATGAGAGGCTTCTCGGAGTTCTTTCTACAAAAGAAAATGTGAATCTGGAAACTTTGGGTTTTGTGGGAGACAATATCAGAAAGTATCAGGCGATTATTAATCCGATTGATATTGCAGGTGAGCGTCTGGGTACCGTATTTATGTATAAATTTGAATCCCAGTATGAGATCGACGATATCATACTCAGTGAGTATGGGACGACGGTAGTAGGACTCGAGATGATGCGTTCTGTAAACGAGGAGAATGCAGAAGAGAATCGTAAAGTGCAGATTGTAAAATCTGCGATCAGTACACTTTCATTTTCAGAAATGGAAGCGATCGTTCATATTTTTGATGAACTGGATGGTGCAGAGGGAATTCTTGTTGCCAGCAAAATAGCTGACAGAGTAGGCATTACGCGATCTGTTATTGTTAACGCCTTGAGGAAGTTTGAGAGTGCCGGTGTAATTGAATCACGTTCTTCCGGTATGAAGGGAACCTACATTAAAGTACTGAATGATGTAGTGTTTGATGAATTAAATGAAATTAAGAGAGCACGGAATCTGTAGAAGCAGTGAAATGGAAGTGCCGGATGTCTGCCTTTGGGCAGGCATCTTTTTTTATCGTATAGGAAACTTCGTCTCCTATACGATAAAAGCCTCCGGCAGGATGCGCAGCTTCGCGCGCGGAACAAAAGTTGTGCTCTGAAATTTATTGACACGCGAGGTGTGCGAAGCACACTTTTGTTCTTATATAGGAAAACGTATCCTGAAGACATAAGAAAAAAAGAAATAGTGAGAAAAACAAAGAAAAATAAAGAGAATAGAAGATAATATATGAATAATCAAAAATATATAGCTGTAATAGAAGTTGCATTATTTACATATTTTAACTAATATAAGATTGTTCGTTAGCACTCGACTTTAACGAGTGCTAATAAGTAGAGAAGAAGAGAAATACCATCTAAGGAGGAATTAAATATGAAATTAGTACCGTTGGGCGACAGAGTTGTGTTGAAACAGTTTGAAGCAGAAGAGACAACGAAATCCGGAATCATCCTCACCAGTAAGACACAGGAAAAGCCGCAGGAGGCAGAGGTCGTTGCAGTGGGACCGGGCGGAATGGTAGATGGAAAAGAAGTTACGATGCAGGTAAAGGTTGGCGATAAAGTTATTTATTCGAAGTATGCTGGTAATGAAGTAAAGCTTGGCGAGGAAGAGTTTATTATTGTAAAACAGAATGATATTCTCGCAGTCGTTGAATAACACAGATTGAAAAGAAGAAAACAGGAGGCTGATTATAATGGCAAAGGAAATTAAATTTGGCGCTGATGCAAGAACATCTTTAGAGAATGGTGTAAATAAACTGGCTGATACTGTTCGTGTGACACTTGGACCGAAGGGAAGAAACGTTGTTCTTGACAAGCAGTTTGGTTCACCGCTTATCACAAATGACGGTGTGACGATTGCGAAAGAGATCGAGCTTGAGGATGCTTTTGAAAATATGGGTGCGCAGCTGATCAAAGAAGTTGCATCCAAGACAAATGATGTGGCAGGAGATGGCACAACAACAGCTACCGTTCTGGCACAGGCAATGGTAAACGAAGGTATGAAGAACCTGGCAGCAGGTGCAAATCCGATCGTGCTTCGTAAAGGAATGAAAAAAGCGACGGATGCAGCTGTTGAGGCAATCAAGAATATGAGCAAGAAAGTTACTGGAAAAGAGCAGATTGCACGTGTTGCAGCAGTATCTTCCGGTGATGAGACGGTTGGTGAGCTGGTAGCAAATGCAATGGAGAAGGTTTCTCAGGACGGCGTTATTACGATTGAAGAATCCAAGACCATGCAGACTGAGCTTGATCTGGTAGAAGGTATGCAGTTTGACCGCGGATATATTTCTGCGTATATGGCAACTGATATGGAAAAAATGGAAGCAGTGTTGGATGATCCGCTTATTTTGATTACGGATAAAAAGATCAGCAACATTCAGGAAGTTCTTCCGCTTCTGGAGCAGGTAGTTCAGTCTGGCAAAAAGCTGCTGATTATTGCAGAGGATGTTGAGGGAGAAGCTCTTACGACTCTGATTGTAAATAAGCTGCGCGGTACGTTCCAGGTGGTTGCTGTGAAGGCGCCGGGCTATGGTGACAGAAGAAAAGCAATGCTGGAGGATATCGCAATTCTGACCGGAGGACGTGTGATCTCTGAAGAGGTTGGCCTTGATCTGAAAGAAGCAACTCTGGATATGCTGGGACGTGCAAAATCTGTTAAGGTTCAGAAAGAAAATACAATCATCGTTGACGGACTTGGCGAAAAAGACGCGATCCAGGCCAGAATTACCCAGATCAAAGCAATGATCGAAGAGACAAAGTCTGAATTTGACAAAGAGAAGCTTCAGGAGCGTTTGGCTAAGCTTTCCGGCGGTGTCGCTGTTATTCGTGTCGGCGCTGCGACAGAGACAGAAATGAAGGAAGCAAAGCTTCGTATGGAGGATGCTCTGGCAGCTACGAAGGCAGCCGTAGAAGAGGGAATCATTGCAGGCGGCGGTTCTGCATATATCCATGCTGCAAAAGAAGTTGAAAAGCTTGCAGAAGAGCTGGATGGCGATGAGAGAACGGGTGTGAAGATTATTCTGAAAGCTCTGGAAGCTCCGCTGTATCATATTGCTGCAAATGCAGGACTGGAAGGCGCTGTAATCATCAATAAGGTGCGCGAGTCTGAAGTGGGCACCGGTTTTGACGCATACAAAGAGGAGTACGTTGATATGGTGAAGGCAGGTATTCTTGACCCGGCAAAGGTTACAAGAAGCGCACTGCAAAATGCGACAAGCGTAGCCGCAACACTTCTGACAACCGAGTCTGTAGTGGGAAATATCAAAGAAGATGCTCCGGCAATGCCAGCAGGCAACCCGGGTATGGGAATGATGTAAAACTAGACTGTAAAAATAGATAAAAAATAAAACGGGCGACCTCGTCTGTGAAAAAGGGCTGTTGTACATGGGCAGATTTCATTTGCCGGTAAAATCCGAAAGGGTATTTCCGGCAGGGGAAATGCCTGTTGTGCAGCGGCCCTGTTTGTGTTACAATTTATGTAGTTTACTTTGTGAAAAAATACGGAGGGCCAAAAATGAGTGATTTGTATCGGGAAATACTGGTGAAGCGGGAAATGCCTGCAAGCGCCAGGATTTTAAAGGGAGCATTGATCGGGCTGGTAGTACTCTGCCTGCTTGGGGGAATTATGGTGACGCCGCTTCTTTTGCCTGTGGGGGTTGTTTTGGGCGTTGTATTCTGGATATTTGTGCTTCCGAAGCTGGATGTGGAATACGAATATCTGTATGTGAACGGCGAATTAGATATTGACGCAATCTATTCCCGCCAGAAAAGAAAAAGGATTGCCAGCTATGATATGCAGGAGCTGGAGCTTATGGCGCCGACAAAGTCTCATGCGCTGGACAGTTATGTAAATGGACAGGGGGTAAAAATAAAGGATTTTACTTCCGGACGACCGGACCAGAAGAGCTATACGCTGGTTTTGAACAAAGAAAAGGGCCGCGAGATCATTCAGGTAGAATTTGATGATGTGGTGGTAAATGATATTCGGCGAATCAGTCCGAGAAAGGTAAATCTCTTTTAAATTCTTTTAATCAATGGTTGACATTGAAAAATGAATTTGTTAGAGTAAGTAAATTAAAGCAAGCAAATTACGAAAGACCTTATTCAGAAAGAGAGGAAATGCAATGGGAACAATTATTGGCGAAGGAATTACCTTTGATGATGTGCTGCTCGTACCATCTTATTCAGAGGTGATCCCGAATCAGGTAGATCTCACCACTTTGCTGACTAAGAAGATTCAGCTGAATATTCCGATGATGAGCGCGGGGATGGATACGGTAACGGAGCATCGGATGGCGATTGCAATGGCCAGACAGGGCGGTATCGGTATTATCCATAAAAATATGTCGATTGAACAGCAGGCTGAAGAGGTTGACAAAGTAAAGCGCTCGGAGTACGGTGTTATTACTGATCCATTTTATCTGTCTCCTGAGCATACACTGGCGGACGCCAATGAGCTGATGGGAAAATTCCGGATTTCCGGTGTTCCGATTACAGAAAACGGCAAACTGGTTGGTATTATCACGAACCGTGATCTGTTGTTTGAGGAAGATTTTTCCAAAAAGATTAAGGAATCCATGACAGCCGATGACCTGATCACAGCAAAGGTAGGCGTTACACTTGAGGAAGCAAAGAAAATTTTGGCAAAGTCAAGAAAAGAAAAGCTCCCGATTGTGGATGAAAATTTTAATCTGAAGGGTCTCATTACCATAAAAGATATCGAGAAACAGATCAAATATCCGAATTCAGCGAAGGACGCGCAGGGACGTCTTCTGTGCGGCGCCGCCATCGGAATTACGGCGAACGCTTTGGAGCGGACGGCCGCACTTGTTGATGCACAGGTGGATGTGGTGGTACTGGACAGCGCTCATGGCCATTCAGCGAATGTACTGAACTGTGTACGGATGATTAAAGAGAAGTATCCGGATTTGCAAGTGATTGCGGGAAATGTGGCGACAGGCGAGGCGACAAAGGCCCTGATTGAAGCAGGGGTTGATGCGGTCAAGGTCGGCATCGGGCCGGGTTCTATCTGTACGACGCGTGTCGTTGCGGGTATCGGCGTTCCTCAGATCACGGCTGTTATGGATTGCTATCAGGTGGCAAAAGAGTACGGGATTCCGATCATCGCAGATGGAGGGATCAAGTATTCCGGAGATATGACAAAGGCAATCGCCGCAGGCGCGAATGTCTGCATGATGGGCAGTCTGTTTGCCGGCTGCGACGAGAGTCCGGGAACTTTTGAGCTTTACCAGGGCAGAAAATATAAAGTGTATCGCGGTATGGGCTCCATTGCAGCGATGGAAAACGGCAGCAAAGACCGCTATTTCCAGACAAACGCGAAGAAACTTGTTCCGGAGGGCGTGGAAGGCCGCGTGGCTTACAAAGGAAGCGTGGAGGATACGGTATTCCAGCTTCTGGGCGGTTTGAGATCCGGTATGGGATATTGCGGAACACCGACTGTTGAATCGCTGAAGGAGAACGGAAGATTTGTGAAGATTTCCGCGGCTTCGTTAAAGGAGTCACATCCACATGACATCCATATTACGAAGGAAGCTCCGAACTACAGTGTAGAGCAGTAAGACGTATAAGAAAGCGAGATGAGAGCTGTTGCACGAGAGGCGTTATATGAAAGCGTGCAGCGGCTCTTTTGTTATCCTGTTTTGTGGTCCATAATTTTCCTGTCAGACTGACCATCTTCAAAACAGGAGGAAACGTCATGTATTTTTTATGTTTTTGCAAGAAAAAAGACTTTCTATGAAAGAAAAAGACTTTCTGTGAAATGAAAAAAAGCGTGCACGGCCCGGTAAAATGTTGTATACTGAAAATCGTGGATAAATTTTTAATACCGGGGTTATTATGAGAAAAAAGGAAAAAGGACAAAGGAAAAAAATCAGGTGGGATCATATATTGATATGGGTGCTGGCAGCCGTATTCACAGGTGCAGCTATCTGGCTGATCTTTTCGCTGATACCGAAGGATGATACAGACGTGGATGCGCTTTTGGATGGAGATGGTGTAAGGCTTGAGGCTATTACGGAGGGAGAAACGCAGAAGCGTCCGAATGTGGTGCCGAAGCCCGATATTGATGAACAGCATCTGACCGTCAACGAATACTCAAGACCAGGAGATAAAGTGGATGCGATTGAAAATATCGTCGTCCATTATCTTGCGAATCCGGGGACTACAGCGCAGCAGAATCATGACTATTTCGAAAGCCTGAAAGATCTGAAGGATGTATCCATGAGTGCAAATTTTGTGGTAGGCATTGACGGAGAGATTATTGAGTGCGTCCCGCCGGGGGAAATTGCGTATGCGTCGAATTCGATGAATCATCTGTCTGTTTCCATCGAAAACTGTCATTTGGATGAGTCCGGACGGTTTACAGAGGAAACGTATCAGGCGTGTGTGCATTTGACTGCATATCTGGTGGAAGAATATGGACTTACGCGCGAAAATATTATCCGGCACTACGATGTAACCGGAAAGGAGTGCCCGCTGTACTATGTGGAGCACGAGGACAAATGGGAGAAATTCCGAGACGAAGTAATGGACTACATAGAGACATGCCGCAAAGCGGCGCAGAAATAAAAGGAAGAATGCTGTGCCAGGGCACAGTCATATACAGGGAGGGTTATGATTCGGGAATTATACGAAAATGTGAAAAATGGTGTGGAGATACGAAAAAATCTGATTGCGCTTCGGGATGCGGGAAAAGACGGAGCAGGGCGCAGCGCACTTGCAGAGGCGTTTGGCGGTGATTTTACATTGCTGACAAATTTGCTTGCGTCTGAAGATCCGAAGATACGTAAAAATGCAGCTTTGATACTTGGAGAGATGGAATCGGAGGAGATGCTTCCGATTCTTTTTGATGCCTATCAAAGAGAGACTACTTTATATATCAGACCGGATTATCTGAAAGCGATTTCCGGGTTGGAATACAGGCCTTTTTTGGAGGAACTTCGAAAGCGGCTGGGAGAGCTTCGCGACATGGAAATATCAGAGGAATCGCAGAAGCATATTTCGGAGGAATTCCGGGTTTTGCAGAGCATGATGTTGCGCTATGAAAAGCCAAAGAAACATCAGTTTTGCGGATATAAAAAGAAAAAGGAACTGCTGCTGCTAACGAACCGCTGTCAAAGAGAGGCTACGGCGAGACAGCTTTCCGGAGCCAGGATTAAAATGCTGGCAGGAGGGCTTTGTGTAAAGGGCCTGGCGGTAGATGCTGTCCTACCCCTCCGTACATACAGTGAATTGCTATTTGCATTTGATGCAGGAGTGCTTCCGATCGATAATCCGGCAGACACCGGGGCGCGCCTGGCGCCTGCACTGCTTGCTTTTCTGTGTGAGCTGCATCGGGGCGAGCCGCCGTTTTTCTTTCGGATTGAATTAAAGGGGCGGTGTGAGCCGGAGAAAAAGGGAGCGTATATTCGTAGGATTTCCGATGCGATGGAAAAGGTTTCCGATGGGAAGCTGATTAATTCTGTTACAGACTATGAGCTGGAACTTCGCCTTTTGGAACGAAAGGACGGTACATTTGCGCCGATGGTTAAATTGTTTACGATCCCAGAGAAACGGTTTGCTTACCGGAAAGAGTTTGTGGCGGCATCCATTGCACCGGTAAATGCAGCGCTTACCGCAGAACTTGCCAGGCCGTTTCTGAAAGAAAAAGCTCAGATACTGGACCCCTTTTGCGGAGTGGGAACGATGCTGATTGAGCGGAGCAAAGCAGTGCCGGCCGGTACGATGTACGGGATTGATATTTTCGGAGAAGCGATTGAAAAAGCGAGAGAAAATACAAAGCGTGCCGACGAACAGGTTTATTATATCAATAAGGATTTTTTTACGTTTGAGCATGAGTATCTGTTTGATGAGATTATCACAAATATGCCCCAGGCAGCGGCGGAGGGCCGCGATGAGTTGAGAAGGTTATACCGGGCTTTTTTTGAAAAGGCAGGAGTGCATCTGAAGATGGATGGCATGATGATTCTGTACTCAACTGAGCCGGGGCTGGTTTCTGATATGCTTGGGGCCAATCCTATTTACAGGCTTTTGAAGAGGTTTCTTTTAAATGAAAAAAGCAAAACGACAGTTTTTGTGATACAGCGTGTACGTTGAGCGTTGGAGGATGTATGAAAAAGTTTATTGGAGATAAAAAGTTTTATCTGATGGTACTGGCAGTTGCGGTGCCAATCATGGTGCAAAATGGTATTACGAATTTTGTCGCCATGCTGGACAACATTATGATCGGGCGTGTGGGGACAGAGGAAATGTCTGGTGTGGCTGTGGCCAACCAGCTTTTCTTTGTATTTAACGTGACAATTTTCGGCTTGCTGTCCGGAGCAGGGATTTTTGGCGCACAGTTTTTTGGCAGTAAAAATGTCGAAGGGTTGCGCGATACGTTTCGGTTCAAGGTGATTTCCGGCTGTGTTTTGATGACGGCCGGGATTTTACTTTTGTATTTTAAAGGGGAGCAGCTGATCTCACTTTATCTGCACGATGTGGATGGAAGCAGTGATGTTGCAGCTACGCTTTCATTCGGTGGACAATACCTGCGTATTATGCTGATTGGTACGGTGCCTTATGTGTTTGCGCAGATCTATGCAAGTACGCTGCGGGAGACTGGCGAGACAGTGGCCCCAATGCGTGCCGGTGTAGCAGCTGTTGTGACGAATACGGCTTTGAATTATGTGCTTATTTTCGGAAGGTTCGGCGCTCCCTGTCTGGGAGTTTCCGGTGCGGCGATCGCGACAGTGGTATCGCGTTTCGTAGAATGTGGGATTATCATACTCTGGACGCATCGAAGGGCAGATCAGTTCTTGTTTATCAGAAATGTGTACCGTAACTTCAGAGTTCCGGGCAGTCTGGTTATAAAGATCATGCAAAAAGGATCGCCGCTTATGGTGAACGAACTTTTATGGTCAGCGGGAATGGCAATTATGACTCAGTGTTATTCGACCTATGGGCTTGTGGTGATTGCAGGTCTGAACATTTCTTCGACCATATCAAATGTCTGCAATATTGTCTGGCTGGCGATGGGAAATGCGATTGCGATTATAATAGGACAGCTGTTGGGAGCCGGAAAAATGGAAGAAGCCAGAGATACGGACCGCAAGCTGATTTTCTTCTCTGTGTCGAGCTGTTTTTTGATTGGCGGAATCTTGCTGGCGCTGGCACCTGTTTTTCCACAGATTTACAATACTTCTGATGAAGTGCGCGCTTTGGCAACAAGACTTATTATAGTGGGCGCCTGTTTTATGCCAGTGCAGGCTTTCCTGCATGGTGCGTATTTTACTTTACGCTCCGGCGGGCAGACTGTGATCACATTTTTATTTGATTCGTGTTTTCTGTGGGCGTGCAGCATCCCGGCGGCTTTCTGTCTGAGCCGGTATTCCGGGCTGCCTATTTTGATGACGTATCTTTTCTGTCAGTCGCTTGATATCATCAAATGTGTGATTGGTTTCATACTTGTGAAAAAAGGTGTTTGGCTGAGAAATATTGTAGGATGATGATGCTTTATGTTGAAAAATATATAAATTTGAAAAAAATAAAAAAACTGCTAGCTTTTTAAAAAGTTATATGTTACAATTCTATTAACAAATATTAAAAATATAAAAACAAACATTACGAAAAAGGAATGTTGTAAGCAAAATATTGTAAATGAAGCGTAGCAAAGAGAAACGCTGTAACATAAGATGATGCAAAAGAAACAGGATAAAATTGTGTTAAAATGTGTCATAAAATAAAGTAAGGTGGCTGGCAGCAGAATGGGTTTATTTTTTAACAGAAGAAATAGAAAAACGAAAGAACAAATACGAACACAGAGAATAGATAAATCGGTTCTCGCGCAGATTATGGCTTATGCGGAGAAGCTGGATGGATTGAAGCAGTCTTCTGATATCCGTATAGCATTTGCTGGGGAATCGGACAGAAAAAAGGCGGGACATGCAACCGGTTGCGCGCCGTATTTTCTTCTGATCTTTGCAGAGGATGAGAAGGAAGGTGCACGGATTGGAGACGGCAGGAGGTATCTGAAGGATCAGGAGAACCGGTATCTGAACAGCGGATATGTAGCCGGACAGCTGGTGAATTATCTGCAATTTCTGGGCATTCCGGCGGCTGTATGGAAGAATCCGGCTGTGTGGATGCAGCAGAAAGCAAAGGCGGGCGAGCATTGCATGGCAGCCGTAATTTTTGGCGCTTCTTCTCTTGGGCAGTTTTCGTCTGGGGCGGAAGACTCACAGGAACGTCCTTGCATTTTTCAGGAAAATCGAGAAGGCTGGGCGGAAGAAATATTGGCTGCGCACAGACGCTTATGGGCGAAGCAGAGGGATATACAGGTGGTCTGCAAAGAGAACCACATTTGTCTGATGAGCCGACCGGTATCAGCGCGGAAAGCAGACGCGTGCAGATTTGAAGCAGGGGTTGTAGCAGCAGAACTAATGGCTGCGGCAGAAGAGCTCTGGATTGATCTTGTAGCTGTGGATACGGAGGCTCCGCGTTGCTTGCTGACCCTTTGCAGGAGAGAAGACCGCGTAGAGGTGCTGCGCACAGTGAAGAAAGCCAGCCCAGGAACGATGCGGCCGGTATTTAAGACTCTGGAGCAAATATAGATCGAATAGATAGTAACAGAAATTCGTTTCAAACAGGCAGTATTTTCCGGGATGCCAGGCCGGAGGGTACTGCCTGTTGTTGTGAACAAAATGAATCGAAATCGTGATTGTACTTTGTACTCCTTTGTGATCGTATTATGAAATGGAAAATTTTATGTTTACAGACAAAAAAAGAACTCTTAAAACTAAGAGTTCTTTAAGAGCGCGAGACGGGATTCGAACCCGCGACCCTCGCCTTGGCAAGGCGATACTCCACCACTGAGCCACTCGCGCATATGCTGTTTTGTTTGCTTTGTTTTCGTGTTCCTCGGAACATCTAAGACTATACTACATCTTTTTCGATCTGTCAACAGGTTTTTAGAAAAAATTTCAAAAAAATTTTTTTGGTGTTTTTGAGAAAAAAATATCGTAAATAAAAAGAATGTGTGTTAGAATAGGGAAGAAATTTATTTTAGGAGGATTAAACTATGGCTTTAGTTACAACAACAGAAATGTTTAAAAAAGCTTATGACGGCGGATACGCAATCGGCGCATTCAACGTTAACAACATGGAAATCGTTCAGGGTATCACAGAAGCAGCAGGCGAGCTCAACAGCCCGGTGATTCTTCAGGTATCCAAAGGAGCACGTGCATATGCGAACCACACCTATCTTGTAAAATTGGTGGAAGCTGCTGTTGCTGAGAATCCGCAGATTCCGATCGCGCTGCATTTGGATCACGGCGATACGTTTGAACTTTGCAAGAGCTGTATTGACGGTGGATTCACATCTGTTATGATCGATGCTTCTTCCAAATCCTTCGAAGACAATATCGCACTGACAAAGCAGGTTGTTGAATATGCACATGCACATGGCGTAGTCGTTGAGGCTGAGCTTGGTACTCTGGCAGGTGTCGAAGATGAAGTCGTTGTTGAAGCAGGACAGGAAAGCTATACACGTCCGGAAGAAGTAGAAGAGTTCGTTGACAGAACAGGCTGTGATTCTCTTGCAATCGCTATTGGTACAAGCCATGGCGCATACAAATTCAAAGCGTCCCAGTGTACCAGAAATGCAGATGGAATCCTTGTTCCGCCGCCACTTCGCTTTGACGTACTGGAAGAGTGTATCAAGCGCCTTCCGGGCTTCCCGATCGTTCTTCATGGTTCCTCTTCTGTTCCGCAGGATTTTGTAAAGATGGTGAACCAGTACGGCGGAAACATGCCGGATGCAATCGGTATTCCGGAGCATGAGCTTCGTCATGCAGCTGAGCTTGCAGTTTGCAAGATCAACATTGACTCCGATATCCGTCTTGCTATGACTGGAAATATCCGCAAATACTTTGCAGAGCATCCGGATCACTTTGACCCGCGTCAGTATCTGAAACCGGCTCGTCAGGCTGTGAAAGAGATGGTTGCTCATAAGATTAAAAACGTTCTTGGCAGCGAAAACAAAGCCTGAGCGATTTTTTAAAGCGAGATTCCAAAGAGAAGACTGCCGCAGTTTGCGGTGGTCTTTTTGCGTTTTACTGCGGTTATTCGACAAAATTTTACATGATTTTTTATATTTTATTACATCCTCTTTACATTTCGACATTCTTTGTGTTATTCTATATCCAAATGGCAAACTTCTGCTTTTGCAGGCGGTGGGTAGTTGAATTTGTTTGAGGGAGGATGCAGGGAGAAGTTTTTGCTTCCCTGTAAAGTACAAATGGGAATTGGCAGTATTATTTCATTGGCAGGAGGTTTGGGTCTCTTTTTGTTCGGTATGAAATATATGGGCGAAGGACTCGAACTGGCAGCAGGTCCGAAAATGAAGGATCTGTTGGAAAAGCTGACGCGTAACCGTATCGCCGGCTTTCTGCTGGGCGCCCTTGTTACCGTGGTGATTCAGTCATCTTCTGCGACTACAGTAATGGTGATGGGCTTTATCAATGCGGAGATCATGGATCTCGCGCAGGCAACAGGAGTTATTTTCGGTGCCAATATTGGTACGACGATTACGAGTGTTTTGATTGCGCTCGATGTATCAGGCATTGCGCCGGTGTGTATCTGTCTTGGAGCCGCGATGCTTCTATATGCGAAGCGCAAACGGAACCGGTATATCGGGCAGGTAATTCTGGGCTTCGGTCTTTTGTTCCAGGGACTTCATACAATGAGCAGTGCGATGTCTCCTCTGAAGGATTTCGCGCCTTTCCAGAATTTTATTATGAATGCAAAGAATCCGCTCCTGGGCTTTGTGGTAGGTGTGGTTTTGTGTGCAGTGATTCAGAGCTCTTCTGCCGCAGTCGGTGTTTTGCAGGCTTTGGCGATGCAGGGGCTTATGCCATTGTATTTTGCATCTTTTATCATCTGCGGAATCAACGTTGGATCTTCCGCGCCGCCTCTTTTGTCGGCGTTAAATGCCAAGAATAATGCAAAACGTGCTGCCATTATTTATTTGATTTTCAATGTTGTCGGCGCCGTTCTTTTTGTTCCGATATCCATGCTTACGCCGCTGACGAGTCTGATAGAGACATATGTGCCAGGCGGTGTGTTCCAAATTTCTGTTTATCATATACTGTTTAAGGTAGTGACTGGTGTGATTTTGCTTCCGCTTGTAAATTTCGTTGTAAAGTGGACCTATATGATCGTTCCGAAGCAGGCGCACGAGAGTGCATTCCGGCTTGAATATATTGACCCGGATATGCCGGTAGGTTCCCCTGCCGTTATCGCGCTGCAGGTTGGCAAAGAAGTGGAGCGTATGGGAAGCTTTGTGCGTGACAATCTTACGAAGGCTTCAGAAGGACTGCTTACGCATGATCTGATGGACGCAAACCGCATTCGCGAAGGCGAAGAAATTGTTGACTACCTGGCTTCCGAGATTACGGATTATCTGACCACAATCAATTCACTGGAGCTTCCGGCAAGGGTGTCTCAGTATATGGGCTGTGCATTCCATGTCATCAACGATCTGGAGCAGATTGGCGATCATGCGATAAAGATCATGGAACAGAATGAGAAATGTGTGGAGGGCGGGTTCATTTATTCCGGTGCGGCGAAAGACGAGCTGCTGGAAATCTGTGATATGGATCTGAAGCTTCTGGAAGGTACGATGAAGCTGTTTCGGGAGCAGAGCATTACGCCGGAGAACTGGCTGGCGCTGCGCAAGATGGAACGCAAGATAATCAAAAGAGTATCCAAGGCACAGACGAACCATATGGAGCGCCTGAAAAATAAAGAGTGTGGATTCGAGCAGGGGCTTACCTTTGTTGAGGTACTGAACAGCTATCTGAGGATTGTGAATCACACAGTAAATATAGAGGAGGCCTGCGGGAGCGAGGTTTTAGTAGGCCTTGTGAAACCGGAGCAGGATAAAAACTAAAGATTTTCGATATTGATTCAATTCATAAAAAAGGAGAGGCAAGGAATTATTCATGAAGAGAAGTTGGAAAAAAGGGCTGGCAGCAGGTAGGGTTTGCCGGGCTGTGTCAGCATTTCTTTGCGGGGCAGTGATTGCGACCAGTGGGCTTTCGGTGACGGCTGCTGAAAATCGGACGGAAACGATGAATATCCTTTTGATTGGAACAGACCACCGGGACGACAGCTGGAACGGAAATTCAGATACGATGATTCTGGCAACCGTGAAGCCGGAGGAAGAAAAAATTATCCTGACCTCATTTATGAGGGATTTGTATGCCGATATTCCAGAACACGGAGTTCATAAACTGAACTATGCGTATGCGGTAGGAGGACCTGAAAAACTGCAGGAGACGCTGGAAGACAACTACGAGTTGTCGATTGATCATTATGCAGTGGTTGATTTCAGGTCTATGGCAGAGGTTATAGACATCGTAGGCGGTGTAGAGATAGAAATAACAGATGCGGAATGTAAATGGCTGAACGGTTATCTGACCAGCATGGAGGCATGGGAGGACTATCTTCCATGTGGAGGCGTGTATGTTCTGAATGGCAATCAGGCCGTGGCGTATGCCCGTATCCGTTATGTGGGCAATAACGATTATCAGCGTACACAGCGCCAGAGAGATATCCTGAAACAGATTTTTTCCGGAGTGAAAAATTTAGATGCAGAAAAACTGGCAGCTCTTGCAACGCGTGTGATTCCGTCCATTCAGCATGATTACAGCGCTGTGGAAATGCTGGAACTGATGGCCCAGCTTCCCGAGCTGGCGTCCTATGATCTGCAGGAGGATCGCATACCTTACGATGATCTGTACTATTCGGATCATGAAATGCTTGTGCCTGATTTTGAGAAAACCATCAAACGTCTTCACGAGTCATTAGATTAGAATAAAATGAGAATAAAATAAAAAACAGGGGGATAATACCTAAAAGGTATTGTTCTCCTGTTTTTTGGATGCGGGTGTTGCAATTTTTTGCATGTTAGATTATAATTCTAGAAAAAATTTAGAAGTTTAGAAAAAATTTATGATTTAAGAAAAACGGAAAAGGAGAGGCATATGGAGCTGACGTTGAGCCGGGAACAGCTTTTGGACAGGCTTTTCAGAGGATATCAATCATATTTCAATGTTGAGCGATATGAGATGGAGCGTGCCGATGGTTTGCCGCTGAAGGGGTGCTGCCATTTTTTTGCGCATTCTGAGAAATATGTGCTTTTGAAAAAGGCAAAGCTGTGGGAGGCAGACAGCAATGAATTTGTTTATGTTTTTTCAGTTCCTGCGCTCACCAAGGAACTATATGAGACATGCAAATCGTATGCATATGAGCAGGGTATGAAACTGATTGATCCAAAACCGGGCCATATGTACAGCTATATTACAGTTGTGTTTGTCTGCGATACGTGTACAATGGAGGCCAGGAAGGCATTGCAAAAATGCAGGGTCTATAAGAGCTTTCATTTTTCATGGTATGGCTGGATGAACCTCCATACAGCTGCCATCGTCCGGGAAGGAACTCAGGTTCTGACAAACAGGATGGGACGCGGGAACGCGAAATTTATGAACACTATACTAAATTCATGAAAAGGAAAAGGAGGAAACAACATGAATGCGGTAGTAATTTTACTGGTTGGTATTGCAGTTCTTGTTCTTGGCTATGTTTTCTATGGAAAGTGGCTGGCAGAGCAGTGGGGTGTTGATGTATCCAGGAGAACGCCCGCACATGAACTTGAGGATGGGAATGACTATGTTCCGGCAAAAGCGCCGGTGCTGATGGGGCATCATTTTTCATCTATTGCAGGAGCAGGACCGATTAACGGACCGATCCAGGCTGCGGTATTTGGCTGGATTCCGGTGATGCTGTGGGTATTGATCGGAGGCATTTTCTTTGGAGGCGTGCACGATTTCGGAGCGCTGTTTGCCTCTGTAAGAAATAAGGGACAGTCCATCGGTGAAGTGATTGCGGCCTCGATTGGCACGCGTGCAAAGAAATTATTTATCATTTTTTCGTATCTGACGCTGATTCTTGTTGTGGCGGCATTTGCTTCTATTGTGGCCAATACGTTTAAGGCGTCTTACGACGACGCAGGTGTGCTGGATCAAGCGGCAAGTGCGGCAAACGCATCGACGGCCATGATTTCTGTACTGTTTATTGTAGTTGCGATTATTTTTGGGATGATGGTATACAGAAGAAATGCTTCGCTTGGCGTATCTACTGTAATTGGTGTAGGAGCTATCCTTGCATGTATGGCAGTAGGTCTGAATTGGCATCCCATCTATCTGAGTGCAAATGTATGGATGATTATCGTAGGGATTTATATTGCAGTTGCATCTGTCACACCAGTGTGGATTTTGTTGCAGCCGCGTGACTATTTAAGCTCTTTTTTGCTTTATGGTATGATGATCGTGGCAGTGGTGGGGATTCTAGGGGCACACCCGACACTTGATATTCCGGCTTTCACTGGCTTTTTCGACAGCGCAGAGAAAGGAAGCGGCGTATCGTTGGGCACTTTATTTCCGGCATTGTTTGTAACGATTGCCTGCGGGGCCATCTCCGGATTTCATTCTCTGGTTGGTTCTGGAACAACGGCGAAACAGCTGGACCGGGAGTCGGATGCGAAACCGATTGCTTATGGCGGTATGTTGATTGAATGTGCGCTCGCGCTGATTTCTCTGTGCGCAGTCGGTTTTATCTGGAACGAGTATGTTCCGGGGCCGGACGGGATTACGAACCCGACGGTTGTGTTTGCAACGGGTATTTCACGCATGTGTGCGACGATTCCGTTTCTTGCAGGTGCACAGAAAGTAATCTATTCGATGCTGATTCTGGCAGTATCTGCATTCTGTCTGACCTCACTGGACACAGCTACACGCCTTGCGCGTTATATGTTCCAGGAATTTTGGCTTGAGCCTGGACAGACGCGTGGGGAGACTGAGGGAATCAAAAAAACGCTGACCAATCCGTATGTAGCGACGGTGATTACGGTAGTGCTTGGCGTCGCGCTTGGAATGACTGGATATGCCAATATCTGGCCACTGTTTGGCGCTGCAAATCAGCTTCTTGCGGCACTTGGCCTTCTTGCGGTTGCGGCGTGGCTTGGAAAGATGGGGAAAAACAACCGAATGTTTCTTTTGCCCATGGCATTCATGCTTGTTGTGACGATCGTTTCGCTGTGTCAGACGATTGTGACTAATGTGAAAAGCGCAGCTTCAGAAGGCGCGGCGGGGACGGGATGGATGTGGACGCGAGCGGGGATTGGTACGCTGCTTGTGATCCTGGCAGTTGTCCTAGCGATTGAAGGGATTCGGACGTTAAAAAGAGAAAAAGCAGAGAGGAAATAAGGGGAACTTGCCGCAGGGGGAAGGGCTGAGTGAAAGGCGCTCTTCTTCACATTGCGGCAGTTTTCTGTTGCAGATGGCTTGCGTTGGAAACAGGTTTGGAGTATATTAGTAACCATCAGCAACTTAAATTATGGGAGCGTAGGTTTTACGCGCCTTTTATAAAATTTTTACAGGAGGGAAAATGACCAGACAGGAGTTTTTGGATATACTGGGACGTGCACTGCGGCGAGAACTGTCGGAGGCAGAGGTGTTGGATAATCTGCGTTATTACGAGGATTATATCAGGCGGGAAACAGCAGCCGGAAAAACGGAGGCAGAGGTACTCTCAGGGCTTGGCGATCCGCGGCTGATTGCCCGCACGATCCTGGAGGTAGATGAGCAGAAGGAAGAGCAGCAAAGCGCCGGTTACGGGCAGCGCAGGACTGTATATTCGCAAAATGGAGAAAGTACTTATCAGAAAACAGTGTATACACAGGATGACAATGGCAATTATCAGGAAACGGTGTATACAGAAGACGCTGCCGGAGACCATTGGAATGGAACGGGCGGAAATTATGACAGCCGTTTCGGAAAAAATGTGAGGGTATACAAGACCGGCTGGAAGAGCTGGGCCGTATTGCTTCTGGTGCTTGCTGTTCTCTTTCTGGTGCTTGGTACAGTGTTTGCCGTTTTATGGAAACTGCTGCCGGTTATTTTGATTCTTGCAGGTGTATCCTGGGTGTACCGGCGCTTTTTTTCATAGAGAATCTGCTCCTTGCGAAAAATAAGGGAAAATGTTATACTAACGTGTATTGTAATATTGGTGAAATATGTATGATTTGAGGATTTGGGGGGAACGGTTAAAATGAAGAAGATTGAAGAATATGTCAGGAGCATCCCGGATTTTCCTGAGGAGGGAATTATTTTCAGAGATGTGACGAGTATTTTGCAGGATGCAGACGGCTTGCAGCTTTCGATCAATCTGATGCAGGAAAAGCTGAAGGATATTGAGTTCGATGTGGTGGTGGGTACCGAGTCGCGCGGATTCATTTTTGGCGTTCCGGTTGCGTACAATATGCATAAACCATTTGTTCCGGTTCGAAAAAAAGGAAAGCTGCCATGCGAAACCATTTCCATGAAATACGATCTGGAATACGGCACAGCGGAAATAGAGATGCATAAAGATTCCATAAAGCCGGGACAAAAGGTAGTTGTGATTGATGATCTGATTGCGACAGGCGGTACGATAGAGGCGGCGATCAAGCTGATTGAGCAGCTTGGCGGCGAGGTTGTGAAAGTGATCTTTCTGATGGAGCTTGCAGGTCTGGAGGGCCGCAAGAAACTGGCAGCATATGATGTGGATTCCGTAATCTGCTATGACGGAAAGTGAGTTTTGATCGAAGAATTACAATATTGACGAAGATGGTGAGTAAAGTAAATGGCGACGGACGCGAGAACAAAGCAGGAAAGAATCGAAGAGATAAAAAAAGCGGATGCAAATGTAAAAACGATGGAGGATTTTACCAGTCCGGATATTCTGTACCACGAGCTGATTGACAGTGTAAGGAAATATCATCCGTCAGATGATATTTCTCTGATCGAGAAAGCCTATCAGATTGCGTATGAGGCTCACAAGGATCAGCGGCGCAAATCAGGGGAACCGTATATCATCCATCCGCTTTGTGTGGGCATTATTCTGGCAGATCTGGAGCTTGACAAAGAAACCATCGTGGCCGGGCTTCTTCACGATGTGGTAGAGGACACGGTGATGACCTCTGAACAGCTGAAGGAAGAGTTTGGCGCAGAGGTAGAGCTTCTGGTGGACGGTGTTACCAAGCTGGGACAGTTGTCCTATTCGGCTGACAAGGTGGAAGTACAGGCGGAAAATCTGCGAAAAATGTTTCTTGCAATGGCGAAGGATATTCGGGTGATTCTGATCAAGCTTGCCGACCGTCTTCACAATATGCGTACTTTGAAATATATGAGACCGGAAAAACAGAAGGAAAAGGCGCGGGAGACGATGGATATCTATGCTCCGATCGCTCACAGGCTTGGTATTTCCAAGATTAAGATCGAGCTTGATGACCTGTCGCTGAAATATCTGGAACCGGAAGTTTATTATGATTTAGTGGAAAAGATTGCGCTGAAAAAGGATGCGCGTCAGGCGTTTGTGAACAGCATTGTCAGTGAGGTAAGCCGCCACATTGACGCTGCCGGGATCAAAGCGCAGATTGATGGCCGCATCAAGCATTTTTTCAGCATTTATAAAAAGATGGTAAACCAGCAGAAAACGCTGGATCAGATTTATGATCTGTTTGCAGTCCGGATTATTGTGGATACCGTTAAGGACTGCTATGCGGCGCTTGGAGTTATTCATGAAATGTATAAGCCGATTCCAGGTCGTTTTAAGGATTATATTGCGATGCCAAAACAGAACATGTATCAGTCTTTGCATACGACGCTGATCGGACCGAACGGTATGCCGTTTGAGATTCAGATCCGGACGTTCGAGATGCACCGGACCGCAGAGTACGGTATCGCGGCGCACTGGAAATACAAGGAAGCGGCAGACGGCAAAAAGGGCGGGACGCGGAGCGAGGAAGAGAAGCTCAGCTGGCTGCGGCAGGTGCTGGACTGGCAGATGTCAGACAACCGGGAATTCATGAGTCTGTTGAAAAGCGATTTTGATCTGTTTTCGGAGAGTGTGTACTGTTTTACTCCATCCGGCGACGTGAAAAATCTTCCGAACGGTTCAACACCGATTGATTTTGCATACAGCATTCACAGTGCGGTCGGGAATCGCATGATCGGCGCCAGGGTTAACGGCAAGCTGGTGACGATTGATTACGTAATACAAAATGGAGACCGGATTGAGGTAATCACATCCCAGAATTCCAGAGGACCAAGCCGGGATTGGCTGAAGATTGTCAAGAGTTCTCAGGCGAAGAATAAAATCAACCAATGGTTCAAGCAGGAATTAAAGGAAGACAATATCGTTAAAGGCAAAGAAATGCTCGCTGCATATTGCAGAGCGAAGGGCGTTGTTCAGTCTGATTTTATGAAGCAGGAGTATATGGACCGGGTGCTGATGAAGTATGGTTTCCGGGACTGGGATTCTGTGCTTGCGGCACTGGGGCATGGCGGACTGAAGGAGGGCCAGGTGATCAATAAGCTCATGGAAGGCTATGAGCAGGATCACAGAAAAGAGGTCACGGATGAGCAGATTATTGAGGCAGTGCAAAATGCCAAAGAGACGTCTCCTGTCCGTGTGAAGAAATCAAAGGGCGGAATTACCGTTCAGGGGATCAATGATGTCAGCGTGCGTTTTGCAAAGTGCTGCAGCCCGATTCCGGGTGATGAGATTGTCGGCTTTGTGACAAGAGGACGCGGTGTCACTGTGCATCGTACGGACTGTATCAATATCATCAATCTTCCCGAGGAAGAGCGGGTGCGCCTGATTGACGCTGAGTGGCAGCAGGAAGCACAGATGGGCGATAAAGGGCTTTATCTGGCGGAGATTATGATCTACTGCAACAACCGCACAGGCCTTCTGGTAGATATCACCAAAATATTCACAGAGAGAAAGATTGACGTCACCTCTGTAAATTCGCGTACGAGCCGGCAGGGAATCGCGACAATCGCGATGTCTTTTGAGGTTGCAGATAAGGGCACGCTGAACGCTCTGATTGAAAAAATCAGGCAGGTGGAGAGCGTACTTGATGTAGAGCGGACCACAGGATAACTGTGACGGCATGACAGGGCCGGCAAAGTCGCCAGTTGCAAAACTGCATTTATATAATACAGGAAGATTACCGGAAAACAGGAGAAACGTATGGGAAAACTTCGAATTAACACGCTTGTCCTTGGCGCGATGGCAACGAACTGTTACCTCGTCATAAATCAGGAAACAAAAAAGATGATCGTCATTGATCCGGGCGCAGAACCGGAGCGGGTGATTCGAAAGATTGAAGAATCAGGAGGCATCCCGGAGGCCATTTTGCTGACACACGGGCACTTTGACCACATCGGAGCGGCAGAGGCGATACGGAGCTATTACAGCGGGAATATGGCAGAAAAAGCGAAGCAAGGTGTTTGGATCTGTGCGCTGCGAGCCGAACAGGAAGTCTGCGGCAGCAGGGAACAGAATCTTTCATCAGCGTTTGGCAATGGGTTTACCGTGGCGCCGGACTGTTTTTTGGAGGATGGCGAGACTGTCTCCATAGCCGGTGTGACGGTCAAAGTTCTGCATACGCCAGGGCATACGGTCGGGGGTGCATGTTATTATATAGAGGAAGAGAAGACGCTGTTTTCCGGAGATACGCTGTTTTGCTGCAGCGTAGGGAGAACAGATTTCCCGACTGGCAGCATGCGTGAGCTGAGAAACGCAATTCATACGAAACTGTTTGTGCTTCCCGATGATACGCTGGTGTTGCCGGGGCACGGAGCGTCAACGAGTATAGGATACGAGAAAAAATATAATCCTTATTAGGGAACGATTATGATTACAGTACAGTTAAACAGACAGAATTTTGAATATGATATACATTCTCTTGTCAAAGCGTTTTATCCGGAGCAGGATGTGCGTATCTGTTATGTGGGAGAGGCGGTTTCAGAGAAAGAGGATTGTGCCGGGAATATGGACGCAGGGAAGGAAACACCGGAGTCGGAAGCAAAAGAGCTGCCGCTGCTGGTGATTTCTTTTGTGCCGGAGGATTCTGGAGAAAAGATTTGTGCAGAATTTGAGACAGATATCACACACGTTCTTTCCGATGAGACTTTTATACCGGAGGGAACGGAACGCAAAGCGGTAAAAAATGAACTGAAGCGTATGCTTTACCGTATGCTTTCTTTGGCTACAGGAGAAAAACTTCCATGGGGCAATCTTACCGGTATCCGTCCGACAAAAATTCCGATGAACCTTCTGGAAAAGGGCTGGAAAAATTCCGAGATTGCGCAGTATATGCGGGACACGTACTTTGTAAGCAATGAAAAAACGGCGTTGTCGATTGCGATTGCAAACAGGGAGAGTCATATTCTAAAAGATATCAATTTCCAGAATGGCTACAGTCTGTATGTGGGTATTCCGTTTTGTCCGAGCATCTGCATGTACTGTTCGTTCAGCTCAAGTCCTCTACATCTATGGAAGGATAAGGTCGACCTTTATCTGGATGCGCTTTGCAGGGAGATAGATTATGCGGCGGATGCGTTTGCCGGACGGGAGTTGAACACGGTTTATATTGGCGGCGGGACACCGACCACGCTGGAGCCGTATCAGATGGAACGTCTGCTCCAAAAGCTGGAGGAGCGGTTCTGCTTTGCGCATTTGCAGGAATTTACGGTGGAGGCCGGAAGGCCGGACAGCATTACAAGGGAGAAGCTTGAGGTGTTGCGTGCGCACGGAATTTCGAGGATTTCGATTAATCCGCAGACGATGAACCAGGCGACGCTGGATTTGATCGGACGGCGACATACGGTGGAAGAAACCGTGCAGGCATTTGCTCTGGCGCGGGAGATGGGATTTGACAATATCAATATGGACTTGATTGTGGGGCTGCCCGGAGAGGAAAAACCGGAGGTAGAGCACACGATGCAGGAGCTCGCAAAGCTTGACCCGGACAGTATCACCGTGCATTCTCTGGCTGTCAAGCGTGCGGCGCGGCTGCGGCTTTTTAAAAAAGAGCATAAAGAAATGACGATGACGAACAACCGTGAAATTATGGATATGACTGCCGCGTATGCACAGAAAGCCGGAATGGTGCCGTATTATTTATACCGGCAGAAAAATATGGCCGGTAATTTCGAAAATGTCGGTTATGCCAAAGAGGGCAAAGCCGGGATTTACAATATTCTGATTATGGAGGAACTTCAGAGTATTCTGGCACTTGGAGCCGGAGCGTCGACGAAAATGGTGTGGGCGCAGGACAGAATCGAGCGAATTGAAAATGTAAAAGATATTAAAAATTATATTGAGCGTATTAATGAAATGATAGAGAGGAAACGGGCTGGGCTGCATGAGTAATATCGGGCATGAATACAAAAAAAAGTACCAGATCATTCGTCCTGAGGTTATCACAGAGCTGTTGCACGGAACCAAGGTAAGCAATCTGGCGTATCTTGTCGGAAAACAGATGCATTTTACGCAGGAAGAGTGTCATGATCTGGCAGTTGCCGGTTTTCTACATGATATTGGAAAGCTGGAGCTTGCGAAATATGTGAGGGGGCACGAGGGAGAGACTCTGATTATTGAGGAGCTGAAATACGTGCGTCTTCATTCGCGGCTGAGCGCGAGAATACTGGAAAAAAAGGGGTATTCCAAAGAAATTGTAGATATGGTAATGTTTCATCACGAGAATTGCGACGGCTCTGGATATCCGATGAATCTGGTACAGGAGGACATTCCGATCGGGGCGCGTGTGATTCGGGTATGCGACGTGTTTGCGGCTCTTACGGACGACCGGCCATACAGGAAGGCGTTTGATGTGAATACTGCGATGCAGATGATGATCGAAGAATCCAAGGACTATGATATCCATGTATTTCTGGCATTTATGAATGTAGTTCATTATGAAAATTTGGAACGTATTATGAATACATCAGATTTGGAGCAAAGGCTGTGGAAGGCTGAGCTGCCATGGAAGGCAGAAGCGGCAGAGGCCGCAGACAGGCAAAATCCTAAATAGCAGGAAGCAGAACATGTTTTAAAAGATACAAGAAACAGGAATTGCAGCAGAGGAGGAAAAATTATGATTACACAGGCGCCAAGAGGCGTACAGGACTGGTATGGCGAGGAGATGCGCAAAAGAGCGATTGTGGAGAAAAAGGCGCGTGAAATTGCTGCCACGTATCACATGACAGAAATCATCACACCGATGTTTGAGCACACGGTGCTGTTTCAGCGCGGCGTCGGAGAGACGACGGATGTGGTGCAAAAAGAAATGTATACGTTCGAGGACAAAGGCGGCAGAAGTATTACGCTGAAGCCAGAGGGCACAGCGGGCGTTATGAGAGCTTATCTTGAACACAATATGTACGCTCAGCCTGCGCCTGCTAAGCTGTATTACGTGACGCAGGCATTTCGGTATGAGAAGCCGCAGAGCGGACGGCTTCGCCAGCACCATCAGTTTGGCGTGGAATTTGTAGGTTCGTCCAGTCCGCTCGCTGAGGTAGAGCTGATCACGCTCATTACGGAATTAATTGCGAAGCTGGGGCTTTCGGATGCGAAGCTTCATATCAACAGCATTGGCTGCAAAAACTGTCGAAAAACGTATAATGATGCGCTGCTTGCATATTTAAGGGAGCATGAAAGTGAATTATGTCCGACCTGTCGGGAACGGATGCAGAAGAATCCGCTGCGTGTCATCGACTGCAAAGTGGATGCGTGTAAAAAGATTGTAGAACATGCACCGAGAACGATTGATTATCTGGATGACGAGTGCCGGACTCATTTTGAGGAGCTGAAAGCGCTCTTGGATGAGATGCAGATTCAATATACGGTAGATACGGGCATTGTCCGTGGCCTGGATTATTATACAAAGACGGTATTTGAATTTGTGGATTCGAATGGCTTTACGCTTTGCGGCGGCGGCCGTTATGATGGGCTCATTCATGAGATTGACGAAAAACAGGATATCCCGTCCGTGGGATTTGGAATGGGAATTGAGCGTATCTTGTATTTTATGGACAAGGAAGGCGTGGAATTCCCGCCGGCAGACCCGGTCGCTCTGTATGTGGGAATTCTCGGCAAAGAGGCGAGAGGAAGAGCATACCGCCTGGTAGACAGTCTGCGCAGACAGGGATTCATTGTGGAGACAGACTACATGGACCGCAGTGTGAAGGCACAGATGAAATACGCCAATAAGCTCGGTGCGAAAAAGACTGTGATTATCGGCAGCCAGGAGCTTGAAGAAAACAAAGCCCGTATCAAAGATATGGAGACGGGAGAGCAGGTGGAAGTGGGGCTGGATGAAATCGCAGAGCTGCTGAAGCAGTGAGGGAGCGAATTGTGAAGATACCGCCGGTTCAGCGTTTGTATTGGAAACCGGTACCGGAATAAGAGATTACGGCAGAGCGGCATAAAGTATGGATGTATCTGCCTGAATAGGAGGAAGAAAAGATGGCTGAGGCTATGAAGGGGTTGAAAAGGACCCATCGCTGTACGGAAGTGAGTAAGGCAGACTGTGGAAGCACAGTGACGGTCATGGGCTGGGTACAGAAAAGAAGAAATCTGGGTAGCTTGATTTTTGTGGATTTGCGTGATCGTTCCGGTCTGTTGCAGATCATTTTTGACGAGAAGGATATCGGGGCGGAGGGCTTTGAGAAGGCTTATACGCTGCGCAATGAATATGTGATTGCTGTGGTTGGACGCGTGGAAATGCGGGAAGGCGCAGTAAATGAAAACCTGAAGACAGGAGAGCTTGAACTCCGGGCAACCGGGATTCGGATTCTGTCCGAGTCAGAGACACCGCCGTTTCCGATTGAGGAAAACAGCCAGACAAAGGAGGAACTTCGCCTGAAATACCGTTTCCTGGATCTTCGCAGACCGGATATTCAGGACAAGCTGATGCTTCGCAGCCGTGTGGCAATGGAGGTGCGGAATTTCCTGACCGAGGAAGGGTTTCTGGAGATTGAGACTCCGATTCTGATCAAGAGTACTCCGGAGGGCGCGAGGGATTATCTTGTGCCAAGCCGCGTACATCCAGGTCATTTTTATGCACTTCCGCAGTCGCCGCAGCTGTTTAAACAGCTTTTGATGTGTTCCGGTTATGACCGCTATTTCCAGATTGCAAAATGTTTCCGCGACGAGGACCTGCGTGCGGACCGCCAGCCGGAATTCACACAGATTGATATGGAGCTTTCCTTTGTCGATGTGGATGATGTCATTGATGTGAATGAGCGGCTTCTGGCACGACTGTTCCGGAAGGTTCTCGGAATTGAGATACAGCTTCCGATTCAGCGGATGACATGGCAGGAGGCTATGGATCGTTTTGGCTCGGACAAGCCGGATCTTCGTTTTGGCATGGAGCTGCATGACGTATCTGAGCTGGTAAAGGACTGCGGATTTTCTGTGTTTACGAATGCGCTTGCAGCAGGCGGCAGCGTGCGGGGTATCAACGCAGACGGCCAGGGAAGCATGCCGCGCAAGAAAATCGACGCTCTGGTAGAATTTGCAAAGGGGTACGGGGCAAAAGGCCTTGCGTATCTGGTAATCAATCCGGATGGAAGTTATAAATCTTCCTTTGCGAAATTTATGACAGAAGAAGAGCTGCATGCGCTCGTTGAAGCGATGAACGGACAGCCTGGGGATCTGCTTCTGTTTGCGGCAGACAAAAATAAAGTAGTATGGGACGTACTGGGAGCGCTTCGTATTGAGCTGGCCAAAAATCTTGGCCTTCTGAAAAAGGATGATTATAAATTCCTGTGGGTAACAGAATTCCCGCTTCTTGAGTGGGATGACGAGGCAGCCCGTTTTACGGCAATGCATCATCCGTTTACGATGTTGATGGAAGAGGATTTGGACAAGCTGGAAAGCGATCCGGGAGCCGTGCGTGCAAAGGCTTATGATATCGTACTGAATGGTACAGAGCTCGGGGGCGGCAGCGTCCGGATTCATCAGGGGGATATTCAGAGCCGTATGTTTGATCTCCTGGGCTTTACAAAAGAACAGGCGCAGGAACAGTTTGGTTTTCTGCTGAATGCGTTCAAATATGGCGTACCGCCGCACGCAGGACTTGCATTTGGATTTGACCGTCTGATGATGCTGATGACAGGCGCGGACAGCATCCGTGAAGTGATCGCATTCCCGAAGGTGAAAGATGCATCGGACCTGATGACAGAGGCGCCGGGAACCGTTGATGAAAAGCAGCTTGAAGAACTCTGCCTGTCAGTAACAGAAGAGGAAAAAGACGAGAATCAGGGAGCTTAAAGAAACAATAAAAAAGGGCTGTTGCAGGAAGGATAGGCATCCTTTTGCACAGCGCTTTTTTTCGTGTCTAATTATTTACGGTCTCTGTTGAGAGGGTTTCGCGGGAAAGGGAATTGAAGGTTTCAATAGCGCCGCGCATATCTCCGAGCAGAGCATTTGTAAATTCGTTTCCGAAATGGATTTCCCAGATCCTTCCGTCATTATGAAAAATCATATCGATATCTGTCGAACTTACTTTGGTATTTTCTTTGAGTGATTCCAGAAGCAATCTTGAAGTTTCATTTGAAAACGTAACTGCGTCATCACGGATTGATTTTGTTGAGCCCGCATATTCGAGCAGATGTTTCTTATAAATGGTGAGGACATTTTTCATATCGACACTTTTGATTCGAATTACTACTTCAGCTGAGGAACCGTATTCTGTGCATTTTATGATTTCGTAGTCAAATGCAGAGGCCAGCTGTTTGATGTATTCTTCGTCTATTCTCTGATAAAAGTCTGTGTTGTAGGTAGCGAAGATATCTTCCACAGAGAGATATTCTTTCCACTGCTCCGGTGTGAGCTGCTTCAACGCATCCAGATGAATGGAAACAATCTCTGTGACCGGGAGGATGTTCGGGTCATTCATATAAGTAATAAAGCCGCTGACCAGTTCGTCTTCCAGGACCTGATCGGCCAGGATGATCCAGCCGGAATCGTCTTTTTTTAAATGAAAATGCGCGGCGGTCACGACAGGTTCGTACGTATTGTGAGCCAGCGTATCACGGAGCAGACGATAGTAATCGCTGGTCGTGGTGCTGCGGGATTCCGGATAAATTGCTACGGATTCTTTGAGGATTTTGCGGCAGAGATCGCGGGCCAGCGCGCGCATGTCAATGTTTGTGATATTTACGCTGACGATTGCTGTGTCTCCGTCAATTTCTTCCTGATGAATGTTGTATGTAAAATTTTGGAAAAAAAGGTCGACCGCATCGGCAGTCTCTTGGTTTATGACGCCGGAAGCGAGATGGGAATTCATAAGATTTTCATAGGAGACGAAGGACTGAATTGTATCAGGGTCCAGTTTTTGAATCAGATCCAGCTCATTTTGTACAGCCTGAGCAGGGCGCCCCATACGTTTGGTGTTCCAGGAGAACAGCAGTCCAATGAGAAAGAGCTGTATCACCATAATGGCGGGAATACCGATCGAGAAAGTGAGGTGCTTCGTCTTGTGGCGGAATACATACATCCCGGTCAGGATGCCGATACTGCCAAACAGAAGAGCAATCGTGAAAAGGGTTCTCTCTGCAACACGCCATTTTCCGCGGCGGGCTTTTCTTTTGTCGATCCCCATGATAAAGAAACCGATCAGGTTTATCATGATAATGTAGATAATCAACAGTGTTTTCATAGGTTCCTCCAATAATAAGTGCAAAGTATTTTTATTTTAAACCAAAACATTGAGAATGTCAAATGTTCTTAATAAGAATACTATTTTTCGACAAAAAATGAGTGACTTTTTGGCCTTCATGCAGTGACATTTACATATGCATTTAATATCTGCGGAAAAGATATATAAAATATAGAGGATAGAAAAAAGAAAAATCTGGTTGACAGGCGAAATAAAAGTGCTATAATACTAATCAACCAAAAACATAGTAATCATATAGGAAAAGGGAGGATAAGAAGGTGAACATTTATAAAGGAGCGCTTGATCTGATCGGAAATACTCCGCTTGTGGAAGCACAGAATCTGGAAAGAGAGCTGGGGCTGGAGGCAAAGCTGCTTCTGAAACTGGAGTATTTTAATCCGGCGGGAAGTGTGAAGGACCGCGTTGCAAAGTCAATGATTGAGGATGCCGAACAAAAGGGGATTCTGAAAGCAGGTTCTGTGATCATTGAACCGACTTCTGGCAACACGGGCATCGGGCTGGCTGCGATTGCTGCGGTGAAAGGGTACCGTATCATTCTGACGATGCCGGAGACAATGAGCGTAGAACGCAGAAATATTCTGAAAGCGTACGGAGCAGAGATTGTACTGACTGACGGGACAAAAGGCATGAGCGGCGCGATTGCAAAGGCGGAGGAACTGGCAAAAGAGATTCCGGACAGCTTTATTCCCGGGCAGTTTGTAAATCAGGCAAACCCGACAGCTCACAGAAATACGACCGGCCCGGAAATCTGGAAGGATACGGATGGAACGGTAGATATTTTTATAGCGGGTGTCGGGACAGGCGGTACGTTGACAGGTACCGGAGAATTCTTAAAATCGAAAAATCCGGAAGTAAAGATTGTGGCTATGGAACCGGCTTCTTCACCGGTACTTTCAGAAGGAAAGAGCGGTCCGCATAAAATTCAGGGGATCGGAGCTGGATTTGTTCCGGAGGTTCTCAATACGTCTGTTTACGATGAAATTATAACAGTTGCAGATGAGGAAGCTTTTGACGGCGCCAGACTTCTGGCAAAGCAGGAAGGTATTCTGGTCGGGATTTCTTCGGGAGCCGCGCTGCATGCTGCGATACAGCTTGCGAAGCGTCCGGAGAACAAAGGAAAAACAGTTGTTGTATTGCTTCCGGATTCCGGCGACCGTTATTATTCCACGCCGTTGTTTGTAAACTGATCTGCGTTTAGTTGCGAGCTTTGCATAAGTAAAGTATTGCATTTTTTAAACGCGGGTGTTATCATAAACTTTAAGTTTTTCTGTTCCCAGAAGGGGCGGTAAACTGCCGCAAAAGCGGACGATCGAAAAGAAAGAAGGAGATATTATGAAGAAGAATTTATCAAAAGTACTGGCACTGACACTGGCTGTTTCAGCTGCATTTGTTCCGGCAGCTCTGGCAGGGGCTGAGGAGGACAAAACGATTACAGTTGCAGCATCTCCGACACCGCATGCGGAAATTCTTGCGGAGGCTGCAAAGCTTCTGGAAGAAGAGGGATGGACACTGGAAGTAAAAGAGTTTGACGATTATATTCTGCCGAATGAGGTAGTGGAGAGCGAGGAGCTGGATGCAAACTATTTTCAGCATATCCCGTATCTTGACAGTTTTAATGAGGAGAAAGGGACGCATCTTGTAAATGCAGGCGGTATTCATTATGAGCCGTTTGGTATTTATCCGGGCACAAAGTCTGCACTGGATGAGCTGGAGGATGGCGACGTGATTGCTGTTCCGAACGACACCACGAATGAGGCGAGAGCTCTTCTGCTGTTGCAGGATAACGGTGTGATTACGTTAAAAGAAGGCGCAGGACTGACTGCTACGGTTATGGATATTGAAGACAACCCGAAGAATGTGGAAATTCTTGAGCTTGAGGCTGCTCAGGTGCCGAGAGTGGTGGACGAGGTAGCATTTGCTGTTATGAACGGAAACTATGCGCTGAATGCAGGATTTTCAGTAGCAAAGGATTCTATTGCTTTCGAGGCTTCTGATTCTGAGGCAGCAAAGACTTATGTCAATGTCATTGCTGTAAAACAGGGCAATGAAGAGAGTGAAAAGATTCTTGCGCTCGTGGATGTTTTGAAATCTGACGAAATTCAGAAGTTCATCAATGATACATATGATGGAGCAGTGATTCCGTTTGAAGAGGCTGAATAAGACTTTCATTTAAAATTTAGATAACACGGAATACAGGAATGAAAACAGAAGGCAGTTGCGGGATTATTATCTTGCAACTGCCTTCGTTTTACGGTATACTCAGAAAAGATTGGTGTTTTGGGAGAAAAGAGCACGAAGGAGAAGAATATGGAGCCGATTATTAAAATCGTACATCTGGATAAGTCGTTCCGGCAGCGTGATATGGAAGTCCATGCGCTGAAGGATGTGAATCTTGATATATATAAAGGTGATATTTACGGTATTATTGGTATGTCCGGGGCAGGGAAGAGTACGCTGGTACGCTGCCTGAATTTCCTCGAACGGCCGACCGGTGGAAACGTAGTCGTAGACGGGAGAGATCTGGCATCGCTTTCCGAAAAGCAGCTGCGGGAGGCACGCAAGGATATTGGCATGATTTTTCAGCATTTTAATCTGCTCATGCAGCGCAGTGTGATTGACAATGTCTGCTTTCCACTGGAAATTGCCGGTATGAAGAAGCGGGAAGCGCGGCAGAAGGCGATGGAATATCTGAAAATTGTCGGGCTGGAGGAAAAGGCGAAGGCCTATCCGGCTCAACTTTCCGGCGGTCAGAAGCAGAGGGTGGCGATTGCAAGGGTGCTTGCGTCCGATCCGAAGATTCTGCTGTGTGATGAGGCGACCAGCGCGCTCGATCCGCAGACAACAAAGTCAATTCTTCAGCTTCTGAAGGAGATTAATCAAAAATACGGCATTACGATTGTGGTCATCACACATGAGATGGCTGTCGTACAGGAAATTTGCAGCCATGTGGCGATTATTGATCATGGAAATCTTGCAGAGCACGGCACAGTGGAAGAGATTTTCCAGTCACCAAAATCCAAAGAAGCCAAGCGACTGATTTATCAGGGCTTTGAACGGGTGACGGAGATGAAGGGGCGGCGTTGTGTGCGTATTGTCTTTTCTGAAAATTCTTCTTTTGAGCCGGTGATCGGAAATATGGTGCTGGCATTTAAGACGCCGGTGAATATTCTCTATGCGAATACGCGGGATCTGGACGGAGTTGCGACGGGAGAAATGATTTTGCAGCTTCCTGAGGACCCGGTACTGGGCGATAAGATGATTGCGTACTTAAAAGGCGCAAAACTGGCAGTGGAGGAGTTGATCGATTATGTTGAATGAGAAGATGGTTATGCTTTTGATTGAAGGAATTGGCCAGACGCTGTATATGACCCTGGTACCGACGCTTCTCGGTTACGTATTTGGAATGCCGCTTGGGATTTTGCTGACCGTGACGGATAAGGATGGGATTCGGCCGAATGCAGCCGTGTACAAGGTAATAGACTTTATCTCAAATATTTTTCGGAGTATTCCGTTTTTGATTCTGTTGATTCTTCTGATTCCACTGACCAAGATACTGGTGGGAAAAAGTTATGGTTCCAATGCCATGATTGTGTCCCTGACCATTGCGGCAGCGCCGTATATCGCCAGGATGGTAGAGTCATCCTTAAAGGAAGTGGACCACGGTGTTATTGAGGCGGCACAGAGTATGGGCGCCAGTAATCTGACCATAGTATTCAAGGTGCTTCTAATCGAGGCCAGGACTTCTCTGATGGTGAACGCGACGATTGTGACGGCAACGATCCTGGGGTATTCAGCTATGGCAGGTACCGTTGGAGCGGACGGACTGGGTGCGATTGCAGTCCGCTACGGCTACAACCGTTATCAGTTTGATATCATGCTGGTAACTGTTATTTTGCTGGTGCTTCTGGTACAGATTATGCAGGGAATTGGTATGATGTTGTCACGCAGGTTTGACCGGCGCAGGACGTGATGCAGAGTTCGAGGGACATAAAAGAAATATAAATATTTTAAAACAGAACTGCTGTAAAACAGAGGTGACGTGTGGAGAGAATTACACAGGTCAGTCGAAGCTGTTTTACAGCAGTTTTATTTATGATTATAGATAACAGCGATGGGTTGGCGCGTCTCAGAATTCGCGCCGTCTGCCGGATTCCGGGATATCTATTTCATTTCGATACTTGGCGATCAGTCTTCTGGAAACGGTCAGACCTTCCAGGGCAAGTATCTCTGCGAGACTGGAATCGGAAAGAGGGTGCTTTTTGTCTTCCCTGGCAATGATTTCCCGGATTTTATGTTGGATGCTTTCTTTCTTTTCAAGCCCCTGCACAAAGAAATAACTGAGCGGGAAGATACCGAACGTGCATTGCAGGAACTTGTCTTTTACAGCGCAGCGGATAACGGATTCCGGTATTTGAAGCTCTGCCGCTGCTTCTGCCAATGAGAAGGAAACAAGGTGACCAGGTCCGTTCTGGAAAAAGATCTGCTGCTTCTGGACAATCAGTCGTCCCAGTGCGAGAAGCGTTTGGTTTCTCTGTTCAAGACATTCGGACATTCGGTCAAGCTGCCGTTTCTGCGCATTCAGATAGGTAGTCACTTCGCTGGATTCGCTGTTTTTCATCATGTCGAGATATTCTTCGTTTAATCGAATAGTGGGAAGCAGAGATTCATTTACCAGTATATCATAATATCCCTGAAATTTGACAACTGCCAGATCAGGACGGATATACTGCATATATCTGCGCTCGCCAAAAGCAGCGCCCGGCCTTGGATTGAGGCTGCGGATGACGCGGCCTGCGCGCAGCACCTCGTCAAGCGGTACATGCAGCTTTTTGGCCAGTGACGGAAGCTGGTTTTTTCCGAAAGGTTCCAGATAGTTCTGCGTGATCGTAAGCGCTGTGTGATCTTCCGGATGATTTTTTTTCAACTGAATGGCAAGACACTCAGGCAGTGACCGGGCGCCGATGCCGTCCGGTTCCAGGGTTTGTAGAATGCATAGCAGGCTTTCTGCCTCATCAGGAGTCACTCCTGTGGCCTGTGCAATATCTGCAAGATCCATTTCAAGATAACCGGTCGGTTCCAGATTCAAAATCATGTAAGCCAGTACGCGGCGCTGCTGGGTATCGAGCTTCAGACCTCCAAGCTGGGCCATGAGCGTGTCGCTTAACGTTTCGCGCATGGAGATATCCAGGTTCCAGGGATCGAGAGCGTCCTTGCGGTCCTGTCTGGCATAGACACGGTTCTGGTCATCCGGAGCGTAGACCTTCCGGGTATCAAAGGCCTGAGTGGCCTGGGCGGATTCCAGATCCATCAGAGGATTCTCAAGCGCAAGATTTTGCAGGTGCTGATGAAGCTCCGCCAGGTTCATCTGGAGGATTGCCGTAAATTCAGTCAATTTTGGGGAAGTTGTCTGTTTGAGATTCGGGTTCATCTGTGTTTCCATAATATATCGCTTGTTGGTCTCCTTTTTTACGGTATTTTTATCACAGTATTATTGTTATATTTATATAAATAGATAGTACTATGATGAGAAATTATTGTCAATATTTGTTTGGCCAGAGAAATGATCTGAATTCAGGCTTGCCCTTCGCAGCGCTTCTGTGTTAGAATCACGGAGAACAACAAAAGTGTCGGAATTGCAGGGATTGCAAAGCAGACAAGACCGAGGGAAAGAAGGACGAAAAGATGTTAAATCAGGTGTCGATCTATGCAGAAAATAAAAAAGGAGCCATGCTGGAAATTACGGAGATTCTGAGCAGAGAGGAAATCAATATTCTAGGTTCTGTGACGAATGACAGCCCCGAGTATGGAATTGTAAGAATGGTCGTGTCTGACCCACGCCGTGCGGTGCAGGCGCTGGAAGCAGTCGGATATATGTGTAAGGTGACGGATGTGCTTGGGATTGAGATTCAGGACCGGGTTGGTGAGCTGAGCCGGCTGCTGGCAGCCTTAAATGACAGCAATATTTCTGTCGATTATCTGTACCTGTCCTTTAATCGTGAATCGGGAAGCCCGATTATGGTATTCCACTGCAATGACATCGCAGAGGTGGAAGGATGTCTGGCAGCCAAGGGATTTTGCAGTCTGTAGCGCGCAGATTTCGATCATCTGATTGCGTGTTTGTATATCTGTAAAAATGGTGTCATCCGAAAATACAGGAGAAAAGAGGGAGTCTGGTGGAAGCATATCTGGACAATTCAGCCACAACGCGATGTACGGAAGCAGTGCGTGAGGTGGTTGTTCGTACAATGATGGAGGATTACGGAAACCCATCCTCCAAACATATGAAAGGTGTGGAGGCAGAGCGTTATCTGCGCGAGGCAAGAGAAACGATTGCGAAGACACTGAAAGTACATGAAAAAGAAATATATTTTACTTCTGGAGCCACGGAGTCCAATAACTGGGCGCTGATTGGAGCTGCCATGGCCAATCAGAGAGCCGGGAAGCATCTGATTACGACAGCAGTCGAGCATGCGGCGGTGTTGCTTCCGCTTCACTATCTGGAGGAGCAGGGATTTCGGGTGACGTATCTTCCGGTGGATGAGAGAGGGCATATCAGTCTGAAAGATCTGGAAGAGGCGCTTGACGACGATACGATTCTTGTGTCGATGATGTATGTAAATAATGAAGTGGGAGCCATTGAACCGGTTGCAGAGGCTGCAAAACTGATCAAAAAGCGGAATCCCAAGATTTTGTTTCATGTAGATGGCGTGCAGGCGTACGGTAAGTTGCCGGTTTATCCGAAAAAGCTGGAAATAGACATGCTCTCAGTCAGTGCGCATAAGATACACGGACCGAAGGGGATCGGTTTTCTGTATATAAATGATAAAGTAAAAATCCATCCGCTTTTGCTTGGAGGCGGACAGCAGAAGGGGATGCGTTCTGGTACGGACAATGTGCCGGGAGCGGCCGGCATGGCGCAGGCGGCGAAAGAAGCGTATGAACATCTGGAGGAACATACGGCGCATCTGTTGAAGCTGAAGGCAACTATGATGGAAGGACTTGCCAAGCTTCCTTCCGTGGTGATTCACTCAGAGGAAGGCAGCAAAAGCGCTCCGCATATTGTCAGCGCAGCATTTCCTGGTGTGCGCAGCGAGGTGCTGCTTCATGCACTGGAGGAGCGGGGGATTTATGTTTCCGCGGGCTCTGCGTGTTCCTCCAATAAAAAGCTTCCGGTGAGCGCGGTTCTGAAGGAACTGCATCTGCGGCAGGAGCTGCTAGAATCTACGCTTCGTTTTAGCTTCAGCGCTTATACGACGGAGGAGGAGATTACATACTGCCTTGCTACACTGAATGAGCTGTTGCCTGTATTGCGGCGGTATGCGCGTCATTAAAAAAGGAAACAGGAAGAACGAAGAGGGAATAGAGCCATGATATTTAAAACAATTTTGATCAAATATGGAGAGATCGCCATCAAGGGAAAGAACCGTCATCTGTTTGAGGACGCGCTGGTCAGCCGTATTGTCCATGCACTCCGGGATGTAGAAGGCGAATTTCATGTATACAAGGAGCAGGGAAGGATTTATATTGACTGCAATGAAACGTATGATTATGACGAAACGATTCAGGCTTTGCAGTACGTATTCGGTATTGTAGGAATCTGCCCGGTTATGAAGGTAGAGGAAGCAGGGCTGAGACAGCTTGGCAATGATGTGATTGCATTTCTTGAGCATGTATATGAGACGCATCAGCAGACCTTCAAAGTAGTGACAAGACGGGCGCGAAAGAGTTATCCCATCGAGTCCATGGAAGTGAACTGCGAGCTGGGCGGCCGGATTCTGGAAGCATTTCCGGAAATGAAGGTAGATGTGCATGATCCCGAGATCACGCTACATGTCGAAATCCGGGAAAAGATTTATATTTATTCAAAGATCATTCCGGGCCAGGGCGGTATGCCGGTGGGGACAAATGGCAAGGCTATGCTGCTGCTTTCCGGTGGAATTGACAGCCCGGTAGCAGGGTATATGATCAGCAAGCGCGGCGTCCGGTTGGATGCAACGTATTTCCACGCTCCGCCTTATACGAGTGAGCGTGCCAAACAGAAAGTGGTGGATCTGGCGCAACAGGTTGCGCGGTATTCCGGGCCGATCAACCTTCATGTAGTGAATTTTACAGATATTCAGCTTTACATTTATGACAAATGTCCACACGATGAGCTGACGATCATTATGCGCCGTTATATGATGAAGATCGCAGAACATTTTGCGAAAGAGCGGGGAGATCATGCGCTGATTACCGGGGAAAGCATCGGACAGGTGGCGAGCCAGACGATGCAGAGCCTTGCGGCGACGAATGAGGTCTGCACCCTGCCAGTGTTCCGTCCGGTGATTGGTTTTGACAAGCAGGAGATTGTCAGCATTGCGGAGCGTATTGGAACGTATGAGACTTCTATTTTGCCGTTTGAGGATTGCTGTACCATTTTTGTGGCTAAGCATCCTGTGACAAAGCCGAATCTGAATGCGATTAAGCGTTCTGAGAGAAAGCTGGATGAAAAGATTGATGAGCTTGTGCAGACGGCGATAGAGACGACAGAGATTATCCGCGTTGAATAGATCAAAAGAAAATACAGAAAACAAAGAAAATGCAGCAGATAAGCTCGGCGAAGCGGGCAGAATCTGCTGCAGCTCTTATAAAACGCTGTCATCCGTTTAGATGATGTATGCAGAAAGTACATTCATGATCTCATCAATGTTGTCTTCTGCATGGATATTCAGATCAATCGGTTTGGAAAGATCGAGGCTGAAAATACCCATGATAGATTTTGCATCAATAACATATCTTCCGGAAACGAGGTCAAAATCGTTGCTGAATTTTGTGATATCGTTTACGAATGATTTTACTTTATCAATAGAATTTAAAGAAATTTGAACTGTTTTCATAAATAAAATGCCTCCCGCGTTTGATAGTTGTGTAGTTCCTTCGAATCTGCCACTATCTTACCGTTTGGAGATATAAAAGTCAAGCCTGAAAGTGGCAAATGCCGTTTGGAGAAAGAAAACACAGGACTGAAAGTGCAAATATTGTATGGCGCTATAAAAGTCAGACAGAGAACAGCAAAGCGGAGGTAAGGTATGAAAAAAAAAGCAGCGCTTCATAATTTGGGCTGTAAAGTAAATGCTTACGAGACAGAGGCCATGGCGCAGCTTCTTGCGGATGCAGGGTATGAGATTGTGCCGTTTGAGCCGGGGGCGGATGTCTATGTGATTAATACGTGTACTGTGACCAATATTGCGGATCGCAAGTCGAGGCAGATGCTGCATAAGGCGAGAAAAATGAATCCTGAAGCGGTTGTGGTGGCTGCCGGCTGCTACGTTCAGACAGCGCAGAACCCGGTTGAGGAGGATGTCGCCGTAGATATTGTTCTTGGCAACAACTGCAAGAAAGATCTGGTGGAGGCACTTCGGTATTTTGAGGAGATGCGTGGAGAGACGCACGGCTGTGAAACGGCAAAAGCGCCGGAGGCGGAGTTCGGGCAGGAGACAAAGGCAGCGGGCGGTGTGCAGCAGAGGCTTGATATCAATCATACGAGGGAATACGAGAATCTTTTTCTTTCCAGAATGCAGGAACATACGCGCGCGCATATCAAAGTGCAGGATGGCTGTAATCAGTTTTGCAGTTATTGTATTATTCCGTATGCCAGAGGCCGCGTACGCAGCCGCGCGCTTGCAGACGTGATTCATGAAGCTTCCGAACTTGCTGTAAACGGCTGTCGTGAGGTGGTGCTGACCGGGATTCATTTAAGTTCCTACGGGACAGATTTGGGGCTTACGCTTCTCGATTTGATTCGGGCGGTTCATGAGATCGAGGGGATTTCAAGAATCCGTCTTGGTTCCCTTGAGCCTGGAATTATTACGGAGGAGTTTGCCGGGGCCCTGGCAGCGCTTCCTAAGCTATGTCCGCATTTTCATCTTTCTTTGCAAAGCGGATGTACGGAGACACTGCGGCGTATGAACCGTCGTTACACAGCAGAGGAATTTGAGGAAAAATGTCAGATTTTGCGGCGGTTTTTTGACCGGCCGGCTGTCACAACAGATGTCATTGTCGGATTTCCCGGAGAAACACAGGAAGAGTTTGATGCCACGGTGGAGTTTCTGGAGAGAATCCGTCTGTATGAGACGCATATTTTTAAATATTCCAGACGGCATGGGACAAGAGCCGCGTCGATGCCGGATCAGATTCCGGAGCAGGAAAAGGCGGCCCGCAGCGACTGGCTGATTGCGCTTGGGGAGAAGAATCGCGGTGCGTTCGAGGCGCAGTATACAGGATGTGAAACAGAAGTTCTTTTTGAGGAAAAAACGACAATAAAGGGGCAGGAATACTATATTGGTTACACCGGGCAGTATATCAGAGCCGCTGTGCCGGCGGGGCAGAACTATGAAAATGTTCTGGTACGCGGTCGCCTGGGAAAAGAACTGGCGCCGCATGTGTTTCTCCTGGAGCAGGAGCATATGGGGGAGTCTGATAGCAGGATCTTTCTTTAGGCAAGCAAAGAGGCAGGTTCTGTCGAAAGAATTTCTGGAAATGTCGAAAAGGATTCCGGGAAAGGGATTGAATTATTTTTCGAATTATATTAGAATGTATATTAATTGATGAAGATACAGAAGCGAATAAGGACGTGGAAAGATGGCAGATATTAATAACACACAGTATTTTAACTTCAGCGCAGACCCTGAAGTACGCGTGAAGACGGTACTTGATATTGTATACAACGCAATGACAGAAAAGGGCTACAATCCGGTGAATCAGATTGTAGGTTATATTATGTCGGGGGACCCTACGTACATTACGAACCACAAAAATGCACGCAGCATGATTATGAAAGTAGAACGCGATGAGCTGGTAGAGGAGCTTTTAAGAGAATACATCAAGCATAAATCTTGGCAGCAGGAGGCGGAATGATCCGCATTATGGGGCTTGATTTCGGTTCCAAGACCGTAGGGGTTGCGATCAGCGATCCGCTGGGACTTACGGCACAGGGAATTGAAATCATCCGCCGGGAATCGGAAAACAAGCTGCGCAGGACACTAGCCCGGATTGAGGAGTTGATCCGGGAGTACGAAGTGACTTCTCTTGTACTTGGATTTCCGAAAAATATGAACAATACAATCGGAGAACGGGCAGAAAAAACGCTGGCATTTAAAGAGATGCTGGAACGGCGGACAGGCCTTACAGTGACGATGTGGGATGAGCGGCTGACGACAGTGGCCGCGAACCGCGCATTGATGGAAGGCGGTGTCCGGCGTGAGAATCGAAAAGAATACGTCGATATGATTGCGGCTGTGTATATTCTGCAAGGATATCTCGACAGCCACGGAAGGGAAAAAGATGAATAAAAAAATAGAGTTTTGCCCGGTCGGAGAAGACAAAACGGTCGGGTTCTTTGTGGTGGAAGAAACCAGAATTGGCGGCGTATCGTATCTTCTGGTGACAGAGACAGAGGATGAGGAGGCAGATGCATACATTCTGAAGGATCTGTCAAAGGACGGAGAAGCAGAGGCGTGCTATACCTTTGTAGAAGATGACGGCGAACTGGAAGCAGTATCGAAAATTTTTGCAGAGCTTTTAGAGGACGTGGATATTGAGCTCTGAGAAGATAAAGAGAAAAAATTTAAACAGAAAAATCATACAGAAAACTTGGAGAACGGAATACATAGGTATTCCGCTGTTCTCGTGGGAAATAATATAATATTTAATGAGCATGGAGGTGCAGATTGAGAAAAGAACGGAATAAAAATGAAAAAAAGGAAAAAAATGAAAATCTGAAAATTATACCGATCGGCGGACTTGGACTGATCGGAATGAATATGACGGCATTTGAATACAACAACAGTATTGTAGTTGTAGACTGCGGACTTGCTTTCCCGGAGGACGATATGCTGGGAATTGATCTGGTGATTCCGGATGTCACATATTTAAAAGAAAATATAGACCGGGTAAAGGGAATTGTCTTTACGCACGGTCATGAAGACCATATCGGAGCGCTGCCCTATATCCTGAAAGAACTCAGCGTGCCATTATACGCGACGAAACTGACTATGGGCCTGATTGAGCGCAAGTTGACAGAACACAACCTGATGCGCACAACAAAACGAAAGGTGGTAAAGCCCGGACAGTCGATCAATCTCGGGGAATTTCGCATTGAATTTATCAAAACAAATCACAGTATTGCGGATGCAGTAGCGCTGGCTATTTATTCACCGGCGGGGATTGTGGTGCATACGGGCGATTTTAAAGTAGATTATACCCCCGTGTTTGGAGATGCGATTGATTTGCAGCGCTTTGCGGAGATCGGAAAAAAGGGCGTGCTTGCGCTTATGTGTGACAGTACGAATGCAGAACGGCCAGGGTTTACGGCATCGGAACGCACCATCGGCCACGTATTTGACAATCTGTTTTCAGAGCATCACAATACACGGATTATTATTGCAACTTTTGCATCGAACGTGGACCGTGTACAGCAGATTATTAATTCGGCTTACAAGTACGGGCGAAAAGTGGTTGTGGAAGGCCGCAGCATGGTGAATATTATCCAGACTGCCTCCGAACTGGGGTATCTGAACATTCCGGAAAATACACTGATCGAGCTGGAACAGATGAAAAATTATCCGGATGAGCAGATGGTGCTGATTACGACAGGCAGCCAGGGAGAATCCATGGCAGCGCTTTCCCGGATGGCTGCGAATATGCATAAAAAGGTATCAATTAAGCCGGGAGATACGGTTATTTTCAGTTCTAACCCGATTCCGGGCAATGAGAAAGCAGTCTCAAAGGTAATCAATGAGCTGTCCATGAAAGGCGCAAATGTTATCTTCCAGAATGCGCATACCTCAGGCCATGCGTGCCAGGAGGAAATTAAGCTGATGTATTCTCTGGTGCGTCCAAAGTATTCGGTTCCGGTTCACGGTGAGTACCGCCATATGAAAGCACAGGCGCAGATCGCAGAGAGCCTTGGTATAGCAAAAGATCATATTTATCTGCTGAAACCGGGAGATGTGCTGGAGATGAACAGCGAGAAGGCGCGGGTAGCCGGTCATGTACAGACAGGAACCATTCTTGTAGATGGTCTCGGAGTCGGAGACGTCGGGAATATCGTGCTGCGTGACAGACAGCATCTGGCTGAGGATGGCATCGTGATTGCGGTGCTTACACTGGAACGCTATACAGGTCAGATTCTGGCCGGGCCGGATATTGTATCAAGAGGTTTTGTGTATGTACGAGAAGCAGAAGATCTGATGGATGAAGCGCGCAACATTGTCGAAGACGCAATGTCATATTGTAACAGCCATCATGTGACAGACTGGTCCAAGATTAAGAATACCATCCGGGATTCTCTGGGAGATTTTCTGTGGAAACGCACAAAACGGCGCCCGATGATTCTGCCGATTATTATGGAAGTGGAATAAAACATAAGCGGGTTAAATTTATGGAAACGATAGAAAAATGTACGGAGGCGCTGATTCAGGCCATACAGGAGAGCAAAGAATACGTCCGGTTCTGCCAGGTGCGCGATGCTGTTCGCATGGAACCCGGTCTGCGCCAGGAGATCAATGATTTCCGGCGGCATGTTTTTGCGGTGCAGAATGCACAGGAGCCTCTCGATATGTATGGGGAGCAGGAACGTCTGTGCAGGGACTATGAGGAATTCCGGAAGAATGCACTTGTACATGAATTTCTGGAATCAGAATTGAGAGTATGTCGGATCTTACAGCGAATTATGGCGGATGTTGCCGGAGCAGTGGATCTCGATGAGCAGGAGGTCATATGATCGTCCAGGAGCGGATGGCAGCATACATTGCATCGCTCGATGCAGGGAATGGAGCGTTTCTCGATGCATTGGAGCGGGATGCGCTGGCACATGAGGTTCCGATTATCCGAAAGGACATGCAGAGTTTTCTTCGTGTCCTGCTGGCCATGCATAGGCCTGACAAGATTCTCGAGGTCGGAACAGCAGTGGGATTTTCGGCAATCTTAATGGCAGAAAATACAGATGCAAACTGTCATATTACAACAATTGAAAAGTATGAAAAGCGGATTCCACAGGCCAGGGATAATTTTGCGGCATCCGGTATGGAGCGTCGGATTACGCTTTTGGAGGGAGATGCGCTGGAAATTATGCGTACCCTGGATGGCCCTTATGATATGATTTTTATGGATGCGGCAAAGGGCCAGTATATCCATTTTCTGCCGGAAGCACTGCGGCTGCTTCGCACCGGAGGGATTCTGGTCTCAGACAATGTATTGCAGGACGGCGATATCATTGAATCGCATTACGCAGTGGAACGCCGGAACCGCACGATTTACAAGAGAATGCGGGAATATCTTTATGTATTGAAGCACACGGATGGACTGCTGACTTCAATTGTTCCAGTAGGGGACGGGGCGGCTGTCACTGTCAAACAAAGTGAGACGATCGAATGGAGACAATGCGAAGCGCAGTGCCAGGGGAAAGAAAGATAAACGGTCAAAGAAGCAGGAACGACAGACAGAAACGGAACCGAAAATGATAAGAATTATGCAGAAAATATGTGCGCCTCGCAGCAGTATGCCGGGGCGTACTTGCGTATAGGTTAGAAATAATTTTCAGGTATACAAAAGTCCAGCTAAGAAATGTCAATAGGTAAATTGAAAAATGTTTAAAAATTTTTTTTCGAGCAGTTGATCTAAAAAAGGGTAACTTTAATAAACCCAATTGTTATGGGATTTTTTAAAGTTGATTCCGACTTCTATCATGCAGCGGCGTTCATAGTTCCTGAGTGTTCTGCTGCGTACCGTTTGCAGTGTTCCTCTGGTGTAATGAGTTCAAAAGGCTTATTATCCCGGAGCATGGCAAAAATGGTGTTACAGATTTTGTGCATGACAGCCCCAACGGCAACGATCTTTTTCTTGCCGGCACATTTGCGGATGTAATAGTCATAAATGACAGGGTTCACGGGCGCATTTGCTGCTTTATCTACTTTCAGGTTGTTGATGGCGGCCATATGCAGGATACGCCTGGCAAGGCTGGAGCCCCGCTTGGACATATGGACCCTGTCCCCGTGGAACTTGCCGGAATCATTTACACCGGGATCCATCCCAAAGTAAGCATAAAGTTTTTTGGGTGAGGAAAACAGGTCAAAGGAGCCCATTTCCGCGATCAGGACGACCGCACTCAGGAAACCGACACCCGGCAGGGTCTGGAGGAGGGAGATACGGCCACGGACCGGCGTTCCTTCCAGCCTTTCGACAGCTTTATGCAGTTCTTCGAGCATGCTGTCCAGATGCTCCTGGTATTCCCGGTAGAGTTTTATATATAGCCGGATCCGGAGGGCGTTGCTTTGAAGGGCACGCCCGAAAACAGCTGCATCCTCTGCGGCGTCATGCAGGGCGTCATATTTTGCCAGGGCGTACTTTTCCCCGAAGCGTGCTGTGGAACGGATCATTTCCACCACCGTCTCCTTTGGTGCGGCGAGAAGCTCCTGTGCAAGGGGATACGCATCCAGAAGTTTTAAAGAAGTCTGGGTGGTGACCTTACTGAACACCTTTCGGTATGCGGGGAAAGATACTTTCAGTTCCGCCGTGAGCTTCAGGATGACAGCGGACTGCAGGTCCTTGAAGTAATAATAGTCCCGTACCAGGTTGCGCAGGTCAATGACCTCATCATCCGGAATGACGGAAGTCTTCAGGGAAGCATCCAGCCCTACTTTGGCAGCTTTTTTAGAATCAAATTTATCATTATGCAGTTTTCTTACGTTCATGTTTGTGCTATTCTTAGTAATGATAGGATTAATGACCGAGCAGTCAAAACCCTTATCGCGAAGGAAGCACAGGAGCGGGATGTGGTAGATCCCGGTGGACTCAAGGAAGCAGCGGCTTTCAAGAGAATACGCCTTTTGTGCTTCCTTTATTTTTGTGACGGCAAGCTCCCGGGACTGGGGATCGGAATGAACGATCTTGAAAGGTTTCCCGGTAAGCGTGCTATTAGGGAGCATGATGGACATCCAGGTGAAGTCTGCCCCGACATCAAGCCCGACTGAGAGATAGGGAGTGTTTTCAAGCATCTTAAGTACTTTTTGGTATTGCATGTTTTTATCCTTTCCGGCAGGCATCCAATTCCAAAAGGCGGATACACAACCTAGCGGCTTATACAGGTATAGCCTGAGGCCTCCCAACCAGCCAAAACATAAATCACCACCGAATGGACTGACAGACTTATCTTAAGGTTTCGCCAGCAGAGGCTCTGCTGGTTCCCAAGGAGGAAACGTCAATGATCCTGCCTCGGTGATTATACCTCTATATTTTGTCTGGTGCATTAAGGAAACCTCAGACACGGTAAATGTTTATAACTTCTGATGGAGAGGGAATTCTCCTTCTGTTATTCATCAGATATGACCTTGTAACTTATTAACTCTATAGCTCTTGTAGCTATATCATTATTATACTAGGAGGAAAAGACGTGAGACATCCGGAATTATTGATCCCGGCAAGCAGCCTGGAGGTGTTGAAAACAGCCGTGATTTTTGGCGCGGATGCCGTGTATATCGGCGGGGAGGCTTTTGGCCTTCGTGCAAAGGCGAAGAATTTTTCGATGGAGGAAATGCGGGAGGGGATTGCCTTTGCGCATGAATACGGGGTAAAGGTATATGTGACGGCCAATATTCTGGCTCACAATGAGGATTTGAATGGAGTACGGCAGTATTTTGAGGAATTAAAAATGATCGGGCCGGATGGGCTGATTATTGCAGATCCCGGTGTTTTCATGATTGCAAAAGAAGTGTGCCCGGAGATCGAACGCCACATCAGCACGCAGGCAAATAACACGAACTATGCAACCTACCGTTTCTGGTGGGAGCTTGGGGCGAAGCGGGTAGTTTCTGCGCGGGAACTCTCACTTGCTGAGATACAGGAAATCCGTGCAAATATACCGCCGGAGATGGAGATTGAAAGCTTTATACATGGGGCGATGTGCATTTCCTATTCCGGGCGGTGCCTGCTCAGCAATTATTTTACGGGAAGAGATGCGAATCAGGGCGCGTGTACGCATCCTTGCAGATGGAAATATGCGGTTATGGAGGAGACAAGGCCCGGAGAGTATCTGCCGGTGGAGGAGAATGAGCGGGGAACCTTTATTTTCAACTCCAAGGACCTGTGTATGATTGAACATATTCCGGATATTGTGGAAGCCGGGATTGACAGTTTGAAAATAGAAGGGCGTATGAAAACGGCCCTCTATGTGGCAACCGTGGCCCGGACGTATCGGAAAGCGCTGGATGACTACCAGAGGGACCCAAAACAGTATGCAGCAAACATGGCATGGTATCAGGAGCAGATTTCGAACTGTACGTACCGCCAGTTTACGACCGGATTTTTTTATGGAAAACCAGGGGACGAGTCGCAGATTTATGACAGCAATACGTATGTGAAAGAGTATACGTACCTCGGAATTATAGGCGAGCAAAGAGCGGACGGTTGCTATCTGATTGAGCAACGCAATAAATTTTCAGTCGGCGAAGAGATTGAGATTATGAAGCCGGATGGCAGAGATGTTCTGGTGCGCGTTGCGGCAATTTTTGATGAAGAGGGAAATCAGATGGAAAGCGCTCCGCATCCGAAACAGAAGCTTTGGGTTGATCTGGAAGGTTTGGCAGATGTGTATGATATTCTGCGGCGAAAAGAAGAGGAGACCGGGAAAAGCGAGAAATAAAAAGCACACGTGAAAAAATAAATGTGCACGAGTGAAAGAACAATCGGACAAATGTCCGCCTGATGCGGAAAATTGTTTTTTGTACGTACAGCGAACAAAAGTCCTTGCAATACGGACAAAACCGGACTAGAATAAAATATGTGTTTGAGACTTTACAAGGATAAAGCCTTCGAATTCAAAAAAGAGAAATCGAAAACAGGAGGTAGTTGTTATGAAGAAAATGGTTGCATTAGCAGTATGCGCGGCAATGTGTTTTGCAGGTACGATGAGCGTTTCGGCGGCAGAGACAGTGAAGATCGGTGTTTTTGAGCCGGCATCCGGAGATAACGGTGCAGGCGGCAAGCAGGAGACGCTTGGTATTCAGTATGCAAACAGTGTGGCTCCGACCGTTGAGATTGGCGGAACAGAGTATAATGTGGAGCTGGTAGTAGTAGACAATGAATCCTCTGCTGAGAAAGCTCCGACAGCAGCTTCCCAGCTTGTGAGCGAGGGCGTATCCGTAGTTCTTGGTACATATGGTTCCGGCGCAGCGATCGCAGCAGCTCCGACATTTGAGCAGGCAGGCGTTCCGGCAATCGGCGTTACCTGTACCAATCCGCAGGTAACAGAAGGAAACGATCACTATTTCCGTATCTGCTTCCTGGACCCGTTCCAGGGTACCGTACTTGCAAACTTTGCAGCAGACAATTTTGAGGCAAAGAAAGCATACGTTCTGACAAAACTTGGTGATGATTATTCAGCAGGTCTTGGTTTCTACTTCTCAGAGGCATTTCAGAGTCTTGGCGGTGAAGTAATTCAGGACACCTTCCCGGAAGGAAATGCTGACTTTACTTCTTATATTACGACAGCCATCAACGAAGGCGCAGATGTTATTTTTGCTCCGACTTCCACAGAGGCAGCTCAGCTCATTATTGATACGGCAGCTTCCCAGGGTGCTGAAATGCCGCTTCTGGCAGGCGATACATGGGATTCTAACGTTATCCTGAGCGCAGCAGAAGGCAAAAATATTCAGGTATATGTAACCACATTCTATCAGGAAGGTGGAAACGAGGAGTTTGATAGCGGCATCAAAGAGTGGATCAATGCAGACAGCACCAACCTGGCAAACAACGGCGGAAACGACACCGTTGCGGCAGTTACGGCAATGGGATATGATGCATACTTTACAGCACTTGAGGCACTCAAGAATGCTGGCTCTACGGACCCGGCAGCAGTGACAGAGGCTCTTCCGAGCACTACCTGCACAGGCGTTACCGGTGCAATCGCATTTGACGATGTAAACGGCGATGCAATCCGTGATACCGCATACGTTAAGGTAGCAAATACCGAGACTGCTCAGTGGGATTTCGTGGCAGAACAGGGCGTTAACTAATTTAAAAGCAGAATGAGTAAGGGGTGCCGCAGGAGGCGCTGGGAAGCTTTGTTCCGGTCTGCTGTCCGGATATCATGGATGGCAGGCAAAGAAACAGTTTTCTCATAAGCATCCTGCGGCAGCCTTTTTCTTGAGTTTATTTTTATGAAAATTTGGGACAATGCAGAATATTTTTCTGTTCCGAAGAGAAGGGAGCTTTTTTGTTATGGATTTTATCAGCAAAAACCTGCCATATCTTTTGGCCGGAATTTCTGTGGGCGGCCAGTATGCCCTGATTGCCATCGGTTATACGATGGTTTACGGCATTCTCAGGCTCATCAATTTTGCTCACGGTGATATTTTTACGGTGGCAGCGCTGGTTCTGGTGTATTCCTCTACAATCATGCCGCTGTATCTTTCCATTCCGCTGACGCTGGTTGCGACGGTAGTTCTCGGCCTGGTGGTGGAACGTGTAGCCTATAAACCACTGCGCAATGCGCCGCGTATGTCTGTTATGATTTCAGCGATCGGAGTATCTTATCTGCTTCAGAATCTGGCACTTTACATAACAGGTGGTCTTGCACAGACTTATCCGGCGATTCCGATCATTTCCAACACGATCAAGATCGGTCCGGCAACTACAAAAATTGTTACTGTTGTGACGCCGGTGTTGACGATTGTTCTGGTGTTTGCACTGATGCAGCTGATCAATCACACGAAAATCGGTATGGCGATGCGCTCTGTGGCAAATGACTTTGAGACGAGCCGTCTGATGGGAATTAAGGTAGACAATATCATCAGTATGACCTTTGTGATCGGTTCTTTTCTGGCAGCAGTCGGTTCGCTTTTGTATTTTACAAATTATGCATCCGTTGTTCCTACTTCCGGAGCAATGCCGGGGCTGAAAGCTTTTGTCGCTGCGGTATTCGGCGGAATCGGCTCGATTCCGGGCGCTGTGATCGGCGCATTTATTATCGGTATCTGTGAAAATATCATCAAAGGCCTTGGATGGACAACGTTTTCAGACGCATTCACGTTTGCGCTTCTGATCGTTATCCTCATCGTCAAGCCGACTGGTCTGTTTGGCGAAAAGGCAACAGATAAAGTGTAAGAGAGGTGGCTGTTATGGGAAAAAAGAAAAATATAATAATCTCAGCGCTGCTTCTTCTGGCGCTGCTTGCGGTGATTATGATTCTGGAGCAGAGGCTTCCGGCGACGCACATTGCGCTCACGGTACTGAAAAAGGGATGTATTTACTCTCTGGTGGCAGTTTCCATGAATCTTCTGAATGGTTTTACAGGATTGTTCTCTCTGGGACAGGCCGGTTTTATGCTGATCGGCGCCTATGCGTATGCGGTTCTGACGATACCCGTGGATGCACGCGCGTCTGTGTATCAGTATTTTCATGGCGGCGTGATTCAGTTTTCCGTGCCGGTGTTTGCGGGCCTTCTGGCTTCCGGCATTCTGGCAGCAGCCTTTGCCTGGCTGATCGGCCTTCCGGTGCTGCGGCTGAAGAGTGATTATCTGGCGATTGCAACACTTGGTTTTGCAGAGATCATTCGCGCATTTTTCCAGTGGGATGTGCTGGGACCAATCACGAACGGTTCTAATATGCTCCGGAAATATCCGAGCTTTACATCCGTGACGTTCCCGTTTCTGGTCTGCGGTGTCTGTATCGCAGTGATGGTACTCGTGATTCATTCTTCGTACGGACGGGCGTTCAAGGCCATCCGCGATGATGAGATCGCGGCAGAGGCTATGGGCATTAACCTTGCAAAGCATAAACGAATGGCGTTTTGTATCTCTTCGTTTTTTGCAGGAGTGGGCGGCGGCCTTCTGGCCATGTATCAGTCCTCCATTCAGTCACAGACTTTTAAATCAGCTATGACGTATGAGATTCTTCTGATTGTCGTGATCGGAGGACTCGGAAGTGTGACGGGAAGCTGCATCGCATCGTTTCTGTTTATCGCATGCTCGGAGTGGTGGCTGCGTTTCCTGGATGTGGAAACGAAAATCGGAGATTTCAAGGTCCCGTTTTTGCGTGCCGGTTTCCGAAAGGTTGTATTTTCTGTTATTATCATGGCAATCGTCCTGTTTGCACGAAAAGGCATTATGGGAAGCCGTGAGTTTTCGGTAGATGGAATCTGTAAGTTTTTCAAAAAAAGGTTTGGCAGAAAAAAGGAGGTTAAGTTATGAGCAACAATGTCCTCCGGGTAAATGATATTACGATGCAGTTTGGCGGTGTGGTAGCGGTTGACAATTTGTCTCTTGAGGTGAATGAGGGAGAAATCGTTGCACTGATCGGACCGAACGGCGCCGGCAAAACGACTGCTTTTAACTGTATTACCGGCGTGTATGAGCCGACAAACGGTTCTGTTTCTTTCTATGGAAAGCAATTGCTGGAGAGCCATCCGCGCGGAAAAATGAAAAAGATGTACAAAGGCGAGAATGCCGGAACATACAAAAAGCGTCTTGTGCCCACGCCGGACCTGATCACGAAAGCGGGAATTGCGCGGACCTTCCAGAATATCCGTCTGTTTTCCACAATGACGGTATTCGACAATGTACTGATTGCAAAGCATATGCGTGCAAAGCAGAATCTGCTCACAGCGACCTTCCGCCTGAATTATGCGGAGGAAGCAAGGATGCGCAAAGAGACGATGGAGCTTCTGGAAATGCAGAATCTGGCACATTTAAAGGATGAGATAGCCGGGTCATTGCCGTATGGACTTCAGCGCCGTCTGGAGATCGCGAGGGCGCTTGCGACACAGCCGAAGCTGCTTTTGCTGGATGAGCCGGCAGCTGGTATGAATCCGCAGGAGACGCAGGAGCTTGCTGATTTTATCCGTCAGATTCGTGACGAATATCAGTTGACTATTTTTATTATCGAACATCATATGGATCTTGTCATGCAGATTTCAGACCGTGTGTACGTACTGGATTTCGGCAAGCTACTGGCAAAGGGAACGCCGGAAGAGGTACAGAACAATCCGCATGTCATCGAGGCTTATTTGGGGGTGAGTGAAGAAGATGCTTAAAGTAAATGATCTGAAAGTAAATTATGGCGGAATCGAGGCTGTAAAAGGAATCAGTTTTGAGGTGCCGGAAAAGAGCATCGTCACACTGATCGGCGCAAATGGCGCCGGAAAATCCACAACGCTGCGCTCCATCGTTTCTCTCGTAAAGCCGTCAAACGGAAAGATTGAATTTCTGGGTGAGGACATCACGGGAAGAGACACGAATGATATTGTGGCAAAGGGAATCACGCTCGTTCCGGAAGGACGAAAGATTTTTCCAGATCTGACTGTTCTGGAGAATCTGAAAATCGGCGCTTACATGCGTAAGGATAATCTGACAGAGGACCTGAACTGGGTATATGATCTGTTTCCACGCCTGAAGGAACGCCACTGGCAGGCCGGGGGTACGCTTTCCGGAGGCGAGCAGCAGATGCTGGCTGTGGCCAGAGCGCTGATGAGCCGTCCGAAGCTGATTATGATGGATGAACCGTCGCTCGGGCTGGCGCCGCTGATTGTACAGGGGATTTTTGAGATTATCAAAGAGATCAACAAACAGGGCGTGACGATTTTGCTGATTGAGCAGAATGCAAATATGGCGCTGCGCACGGCAGATATCGGTTACGTGATGGAGACAGGCAATATCACGTTGACCGGAAGCGGAAAAGAGCTTCTGGTGAATGAGCAGGTACGTGCGGCATACTTGGGCAAGTAAAATAGAAAATTAATGTAAAAATATGGAAAAGCACTTTTGGCGGTGAGTAAACATAAGATAAAATAAAACCGCTTAGAGGTGCTTTTTTTGAAAACATTTAAGAAGCCGCTTTCTCCTGAGGAAGAAAAGTATTATCTGGAGAAGTATAAAGAAGGGGATACGGCAGCTAGGAATCTGCTGATCGAGCACAATCTAAGGCTGGTAGCGCATATTGCAAAAAAATATCAGGCGCCGGAGCATGATACAGATGATTTAATTTCGATAGGGATTATCGGGCTTATTAAAGCAGTCATGACTTTTGACAGCGGGAAGAATAATAAGCTTGCCACTTATGCGGCGAGATGTATTGAAAATGAGCTGCTTATGATGCTGCGTTCCCGGAAAAAACTGACACGGGAGGTATCGATGTATGAAAAGATCGGTGTTGACCAGGAGGGACGGGAGCTGCGGCTGATGGATGTGCTGGAAAGCGAGCCGGTGGATATACTGGAAAATCTGGAAACGCAAAGAAACATAAGCCAGTTAAGAAGTTGTATCTGCAAGGTGCTGAATGAGCGGGAGTTACTTATCATCTGTGAGCGATATGGGTTATGCGGTATGGAGGAAAAAACACAGCGGGAAATTGCAACGAGCCTTGGAATCAGCCGTTCTTACGTCTCAAGGCTGGAAAAACGTGCATTAGAAAAACTGAAGGATGCGTTTGAGGAGGACCTGACAGAAAGACCAAAAGCCGTCGGTATCTGAACGCATATGGTTTTGTGGCGCAGTTGACACTATGGGGCAAGGTTTGCTATACTGTGAGGAAATCTGTAAGCAGAAATCGGAGAAACATATGATCTATGTCTGTGAATATGACGGCCAGGCAGACGACCGGAGATTACAGGAGCGCGCAGAAGCGCTCCTGCTGTCGTTTCAGAAGAAATGCGGCAGCGAAAGACAGCGCGCAAAGCTGAGGCAGAGAATTCTGGCCAGATTGTTGCTTGATTTTGCAATTCGAAAAGAATATGGGTGTTCGTTGACGGACCTCGGCTTGACGATTGGGGCGGACGGAAAACCGGAAAGTACCCTGCGGCCGGATATCCGTTTTAATATCAGTCATTGTGATACGGCCTGCGCCTGCATGGTCGGAGCGCATGAGACGGGAATTGATATTGAGGGGAAGTTTCTTTACCGGGAGAATCTGGCGCGGAGGATATGTACATCCGGAGAATGGGCGGTTTTTCAAAGTCTGGATGCAAAGGAGCGTGCGACGCAGCTCCATTTTTTGTGGTCGCTGAAAGAAAGCTGTGTCAAATGGGACGGCAGAGGATTGGCATATGGGATGCAACGGATTGATCTGAGGGGCTGTCTTCCGCTCGTATTGCGTCCTGGTGAGAGCCGTATGGCGGGGGCGTGGGTACCGGATGAAGCAGAGCAGCCAGGTCATGGCGGAGGACAGGGTGGGACAGCCGGCCGGCCAGGGATTTGCGAAAGAACTGGTGTGAAAAACAGCAGTGTGCCGAGAAGCTGCAGACTTTGGCTGCAAAATAAGGAAATGTATACACTGGCTGTCTGCTGTGAGGAAATACCGGCAGACGGGCCTTATGATATAAAAGAGACGGAACTTTTGGGATGACAGAACAGAAAGGGAGACAAGTATGACAAAACAGGAATTCAGGGAACTGACAGAGCAGGGGATTGTTTTACTGGACGGAGCTACAGGCTCAAATTTTCGAAAGGCGGGGATGCCGGTGGGCGTCTGCGCAGAGCTTTGGGCGCTGGAACATCCGGAAATTGTAAAGGAATTGCAGCAGGCATACGTGGCAGCAGGAAGTCAGATTATTTATGCACCGACTTTTTCGGCGAACCGTATCAGCCTTTCCATGCACGGATTGCAGGAACGGATCGCAGAGCTGAACCGGGAACTTCTGGCTCTGAGTCGTGAAGCTGCAAATGGTCGGGCATACGTGGCGGGAGATGTCACGACAACTGGAAAAATGCTGGAACCGCGCGGCGAAATTTCTTATCAGGATCTGTACCATGTCTATCAGGAACAGATTGAGATTCTCGCTGCAAGCGGAGCAGATCTGCTGGTGGCGGAAACGATGCTGGATGTGGAGGAAACACTGGTTGTACTGGATGCAGCGCAGTCTGTCTGTGACCTTCCGGTCATGTGTACGCTGACGTTGCAGGCGGATGGCAGCGCGATGTATGGCGGCGATGCGGTGGAAATGGTGGAGACATTGCAGGAGATGGGGGCAGTGGCTGTGGGGCTGAACTGTTCGGTCGGGCCGGACCAGCTGGAGGCTGTCGTTTCATCTATGAAACGAGTAGCGAAAGTGCCTGTGATCGCAAAGCCCAATGCCGGGATGCCGGAGATTGACGAACTGGGAAACGCGCATTATAACATGCCGCCGGAGCATTTTGCCGCGTCGATGAAACGGCTGACAGAGTGCGGGGCGGGCCTAGTGGGAGGCTGCTGCGGGACGACACCGGAGTATATTGCCCTGCTGGCGCAGGCGCTTGGGAAAAATTGTGGTTTGAAATAGGACATACATGGAAAGACGTATTTACAATCCGTATTGTTTGGTGTATGATAATGCTAATTTTCCATAAAAAGAGCGCAGGAATCCGCGAATGATACGATTATAAACGGATTTTTGGAAAAATGTGCGACAATTAAGGAGGGCGTAAATGGACAACGGAAGAAATGACAAAGCAAAGCTATTGAGGCGTTTGCAGTATGGCGGGATTGCCGTGGCTGTTTTGCTGGCAGTACTGCTGCTCGGGAACGGCATGTGGTATCAGATTGAAGAGCAGGAGGAAGCGGTGATTGTGACACTCGGGTCAGCTGAGACTGTTTCTGAGAAAGGGCTTCATTTTAAAATACCGGTGATTCAGCAGGTACATAAGGTGAATACGACGATTCAGGGATTCCCGATTGGTTATGAGATCAATTCCAATGAGACGGTGGCCGATGAGGCAATCATGATCACTTCAGACTACAATTTTATTGATGTCGATTTTTTTGTGGAATATCGTATTTCTGACCCGGTAAAATACCTTTATGCGTCAGGAGACCCGGAGCGTATTCTGAGAAATATTGCGCAGAGCAGCATTCGTACCGTTATTGGAAGATATGACGTGGACAGCGTTCTGACTACGGGCAAGGCAGAAATTCAGGCGAATATCAAGGAAATGATTCTGGAAAAGCTGGAAAAGCATGAGATTGGTCTGTCCTTGGTGAACATTTCCATTCAGGACTCAGAGCCACCGACGCAGGAAATTATGAAAGCGTTTAAGGCAGTGGAGACAGCAAAACAAGGAAAAGAAACGGCACTGAACAACGCAAATAAATACCAGAACGAAAAGCTTCCGGCAGCAAAGGCTGAGGCAGACGAGATTGTTAAGGATGCCGAGGCGCAGAAGCAGATGCGGATCAACGAGGCCGAGGCGCAGGTGGCCCGTTTCAAAGCAATGTATGAAGAATACGAAAAAAATCCGGTTGTGACAAAGCAGCGGATGTTTTTTGAGGCCATGGAAGATATTCTTCCGGATTTGAAGGTGATCATTGACGACGGAGGCGGTGTGCAGAAAGTGTTGCCGCTGGATTCCTTTATGGGAAACCTTGAGAACGGGAGTGCCAGCGGAAGCTCTGGTCAGGCGAAGCAGAGCGGAGGCAAGGATGCATCATCCGGAGTGGGCGGTTCTCAGAAAGAACAGTCTGTGGAGGAATAATGGAAGGAGGAGAGGGCAATGAAGAAAAAAATAGCGGCAGCTGTGGCGGTTGTTCTGTTGCTGGTGCTTCTCGGCTCCAGTGTGGTTGTAACGGCAGAAAATGAATATACACTGATACGTCAGTTCGGACGAATCAGCAAGGTGGTTGATCAGCCGGGAGTTTCACTGAAGCTTCCGTTTGTGCAGACCGTGGATACGTTTCCGAAACAGACGCTTTTGTACGATTTAGTACCTTCTGAGGTCATCACGCGGGACAAAAAAACAATGATTACAGACAGCTATGTGCTTTGGCGGATTTCAGAGCCGATGAAGTTTGCGCAGACGCTCAACGGTTCCGTGATGAATGCAGAGAGCCGTATTAACACAGCCGTGTATAATGCTTTGAAAAATGCGATCAGCAGCATGAATCAGGACGAGGTAATTACGAGCCGTGACGGAGAGCTTTCCGCGCTTGTCATGGATAAGATTGACGATAATATGGACCAGTATGGTATTGAGCTTATGCTGTTTGAGACGAAGCAGCTCGATCTTCCAGATGATAACAAGGAGGCAGTCTATGAGCGTATGATATCTGAACGCGACAATATAGCGGCCACTTACACGGCGGAAGGAAATTCAGAAGCTCAGGTGATTCGCAATTCCACGGACAAGGAAGTTGCCATCAGTATTTCAGAGGCGAAAAAGCAGGCGGAAATTCTTGTGGCAGAAGGAGAGGCAGAGTATATGCGGATTCTTTCAGAAGCATATGACACGGAGGAAAAAACAGAGTTCTATTCGTTTGTCCGCAGTCTTGATGCTCTGCGCGTTTCCATGACCGGGCAGGAAAAGACCGTAATCCTGTCTTCGGATTCTCCGATTGCGAAGATTTTTGAAGGGTACGACGCGCAATAAGCAAAAGATAGAACTTTTTACAGAGTCAGAGCCCGGGGAGGTCAGGCAAAATTAGGGGTGGATTTTTGTTTCGGAACCTCATTTTTGCCTTTCTTTCCGGGTTTGTTTTGTTTTTTTATATGGATACGATAGCAGTCTCGCACGCTACCTGCTTACACTGAAAATTTTACCTTGATTTTACATAAGACGGTTTTGAATTTTACGCGATATATGTATAATCGGCCTTGTTTCGCGCAGGATAGACAGAAAGGTTTAAAAGGTTACGGAGGAAAAATATGGATATTTTCAGTGTATTTACAATGGCGGGGGGATTGGCGCTGTTTCTTTATGGGATGCATGTGATGGGGGACGGGCTTTCCAAGGTGTCTGGTGGACGGCTGGAAAAGATTTTAGAGAGACTGACCTCAAGCACGACGCGGGGAGTTTTGCTCGGAGCAGCAGTTACAGCGGTAATTCAGTCATCCTCAGCTACTACGGTTATGGTAGTCGGTTTTGTAAATTCGGGAATTATGACGCTGCAAAGAGCGGTTGGAATTATCATGGGGGCGAACATCGGTACAACGATTACTTCCTGGATTCTGAGTCTTTCCGGGCTGGAGGGCGACAGTTTTTTGATCAGGATGATGAAACCATCTTCCTTTTCACCGATTCTGGCACTTGTCGGAGTCTGTCTGCTGTTGTTTTCCAGACGGGAAAAACGAAAGGATGTCGGGACGATTTTGATCGGTTTTGCAGTGCTGATGACCGGGATGGAGACAATGAGCGGGGCAGTGAAGCCGCTTGCAGGGGTTCCGGAATTTACCCGTCTCTTTTTGGTGTTTGAGAATCCGGTGCTTGGTATGACGGCAGGGGCATTGCTTACCGCGGTAATTCAGAGTTCTTCGGCTTCGGTCGGCATTTTGCAGGCCCTGTGTGCAAGCGGAGCAGTCACCTTTGGGGCAGCGCTTCCTATCATTATGGGACAGAATATCGGAACGTGTGTGACGGCTCTCATTTCTGCAATCGGTGCAAAAAAGAACGCAAAGCGGACCGCTTTTGTTCATTTATATTTTAATCTGCTCGGTACGATCGTTTTTATGTCAGTTTTTTATGCCGTAAATGCCCGTATTCAGTTTGGTTTTCTCGATACGGCGGCCAACGCGGCAGGCATTGCGGCAGTGCATACGATCTTTAATATACTGGCTACACTTTTGTGGCTGCCATTTCATGAGCTTTTGGTCAAACTTGCAATGTTTACTGTTCGGGATAAAAAGCAGGAAGCGGGCAGAAGTGAAAGAATGCTGGAGGGCCTGAGAATTCTGGATGACAGATTCCTTGAAAATCCGGCGCTTGCCATGGCACAGTGCCGAAAGGTATGCGCGCAGATGGCTGAGATGACAGTGGAGACGCTTGATACGGCGATTACACAGCTTCGTGATTTTTCAGAGGAAGCGGCAGATCAGGTGATGGAATGGGAAACGCTCGTCGATCAGTATGAGGACAGACTTGGCACATATCTCGTGCGTGTGGCTGGGAATGAGATGCAGACAAAGGACAGCCATACGCTGTCGGTGCTTTTGCACAGCATCGGAGATTTGGAGCGAATCACAGATCATGCAGTAAGTATTACAAGGGCAGCACGTGAAATTCATGAAAAGAAGCTGGCTTTTTCTGAGGCAGCAGTTCAGGAACTGGGTGTATTTTCACAGGCGGTAAAAGAAGTTGTGCAGATCTCCATGGAGGCCATGAAAACGGAAAATATTGATCTGGCGCAGAATGTCGAACCTCTGGAAGAAGTCATTGACGATATCGGAGACGAGGTGAAAAGCCGGCACGTGGAAAGGCTGCGCAGCGGAAAATGTACGATTGAGCTTGGGTTTATACTTTCTGATTTGACCACGAGTTATAAAAGAATTGCGGATCACTGTTCGAATATAGCAGTGTGTCTGATACAGGCGAATGAAAATGCGTTCGGACGTCATGCATATCTGCATTCGTTGAAAGAGGCGGATAATCATCAGTTCAGGGCGCGGTTTCAGAAATATAAGGAGCGTTATGCCTTGCCGGAGGAATGGGCATAGGTCTGGGAGAGGAGTTTTATGGCGTTGATTTACATTGTTGAGGATGATGAAAATATCCGGGAAATAGAAATGTTCGCGCTGAAAAACGCAGGATATGAGGTGATGGGATTTGGCTGTGCGGCTGATTTTTTTGCAAAAGTGCAGGAAAGGCTCCCGGCTCTTGTGCTTTTGGATGTGATGTTGCCGGATGAGGATGGGCTGGTTGTGGTAGAAAAGCTCCGGGCACATGCGAAGACACGCAGAGTCCCGGTCATCATGGCAACTGCAAAAACAACGGAACTGGATAAAGTGAAAGGGCTTGACCTGGGAGCCGACGATTATATTACAAAGCCGTTCGGTGTGATGGAGCTAATTTCGCGGGTAAAAGCGCTGCTGCGCAGAAGCAGCGGCATGGAAGAGCAACGGTTGTATTTCGGGCCAGTGTTGATGGATCAGGAGCAGAGAGCCGTATTTGTGGACGGTACTTTGTGTGAGCTGACGTATAAGGAATATGAGCTTTTGCGGGTGCTGCTGGTTCATGCGGGAATTGTATGTACAAGGGATATGATTCTGGAGCGGGTCTGGGGAACTGATTTTGAAGGGGAATCGCGCACGCTTGATATGCATATCAAAACGCTGCGGCAGAAACTTGGCGCAGCGGGCAGCATGATCAAAACGATACGAAATGTCGGTTATATGCTGATAGAGGAGAAATAGAAAGATGAAGAGAAAAATCAATCGGTACCTGCTTTTTACAGTATTTCTGACACTGACCGCCACATTGCTGATGGCGGTCATGATTTTTAACCATATGTATCAGGAACAGATCGTAAAGGACATGCGCATGTATGGAGAAGCACTGGCAGGTATGGTTTCTTCCGGTGAAGAATTATCGGAAAGATACACCAGACCACAGCAGGAGCTTCGGGTCACTGCGGTTGATGCGGCAGGCACGGTTGTTTATGACAGTCAGAAGGGTTCCGACGCTATGAGCAATCACAGGGACCGCCCGGAGATTCAGGAGGCAGAAAAAAGTGGAGAGGGTCATGTAGTGCGCCATTCAGACACACTTGACCGTGATATGTATTATTTTGCGATTCGTCTGGAAAACGGAGATGTTCTGCGCATCAGCAAAGAGGCGGACAGTATTTGGGGTATGTTTCAGCGTACGATGTTCGGAATTACCGGAATTGGCGTATTAATGCTGATGGTCTGTCTGATTTTATCGCATTATATGACCGAAAGCCTTATGCGTCCGATTGAGAAGCTGGCGGAGCATATTGATGAAGAAAATATGGGGGAAGAAGAAACAATTGATACGTATGAAGAGTTGAGGCCATTGATTGAGACAATCCGGGAGCAACACAGAGATATTATAAAAGGAGCAAAGCTCCGGCAGGAATTTACGGCGAATGTTTCTCATGAGTTGAAAACACCGCTGACAGCGGTATGCGGATATGCAGAGCTGATCGAGACGGGAATTGCAGGAGAAAAAGAAGTCAGGCGATTTGCAGGAGAGATTTCGAGGAGTGCAAGAAGGCTGTTAACCCTGATTAACGATATTATCCGGCTGTCAGAGCTGGATGGCGGGCATGCGGATATTTCCTTTGCGGAAATGGATTTGTATGACAGTGCCGCTGCCTGCGTGGAGATGCTGCAGCTGGAAGCCGGTCAGCATGGAGTACGTATTTTTTGCAACGGAGGTCCGTGCAGGATTTATGCTAATAAAGAAATGATAGAAGAGCTTTTGTTTAATCTTTGTGACAATGCAATCCGCTATAACAAGCTGGGCGGCAGCGTTGCGGTTACGGTGGGACAAAGGGATGGCAAGGCGTTGCTGTCGGTGAAGGATTCCGGAATCGGCATACCAAAGGAGAGTCAGGAGCGTGTTTTCGAGCGTTTTTACAGGGTCGATAAAAGTCGTTCGAAAAAAACTGGAGGAACCGGGCTGGGACTTGCAATTGTGAAGCATATTGTAGCGCAGCATGGGGCAGAATTAAGGATGGAGAGTGTGCCGGGAGAAGGAACAGAGATGACGGTTATATTTTAAATGAATCTTAATATTCCTCCACTTGACTATTTTCTTGTAATAGTGCAATATTAAGAAGGAAATGGCTTGGGGAAGCCAGGGGGTAGTAAAAACAGAAAGAACAGAAGGGTAAGGGATCAAAATTGAAAAAAAAGAAAAAAGGGCTTAAGATTGCTGTTATTATTCTATTTTGTCTGGTAGCAGCCGGACTGGGTGCGCTGGGCTATTATTTGTATGAACAGGCAAACAGCGGTCTTTTTTTTGACGGAACAACGCTGAATGGTTATGATGTGACAGGCAAGAGCTGTAAGGAAGTACTGCTGATTCTGGAAAAGGATTACAGTGCGCCGAAGCTGGAGCTGAAAGAAAAAGGCGAGACTGCAAAAACGCTTACACTGGAAGATATGGGTTATACCATTGATCAGACGAAGCTTCTTAGCAATATTCAAAGCTGTATGAGGGAGCAGAATCTAAAGCTGTTGTTCAGCCTGATGGACGGTAATACGTTTGAGGTGGAAATTCCTTTTACATTTGATGAGGCGGTGTTTGAAGCGTCTGTGACCGCAGCAGGACTGGCACAGCCGCGAACGTCAAGTATTGACGCATCTCTGGAATTTAACGGAACAGAGTATTATATTGAGCCGGAAGTCTACGGAAATGAGATGGATGATGCGGATTTGCGGGTCATGGTTAAAGATTATGTAGACAGAATTGTTGCGAATAACAGACCACAGAAGGACTCTTCGCTGGATATTCCGGAATCGTTTTATTTTCTTCCGGCGGTTACGCAGGATGACGGAGAAATGAACGCACTGATGAACATTTATAACGCTTACTGCAAGGCGAAGATTACGATTACCTTCGGAGAGGAAAAAGAGGTGATTGACTGGTCTGTGATTCAGGAATGGCTGGACATTGCGGATGGAGAGGCGAGTCTTCGGGAGGAAGAAATCTACAATTATGCGTACGATCTGGCGGCGCGGTACGATACACTGTATTACCAGAGAGACTTTACAACGCATGATGGTCAGACGATCAGTTTTGAGTCCGGTGATTACGGTTATCAGATTGACAAGGATGCAGAGGCAGAGCAGCTGATCCAGGATATTCACGCCAATACTGAGACGGAGCGCGAACCAGTCTATGCAGTCAAAGGCTATAAGCGTAACGGCAGGGATGACATCTGTGGAAATTATGTAGAAGTCAATTTGTCGCAGCAGCATCTCTGGTTCTACAAGGACGGCGAGCTGATTGTGGAAACAGATATTGTTTCCGGACTTCCGAGAGATGGCAGAGGCACAGTGACCGGAATTTTCGGGATTCCGTATAAAAAGAGTCCGGAGGTTTTAAAAGGTGACACCTGGGAAGAGGATGTTACTTACTGGATGCCGTTCCATGATGGACAGGGACTCCACGACGCGCCGTGGCGTAGTTCATTTGGCGGCGGCATTTATCAGAGCAATGGTTCACACGGATGTGTAAACCTGCCTTCCGAAGCAGCACGGATTATCTACGAAAATATGGAAGAACGAATGCCGATTATTTTGTACTATTAAAAAAGACAGATTCCAGAGCGAACGGGCGTTTTCGCTGTTTGATTTGGAATCTGTTTTTGCTTCGCAAATCTATGGAAAACGGTCAGGAAAAAGGAAAGACCAGAAATTGTAAATGATTTTTGAAAAAGTTGTTGACTTTTGCGAAAGGCTATATTATAATTCAACTTGCGTCAAGCGAAGGACGCCTGGCAATACCGAAGCGGGGTGTGGCTCAGCTTGGCTAGAGCGCCTGGTTTGGGACCAGGAGGTCGCAGGTTCGAATCCTGTCACCCCGATTTTTCCAGGTATCGCATGCACGCGGGTGTAGTTCAATGGTAGAACACCAGCCTTCCAAGCTGGATACGTGGGTTCGATTCCCATCACCCGCTTCACGAAATAAGCATAAAAAACCAGTAAAATCAAGGGTTTGCAGCCTACACGGATGATAAAGCACGTGATAACTGTTGATAACTATTGATTAGAAAGGTAAGTTGGATGCTTGTTTTTTTTGTTGCTTCGTAAGAATCGTACATTTTCCTGATTGTATTTTTTGACTAAATAAAGTATAATGATGAAAATGAATGATAGCCCATTTCAAGGAGGTAGAAGAGAGTCAATGGGACAGATTAGAAGATCCAAATCACAGGTATTACAAGATAACATTGATAAGCTTAACGAGAAAATTCAGGCATATGAGCAGAATATTGTTGATACGAAAGCTCAGATTGAAACACTGAAGAACGAATTGACAACTATCCTTGAGAAGGAAGCTCGTGAAAAAGAAGAAGCTGACATGAAAGAATTGGCTAAACTGATGAAGAAGAAAAAAATTACGTTAGATGACATCAAAGAAATGATTGAAAAAACTGATACAGAATAAAGGGCAAAAAAATAAGGCGATACAATTAAGTATCGCCTTATTTTTTTATCTTTGTTTAAGAATTACAAGAAAAGAGGGAGTCTCATAAAAGTAATTAGGGAACACAACATTTTTAACACTGTGTTCCCTAATCTTCATTTGACTCATCTGGTACATATTCCATAATATCTTCTATGCGGCAGTCAAGAATTTTGCATAGATTATTTAGCGTGATGGTTTTAACAACCATATTATGCCGTAATCTGTGAAGTTGTGCTTTGTCAATTCCATAATCTTTAATCAGTTTGTACTGACTGATATTCTTTTCCTTCAGTGTTGACCATAGGCGGTCATATTTTATCATTTGGATGTCACCCCTTTATTAATATTTTAATGTGATACGGGCAACAAGGATATGGTGCGTGTGAACACTATAAATGGAGAATAAAAAAGGACATTGTAAAACTATGAAGTTTATAATGTCCTATTCATCCTTATCGTCTGGTACATATTCCATGATATCTTCAATCTGACATTCAAGTATCTGACAGAGTCTGTTCAATATAATCGTTTTGACAATCATATTTTTCCTTAGCCTTTGGATCTGCGCTTTATCAATCCCATAATCATTTATGAGTTTATATTGGCTGAGGTTTTTCTTTTTGATTGTAATCCATAAACGGTCATATTTTATCATGTGTTTCCCTCCTTCCTCTTGCATTTTAAGGTGCAATTGTTTATAATAATATGGTGTTTGTGCGCACCATATTATTATGAACGGAAGAATTAAAAAAATACGGAATACATAGGAGGCGTATATTGGCAAAAAAAAGGCGGATTTTATTTTTGATGATCATTTTCTGGTGTCTATTTTCAGGATGTGGAAAAGCGCAGCCAAAAACAATCAATGACAAAACAGAAATTAAGACAAAACAAAGAGAGTTTCAAACAGAAACTACTTCTTCGGTAAAGTCTGAAGAGTGTTATATATGTGGGGAGAGGAATGAAAGTTTGATGCCTTATTACGCAAAGAGAGATTCCGTCGGTATTATTTACTGGAATCAACTGCAAATTACTGACTCTGACGTAAGGGAGTATGATGATGATGGAAATGAACTATTTGAACAGGATTGCTTTAGAATACGTTCCTGTTCTTTTGGCGATGGTTATGGCAATATTTCTGTAAGCGGTATGCCTAATCGAGGAATTACTCATATAAAAGTATATTATGAAGATATTGATGGCGTAAACTTAAAAGCAGTGAGTAAGATTGTATGTCAAAAATGTCTGGATAAAGCAGTAGAGTTTTATACAGACCAGAAGAAGACAGATAACGATAGAACGATTGGAACAACAGGGTATTGTCTGGTAGATTTTTCCACCAGAGAACTCTATACATTGTCTGATCCCTATAGGGGATATTTTATCAGAGATTACTATGTTACCTATGAAATTATAGAAGACATAGAGGGAACAGATGGTCATATAGAAATAATTATCTTTTATGCTCCAGAACGAAAAAAGGAATAGGAAGATGGGAATGTTTTGCCATACTATCCAACAGTGATATTGACTGTATTATAAAGAACATTCGGGACTGTTACATTAAAACTTGAGACGGGGATGCGGACATAGAACCCAGTTCGGATGATGACTATATGTTTCTATAGAATTTATTTCAGTCCTAGAAGAGACTTCCACATTTTTCCACGTGCAGTAATTTCACCATCAACTGTCGTATATTTTAATACTTTCTTTTGATACTCATTGACTGCTTTTGTAAACTTTTCTCCGGCATCTCCATCAGCTTTTCCTACAGACGTATATCCTAAAGCATACAGATATTTCTGTAGCGGCTTTACAACAGCATGATTACGATTTCTGGTAGAAGATACAGTTATAGTCTTAGACAAGGTTTCAGATCCCGCAATGCCGTCAATCTTTGCGCCTACAGCTCTTTGTATGTCTTTTATAAATTGTTTCTGTGTGTATCCATTATTCTGATTTGAGTCATTGGCCTTTGGTTGTATATACTTTGCACTTACGAATCCAGTTTTACCATTATACCTAATATAATACCAATCCGATCCATCAGATGCCTTCAGAACGTCGCATACGCTAATTTCACAGCCTTTCTTTAGTGGACTGAAGGAACAAGTAGGGTACGACGTTCCAGCCCATGTACGGACGTTTAACGTGGTTGCAGTTACAATCCCTTTCCACTGTTCACTTTCATTTAATTTTGATACGCTGCCTGATGGATTATTTGAAGGTTTAGAAGTTGGAATAGAAGATGAATCGGTATTAGAATTGCTAATTATAGACCAGTCAAGAGTACAGAATTTTGTTCCTGGAAGCTGTGAATTAAGATACGTCTTTTCTACAACACCTCCGCCATTTGGTGTTATGCCGGATGCTCCAGATGCATTTCCTTCAATCGTCCAGAATTTATCCCCAGAAATCTTTGTGACAATTCCTGTATGTGCAAAGACACCATTCCTATAAAAGATTACAATATCACCAACTTTAGGGTTGGCATTTTTGGTAAATAAACTTCCAAGGGTAGGACAGTAAACATATGGCCAATGCTTTAATAATTTCTTGGCGTTACTTTGCCCGAACGCTTTCATTAATACCCAGGACACAAAGCAGGCGCACCATGGTTGTCCCTGATAGTCAGGATACACATCACGCCAATATTTTGTATAATTGTTACTACCAGCATTTGCTGTTTTATCATCCAAGTATGCATTTGATTTCTTTTCCAAATATCCAACTTCGGCCTTTGCAACCTGAATCATCTTGTTTATATTTTCCGTTTTAGTGGCTGTATTCATTGCTTTATCTCCTTGACTTGAATTTCCAACTGTATTTTTTAAAGCATCATAAATTTGCTTCGCATAGTTATATCTTGTATTGCTAAGAGCCTGCCAGTTAGCAGGGGACTCAAAGTCCTTTAATACTTTGTCAGATGCAGTCCTAATAGAAGAAGTAGTAGTTAACACATTCCATACAGACTGATATTTTGTTTTTAGTTCATGCACGCAGTATTCAATCTGTATATCTTCGTCTGCGATACTCTTGCCTTTTTCAACTGTCTGTTCATATAGCCCCTGTTTCCTTGCAGGAGTTGTCCATTGGCACATTGCATATCCATATACTTTCCCAGGTAACGGATTCAAGAATCTTTCTTTTGTGATCCTCCCAGAATTAATTTCTGCTGTATATGTTTCATCTGTATAATCTTTTCCGTTTCTATCTTTTATTCCATGTTCTCGTAGTCTTTGTAAGCACAAAAATTCTACTCTATTTGCAAAAAATCCTGCACTTTCACTGTAGATGTTGCCACATAACCCAGCAGCACCTTCTGGGGTCATTCCATATTCTCTAAACTTCTTATAAGCTTTTTTACAAAAGCTATTGATCGTTATTTTAGACATAGTATCCTCCTTTTATAAAAAATTAGCAGTGCCCATAACAGACACTGCCAACATCCTAATCAAGTGTTTTATTTTCAATAATTTCCCTAAGAGTCACAAGAGACTCATCAATCTGTTCATCAATAAATCTAATTAATTCTTCCTGATTAATTGCTTTGGAAAGAATTGGATACATCTCAAAGATTTGTTCTATTACCTGAGATCTTTTAATCGCGCCAGATTTATTCCATTCAGCATAATCTTCCTCTGCATCAGTAATTAGCTTTAATACAGTGTGCTTAATTTGTTCTTTTGCAATAGCTATCCGTTCCTCATCCGTTTTAGAAAAGAATGATATAGTTTTCTTTGTTATACTTATGATAATACCAATACACACTAAAATCATTGTCCAATTTTCATTTAAAAATGATAAAAAGTTTTTAATACTAGCCATATGCTTCCTCCGTTTCTTCTATAGGTTCAGTTATAATAAATTCTGAATTTTCAATTTTCTTATACTCAAGTTCCATATCTTTTTCTGCCTTGGTCTCCTTATATGATTTTGCAGAATAAACAGTAAATGCAAGAACTTCTCCAACGGTCGTTGTAACAACAGCTCCGATGAGAGAGTAGAGTGCACTTAGATCCTGCAATACAAACATGACATAGCAGCTATATGCCTCGATTGCAAGACAGTTAACTAGCATAAGAATCATAAGAAGAGCTGTGATAATTTTTGTTGTTTGTATCTTCTTCTTTGGCTTCTTATATTGATTTGCGATTTCTTTAAGCTCACGTTTTTTTAGTTTACGAAGACCACGTTCTTCAATTTTCTTTAACTTTTTATTAAATTCCAATTCTTCTTTGTATTCCTTAGAATCATATCTTGAACTCATATGTACCACCTTTTATTCATTTATATCCTCATCATTTTCGTCCAATTTACCAATTATACGAACATTACGAACTTTAACCATAAGAGTTTTTACATATCCATTTCCATGATTACTATACTCTTCGTACATTTCCTCCAATGCTTTGAGCTGGCGAATAGTAATATAATTATTGCTAATTGCCTCTTCACCAGCTCTAACTATTGAATGTCGCATTTTCTTAAGATCAGTTTTCTTTTGTTCCTCTAATGTTTCAGTAATAGATTTTAATGATGTTAGGATATTTGTTAATTGACTATCATGTTTTTTAACTAAAGACTTAAATGAGTCGTTTTCATCTTTAATACTTTTCGATTTTTCAAACATTTTATATAATTTTATTATTCCATATGAAAGAGTCCCTATCATTCCAAAAAACACTGTAATCCAAGCAATTATAGTTCCAACTGGAATAGAAGAGAGCAGTTTTATTACGTCATTTGTTCCCATGAAATTCCCCTTTCAATGACTATGTGAAGATTATGTTGATTACTGTTATGTAGCAACAATACAAACGGTTTTAAACATAATACACATTTAAATTTTCTCTTGTTAAAATATCGCCAGTTTCTAAGTCAATGTTTCCAGTTAATGTTTTAATATCATCTTCGGTAACATCTTCACCAATCATAATATTGAGAAGATATGTTAGGATTTGTTTTTTCATTTTGACCTCCTAATTAAAAACGGACATCGTCAAATTTGATGTCCGTCAAAAATATTATTAAACTTAAAATTAAGCAACTCTCTTCCACATATAGCAGGTTATGTATGGCTGTAAGTTGTTATGTGCATTTCCACTACCTGTAGAATTTGTATTGTGTGCGGAAATGGTAACATTATGTGTGTGGTTTGCAGATTGATTACCAGAATTAAATTGTGCAGAATTTGCTGTTGTTGCTGTAGATGGGCCATTTGACGTTGTTGCTGGAATAGTAACAGAGTGATTATGATTGGCTGATATTCCTCCTGTTGTTCCACTTACAAGATGATGATGTGTTGCATCAATGGTAAATGTATTATGTCCCATTTGTGTTCCTGCGCCTGCAGCTCTGTCTGTTTTATTTGTCGCTTGACTTACAATTCCAGATGCGGTTCCTGTTTGCCATTGTAAAGCTTTGAAAGTACCAGTTAATGTTTTACTTGTATCACTTGTATTCACACTAAAGTTATGTGTGTGGTTTACTGATTCTGCAGCTGACGCTACACTAAACGAATTTGTTGTATGAGTATGATTATTTAATCCGTGAGAGTGGGCTCCAATTCCGTGTGTATGGTTGACACTATTTATTCCTGATGTGTATGATTTCTCGCTTATTGAATGGGCGTGTGATGGAATTTCACTTGAAGTTAGGGTATGTACTTTCTCACCACCAATAGCCTCAACTTCTGAAAACGCTGTGTCATTTACATCAACACCTACAGGAACCCTACCAGAACCCCATGCGACCCATTCTCCACCGAAATATACAGTTGGGTTAGTATTGTTTGCGCTCATATAGATACTGCCTATTGGATATTGAGCATCTCCAAGTTCGGCAATAATTTGATCTTTTAATTCTGCCATTTTATCAATACCAACGAACTCTTTTTTACATCTAGCTAGGAACCAGGTTAAAGAGTTAATTATATTTTCTCTTGATGTCATTTATTGCGTCACCTCCTACTTATGTTGACAGTAAAAAGTGGAGGAGGATATACCTCTTCCGGTTAGTTAAATTTACGCAAATAACGCTTTGATCTCTTCTTCTGTAATAGGAGTCATTACGTTTGCTTCTAACTCTGTTACGCGTCCTGTCAGCCCTGTAATACTCTGTGTATTCTGTGCTACTTGTCCGTCTGCAAGAGTTTTTACTTTATTATCCGCGTATGTCTGTGCCGTTGTAACTGCTGTCTGTTCAGCTTCACTCGCACGAGTACGTTCAGCATCTAAGTCAGCCTGTGTTGCCGCAGCATCTGCCTTGTCAAGGGATGCCTGTACTTCAGCAGAAAGTTTTAGTTTTGTTACATTCGCATCAGCAATCTTCACCGTAGTTACAGCGTCGTCTGCAAGTTCAGTCGTTCCTACACTTCCTGCTACAAGAGTAGCGCTGATTTCGCGTGTCTTCGGATCAATGGCGATCTGAACCTGTGTCGCTCCAGCTTTTGCGATATAAAGGTCAACTAACGTACCTACGTTGATATAGAGTGGGTCAGCCACATTTGCAAGAACAAGTTTGATATATGTACCTTTCTCCTGTCCTTCTGGATCCACTACCACGGAACCAGACTGTACTACCATGTCCTTCGGGATATCAATAACACCAATTGTAGCATCGCCCTGCTTAATAGTATAAGACTTAAGCATACCATCTGTTGTTACGTCGGATGTAATGGTCACAACTGCCGCTGTGCCTCCCGTGCCAATAGCAACTTTAATTTCTTCTACTGCACCCACGAGATTTTTTGCTGTTGTGGTAAGTGAATCGACATCGCCAACATCCGTTTTCAGTTTTGCAACGTCCCCACTTGCCAGTTCATCAACCAGGGTTTTTGCCTTACCTGCCGGGTCGTAGTTCACGCTGAGGCTATCTGCATAGGTTTTTGCAGCTGCGAGAGTAGCAGCATCCCCTTCTGAAATTTTCTTGTTGATGCCCCCATCATAGATTGTGAGACCATGTAGGTCTAAATAATTTTTTACTGTTTCTGCCATAGTTTTGTTCTCCTTTTAATTAAATAATGTTTTAATGTCCGATTCTTTGATCGGATATATTTTTTCACCCACGATCTTGAAAGACTGTGTCGCATCGTCCCATATAGAAATATTTTCTTCTGATGTGTTTACATATAGGGTTTTCTTGGAGCCGAGCTGTGGGAGAGTAGCGCCAATAGATACGACCTCTTCAGGAGGTGTGGTGATTTGCACCCATTTGTTTTGATAATTCCATAAAACAGCAGTCTCAATGACGAAATAAAAGCTCCCGTTAATGGGAGCTAACATGTTATTTCGTTCTGTATCAGTTTCTAAAGAAATAATCTGATTATAAAATGTCCGACGGTTATTTAAGTCTAGGGCGATGGTCCTGCTGTCCGGAATGAATATGAGTTGGCCATTTTTGATTGCTATATCGGGAACTTTGCTGGCAACTGTCCCAATAATTGATAACACATTCTCTGCCATCGCTTAATTATCATCCTTCCATTGTATTAAAATTCAATGATTGTAAGGGCTGTATCAGTGTAAGCTTTTGCTTTCTGTAAAGCCTGCTCAATCTGTTCTGACACATCTACCCCACCTGAGCCGACAGCTTTTTCTACGAATTCTACGACCGTAGTTGATGATCCGAGATCACCTATTTTTGAATTTAATTTTTCGTCTATATTTGCGCCGACTTCTGTTTTAAGTGCATCAACTTTTTTCTGAGCAACGTTTGCAGCTTCTGCTAACAATTCTTCCTGAGTCTTATCGTAGGTATCAAGCTGCTCTTTATTTGCGTGCTCATGAGCCTTCTCAATTGCATCGGTAAGGGATGTCATATTGATCTTAGAAGATTTAATTACCTTGCCGGTTGTGCCACTGAATACAACGATATCGCCGTCTACAGAAGATTCTGCGCCAGTTACGGCACCATCAATATTCCTCTGAAGAATCAGACCATCAGAGTTAGACGCAGTCTCAGCTACATAATCTCTTATGATAAGAATAAGGTCTCCAGCTTCACATTTCTGTCCCAGATATTCTCCCTCTAAAGCTACAACATATTTCTGTCCTGCTTTATAGGCCGTTTCAGGGAACGGATGCTCAGCATCAATGATAATAGGAGCCTCAGACTGAGCTGCCTCTATCAGACTTTCAGCATATTCCTTTGTGGCCAATTCTTTTCCTTCTAGTTTTATACTGCCAGAAAAGTCAGGATTAAGTATATTGGCTTTAGAACCAATGTCTGTTTCTAACGCACCGATCCGTGTATTAAAATCTGCGATAGAAGAACTAGCGTCTTCGAAAATCGGCTTCCAGTCAGTTCCATTCCAGATATAACCCTTATCATCTTCAATATAGATGACCCCCTGCTCTTGACCAGACTCCGGCCTTGTGCCTACCTGTACATATTGTTTCCGAGTACCGGCTCCACCACCAAGTTCTTCTAATGTACAGTTACCGTTTTCGCCTTGCAGGATATAGCCCTTATAAGATCCATTGACTTTTACGCTGATAATTTGTCCAGCATATGCATTTGCTTGCTGTGCGTACTGATCAGCTTCTTCTTTTGTGTCCCAAACAGAAGACAAATCTAAAGGAATTGGGTATGCTCGACTGTAGGGTTTAATCGCTACTAAAATTTTTTCAGAATCCATAATCATACTTTCACACCTCCATCCTTAAATTGTCACTTCAAACGTCATTTTCGCTGCTGTAGGAACAGGCATATTTAAAGTATAAACTTTGTAAGATACAAGCCCGTTATTGCCTCCACGTGCGTCAGCTACATCTACTAAAGAATGATCAAACATACCTAACATACTTGAATCACCTGTTTCAAGATATCTGATTTGGGTGAGATCAGGTAATGTAGCAGGATAAGCAATTACGACGTACTGTTCCCCTGTGGTTAAAGCCACATTGAATGTAAGCCCCTGTTTAGGATCTAAAACCTTGTGGCTTAATCCTCTTATCAGGTCAGATGTAATGTCTGGCATGTTTCCTGTTCCAGAACCGTAGAATAAATTTCTTTTGCCTGCGATTGTATAAACGTCAGAATCAATAGAACCAGCTTCGATATGACCTTCAGGAGATGGCTGGTCAAGATTGTTATTCTTGATCTCACCTTCTCCATATGTAGCACGTACGGTAAAAGACAACTCATCATTGTCAACAACTATAGGCGTACCAGTGTAGGTATACGGTGATGATGCGCTTTCACCTACAACTTCTTCACCCCGTAGGATTTCAAGTTTAGACAATGCTCCAGCATCATTTTGTACAAACGTTACTTGGAATTTTGGTGTGAGAGTAGTGCCAGCTTCCACAAAGTCACTCATCTGCTCAGCCTCATTTGATACAACAACAGATGGTTGTGTATACTCAGCCGATACGGGTTTCTGGACTAACAGGGCAACTATTTCATCTAATGACTTACCAGCAGGAATAACTTCATTGTCTTCAACACCAAGGCTGGTTACACCCTTAACAGCGATGTCTTCTTGAGTCCTAGATTTTAAAATCATTTGCTCATTGTTTGGCCGGATAAATATAAGCTCTTCCGTATCTTTGGTAGCGATAATATCACCAGCGTCCAGGACACCATCCGCAATAGACTGCGCAACATCATTACGGTTTCCATAACCAATTTTGGTTTTCATAGCCATGTTTATCTTACCTCCTTGTAATAATTTTATATAAAAAGGTATCGCTTACTCCTTACACAGTTAAACGATACCTTTTATTACATTTTATTAAAATTCAACTACATCAAATTCAGCTCCACAGCATGTTGGGGATTCAATAAGCTTAGTTCCCGCTTCCGTAGGAGTGATGGTAAGAATGACAGAGCTTGTACTCATAACATATTTCTTCTGATCCATCAGATCGTCTTTTGACAGTACAAGAGATAAACTTATATCACCAGCAAATGTGGTAAGTTTTGAATTAACAGGGAGCATATAGCAAAAATGTGTTTCTTCACAATCCACGTCTGCATGTACGAGCGTTTCCGCACGACCTACGTTGCCTGGAATTTTATACCTAACTTCAGCTTCAAATTCTGTAAGGTCATATCCACGATACACTTTTGGAAGCTTGAAATATACTTTATCTACTAGGGCTTCTCCCTGATAAATTGGCACTACATGTTTTTTTAGTAGTGTTTTATCTTCATCCATCAAAATAAACATAATGATCGCGTCCTCCTTTCTACGAATTAAAAATAGCTTGAATGTCTTCTTGAGTCACGTCCTCTGCAAGCTGTTCATGTATACTTTCACTTAAATCATATAAAATTTTACCCTGTGAAGCATCTAAGGCTAGACCAGGATTTACAGTAGTGAGATTGTTCGCAATAGCAGGAGCATCTACAAGATCCCCATATTTGCCGGTAAAAGCAACCGTCTTTAGATCATCTAACCACTTACTGATCTGTCCTAATAAAACAGCTATTGTCTCGTCAGATTGTAAAGGTTCCCTTCGTTCATCCTTAGTAAATGTTACAGTCTTTTCACTTATGTCTTTCAAAGCTGCAGCTGCATTTGCTTTGTCTGCAGCTTTGTTTGCTTGTGTGGCAGCCTCATTAGCTAAGGCTGCAGATTCATTGGCTTTCTCCGACGCATCAGTCGCCTTATCGGTTGCCACTTCAGATTTTTTTATTGTTTCTTCAAGCAGGCTGGTTGCCTGTTCGGCAGACTGTGCTGCCTGTTCAGCATGTTCAGCAGCATGGGTTGCTTGCTCTATCGCTACTAGAGTAGTCTCAGTAGCTTCATTTGCTTTCCCGGTAGCTTCTTCGGCATTGGAAATCATTACGTCTGCCTCAGCTAACTTATCATTTACCTTTTGTTCTATCTGTGCTACAGAAGTTATGTCAATATTCTCCACATATAGATAATCAGAAGGTTTGGCACGTTTGCGTACAGGAATTCTTACTATTGCAATAGACCTTGCAGACGTGAGTGCTTCATAATAATATACATATGCATCAATCCTTAATGATTCCTGCAGCAATTTATTAGGCACAGGCACTGTAACTTCATTCCCCTCTAAAGTTGTTTTAACGACTAAAGCTTCTGTACTTTCCATGTTTTGAAAATGGACAAGTGGGGCAGTGGATAAAGTAGGAAGATCTTTAATAATGATATATTGATTCTGATCCCACTGTGTTAAGTTCTCTATGAGCCTACCTTGCAGGTCGTAACAATCTAAACTAGAATCTGACATTTAGGCACCCCCTTTCGTAATACACCAAAACTTATTCCGCATCAGCTATCATAAATTTAACTGCCCTTAAGTCTTTTACAGAAATAGAAGAGGGGATGTCCTCTTTTTTTACTGTTTTAATTTCAATCTCGTTTTCAACTGTTAAATATTCATTGATTTTTTTCATTGCCTGTTCAAACTCTTTAACATAAGGTGCTTTTATCTTAATTTGATTATTGTCAATATCTTCAAAAGCATCTTTTTCGCGCAATGGTGTTAAAATTTTTGCTCTATTTCTTTCGAATTTTTCTACGATATGTTTTAACGTTTCGGAATTCGTTTCCATATCCCACGCGAACTGCACTGGAAGATCAATATCCTTTTGTATGAATTCTTCAATGGCGTTGTATAGCTCAATAGCTGTTTTTGTGTTAATTGTTTTCTTCATATATTCCTTCTTATATCCTTTCTTTCAAGTTGTTAATTTCGGATTGTAATTCTTGGATTTTTTCTTCCAAAGATTTGATTTGGATATGATGTTGCTGTGTGACTTGTATATGAGGAGCCATAATTTCTTCATACCGTAATCCACAGATATATGTATCAGGGTTATCTGGGTCAATTGGGACATCTTCATTAAATGTATACCTCACATATACTCCAAAATCTCCAATTGTGTTATCCATAGATTCCTTTACTTCACCAGCTAAGAATCCGGCATGATAGCGTCCAGATGTTCCGTCAGTAAATTTATATTTTTTAGGAGAGAGGGACATAATAAAATCTTCTGCATGTTTGATATCTTGTATATCTGTTTTGTACCGTTCATCAGATAAAGAGGTGTCTCCGCTAGAAGTGCGTTTATATACATTATTTGCAGAGATATAACAATTTTTCATGACATTTGTAGTTTCTGTTGACGATTCATGACTTCCTATCCATATGTTATTCGCAGATGAAACACCTATTAATGAGAGTGGCACCTTAGCATTGTCTTTAGTATATATGTATTTGCCATTATCCATATATATATATTTGCTTACAGACATGCTATCCCACACTTCTAAACTCCCGTCTATGACCACAGACCCATTAATAGACATGCAGGTGGTATAAGGATAGTTAGGGTCATAGTGAGCAAACATAACGTTATTGCATATTTGGACAAAATCACACTCTTCCCCAATAGAAATGTACGGATCTACCTCTTGCTTATATATTTTTAAGACATTTGTCTTAGGTATGTTATTAGAGTAAACATATATTGAGTCATTAATAGCAATCGTTGTAGCATTAATCTCTCCTACAATCTCCGCATTAGTAGCGTACAACTTTCCTGCGCTATCAACTTTGAACTTATCGCCGACGCTCAAACCACTATTGCCGAAATACATAGTACCAGCATTACCAAGAATTTCGTCTCCTCTATAGATAGAATTTTGCCCGATGCGCCATCCGCCTATATTACCGCCAGTAGCAACTACGTTACCAGCGATTACAGCTCCTGTACATTCTAACACTCCATCGGCATTAACCTTAAAATTATTTCCGATACTCAATCCACTGTTACCAAAGTACATATTTCCACTACCAGCTTGACCATACACATTCGACCCTTTATACAACGCTTCCGAGTTAAATAGCCAAGAAGCAATTTGTCCAGAATTGGTAGCAAGTAAGTTTGTAGCAGTTATGTTACCTTTTAAGTTTAAGTTTCCAGACGTATCGACAAATAATAACTCTTCATTTGTTCCACGTAGCATCTTAAATAATTTATCAGAATTCGGGTCTATGATGACAGTGTTTTTATCATTGCTGATAGTCAATCCGCTAGCATCAAATTTCATAGAATTATTTTCATTGTAAATTCCAAGTTCCTCACCGATGAGCAACCTACCGACAAGCACTTCTGCATTAACCCCGTAAGATTCTTTTAATTCTCCTGTAACTGGATCATTCCAAAAGAATCGGCCTACAGCAGTTTTAACACTTTCCCAGTTATTGTCTGTTATAGCCATCGTAGAATTTATGATCTTTAGCTGCATAGGATCCCAACCTTCTGTAAAGTCACTTTTTCTACGGCACAATAAACCATTTGAATCATAGACAATATCTTGAGAGTCTGCACTATTCATAATTTTAACGGTAGCGGTACTCATGCCTTTCTGAGACCATCCATCTAAGACCTGATACGACTGGTCGCCTTTAGATGCCTGATGTTCTACAAAGTCGTATGTTGTTGACATGCTCTTGGCGCTATTTAGGATACTTTCCGTATCGGAAATATCATCATTGATTTGTACTACATCAGAGAATGTAACGCTAAGGTTCATATAATCTTCAAAGTTAAGCTCATAGCCGAGCAATCTTAACTTATATATTTTTTCATCTACCTGTATACGGATCCAGTTACCAACTGCAAAGTATTGAGTAATAGGTTTAAATGCTTCCATGACAAGTAAGTTCTTTAATGAACTGGTAATAGAATGTTGGAGAGTAGCAGACTTGATAATTTCTTTCGTTGCCGTTTGTAAAAACTCATTAGCATTTTTAAATAACTCACTATTATCTAACCCATCAGATATGAAATTACTGTTTGTGTACATACTTTCACGCCGGAACGATGCAAATTCCGCCCAGAGGTTGGATCCAAGATATTTTTCAAAATTCAGCTGTTCTTGAATCCCATTACGAATTCTTTCGATTTCATCCTGCATATCTGCGATAGCATCCAATTCCTCATTGCGCACCTTAATTTCTGCTTCAATTGCCAGCACCTTATTATGATAAGGAGTATACAATTGATCTTTCAATGGAGGGTACACTGTACCATCGGCAACCCCTTGCTCAATTAAAATACCTTGACAGGCTTCAGCTACATTCAGCAATATTTCTAATGAAGTAAGACCATATTTTTTCAAGTCTGCAACAAATGTCGCTTGATCCTGCTTAAACATTTCACTAACGCTATAATCTTTTGTATCACCCTTAGCCAACCTGCGGTCTATTTGTTGTTTGACATATATTTCATATTCGCCGTTCACGACAACGTTTATAGGAGAGGTGGTGAAAGTGTCTTCTTCATCTGCTTCATTTGTAACAATAAAACTACCGGTCCAAGTATTCCCAGTTAAAACGTATCCTTCCGCTTCTTTGACCTTATACCTAAAATCAACCAGGATATTAGCCATTGCCAAAACAGCATTTTTTGCAGTGATAGCGGATAACACTTTAACATCCTGTACTGCAACTGGAGATAAAGAAACGGCAGTGAGTTTAGAAGCCTCATGCTGAGCATTCGTATCACTCATCTGTCTTGTAGGCATCAGGCCGGTTTCCAGATAATTATATAAATCTATAGTGTCGTAATATGCATTCATTAGACTTTGGTATCCCCTGACAGGCACCGGAATAGGCTTCCACCTGTCATCGTACACCTTATATTTTTCAACCAATACATTGAAGGCTGATACATCCACATCAGCTACGTAATTATTGACATAACTTTGATATAAATTATCATAGGAGTTAATCTTTTCAATCAACTCAGCGGACATATCTTCCTTTGATTCTTCAGTTACATGCCAAATATAGCTAGAGCCATTTGGATTACAGTTAACGACAGCAGCGGTCATATTATCATCGCCTGCTTCTAGTTTAAAGCAGTTTTTTACAGAATCTACATTCGTCGTATATGTCACTTGATCCAATCCATTGTCAGTGGAAAGTAGAATAGTAGTGTCTTCTCCATATCCCTCATATATATTTGTACTTTTACACTTCGGACACTTTCCTGTAAATTCTCCTCTGTACCCACATTCTTGACAACTGGACTCAAGGTCATAAGCTGAAACCATTCGTATAATTTTTCCATTCTCATCGCTAAAGGAGTCGAATATAAATAAGCATCCTATTTCTTCTGCGATGTCTTGGAATGCATCATAAATAGAAGTATTGTCGAAAGTAAAAGTCCTCTGTATTTTTCGGAGCGATTCATCTACATGTCCAATAGTTAGATTTACCGCCTTGGTTGTGATCCTATGTAGAAGTGATGATTCCGGGTGATAATCATCATAAAATATAGTTGGACGCTCATAGTCGTCACGGGCAATATCTTTCTCTGTGTTAATTTCAGTGGTGTATAAATTTAACTGTCCAAGTTCAGCCTCAGTAAGATGAGTTGCTGATATTGATTTCAGAACGTCATTTGATTCCTCTATATCAACATAAATCTCATACCATCTATCCCATTCTGGGATCCATATGAGCCTAAAATCCTTAATCTTATCCCATGGGGAACAGCTGTTCTTATATACCTGGAATGAAAATTCTGATGGAGCGTTTAAATTATCGGAGAATACCACGCTGTTAGCCACTATAGGAGGCATAATTTTCTCACCGCTTCGATATGCAAGAATCATCGTAGGATTTTCTACATTGCCAGCCGTATCAAAATTTAGTTTAACTGCCATTTACAGTGACACCCCCTTTATGATAGGACGATATTCTATTTCTACTTCACATGGGAGAGAGAAAGTAATCAAATTTGTTCTATTATCGTATGTGTTTGCAATACGAAAATATATAAAATTAAAGTCTTTGGAGAGCTTATGATCTGGATTTGATGTCTGGATGTTAAGAATAGGATCAAAAAATAGAATTTCATTTGCAGAACAATTCTTTATCACGGTCGTTCTGTCTTCAATAGAATTGTGTATTGATAAATCGCCATCGGATAAGCATTTGACTTTAAATTTATCAGGGTATACATATCCGACCTCGTCCGAGCTATCTAACAACTTATACGGCTTGGTAGGATCTGAAATAGTAAATTTACGTTTTTTACAATTCCCCAGGGCAAACGGTCTGTTACTGGTAAAATGGAGTTCATATCCTATGATATCACCGAGATGTTCTATTTTGCTTATATTAAAACACCCCTCGAAGAGCACGTAGTCATACATATCTTTATCACTATATATTTTTAATCTATGTGGTTCATGCCGGTTCAACCATCTGAAAATTTCACGTTGGTCATCCATGGTGAGAGGGACGATCCCCAAACCACAGGAAAATTTACAAATTTGGAATGTAGTTTCCAAGCAGGTATCATATGTCGTATTTGTAGTAAGATATTTGACTCCATGCTGCACAGGAACAGTATTGAATGTAATTTCTGAACCGGCAGAAGATACATCAATTCCACCAGATGAATCTACACTACAGATAATCAAGCCCCAGTCGCTTGCAAATAAGCCGTCATATTCAAAATCAGTCGCGTACATATGTTTGTTCTCACCATCTTTCTTTCGATTATCATTTTAGTATTTTTTTTTGCAGGATCCTTAGCTGCGAGATTAATATATCGTATTCCGCCTGTTTATCTTTCAGCATTGCTAAAGAATCCATATACTCTTTCTGTAGAATTTCCGTCCTGGCGACCAAGGCCTGGGCATTCTCTAATTCCATCTCCAGACGTGTTATAGCCGCTTCCTGTTCTTTGATAATGGATCGGTAGCCGTTATTTTGTTCTATCAGTCGTTCAATTTGTTTTTGCTGGCGTTCCATTTTCTTTTCTAATTTCATATGGTCGTCCTTTTATCCTTGATTTGTTATTAATAAAAGAGGCAGGGTTCCCGCCTCTTTTTATAGTGCATAAGACACCCTATATTTCTACAGAGTGCCTTGTTATCACGTTTTAGTTCTATACTTCCTTAAAGAACTTTTTCCATTGATTCTACCTATGGTCATGTCTTGAATGATTGCTTCAACTTTCTTATTATGCTGCAGTTCATATAAGAATTCGTCACAGTTTGTCACGCCCGAAATTTCAAACGTAACTTGGTTGTTTACATTCACAGATTTTCCACTGTCAGTAGGAATGTTATTTAGTTCTTTGCTGAACAATTCATTAGTCATAAAGTTACGCGGGTTCTGTGCAAAGTCATATAAGTTCTCCGCACCACGGGCGTTAATGACATGGTCTCCCTGACGCATTGGTTGCAAGATAGCTCCATCAGAAGGACGTACAACGTATTCTGTCTTGTTCCCTTCACCTAACCATGCAAGTTCATCATGTGGGAGATTAAAGGCACCTTTTGCATATCCAGAAAGCTGATTTAGTTTTACCCAACCAAGAGGACGTTTACCAGCTTTGTCACGAGCGATATGATACGGCCTTGATGCACCTTTATGAATCCTCGTAATGTAAACATAGTCTCCAAGCATAATATTACCGGAGCTGCCTTGTCCAGCAGAATTCTCTGTATACCGTCCGGTTTTAAATTTCACTTTGTCACCAACCTTAGCCTTGCCATCTCCACCTGATGACGAAGCTTTCTTATTTGAATCAGAAGGCTTTTTCGATGGAGTAGACGTAGTTTTCTTTTGGCTGTTTACATTGGATGGATTGGTGGAAGTGTTCCCAGTTGCTTCTTTGATTTTCCCTTCAGCATCAGCATCTGTCTTTTTCACCATGCTCTCTATACTAATGCGAAGGTTATCAATGGCAACCTGAAGACTGGTGGTAACAGAGGAGAACTCACCTGAATAAGTGGCAAGGACACCAGCGAATGTTCCGTTTGCTCCCCAGATGGTCTGCATTTCGTTTGTTAATGTATAACCAACGTTCGATGCCTCCTCCCGGAGTGTATCTCCAATTATACCGGCGTTATCGTTAACAGTTTGGATTACTTCACTAACAAGTTGGTCCAAGTTATCCAGTCGTTGATTCAGGATGACTGAATATTGCTCGTACAGGTCATCAAGCATTTCCTGTTGGTCAGATATGAATTTATCATACTGAGTTTCTTCCAATTGTTTCCGTGCATTCTGTAAAGAGTTCTGAATCTCCTGTACTTTTAGCCGTCCTTCTTCGGAGTCGTCACCACCAAAAGCAGACAGCTGTTTCTCTAAGTCGGAAATTTCTTTCGTCTGGTCTGCGATATTATTTTGATAGTCATACAGATCTTTTTGCGCATGTAGGGCATCCATATATTTATCAATCAATTTCTGCAGGTAGCTTAACTCTTTTTCTATACCCTGTTTAACTAAGTCGGATATAGCTTGCTTTTCATCCTCAGCGGCAAGGATAGACTCACGCTGTAATTCTAACAGTTCCTCACGGCGGTCTAATAACTTTTTATTGTTACTGTCTTTCGCAAGCTCGGCATCGATACGTTTCATTTCATCACGGTATTGGTTTGCCTGCTCCATATACGTATTGTAATTTACACCATGGAGTCCCATAGAAGATAGACCATGCTCAGTTACTTTACCGCGTTCATCGAATAATTCTTCCTGGCTGATTAATTCATTCAGAAAATCAGATTCTTTGGTAATACCAGCAATAGCCTCTTGGGCCATATCAAAGATGTCCCACTTCAATTGTCTGATCTTTTCTTGATATTCAATAACAGCGCTTTCTGATTTCAAAATTGATTCTGTAACTTCATCAATACGGTCCTGCATTTCATGCCATTCTACAGATCCAACTGCTATACCGGATTTTTCCATAGATTCAATCAAAGCGGCACGTTCTTCCTTTAAGGTGTCAATATTCGCTGTCTCTTTACCTATTAAAGCTTCATAATATTTGCTGCTTGTGATATATCCCTTAGTTTCAGCTTGTCCCATGTATTCATTAATTACATTGGCTGAATGCTCGATACGGGAGAGTAGTCCGTCAAATTCAGCTTGGATGTTATCCAGCTTCGTATTTTCGATCTCAATGAGTTCCTGTTTTAAACGTTCGGCTTCAAGGGTGCATTCCTGTGCCAAGTCATACCACTTCTTGTATTCGTCAACCTTTTTCTTGGTATCTTCATCCAGTTCTTCGACTTTAATAGTACCATTCTGGACTTTCTTCTGATACTTAGCAGATAGACCTGTTTTCTTAGCAACTTTTTTAGCTTGTCTCGTGTACTCTGCGGAACCAGCAGTATTGGTCTCTATTAGAGCATTCACGTACTTCTTAGCATTAGAAAGCTGTTTATTTTTATTCTCGTATCCAACTGCATTTTCTGATTTAGCTGTATACCAGTCAACTTTGTAACGTTGCCGTTCAATTTTCACTTTTACCCAATCCATCAGATTATCAAATGCTTTAAGGATGTCATCTATAGCTTTTTTTGCTTTTTTGCCGGTGTCTTTAGTTGTTTCCTTTATGGTCTCGCCTGCTTCATCTAATCCACTAGTAATATTGAAGCTGCCTTTATTGTATGGCGTACTGTAGGCATTTATCATATTATGGGCTGTGCCATTCGCATGTGCTACTTTTCCATGCCCTCCACCAGATAAGACTCTGCCGTATTTAATCAATTCTTTTGTTTGATCAGCGTTAAAGATTATATCACCTTTACGCAGAGCTTGTACATGTGCTCCGCCTGGTATGGTGAACCATTTACCATTGCGGACAATGCTTTCAGTGCCGAGTTCGTTTACTAAAGCTTCTTCATTATTATGAAGCGCCCAATCATGATTGGTTCCATTTGCATACGCACCTATACTATGACGATAGTCGCTCCAAAGCCTGTCCCCAGTTCCTGATGCGTAAGCTGTACCACTTACAAACCCTGTTTTACCTTCTCCGCTAGAACCGCCTCCGGACTGAGATACTGTCACGTGCGCAGTTGCATTAAAACTAAAAGATCCTTGCTGTAAAGCGGAGTCGATAGAAGAAACCAGCCCATCAGTATTAACGCTAACATCCATGACAGGATTCATAGACTCTATTATATTTTTAGTTGCTATAGCTTCACTAATAGCTTCAGATCCATCGCCGTCAATTTTAATTACAGGCTTCTGAGATGCGATGTCTTCTACAGATTCTGACGCTGTTTCGTCTAATGATGTAGTATCGCCATCCACTTTAACAGTTGGGCGATTCTCATTGGCGATCTTTTGGAAATTAGCAGCAATTACAGAGAATTCTTCATCACTTACATTATCTATTTGGAATCCCATATGCAGATCTGGATTCTCAGATAATTGTTCGTGTAAATACTCTTCGTAATTTACCTTTACCCCTATGTTTAATACGGGGTTTTGTTCTTCTACATATTTAACACCTTGATCTACTTCAGTTTTCACCTGATCAATATTCCCATTGATAGACATGTCAGGAGGAGCGATTCCATTAACAGCAGCAGTAGTCTTTGTACTAAGGTCTTCTTGATTAAAGTTCCCCTTAATCTCAATTTCAGGAGGATCTATTCCTTCCACAGCAGAAGCAACCTGGCTGTTTAAATTAGCTTCACTGACTTCTGTGTCTAGGCTAATTGTAGGTCTACCGGTATTAATTTGTTCTAAGATCTCTGCATACTGAGCAGAAGCTACAGATGCATCTATAGTTAGTGGTATCTTTGCCTCCTGGTTATTCGCGTAGTCAACAATGTCATCTATTGCTTGTTTTGCAGGCTCATCATCCACAGTAACCTGGATAGAAGTTTCGTTTGTAGTGTCCCCAGGTGGAGTAGCACCCTGTAGCCCATTCATAGCTCCGGTCACGGCAATGGCTGCCACCTCAACTGTGGTAGGACTCTCAACTTTTGTTTTCAGTTCTACCGGATTTTCATCGGCCTGAGCTTGAACATCATTAATTACTTTTGAAACTTCCTCAGATGTTTCTTCACCATTCAGGTTAGTCTCCACACCAACCTCAATAAGTCCCATTTCGCCAAGAATATCAATCAGAACAGATGCTTGATCTGCTGATAAGCCGAGTGAGAAGAGTAGTGAATCAATTGCTTGTTCTGCTCCTTCAAATCCACTATCGTATTGTCCATCTGTCAAATTAATATTCTTTAAATCTGTGGTATTGTATTCACCTAAAGTCTGAAGATAACCACGCAAACTTTCGTCATTAGAGTCCACAGCTTCTTTTACAGTTCCAAGAATATCCACATAATTATCTGCTTGCTGAGAAGAAGTTTCACCATCAAAAACAGCTAATTGGATTTGTGGATCTATTTCTTCACCACTCAATAACTCATTAGCATAGTAGCATAACGATTCCTTGTCCAAAACGCTTCCATCAGGAAGAACAGGAGTAACTACAACTGATTTACTACCATCTTCATTACTGTAAGAAACAGAAAATGTTGAATCATAATCTCCATCAGAGACTTCCCATCCAGATTCGCGCATTTTTTCGGCACTTACTTGAGGTCTATTCGTTAAATCCATTTCAGAATATTTAACCTCAACCGGATTCTGGTCAAATTCATCCTGAATCAGTTCTTTTGTAGATTCTGCCAGATCAATGATATGACCCGTATTTGTATCTACTTCAAGTTCAATACCGTACTTATCACTGAGAGCTTGCAGATCATTTTCTATTTGATATCTGGTAGCCTCTTTAAGTTCCGGGTCTTTGAGATATCCGACATATCTCTCCGCCTCTTTAGCAGCAGCTTTGGCATCTGCCTCATAGTCTGATATGGTTTTAGCTTGAAGGATGTCTAAAAGTTCTTCTGTTTGAACAATAGAATCACGTATTCCTGCAACCTTAGCTTCTTGTGCTGCAAGGACAGCATCTGTTACAGTCTTATCACCATGAGCCTTTTTGCTTTTCAGGTCACTCAGTTTAGCCTCGGCTTCTGCAAGTTCACTATACAAATCACCAAGATGAGCCTGACCTTCCTCGACAGAGGAGAAGAAGTCATTGGTAAAACCATAATCTTGTAACCTTCCCATAAGGGCAAGGAACATCTCAAGGCTTATACCCAGCGCGTCAGCAGAACCCTGCACATCATCAATGTTATAAGTCCATGTTTGGGTTTCTTCATTAAACTGAGCAAGAGATTCTCCTGCATCATTCGTCTTTTGCTGAAGGTCTTCCAGGAATTGTTTCGGTCCATCTACACCTTCAGTAAGATAGCGCATGATTTTACTGTAATTCTCATCCCAATTATCTACATCGTCCATACCATGAGGAGACAGCATCTTAGCAACCGTCTTAAAGTCATCTGTCCCTATAAGACCTTGTTCACGTAACTTTTGAGCTTCTTTGGCTGCTTCCAGCATGTCGAGATAATTATCTCCTGCATTACGTGTCTCTTTTGCTCGTTTAACAGCAAGGAGTCCTTCATTTTCCTGATTCGGAAGTGCTTTTATTGCTTCGTTCCATCCGTACTGACTTTCTCTGGCAGCATCAATAGCAGCAACATTTGCATTGATCTGATCTTCGATAGTGGAATAATCCGCACCTACAGTAGCAAGGATAGATTTAATGGTCTGCAACTCACCATTTTGTTCATGAAGATTTTTGATTTGCTGATAGCTATTTTCAATCAGATCATTATAATCCTCGACAGTCGCTTTCATTCCCCTGGACTCTTTCAGGTCGATGGAATGCTGTATGGTAGAAGCATCTGACTGTAAGCCATTCATTTGCTTGCCTAACTCAGTTAAATTATCCTGGGCAATAGTTAGTCCTATGGTAAGTTCCATGTTGTCATACATTGACCGTAGCTGTTCGATAGTTTTCTTGGCGGCTGATGGGTCGGCGAATATCTTATATAGGATTTCTAAACCTTCATGCGTCTTCAGCTCGTCTTCAAATTCTGCTTGTATTTCAGCTACCCGCTGTGCAACAAAATCATCCCCCATTGCTTGTCTGCCACTGGCATCAGTCCACATAGCCTGTGTAATTTTACGCTGCAATACAGATGCATCAACATTAGACAGGTCTACACCAGCAATAATAGAAGAGAACAAGTTACTTGCTTCCTCAGCTACATTTCCCTCTAAATCGGCAGTGGCTTGTTTCCATACAGAAGAGAACTCACGCAGTCTGTCTAAGTTCAAAGCTCCCAACACTTTGTTAAGATCTCCTGCTTGCCCCACCAATTCAGATATACCAAATTGCTGTGCCAGGTCGACCATAGTAGTTGAGTCAAAAGTTCCTGATTTTAAGCTGTCAATTGCGCTTTGGATAGATATGATCTCTTGTTGGAACTTATCAACCTTATCGCTTAATTCAGTCGTTCCACCGTCTTCCGTGATAAGGAGAGAAGAGAAGGATATATGTTTCTTATCCAGTTCAGCAGCCTGTGTCTGGATCTCCTGAATCCTCTTCAGTAGTTCATCAAACGTTCCACTGAAATGGTCTTCAACCACCAAGTCATAAGCAATCTGCATATCACTGATAGTTAAGTCCTCTATAGCCCCTTGGTAGCCCTTGCCGAACTTTTCGATTAATAAGTCACGTTGTTTTTCTATCTCTTCGATATATTTTATAAAACCAAAATCTGTTGCGTATTCACTGGCTTTATTGCCAAAGACATCAGATAAATCCTGTTCTACTCGTTCCTTATATTGATCAATGGACATATCCTGCGGATCCAATTCGAATAGGATGCCAAGTTTTACTCTAGCTTCTGGAGAAATGGACTCTAAAGGATGAATGAACCTATCAAAAACATAATCTACAGCGTCAAAATCTGGATCTTCCATAGCTGATTCCAGGTCGACATTTTTCATAGCCTTGATGTAACTGTTCTGAAAAGCTTCTGGCAATTTCGAGAATGTTTCATCAGTTGCTATATATTTAGTCATCTGGTCTATACCAATTTCCCACTGTTCACGGATTTGAGCTTCTAAAGCATTGATTTCAGTCTTTATACGGGCTGCATCCCCGTCAAGCTGAGTACCCATAGAAGATACAGCAGCTTTCAGTGCTGCCTGTACACGTTCTTTTGCTTGCTCATCAAGTACGCTTAGATTTAAGAAATAATCGTCTTCTGGAGTCATCTGAGACATGACCTCATTAAGCATATAACCATAGTCTAAGTATATTTCTTGCAAATCTTTCTTAAGCTGTGGCAATGCCCGATCCATTTTTCGAGGGATGTTTATGAAATCAACTGTAAAATCTATGTCTAGTGGATTTGTTGCCCATGTGTTTAAAGTATTAAGATCATTTAATTTTTGTTTTGCTTTCTCAATCTGCGAGTTGTATTCTTTAACCTGTGCTCGTATACCTTCGAATACATCTTGCATGTTCTGCATAGCCGTATAATGCTGGATTGCATTTTCACTTTCAAGGAATTCCTTAACCCCCGCAGAAGCTTCGCTACCATTTTTGCCAATCTTCAGCATCGCATTGCCTTGAGCATCAAGATTAGTAACCAATCCAGGCACGATCTGTGCTAATTGATTACTGATATTCAAGTACGTCTGATAGTCTGCATTAGACAGTGAGATGTTCTTATTAGTAACAGAATCAACACCACCAGCAAGCTCTGCATACTTTTTGGTTAAAGCATCAATAGATTCTTCAGTAGAATCAAAAGTCTTGCCTGTCACATCAGTGGCCAGACCATTGATAGACTTTTTGTAGTCCTGCACTGTGTCGTAACCCTTGGAGATTACAGACTGTGCTTCCTTGCCTTTTTCTATTGCAATCTCTGAAGCATGGATTACGTTATTGATAAGGGTGAAAACACCCTGAAGAGCTGCTCCGATTGCAATATCAAGAACTGCGTTACCTAACATAGAACCGGCCATCTTCAGACCATTACTCAGGACACCTTTTAGGCCGATGCTCTTGAGTGAAGAGTTGAATTTCTCTGAGCTGGTTGCGGCTTTGTCGAAACGCTCAGTGAGTTTGTCTACTTCAATTTCAGCACCGTTTAGTTCTTTTATATAGTCTTGGACTACTTTTGTGTCTGCGTCTTTGGTGAAAAGTTTTTTAATTAGTGACTCTCTTTTATCTGGTGCAATCGTGTTAAGCTGATCCACAACCCCCTGTAAATATTCTTTGGCAAAGCGAGTTGCGACTTCCTTCTTTTCTCCAGTTCCATTAAGGAATGTTTCCCATGTGAGGCCTTTTAGACTATTAGCAACTTTTTGGGCCTTCTCCACTGCAAAATCACTGAATATACTGTTTTTATTTAACTGATTCTTGCCATTGTTGAAGATCGGACTATGGTGGAAGAATAGTAAATAATATGGTATAATGAGTAAAAAAGGAGGAGATATGTAAATGGACAATTCCAAAAGCTTAAAATATTGCCCTAAATGTGGATATATAGAATATTTTTCGGGAGCTATGACTAATTGTATACTTTGTAATACAGAACTCTTTAAAATCAATCCAAAATGGGAGATTACAGAAGAAAAATATGATGAATTTATGGCACCAGAAGAGTATGGAGAAAAAACAAATTTAGAATGCAAACAAGATTTCTACAATTATTGTATGCCGTTCTATGAAGAGGTGTTAAAAAAGCGACCTGAGTTTGAGCAGGAGTTGTTTGAACATCTCGTGGAGAGAGAACAAGAGTATTGGAAAATAAGAAATCAGAGATTTGCAGAGTATTGTGCCAAAGAAAAATATTTCGAAGAAAAGTACGGAGTAGGAGTAGACTCCCCATCCCACCCAACAGTAACCTGTCCCTACTGCCATTCCACCAACACCAAGAAAATTTCAGGTGTGGAGCGTGCTACGTCAGTAGGCCTTTTCGGCTTGCTCAGTAAGAAGATCGGGAAGTCGTGGAAGTGTAACAGTTGTGGTAGTACGTGGTAGGGTTAATGTATAACGTCATAGTATTAGCCGTAGAACTCATAATCATGTGTTGTGCCTACAGTTGATGCTTTTTATTCAAAAAGGGTTTATGTATGTTCAGATCGACAACATACATAAACCCTCTTCTATCAATAATTGTTATTATTGAATTGCCCTTTCTGCTTAAAAATTATTCAAGTGGCCTTTCGCCTATCCGTATTATATCATAGTTCTATTACTTTTGTAAGCTTATTCTGAATCCTGATTGTGTAAGTTTACTGTCGGAATAAATGGGTTAGAGTTTACCCTGGATGCTCAGATAAAGTATCTGACGAAGAATCTTATTCCAATTTTACTTCCACTCAAGGTGCAGAAATGCCCCTAAAATTTTATCTTTCATTCACTGTAATCCCTAATTTTTCAAAAAACACTGACATATTACAGTGACGACACAAAGAATGTCCATTTTCCATAATAAATTTCCATGTATCCTCATAGGTTCCTGAAACATAGAAATCTGCTTTATACAATAGTATCAGGAAATCTTCAGGGTGCTCACTATAGCGGTCTGCTATTTCAAATGCCAGCTCCTCCTTTTCCTCATCCGTCAAATCATCAGGAATGTCGTGCAACACATGCTCTATGTTTCTGGAAAAATAGTATATTTCATAAGGAAAACCTGCCACATCTGCCGAATGTGATAACTTATATACGATACTGCGTTTACTGATATTTCTCCGAATGAGACGATCCTTATTTTTCGCTGCAATATGCGTTTCATAATACTCTGTTTTTCCTGTATCTGACTGTTTAACCAGCGTACTTGGAACAAACGCGCCATCAGTATCTATAATGTGTACTACTTTGAGGATATCACTTTTTTTGATGAATAAATTTTTCTTCAAGTATGCCCCTATTGCTTTTTTAATCTGATCTTCAATATATTTCACGGTCATATCTTCATCAGCTGTAATGTCCGTGTGCAACACCTCAAATTTAATATCATGTCCTTTTATAATTTTTGAATAAATCAGCGCCAAAGTATCTTCATCTGTCGGCCCCTCTACAAGGAACAGGATTACTTTATCTGTCATGTGTTCCAACCCTTCCAGCTCTGCGCATTGCCAGTTCCATTTCGTATATGTTGGTTTCATTGTATAGTTTTTCTTTTTGACCGCCAAGTTTAATTGTTCGCAGATAAGATAATCTGGTATTCTGTGTGTTTTTAATATAAGCGGATTTAATATATCTGTTCTCTGGATTTACCGTTGTGTAAATCAGAAAATCATTCCCAAGCACTTCCAGAGGTCGCAGATTGTGAGATGTAAAAATCAACTGCCCCTTTGCCTTTTTTTGCATAATCTCTAGGCACTCACCTAAAAGGTATTCATAAATTCCAGAATCCAGTTCATCTACCACCAGGCAATAAGATTCCCGATTATAGCAGGCAACCAGGTTACTGCAGATAGAAATCAGCTTTTTTATCCCGGCAGATTCATACAAGAGAGGAATCCGCGCACATTCTCTTAACGTGATAACCTCAAACTGAACACCATCTTTCCCATTTTCCATGAGTTTGTCAAAAGCATTGTAGATTTCAAGCTGAATCTCTGGTATTAATGCTTTCATAACGATATTGATCTGCTCTATCGTATTTACTACATACGGATATATTTCTTTTGGAACAACATTGATATCTGTAAGCCGAAGCAAAATTCCGCTAATTTGAAATTTTACAGAATCCGGCCAGCCAATATTAATCGGTATCATATCGAGATTCAATGCCAAAAGTGCATAATGCTCATTTTCTATTACTGCCAGATCATACCTTCCATAGTTCTGTAGGATACTGCTAAAACGAAATATTTTTTCCGCATCGCCTTCTACTCGTGCGAACACTTCCTGTGCTTTCTTGGAGAACAAAAAGGAACCAACCTCCGGTTTTTGTTTTTCTTCGTTGAAATTTTCTGTTATCTGTTGTGCAATTCTCAGTGCAACCATGCTCTCCATATTCTTCTTATTCTCAAAGTAACTATAATATTTTCGTGGTTGGAAGAGGGCTGACTCTCCTTTTTGATAATCAAACACCGGTGTCAGTCTTGTCGTTTTTTCTTCTGAATACTCCTTCACGCTAAGTTTTTCTTTACTGATGCAAAAACTAGATTCCCCGTTCTTTAAAATTTCTACATCATATTCTGCGTAACTTCCACCAAAATCTGTCCTGATTTCAAAACAATACTTTATATGAGCCGTCTCACTTTGAGCGTTGATATAGTAATAAAAATGTGGAGAAATTCTTTTTCCGCTAAGCAAGCTCTTTAACAAAACCATGCAATCAACAACGACCGTTTTCCCTGAACCATTCTGACCGTAAATTCCCAGAATACTTCCTTTCCGGTTTTGGGAGATTTCTATTCTTCCATGCTTCACATTTTTTATATTATCAATTTCCATTGCGACAAGACGAACCACGTTCTGTTTCATATTCTGTCACCTGCCTTTCTACGTGCTACTATTATACGCTATTCTGCCCTAAAAGTCAATTTTTATTCAATGTTTGTTAATTTTTTTAACTTTATCAATGTTAAAATTAATATTAGTCTCAGATTACGGTAAACATCAAATCCTGTTCCCCGCAAAAAATAACGATACTAAAAAACGATCTGATTTCCTGCATTCATGCTATCTTTAAACATAAGTCATAAAATAAATACGGAAAAATTCGTTGCCTATTTTTTATTTCCAAAGCTCTCTTTGTTATTTCGTCAATAGCAAAGGAATTTTCTCATACACATTTTACCCTTTACGGGCAGATATATGATCGTTAACTTTTCTAGTGCTCTATACAGCACATACAGTCCTGACTATCCATTAACGCATACATGATTTCGCCCATGTAAACGCAAGCGATTATAGTCGATGAACGTTTCTCTCTTTAACTTATTTTATGTATTATATAAGAACCAGAATAGGAGAGAGACTTCGCTGCGGATATACTCCCAATGTTTTAAATGTTGTATAGTTACATTGGTACTTCCCCGGATCAGAGTTAAGAACTGATCATTCCATAAGGAATCAATTTACACTTTTTTGCTCTATAACCAGGAGAGTAGCGCGATTATGCTACAATCCGATTAATTGCGGGCATCTTCAAATGAGGACGACTGTTTAAGTTTGCCCTACCCGCACCCTTGAATGCCATTACCGCACCTATTGCACCTATTGCGGTTTGCAGTAATCCGACATTGTCTACAATTTTTAAAATAGATGTTCCAAGATCAATGAAGAATCCAAGAACGTTGGAGTCAACTGATCCAGACCAAAGATTCTCGAATGCTGCGCGTAATTGCTGCAGCTTTCCTTCAATGGAATCCAAATAGCGTTGATTTTCCTCTAAAGCAGATCCATCTGAGTTATTTGCAGTAGCAAGAGCTGACTCTGCTTGAGTCCAGTTGTTTAATAGCGCAGCTGCACCTTGCGCTCTCTGCTTACCCGCGATAAGCTCGAGTAATGCTCGTTATATTCCACAAGTTCATAACGCTTGTGAGTTGTTGATTTTTCAAAATAGTTTATGTTATCTGAATTTCTTCTATAATTCCTAAGTTTGCCATTTTATCAAAAAGTTCATATTCTATATCTTCACAAAAATAAGGAATCCGAATTAAATGAATTTTATTTTGTCGACAATATTGATTCTTAATTTGATCATGTTTAACAGTTATGGCAAAATTGTTTTTACCCTTCCAAACTTCGTCAAAGTGCTGCTTACCGTCATATTCTATACATGTGTTGTGCTTTGCTAAATAAAAATCAAATGAGAGTAATCTTTTATCTCTACAATCGGTAAATTTATATTGTTGTTTGTAGTCGTATCCCCATTTATCAAGTAAAAGCTTGATTGTTTTTTCACCCCTATAATAACGAGTGCATTCTGGGCAAGACACGCCATTATTTATCATAGAACCAGCACTCCCGTACCATTCATGTCCACATAACGCACATTTAAACTTGGCATTATTTTTCTGGCCACTATACTCTAAAACCATAACGTCCTTATTCTCTTGAGATACTCTATTCTGGTATTCTTTCAATGTTAGGAGATGATATTGAGCTAATTTTTCGATACCGCAATAATAACATCCTTTGCCATGTAAAATTTCTTGTATAGACTTAATTGTTACTATATTATGTATTTTACACTTACATTTAACTCTATCTGTCAGCTTACTATACTCATCTAATATATCTAAGGTTGGATTTCTTTTTTGAATCAAATCAGCAATGTACCATTTTGGTAAATTTTTTCCACTACAGTATTGACATCCTTTTATTTGACGTTTCATATTTGATTTGTTCATTGTTTGAATGCCTAAATTCTGATGCTTATTACAGATAAATTTAATTTTTACGACATGGTTTTCTATTATTGTGTCTATATAAGTAAAATCATGTGCTGCACACAATAACTGATCTTCTTGTTTGTTAATTGTAGCTTTCCGAGAAGCGATTGTTCTTTCTCTACCACAGTATTTACAACCTTGATTAGAATGATAAAATTTACTAAAAGAAATTTCTTGTTCTCCTTTTTCTGAATGTTTATTACATATATATCGAAGTTTCATATTCATACGGATATATTCATTTGATATTAATGTATATCCTCTTTTTTCAAATTCTTGCTTAACAAATTTATAAGTATATTTTGTTGTGGTCATATTATTATCACCCGTATATTATCTTTCTTAAATTAATTTTGAGCATAAAAAATCGCCAATAGCTGGAACAACTCTGGCGTTTTTGTATACTTATATGTAGTAACCCCATTAATATTTTTTAAAAAAGAAGGGAATATACCATGTTTTAATAAAAATATTTTTTCTGGTGTAAATTGTGTAAAGTATTCTTTATCAAATTTTTTCATATTAATCCTTTTTCTCATAAAAAAAATCAACAACTTCTTACACTTTCATGTAAGACTAGACTATTTTTTAACCACGCTTCATAAGAAGCAGCAGCCACACCATTTCGAGCACCTTTATGATTGCGCCCTACATTAAGGCTTTCGCCCCCGTGACGTACGGGTAGTCGTTTGACACATCCCTGTTCGGGACTTCGCGACCAAACTACCATTTTCTTTTTATATAAAAAAGACAAAATCTCTACTTAGGCTTTTGACCATATAGAATCTCTATCGTTGTTTTACTTTCGTTACATTCATACCAGCTTATTTCATCCGTATTGTAGTGATAGAGCTTTAGGTTTTACTGGTTTTAGATGTGTTTGCATTACGCACATTTCTGTACGTAGAGGCAAGTATTGTTTGCCTGATCTATATCATCAATCTGTTTCCATACTTTTGCGATACCTTGGAGGATCTCATATGTACTCTTGAATGACCGACCATTGTTAGTCATAATATCAAAGCCACCCTTACCATCTACATTAGTAAGTGCAGCCACCTGTTCACGAAGTTTCGAAGTGGAATCAGCCATTCCATCGGTTGATTCTCCAGCTGCTTCGATATCTGTCTTTGCACCCCTTAATCTTAAGCTAAGCATCTTAAGGGTCGTACCTGCGATAGCAGGATCCTGCAAGACTTCGTTCATTGCTGTAAGCATTGCAACCGATTCTTCAAATGTATTATTACCAGCAGCGAGAGCGGAAGATGACCGCTTAAGGCCTTCACCTATGCCACTTGAACTGATTGCAAAAGTATTACCTACTTCATTAAGCACATCAATGACATGCATTGATTTCGCAGCCGCAATGTCATATGCTTTTGTAATGCTTACAATATCTTCAGTTGCTGTATTTATATCTATGCCATCTCCAACATTCTTGTAGATAGCAGTGTTTTTAGCCAGTTCAGCGCTTTCATCTAAGGCATAACCAAGACGGGAATAATCTGCTGTACTGGTGATAATATCTTTTGTTGTAGCTCCGACTTCAACCGCTGTCTCCCCAGCAGCTTTTTGGAAGTTTGCATAACTTAAGGCTGTCTCGTCAGTAACCTTTTTCAGTTCTGTCATTGCTGTATTAACATCTACAACAGCAGTAATGCCCTTCCGAGCAAATTGGAAAACTTTTTCCATGGCTTCTGAAGCAATCCGGTATCGTGTTAATTCTGCAAATTTACCTTTGATAGAATTGACAAACTGCTGCCCTTGAGAAATATATGCTTTTTCAGATTTGGTTACAGTTCTGACACTGTTATCCAGCATATCAATGTTCGCGGCCATCTGTTTTATAGAACCGTCTTTTGTGACTTCCTCATAAATTAACTGACGGCCATCATTTTTAAGATCTTTATAATTGATCTTTGAACCAGTTGCTTTGGCACGTGTCTCGATTAGCTCTTTAGTCTTTGCTATAGCTACGTCAATATCCTTGGTATTACCAAGATCACCTAAATAGGTGCCCTTAGAAGACATTTTTGGCTTTAATTCCTGGTTAATGTCCGCTAATTCTTTTTTGAATTTATGGGCATTATTGATAGCATCCTCATCTATGAATCCGTTAAATTTTTCTTTCTGATCAATAATGTCAGCATAGATTTTCTTCGCGTCCTTAATTTTATCTGGATTAACAAGATCAGGGCCTTGATCTATGATCTTTTTAGCTTGAGTTTCAGCATCACCCAGCATATCAAGGTACTGTTTCCTTGCATCTTCATAGATGGCTTTCCTGCGTTCTTCTCCGCCCTTTTTATTAAAGTTTGGATCATTTTTCAGTTGCTTCTGCAACTCACGTCGTTCAGCTTGAACCCTATCGAATGACAGTTTTTCTTCCTGAGTGCGTGTACCATTTTTGATCCAATCAGTTAGATATTTTTTCTCTTTGGTCAGTAGCGAGTCATATTTGGATGCGGCTTTATTGGCCTTCGCGTCTTCCTGATTTAACCTTGTGCGTTCTTCAGCCATATGAGCAAGCTTATCGTCGGCCTCAGATACTAAAGATACAAATGATTTCATTTCTCCATTCAGATCTGACATACTGCTCATACCAGACGCTGTGAACGTAGAATTCAAGATTTTTTGTGCCGATTTTAACGGAGCAAGTTCATCTTCAGAAATTCCCATACCACGATAGCGTTTTAATGAAGCCTCTATTTGTTTGTTATAAGTATCTAAGAAATGTTTAGATTCTTTAGTTAAAGCATCTATTCCGGTAGCGGCATACTGGAGATTACTTAACCCTTCGAAATTAATTCCCTTCAGATTTTGTAACTCAGTTAAATCAATTTTTGCCAGTTCTTTTAGACCTTCAACTAAATTAGTAAAAGATTTCTGATTAACGTGTAAACCATTAAAACCATGTAGATCTACTTTTGTTAGACCCACAAGCTGAGATAAATCAACGGTTGCTAGGTCTTTTATCCCTGTAATCAGCGTCTCAAAAGATTTTTTATTTACCTTTAAACCACTTAAGGTATCAAATTTTATTTTGCTTAATGCTTTTAACGCATCAACATTCTCAGGAGTGAAAGAAGTGGCATCCCCTAATATGCCTTTAAATATTGACTTGACGCTTGTTTTTACCTTATTAAAATTAGTGCCTAATTTACTAACAGCGTCTGTAATGCTATTAATAGACTGTAGAAGAGGAGATAGTTCTGCACCTTCACCAACATCTGCAATCACTGCTTTCATAGAGAGTAAATTATTATTAATATTTTCTATAAGTGGGACGATAGATTTAAAAGTTTCCGCGAATCCAGCGTCTATATTACTTTGCTGACCCATGCCAGCTTTCATTTCTGTAATTTGCCTTTTATAATCCTCTAATTGGTCTTCAGCAGCCCCGAGCTGTTCAGACATTGACTGTCCGTACTCTACAGAAAAATCTAACCTACTCCGCAATCTTGTAACTGTATCAGCTAAATCCCTGGCTTCCTGTTCAGCTCTCGCAAAATCCTGAGCAAGTGCATCGTATTCTTCACCAGAATGAGCGGTTGTCATTTTAACTCTAAGTTCATCCATGGTACTTCCCATAGACTGCAGTTCGGCTTGTAAATGTTCAATTTCGGCAGAAGCCTTCTGAGTGTACCCACTATTTAACACTTCAGGTAATTCCGTAAAACTAGACTTCAGTTTTTCTATAATAGGTGGGAGAGCAGTAGCGCTTTGCTTGGCTACATTTTGCAACATGTCAGTTGATTGTTCACCCAGGCGACGGGACAAGTTTTCAAAATGTCCCATGAATCCTTCTATATCATCTATTCCAAGATCCAGGTTGAGTCCTCTCTGCCCACCCACTTTCTGAATATCGGATACAACAGTCAGAAGTTCGTTGACAGCCTTTGTGTAATCATAGATTCTTGCAATATTGATACCTTCTGTGGGATCCTCAATGTTAAATTCAAGTGACTTTACACGAGAGTATGCACCTTCGTAATAAGATTGCAATTCCTGTGAGGCTTCTTCTGAATTCCTTTTAAAACTTTTCTTTCCAGTATAATTTTTTCTTAAGGTTTCAGCTGTACGAGATATAGTTGCCTGCTCGAAGTCAGATTTTATTTGCTCTGCTGATTTTTTACAGATAGCTTCTGCCTGTTTAAGTTCTTTTGTTAAGGTACTAAGATCTAAGCTTAATTGCAGCTCATTAGTGTCGCCATCCTGTATCTTCTTAAGAGCATCCTCAAGATTGGTTTGTAAAACCTTCCCGTTGATATCAAGTTCGCATTTGATTTTTGCTCTGTGAGCTTCGAGAGCTTTTAATCTTTTCTCGGCCTGATCTATCGAAGTCGTATCTGAATCAAAACGTATCAGTACACGTCTATTTTCCATATTTATTTCTCACCACCTTGTATTGTGTAAATTATTTTCCAGAAATCTTATCTGCAATAGCATTTACCTGTTCTAAGATATCCGCAGATTGATTTCCGTTTCCTCCGTGCCCACCCGCTAAGTTGCTAGCATAGATATCTTCTAGCGGTACGCCATGCTTCTCATATGCTGGTGGATTTTCAAAAACTACACCAACAGTAATTGACATATGGTTTTTATCACGGGTATCCTTATGCTCGTATTCTTTATATGCCTGTTTAAACATCCCGGTTCTGTCGTAATATTTCCCTTCAGGCACTGAGTAGTAGTCGTTCATTGCTTCTTTGGTGGCTCGCGCCAACGCACGCTTGGCTTTATCAGCCCGATTTTCTAATTCTCTACGTACAATTTCCTGAACCTGAGCCTGTAAAGACTTCTGTGCCATTTAATATCACTCTCCACCAATTATCTCTAATATCACGGAAAGAGTATCAGGGCTTATATCTCTCATAAACCTTTTAACACCTTCTACGCACCTAAATGCTATTCCATCAGCACTATTCCGAACCTTCATAGCGTCCTCGAGAGCAAGATCAAAATACTTCATGCATACGTGATAATCATCGCCCTTCAGCTGGATCTGATTTAAAATGCCGCTTTCTATTACACGATCATAATCTTCTATGGTTGTACATGTTAGTCCCATATACAGATTCATAATCAAAATTTCCTTAGTTATCATTGCAGCAACCTGATTATATGTAGCTATAATCTGACTGTCTTCATCAATAAGACTTATTACTAGGTCTCGTATAGCATCCAGCTTTTCTGCAGTTGGTATAAAGTACCGTATATTTAAAGATTCAACATCTCCGTTATATGTGTCAAAAAACTCCGTAACTGTCATATTATTCTTTCTCCTTTTGTTCTTTTTTCTTATCCCGTCTAAGCTTCTGTAAATCCTTATACTCAATCCATCCGGTTGCTTTCGTATGAAATAACCAGATAAAGTTTAAGTCTGGATAAACATAATGCATCATCTTCTTTTTAATCTTGGCATCCGCTGTTGGCTGCCCTTTAATGTCTATAACTAAAATAGAGCCATCATCATATGTCAGTGTAAAATCACTGATATAATCAATCGCTCTAATGGTTTCACCTTTATATTTGAATGAAGGCTGAAGCTTATAACGTTTTTGAAGTTCAGCTTTCACAATTGTTCCATCCCGTAATCCTGGTATAACGACCTGTTCATAATATTGTTTCTCTAATTTACTATCAAAGACTATCGGCACGCCTGTTATGTAATCATTGCAAGTACGGTCTGCTTTCCCTTTGGCAGTAGTATTAACTCCGAACTTACTGCGCGTTCTGGCCATTTAAGTCACTCTTCCTTGCAAGCCACATGTCATATAGCTCATGCATTTTTTTACTCTTCTTAAATACCATACATAGAGGTCGTTTTATGTTATAACTGGGATCGTATAAAATATCTATCAGTTCGGTTTCGCAACCATTTTGAAAATAAAAACTCCATTGTGCTACATCCGTAAGATATAGCACAGAATCAGGGTTGTATGTTTGTCCTGTAATCCTACTTGTAATGAACATCCTTTTATTCCTTTCTGCTCAAAAAAATAGGGGAAAATATATAACTGTTCAAGTGATATATTTTCCCCTTTCATAAATTAATTGTTTTCAATCACTTTTTTAGTTTTTGATTTGCGAGGTCTATATGTGACCTCCGGCTCTGGTTCTAGCATTGCAGGCTGAATATCCATGATAGCAGCTATCTGTCTTTTGATCAGATCGGTAGCTTTATCACCTATCACAGAAAGATCGCATGATAATAAAATCTGTCTTGCCTGTTCATCTGAATACTCCTTCGTGGAATGTCTCTGAAGTGTATCCATGATTTTCCTGCAATTCTCATCATGCACCATTACACGCCAAAGCTCACGACGACCATCTGCCCCAATGTGGTTATCACATGAGGGGCAGTAGTAGTAAGCTTTACCGCATATTTTACATATTCTATTTGTGTGCATTAGAGTGTAAGATTACTCCTCATCCGGAATGATGATACGGAAGAGTCTCTTTTCTCTATCACAGTAGTCCTGCATAGCCTTGATTGTAAACGGATGTGTGCCTTCTGTAGTAAATGTAATATCTACGTTACTATCCAGTTTAGCGTTCATGAATTCAATGTACGCGTGGATAAGCTTAGACGTATCACAAATATCCACACCAAGGACCTCAGCACGGAATACACCTGCCCTTGGGAATTCTGTAGCTTTGTTTTCAACCATAACGCCACTTGCGGCTTCATAGTCGTACTGAACAAAGATAACTGCACCTGGTTTTACAGATGTCGGAAGAGTAATCTCCTGAGCACCATCCGCATGTACGAAATCAGTTTCATTTGCTTCCGTACCATTTTTGTAATGTGCAGTGATAGAACCATCAGAGTTAATTTCACTGATGCTCATGATCTGACCGATAGGCTGACGTTTCAGATTAATTGTTGCTCCAGTAACTTCGATTTCTTCAAATTCGAAAGCAGTAATCTTAGATTCGTCACTACCATATTTCTTCTCAGTACCAGCCTGAGCTGCATACAGACCAAGGTCAAATACAGAGTTTTCAGCAGAGAATTCTGCATTCTTAGCTCTTTCGAAAGACATGATTGTTGCACCAGTTGCATCAACTGCGTTCTGTTCCTCTGTTGACATCGTCAGCTGCGGATTCGTCATCTGGCTAACAGACCACATGAAAGATCCATCTGTCTTTGAAGTCATTACACCGCGTAGGAAACGGTCAATAATAAAATTGTTAATGTCATGTTTAACAGCCATCTTTTTTACCTCCTGTAAATTTGCGCAATAAAAAAGGCATACTATGCCCCCGTATTAAAATCACGCATCCAATTTAATTCTTTTTTATCTATCTTGCTCGTATCAATCATACCGCTGTAGCATCCTTGCAATAGGGCGGTGGAAGACTTAATAATTTGGACTCTATTAACACTGTCCATAAAAGCATACACTGGAAGTTTCCTGATTCCATCTAAGTCATACTTGAATTCTGAGCAATTTACTAAAGAAGAGATCAATGGCACTAATGTACTTTTGTTTGATTCTTCTTTCAGTTTCTGTAATTTTCGTCTATCTTCTTCAATTAGAATTTCCCTAACTACCCTACTACCAGCTCTTTCTACCTTGGGCTTAATACCATGAATCTTCCGTACAGCAGATGCTATTTTTAAATAATCATTTTCATCTAAAAATACATCACCGTTTTCGGTTTGCTGATATAAGATACATTCATCGGTCTCTGGCAGTGTATATGGAACGAATTTAGTAAAATCCAAACTTCCAAACAATACTTGTGTTTTACTGACTGTAAGTGTCTGAGATAACACAAGCATACAAAACAGCTCGTAGTCGCTGATGTCCTCCCAGCAAATTCCCATATCCCACAACTGAGACTTCATATCTGAGGGGATAAGCGAGAATGTATGGATCGTCCCAAAGTAGGCGTTCTCTCCGAGTTCAACTATATCTCCGACCGTAGGATGATGTAGAATGATGTGCTCATTAATTTGGTAATCATCACCAAAATAGAGTTTTAACTCATTCTCTAAATAATTCATACCTATTCGTACGTACCCCTTGAACAGGAGAGTTCGGAGCCATAGCAGTGAAAGTGATAGTACGTGTACTATAATGAGCTTCGGATAGTCCCGGAACATTAGACGTTTCTACAATCTGTGTACCGAGCATATTAGAGTAGTTAAAAATATCACGAATTAGATAAGCTAAAAGATCATGGCGTGATGCGCCATATGGTGTTTTAATATCATCTTCATGGCAAAACACCATAAAGATATATTTCTGTTGTTTCATGTATTCGTTTGAGTAACTCAAACGCTCTTGCTTCATATCGAAACAGATAAAATTTTTCACTTTATCAGTTGTTCCAGGAATGCGTAAGAAATCAAAGATATTGACATCGCAATAAGAATCAGGTTCTTCCGGATCTAGTTCAGGATTATGTAGCGCCTCGATAACATCAGGATCACTGTACAATTTTTCTTTGATTAAACGACTTGCTGTGATAACATCATCATCAATTTTCTGTATGTCGCGAATCATAGCCCTATCACCTCGATCTGTACTGTGTCTTTCAGAACTTGTCTATAAAATAGATTAAGCTTAAACACCTTCCCTATGAGATCATAATTCTTACTTATCTTAATCTTGCAATAACCGTCTTGCATAATAGAAGAGTAGTCTTCATCATCTAAGTCTTCTACAGTCCAAGTAATTGCATCTTTATCTATTTCACATTTTGATTCCACTGAGAAAGTTTTGTATGAACCACCAACTTTTACTGTCGGAGCCGTACTGTATTTAATAGTCATGTGCTGATGCGATACTATGTCATTCTGATTTTCAGGCGTGATATTTGACTTATGGTAATCAGCTATCATCAGTTCTTTATTATCTGTATTTTCGTTAAATACGTCTTGCTTTAAAGTAACGATTGTTATACCACGAGGAGAAAGATCTTCTATTTTAGAGACTTCCCAAGCTGTTGGATTTATTTGATTGTCGCTAATCAACATTCTGATGTTATATGTAATGGTTTGGGTAAGCGGTAGAGTAGGAACTATGAATTGAGTTTGATTTTCTGGGGAAGTGGAGTAGTACGAAATGTTATCTTATACTTTCGCATAAGTTCCGACCATATCTTCACCATATGATAAATCACTTAGGTGCTCTCCATTTCAGGATAATATCCCTATGCCTTACTATGTAAGGACTTACTGGCCTGTGAGCCTTTCTCTTTTCGAGACTTGGTTGCTGATCATCCAATCTTATTCATTTTTAGCATTCACGCCTAAGCATATTTCATCTTTACGTTGTAGCTGAATAAGCTCTAAGGACCTCCCAGCAGTTAAGAGAGATTCACTGTGTCGTTTCCAAAAAACACAGTGGACTACTGCATAATCAGTCCACAACCCACTGTTGTAGCTTAACTTTTTCCTTAATACTCCTAAGCATTCATGCACTATGCCGTCTGCTATCCACTTAAAAGTCCAATTACATTTCAGTATGTTGTACTTGACAAACTGTGGCTCATCACTTCTCCCAACAATAAGCCATCTGTTGTATGCACCAGTGTCATCTGGCACGTCTATATATTTACCGATTTGAGTATGTACACCCGGTTTGAACTGTAAATGATAATCTACTGCATCTTTTGAAATAGAATAGTAGGTGTATGTAATATACTTTGCTTCAATAGGCTTACCGTCTAAATAACAAATACGGTAAGCTATATCACGATCGAATGTCTGCTCCATAATAGTGTCTGATTGTTTCTTCAATGCTTCGCCTACATGTTTCCCCTGACTACCGACCCTACGCCTATACAATTCCAGCACTGTATTTCTCCTGCATTCTCTGTAACGTAGAACAGCTATCCAGGACAGCTTTCCTATATAGTTGGAAATCTTTTTCTGTTCGGATAGCTTCTAAAACAGAAATAACAGTAATTAGTTCAGGGGAATCTTGAGTAAGAGTTGTTAAGCCGGTAAGGCGAAGCAAGATATTAGATAGATGTTCATCTAAGGTTGGAACATCGTTCTCTTTATATGGAAGCAGTTTGAAGACTTGTCCTATAAGATTTTTCAGGTTGTCGTAAATTAACTTATCTGGAATATCTTCATATGATAGATTCATAATTCTTATACTCCTTCCTGTTTAGCAGACCAAATTTTATTCTGATAAGCATAATCACGCATTAACTTCTGTGCTCGCAGAAAACTTTTCCGCTGCAATTCCATTAATTTTGTAAGAGTATTGGCCTGACTGAAAAATTTTTCTTCTTTCCCTCCAAAGAACTGTGAAGTATACAACTCTGAGTTCATTTGAGGTTCTAGCCATTCGACAACCATGAGTAAAGAAAGGATTTCAATTTCTTGATCGTTTAAATCAATATCAAACACCTGTATATCCTCATTCCTGAGAGATAGGTCATTTTCACACCTTCTGAATTTAGAAATGGCACTATTAAGCCATCCAACCATCATTTGATTTACATCATCATCGGTAAGATCTAGTATTTTAAAATCGGTAATTTTTTGCGTAAAACGCTCAAATATTCTCTTGTATGATGTCATAAAGCATCACATCCTTATGAAATCAGTGTAATAAAATCTGTACCAAAGATTTCATCGGCTGCCTTGATCTTCTGGATACTATCAAAGGTACCATTGTCGATACGCGTAGCAATCTCAATTTTTACTGCATTTTGCATTCCCGTTGGGAGAGATTTAAGGGTTTTCTTAAAACTTGCAAGAGACAGTCTAAGGATTGCATCCAGATCTTCATTCTCATACATAGATTCATAGAGTGCTTTCACATCTTTCCATCTAACATCTTCAAGCAGATCTTCATCTTCAATAATGAAGAGAGGAGAGTAGATATACTGAGAACGAGCTGACTTAAGTGCATATAAATCCTGATACTCTACTTCTGTAATATCACCATAAGCGGACCAGCGATAAAGTAATCCACTCTTTTTACCAGGGAGCAACAATTCACCCTGAGTAATACTTCTAACCTGGATCATATCGCTTGCTTCAAATTTTTTAGCAATTTTCTTTGGTTCTGTTTTTTCTACTGTAGCTACCGGTTCTTCTACAACAGGAGCAGCAGTTTTAATTGCATTTGTTTTTGTAGGCATTTTCGTTTATCTCCTTTTATTCCTAGATAAAAGACCTCCGTCGGAGAGACAGAGGTCTTATACATTGTTAATTTTTAATTAAGCTGTGATTGTCCACATACCAAACTTACGTCCGATAACTGTAGCAACACCCATCTTCATCTGATACTCGAACTCATATGTCATATCCATATTTACGTCTTTATCAGTGATGTCTCTAACCTGAGCATCACCCTCATTAAAGATTTTAATGAACTTGTTGTCTGCTACAGGCATGATCAGAAGCTTGTTATTATCTACAAGTTTCGTAGTAGTATCATTTGGAGCAAATGACTGTGGAATTTCTACGAGGCGAATGCCTTCCCAGATGCCAAGACGACCTGTAGTATTTCTTTCCTCTTTCATGCCGTTAGAAATCCACTGTGTGTCAGTTAAAGCACTCAGCTTAGATAGAGCAGTTTTAGTACCCATAATAACAGCCTCTGTACCATTAGCCGTCTGCACATCTTCAACAAGCTCGATCAGTGTATCTTTTACAAGTGCGCCTGTTTTTGTAAACTGACTTGTAGGAAGTACTTTATTACCAGCACTCATAACTGCTGCGTAAACCATGTCGTTTACTTTCTTATCAAATGCTTCGTAGATCTTTCTAATGAAAGTTGCCCAGTCTATACGACCAGCCATAAACAGTTCATGCTCTGTATAGATTTTACATTTCTATTTAACACTTCAATATTATTCTTCTACTAACTCCCATGTTAATTTTTCACCGGTTATGGGATGTTTACCGGCGCTTTTTAATCTACCCTTAATACATGAAGATATACTGCCCCTGTTTACGTTATATTTGTCAGAAGCGTACTTTATACAATTAAATATTTCATTCAGTTGAGGGCAATATACTTTAAGTGCTCTTGGATTGTTTTCTCCGGACGTTGCTTCGCTTAGTTTTATTCGACTTGCTTCAGATCTGTTTTCACGAGAATGCGCTATGCTTAATTTTTGATGATCGAATTGTTACCAGTCAAAATTAATCCAGTATTCTCTTTCATCTTGAGAAAGTAAGTTATATTCATCTAAATACATATATTCATGTTTCTGACGACACCAAGAGATCATTGTTATAGGAACAACTTGTGCACTATTGGCGGCTTCATGTACGAAATTATAAATCTTACCATCTTTTAATCTTATCACTGGTTTACCAATAGAAGTATTTTCTCCTCCTGTGGTCAAGTTATATCCTTGTTCATGTGATAAAGTGTGGTAAGCTTTTATATAATAACATTCACGCTCACTAAGTTTTTTCCCTATCGCACAGTTCAATAATATAAAAAGAGAAATTATTTTCTCCATATTTCACCCAAGCAGCTTGCAAATACTGATTTACGTGTGTATTATGATTTAAGCGTGTCTTGTGATCGCTCCATCTTCTTTTTATGTCAGAAGACATACCTATGTATTTCCTTTTATCCTGTATATTTTCAATACAGTAAATACCACATAATTTTTCTTTCATGAACTTCCTTTATATTTTTATTTATTGAAGAATAATATTAAATTCGGACGCTACTCCGTGTTGGCTTAAAGCCCTTCAACTTTCGTTAAAGATTAGACTATATCTTCATCTGTTATCTACAGATGCGCACCACTTCGATTTACCGACCGCTTGTAAATCTACTCTCTTACGAGATAGTCGTTGAACGTTCCTCTATTAAAGGCTTCGCTGCTGATTACCTATTTTTGAGCAAAATAAAAGCACCTTATTTCAGGTGGTTTATTCTTTCGTAGCACTTAGGGTTTAACCATATGCCATCTAATTACTTTTTTCTGCTTTCGCCACATTCGCGTTTGAGTTTCTTTCATCTCTACGTTGTAGTGTAATTAGCTTTAAGGTTTTCCAGCAATTCAATGCGTTATTATTTCAAACATTTCACAATGTTAGGGAGCTAAAAGTTAACCCCATACCAAGATGTCTTAACTCTAAAAGACTGTCCTTCATTGAGTTTTTGGCGGATTATATCATGGTGATTTCCACTAAGTTCAGACACTGTCAGGATAATATCATCAATAGTGTAGAACTCATTTGTATCACCTGTTGCTGCTGATTTAATTTCAACATAATCATTGAAGAACGGATCAGATCCCCATCCACTTACCAGTAGATTCTCAACTGTTTCCTCAATTACTTCATAAATATCAATCTTATGTCTCCGGATTGCTTTGCGAATTTCCTTACGTGAACTTGATGGATCAATCTCCAATAGTTCAAAGAAAATCTCTCTAATTGTCTCATCGGCTTCAGTTTTATCCATTTTAGCCTGACCAAGACCTGCATCGAACATAAGCTGAGAGAACTCATCGTAGGATTTCTCTGCAAATACTTTTTTTGTGTTATCACTTGAAAAATTCATTAATTTTGCCATAGTCTCTCCCCTCCTTATGCACCAATTTTTAATCTCTTATTTTCTACTGTTACAGCTTTGCCCTTTTCAGGCGTACCTTCGAATCCTTCTGCGGAAAGCTCGAAGATGTCATCCTTGTAAAGTTCATAAGCTCTTACGGTGTCGCCAGTAGCATTATAGAAGTTGCTTTCATGCTGCATAGATTTTGTGTATTCCTCGTAGATAAGCGGTACATTAAGCAGCAGAAGAGCATCACCCGGCTCTGTAACCTCTACATACCAATTGCCATTAGCAGCCTTATCAAGAATTACACCGGCAAAACCTGTACTGTCTTTTGCCTTATATACTTCTGGTGCTACATAGTCACCTTTTGCAACAAGTGTTCCGTTATCAAGATCTTCATCAATCTTAATGTTAAAAATATGTCCAGCTACTGTAGCTTTCAGCTTTGAGCTACCAGCAACCGCATGTTTTGTAAACTGAATAAAATTAGTTGTCATTTCACGTTCTCCTTTCAGAGCAATAAAAAAGATCGGCTGAACCGATCTCTAAGCTCTAGGTTTTTTATTTTTTCTTTCTTAATGTTTTGTATGGAATATTGGAATCATCATCGTCTGTGTGAGAAGCTCCAATTCTAATAGAGCGTCTGCTAGATGCTGCAAACGTACTAGTAGACGATTTGATATAATTAAGAAGCATCTGGTCACACTGAGATACAACTTCTTCATACGTTAAATTGTCTAAGCTCTCTACAAGATTGTTGAATTCCTCAGTATCACGGATTAAATCATAGCTTTCATTAGAGATAACTTCGTTCTTTTTCTGAGTTTCTTCTTCTTGCACGTAAGCGTCAAGGCGAGATGATACATCTTCATAATTAGACTTAAGCTCTTTTAGCTGATTACTCTCTTCTTCTGTGAGATATGTAGCATAAACCTCTATGCGATCTCCTGTAAGAGTATAGGCCGTATCTTCAGTAGTGTAAGACTGTCTGTATGCCCGATTATTCCACCAGTCAATCATAATAACATAATCATCATATACTTTTACAGAATAGTAAGCATTGTCCTGTTCAGAATAACTCTCGTTAACTAAAACTTCCAATGCACGAATCTTTTCATCTAATGAAATATCAATAGAATATGTTTTGCCATTAATTTCAATAGAACATCTTTTTTTCTTTTTGAAATCTTCGGTGTCTTTCGGGTCTTCCGGATCTGGATCTTTAGCAAACAGTTCTTCGAACTTAGTTTCCAATTCTTCATCTGACATATTTTCATAGTCAAAATCTAAATCATCAACAGTTTTATTATACTTCTCTAATAATTCTTCTAACTTCACCGAATCCTTGCCTCCTTTCTCCTGAAACTGTGTATTAAGATTGGATAATTTATTATTAATTTCCTCCAACAGCTTAATCATTGTATTATTCTCTTCGGCAGCAAACATGCTATTCTTATCAGCGCTGAATTCTTCAATAGAAGTAATATCTGCACGGCTACCTTGCATACCTTCTTTTACATGCTCACCAAGCAACGTAACCCCATTAAAATAAAAGTCTGTTAAATTAAGGACTTTCTGTTTAACATCGTATGACATTTCATTAATACACAATTCACAGCTGACCTTGGTTCCGTTCTTACGTTCCAAGATTTCTGCTGTTTTAGTATAATCAGTAGGGATAGCAGCATATGCAATTACATACGTTTTATCTGCTTCTTCGTCATACTCTAAGAAAGGTTCGTCAGCCGTAAACGCACCAACCTGTCCTTCTTCATAATCAACAGTTCCATCTTCATTGATGGTCATGTTATGAGAGTCGAAGTCAAATTCACCGGCCTCATTTTCTTTAATATAAGCTAATACAGGGCGGTATTTTAATGTAGGCATAGCGCTCATCATGTGTTCTTCTGAAATATGTGAGCCATTGCGATTTGTATCAATATGACATACCTTAAACTTAAGGAACATCAAACCGTCTTCTATTTTGATTGAATCAAAATGTGCGAGGTCACTATCCTGAACTGCAATCTGGAAGCCTGCATCTTTAGCGCTAAAAGTTGCATTAGAAGAGAAGTGTGTTAAGTAGAAAGAGTATAGGTCCTGTAAGGTCAATGCTTTTCTATTCAACGTTCCACCTCCATTGGTTATTTGTTATAACGCTATACGTATAACTTATCGGTATAGTGTATATTCTTTTTTGTATCTTGAGAAAAGAGTTCCTGATTAGAATTCATAAAAGTAAAAGTGTTATCTGAGTAACTAACCAAGATAAAACCTTTAGATATCAATTCATCTGCAGCCCTTTTATCCATTGTAATAATAAATTTTTTCTGTTTCATAAAATCCTTTTATTTTCCTTCCTTGGTGGTGAGATTCTTTTCACCATCCCGTGTTTTCATACCTTCATCAGTCAAATCACTGTCATCGGTAAGAGGACGACCACCTTTATCATCACCGCTTTGTGTATAACTTGTATCAAGAGGCTTCCAAATGCCATCCTTAAACCCAAGGGCATTTTCCATAACAGTAGAACACAACATTTCATACGGAGTTTGCCCAATCGCGGTAGCCAAGTCGATAGCTACAGGGAGGCCAAGAGTCGCGACATCTTTTAAGGTGTTGATGTATTCTTTTTCAGAAAAGTAAGTAACTCTGTGGAATTTAAACATGAATTGATCAGAATAGTTTGCTTTAATATAAGCATTCATCCAACTGTTGAGTCTATCTACATATCTCAATGCCAGCGACTCATCGTTTTGGATGCTGTACTTGAGACCGGCACTATTTGTTGAGCTTCCGGATGACACAACAAGCTTAGAAATACCAAGATTTGAAAATAAATTGTTCATAGATTGCGATAACTTATCTGTGTCATCTGTAGTATTAGACTTGTTAAAATTGACTACTTCCAGTTCGCATGGAGAATAAGCAGTTCCCACTAAATCAGGAACAACTTCATCAATCATGGATTGTATAAATTCTACCAACTCCAGTGACACGGCAAAATCATCAACTTCGCCGGTATTAGGGATTAGAGGTATCTTACTAAGTAATAAGACATAATTTTCCAGCTCAGTTTTTGACGCTAGAATTTGTTCTAAATCCAGTAAATCTAGTAAGCTAATGAATACTGGTAAAAAATATGGTAATGGCATATCTGGATCATCATCAGTTAGCAAACATAAAGTTTTTTCAAATGGCAATTCAACCCACATAAAATCTCGGCCGTTTAATTTATAATCATTGTATCCTTTTACAAATACATCATCCCATATACCGTCTGTATTTCCATTTACGCCTTCAATGTACTCTATGTTATTACCTTGATCAAAAAATGATACGTTAAATGAAAAAATGTATTCTCCATCCTCAGTAATACCAGATACCTTACAATAACGTGGGTCTAGTCCATATAAGAAGAAGCCATCTCCATCGTTGTCATACACGAAACCAAAATATGCTCCATCTCTTAAAGCAGTCCCAATTACAATAGAGAACTCTTTACGCATGTTGATTCCCTGTAATTTTTTAGTAATGTCATTATACTGTTTCAAAAACTTACTCTGGTTAATACTTTTATTGTAATCAGATTTGTATATCACGTTGTAAGTAAATAATGGCATCTGGGCAAAATAAGAGATTATCTTTTTATAAATCATCGAATTCCGCATCAGGAATCTTGAAACTTCTCTGATGTTATCAATGTTGCTGTACGGATTTCTAAGATATTGTTTAATTAAATCCTTCGTATACTGAGTGAACGTTTTCGTTTTAGCTCTGGATACATTCTGGAGCATAATTTCTTTTAATTTACTGTAATTGATTGTGCGACGGTCTTGTGATGTATTAACCTGCACAGTTTTTTTATCCAAACACGATCACTCCTTTCTTAATATAAAAATGAATATCCTATCCTATAAGGTCTCTTGACTGATACTTATTTTGCGGTAATAAGGGCTGGATATTATTTGCGGTCGATATGGGGAGAGTGTCCGTTTAGCCGCCTATTTTTGTTAAAAATCAAAAAAATTAAAAACGGGTGACTTTTTTTGGTGCCCTGATCGCGAAAAAGTCATATTTATTTTCAGTTTTTTTCTTCTTACTTACAATATTCGATCTCCTTAGCTGAGCCAGCTGCCATCCAAGTAGAGCAATACAATATGCACGGTCATCATGCAACTTACGAGCCTTATCAGGTGCAAGGTCAAATCTGTCCTTGCCAGAAGATTGTTCAAATCTATAAATATTCACCAATTCTGTTTTAGCTGCATTAATTTGTTTTAATGCAAGTTCCTCATCAAGAGTGAGATACCGTGTTTCTGTAATCACGCTGCTTCCCTTTTTGGATAATTCTTTTTCTTCTTTTTCTGTAGGGTAATTTTGTCTCAATGTTTTGACTTTATTTTTATCTACTTCATAAATCAGTTCAATGTAACCCTTACCAGAATACTCCTCCGGGAAACTGATTAAATTTGAATCTATCATCTTAATTAACGATTCAAAAAGCTCAGACTTGTATTTAATAGGAGATATAAGGCGTAGTTTATCCTTGACAGCGTCAGGGAATCTTTTCTGATCTCCGTCATTGAATTCAGGATCAATTAATCCTCTACGTGGATTACCGTCAACATCTACCCAGTCTTCGCATAAAAAGTCTGTAATTGGGACACCGGCTCCACCAGATCCAGCATCAACCAATAGCGAGATTAAGCTGTCATATGTAGCGTCTTGTGAAGGAACATATCCTGCAAGAATTTGCTTTAAGATTTTAATCTGATTTGGCGTATCAATAGGTGTCTTTTTCTTTTTCATAACGTCTATGAGAGATACAACATTGACTAAATTCATTTTCCAGCCTTCATGATCCTGATAATATTCACCAATAGCTATGATAGAGTTATCGTGCTGACGAGCTGGATCGTATGCAATGCTATAAAATTTATCTGGATCCCCTGTATTGTATAGTACAGGTGGCATAGGATGTGAATTTTTGATAATAGAAGCTCTTCGGATAATCTGACCATTACCGCCTTCTGTTGTGAAAATATTTCCATACTCGCGAAGACCTGCTTCTTTATCTTCTCGCATACGAGAATCAATGATTTCCTGTGTCAGAAGAGGCTCAGGCAGCGGAACTCCGTGTTTTGTAGCCTTAATAACCATGTCAGAATTAATGTCTGCACAGAAGTAGTCTTTGTCTCCAGCATCCATACGGAGCGAAGCTTCCCTATATTTCTTGAAAAAGTATTGGTCTGTACGACCGGCAGAAGAGGCGTAGATAAGCTGATTTGCAAAAGGCAATGGCTGGGCTTTCAACGTATTATCATCTAAGTTAGTACCGAGACGGAATTTCGAACTTTGTGCACAGAAAGGTTCAGATGTGGTAAATAACTCTTCGTCACCAACGAAGCCTGCTTCATCATAAAAGTTTAGATTGGAACGTTTACTCCTGTTATTGTCGACTGCGCCGTTCAGTGTGAAAACGCGGCTGTTGTTATACAGTTCAAATTTATAAGAAGATGGATTATGGACAAATCCATTCCCTGTTGCTGCATTTTTTACGACTTCACTTTGATACACATCGGTTAATGTTAAGAAACTTGGAATTTGGTTATAGACAAACTTTTCAATTTTGGTGAAAAGCTCAATAGACTGAGAACCTACACCACATAAGATGTAAGTCGTGTGATTTGGGATCAGAAGAGTTTTAGTCATAATAAAGATAGAACCCATAATACTATTGTGAGTAACTGTATTTTTTTCTCCGCACAAATATAGATGAGATGGAGAATCAACCATTATACATTTAGTTGGACGACTCTTGACAGGACACACTGATATAATTGACTTGTATTGTGATCTGATATGCATATAATCAGTTAATAGGTTCTTTTTACGACTTAAGCGGAAATATTGTTGAGAGTTATCTAATCTGAAATGAATGCGCAATGTTTCAAAAGATTTTCCATTGCACTTTTTAAGAGTTTCTTTGATTTGATGTTTCACTCCTAAAGAAGTAAGGAGCGATGAAACACCATATATTATAGAAGCATGTTTTTTACTCTGTACAAATTCACATTTATTTTTACCATCATTAGATATGTATCCATCTGTATCCAACAAACCGGCCAACAAGTCCACACGCTGTTGAATTGAAGCATGTAAATATTCATCTGGGATATGTTTATTTAATAGTAACCCATTTTCGCGAAGCAGAATTAGTAACGGCACGTCGTCAGCATTGTGAATTGTTATCCTTTTATTATCGCCGTGATCGTTAGTGACTGAATACACCTTATAACCTCGTTGTTCTATGCATCTTATCATATCCTTATAATCTTTATTAGAAGATGTTATATTTCCATGTGCAGATGCTCCATCTCCAAGCCACAAACCTAATATGTACGGATCTATTGGTAATTGTTTCTCTTCAACCTGTATAGGTCCTGGCGATGGAACAGAATAACGATATTCTTTCCAAGTACATCTCCATGACTGTAAGTCTTTGCGTGGAGGAAGTAAATAAGTATCATACATTTCTTTGGTGTTTATAACTTTAAATCTATTCCCATGCACACGTACATGCCATAAATGATCTTCGTCAGCAACAATTTTTTCTCCATCGGAAAAAGTAATTTCATAACAGTTATGATTGTAAAATATTGGAGACGTATTTACCACCTTAGTAGGCTTGCCATTTTCATCATAAACGTAGTCTCCAACTTTAATATCGCGCATTGTTTTATCACTTGTAGGGGTTGGGATCCTGGTGTTTAAATCAAGAGCTTTACCAGAATTTCTACTACAACACCATACTACGTACGGAGTATTCCAACTCATCATAAAAATATATCTTTGGTAGTCCATGAATTCTACACCGAAAATTTCTTCAGCAAAGAACACAGGATTCCGCCTACCCCATTGAATGAACTCACACCAACGCTTATACTGATCCTGCATACGCGTGGTCATATTATATAGGTTAGGATTTTGATATATCTCATAATCGCTTGGAAGATACAGGCCATTTTCATTTAACACTAATCCCATAATTAAGCACCTTGGGATATTTTTAAAGTATCTTTTAGATCCATATTTTCAACCAAAAGCAGACGCAAGGATTCTAACGCTGCGTCACGTTCTTTCGTCAATTTCTCTACAAGTTCTATTTTTATGTCTTTAATTTCCTGAGCAATGTTGTCATCATAACCGATTTGTAGATGTCTCGCTTTTTCACTCAGCTCAGCCACCTGACGCATACCTTCACAGGTTTCGTAGTCAAAAGTATTTATCTGGGCATCTCTGAATCCTATTTCGGACAAATGTTTAATTTTCCCGGACAGGGTATTAGCTCCCTTTGATTTGTTAGAATTGTTGTTGACTGAAATACCGTTCTCTTTTGCTAGTGTGTTTGCTGCATTATTCAAACGGGCAACTACACCGCTCAGTTTATCCAAGGATGGAATGTTACTTGGCAACTCTGATGCATCATTCACATAACGATCCAATGTATCGTTTATTTTTTCAATCTGGTTATAGGTCTTTACGATCTGGATGATAGCCCTCATTTTCATGCCATCATCTTTTGCATCCTCATCTATAAAAGATATCAAACTTGCATAAAGCATAGGTTTATCAGCAGAATTAGGATAATTTGCGAACGGGTCATAACCAATTGCAGCAATAACATCCCTACGGTTAATCTCACATTCCTCCATGGCAGCCAGCCTAGCTTGCCGTTCTTTCTCAAATTCCTCTTCTTCAAGTTCAGATGGGAGAGCAGCGTCCAATTTACCAAGCTGTGTGTTACCCTTAAATATATCGCCATCTTTCCAACGCATTCCGTTATAATTACGCATAGACACATTTTTAATATAGTTTGACCAAATATTCGCTGTGGCTTTTGTAGTATTCACATTCATTGATTCATAGTAACTAGCATCCCACAGTGTGCTAATGAATGGCTTATCTACGTATTCTAGTGCCAGCATAACCGATGCTTTTGTTGGCCCTTGCAGCACACCATCGTGTCCACGTCTACATGCCAGTGCTGTTATGCATTTTTTACAGTAGGGTGCATGGCCAGAAGCCAGTCTCGGATCTGTACTTTGATAAAATGCATCAGCCTTTAGAAATCTGCCGCACATATGGCAGTAATAACCATTCCGGATTTTCTCAAGATCTGTGGTTAATTTTTCGATTTCTTTTTGTAGTTTTTCATTTTCTGCTCTTACTTCAGCTATAGGTTTTTTGGGTTCCTTTGTAGTAGTAGTGAGTTTTCGTGTTGCTATATTAATCACCCCGATCAAAAAAATAAGCACAGCGACAAAACGCTATGCTTATTTTCTAAAACTTCTTTTCATAGTCTTATCAAAAATTAATTTAAGATAATTTTATATTGCTCAGTGCAGCCATAAATATAATCAATTCCGTAAATTTTTACAGATGATTTTGTACCTTTTAAGATAGAATCGCTATAAGGACATGAGCCTACAAATGAAGGTGCTACGAAAACTTCCGCATCGTGTGTTACGCCTTCGTAACCAGATATACACTTATTATTGTGCAGATGTGCGATGAATAGGTAATCTACAAATTCCCTTGTTAGCGATGTATAATCCTTAATTACAGTATCTATATTTTTTACCTGGTGTCCGTGCATGGCTAAGATATTATATTTATGAATAGGTATACGTATATACGGCTTGTTCTCTTCAGCTAATACCACTTTGATGTTTTTATTATTGATACATAGGTCGCGTATATAATTACCTATAATATACTCAATATCTTCGTTAGCCAATTCATTTGCTTTAGTCCCAAGCGGCCTAATCTGCGTATGGTTTGCTTGTGGTGCATGGTAATATCTTATTTTTGCATAACCAGATAGTTCATTCAAAAACATGGCTATCAGGCGGCTTACCTCAACAGTAGAACGGACAATAGAAGTTTCATTTAAACGTATATCACTTACACGTAAAATCCCCTGTATCATATCACCGAGCGATACAACATTTAATATAGAAACATTATGGGTAATAATGAAATCTATCATTTTTCCTGTCAATAATTCAAACCGTTCTTTTGCAATCAAAGTAGAGTATTCATTATTTTCACTCTTAAAATTTGCTCCGTAATGGACATCAGCCAACGTTAAGAGATACTGCATGTCACTGTGCTCAACACAATTATGTTCCACCGGTACCCTGAAAGTAGGAAGTGGCAACGTTTCAATAGTATCCTTAATTTGTTCATAATACAGCTGCTGACGGTACAAGCTTCTATCAAAGCGATTCCTTTCAAGATTTAATGTCTGTGCTTTGATCTTTTCTGCTTTTTCCATGTCTATAATAACAGTATCTTCCAGTTGATTTTGGCATTCTCGTTTGTAACGTTTACGGTATGTACTTTCCGTATAAGACTGCCCAAGTTCCTTGTTTATTATATTGGCCACATCTTCCCATGTGCCGATTTCATCCTTTAAAGCACAAACGCGGAGCATAAACTCCGCGTCCGTTTCTTTACTATTCCTGTTAAGGTCCAAAGTGACTATTCCTCACTCGGAAGTTCTTCATCTTTCGTAATTCGGATACTGATACCATCAACACCGTCCCAACTTTCGAGTAGCTTATCAATATAATAAACATTGTCACCATCTTTCAGGTGTTCTGTAATTGTTCCTTCTGCAAGGTTGATTGTAGCTTTTGTGTATGTAACAGTACGATTTGACTTTGCCATTGTTTCTCCTTACGCGTTCACAGAATTTTTAATACCAGAATACAGCTTAGCCTTCACTCTGTTTTTACCAGCAACCTTAACTGTTTCACCAGTAGCCGGATTACGTGCCTCATGTGACTCAACGAACTCAGAGATTAGAGATAATCCAGACGGAAGGATTTTAACCTCAACTTTTGCATCCGGTCTTGCCTGCGCCAGCTGTGCCTTTACTACTTCATCCATAACATTCAGCAGTTCTGCTACTTCCTTCTGTGTCTTTCCTGCTGTGAGAGCAACGGCTCTAACAAATTCTTTTACGTTCATAGTGATCTTAGTATTGTTCATAATTTTAAATCTCCTTTGATTTCATTTTTTAAAAAAATTTTTATCCTAGAGTATTTCATCCAGGGTGACATCTTCTCCAATGATATAATCTACACAGCCAAGCTCCTTGGCTTCCTCATTGGCATACATAAAGTATTCTTTGTTATAAATTGAGTCGTAAAACTCAGGTGTAATTGCTGTATGACTAACGACAAAATCCTTAGATCTTGCTTCCATCTCTTCAAAAAATTTAAACGTATCTTTTGCTTTGGCGTTGGAATTGCTTAATGAAATTTCACCATCATGGTTTAGTAAGATAGAATTCTTAAAAGCATAGCGTTTATGTCCAGAAATGAATAAGTAAAATGCCATAGAAGAGCAGTTAGACATACAAACTGTATAGACGGGTGTTTTACTAGCTTCAATTACATCAATTAGGTTGAAACCAGATACCATATCGCCGCCAGGCGACTGAATGTAAAGCTTGATTGGCTTGCGCTGATCAACAGGCAATCCTTTGTCTTCATGATTAAATCTTATAATCTGCAGCGTAATATCTTCCAAAATATCCACGTCCACTGTATTATTAAAAATCAGGATGCGTTCATCTAAGTAATGTCGGATTAATGATTCTACTATAGTAGTATCCTCTGGTCCGGGTAATTCACTGAAAAATAAGTCTTTCTTCATCAATTAACCTCTTATATTTTTATAGAGTTGCAGTTTTAGCACCAGTTCTGCTTCTGGTATTTTAGTAGCTACTATTCTGATAAATGTGTTTACAATTTTTAATCCAGCAAATCTGCCATAGCAGCAGTTTCACTACGTTCAGTCTTTTGTAACTGAATATAACCAAATCTTTTATGACCGGCAAGTCTTTGTACGGTAGACAATAACCCATTATTCATCATAAAAATTTCACTGTCAGTCTGCTTAAAATCTCCGTTCATCCATAAAGCAGAACCTTCTCCAACTCGACCAATAAGTAATTGGACATGTTCTTTTGTGAGATTCTCTGCCTCACTTACATAGATGATTGTGTTTTTTATATCTCTGCCATGCATGAATCCTAAATGTTCAATTTCAATAGAACCTTGTAACATTTGCATTTCCAACCCTGCTTGTCCTCCCAGATGATCAGCCAAGGGCATGGCATAGGGCAGTAGTTTCTCTAACTTAGAACCAGGTAAAAATCCAATGTCATTTGCATTTTTTACCCCTATTGCATTCCTAATATAAAGCATTTTCTCAAATTTACCATCTTCTATAAGCTTTAATGCATTAGCAATCATTATATAATCTTTGCCGCTTCCAAATTTTCCAGACAAAATATTGATTGTCTCAGTTGGATTTTGCAACATATCAAATGCTAGAACTTGCTGTGCATTCCTAGGCTTGATTTTGCCCATAAAGTGGCTATTAATTTGCTTATAAGATAAAGCCTTGTACTCACATCCATTCCATTTCTTATAGTCGACAATCTCACCGTCAGATTTCTTCACTATCAAATACTCATTTTCCAGGCAGCCAAACTTATTCACATTCAGGTTGCAATAAAAATCGCTCATTTCTTCGTCTGAAAGAACAACCTCTTTGTATCCAGTATAAACTTCTTTTTCTACAATAAGTTCGTCTACACCTGTAACAAATTGTAGCTTGCCAACCGATCTGGCTAAACATTTTGCAGCGACGTCTTCAGAAACAAATGTGATCGGTAAGCCTGTATTACTCTCTACACTCTTAGCAGCAGCAATAATAATTGCATCTGGGCTTATCTCAAGATTCATATCATATACACTGTTGATAATATCTAAGGAGGTGGGGACAACAGTATAGTCTGCATGATATTGGTCTAACAGCTTAGCACACTTGCGCGCCTTACATTTCACATCTGCGTCTTTATGAGAATTTACTTTGATACTTTCAATCTCTTGAAGTGTCTGTTGTGATATAAAGAAATGACCTTGATGGAATGCTTTTTCTTGTAGTATTAATAATGCATTTGTGTCAAAAAATAATTGCCTTTCTTTGTCCATTATGAATCCCTTTTCTTATGATAATTTTTTCCTTTTGAGCGCTTAGCATTATTTCGTGCTTTCCACCGCTGGAAATCCTTATCATCAGGATTAAGACCAAGAATACTCCATGCTGTAAAAGCAAGGGTATCGACAGCATAATACCTCTTACCATTGGCGTTCTTATTTTTCGAAGTAACAGTGACACCGTTTAACTTTGACTTGTCAACGTACCCTTTTTGGATCAGTACGTTTAACTCTCGTTTCCCGATAAGTTTGATAATTTCTCCTTCTTTCTGTGTGAATTTCTTCCTATTATAATAGGAAGATAGTGCGCCTGGAGGGAATCGAACCCCCGACCTCTCGGTTAAAAGCCGCTTGCTCTACCAACTAAGCTACAGGCACGTGTGTGGTTTACTTCGGTACATGTACCGAAGTCATTGTCATTCTTTGTAAGGGTATACCACGACCGCTCACATCAGTTGGGGGCGACCCAACAACCTTTAAACTTTAAAGGAGGATGCCCCCTGCGGGACTCGAACCCGACATTACGACCTTGAAAGGGTCGTGTCCTTTCCTAGTTAGACGAAGGGAGCATAATAGGAGAGTATAGGCAGCGTTTTGCTGCCATCTCTCCATTAGTGGTGTGATAGGAGCTTACCCTATACATGATTTCCACCAATGGCTTAATTTTTTAACAGTAGGAGTATCTATCAAAATTAGATACCCGTAATACGAGTAGTGAGGCTCGAACTCACACGGTTGCCCACTAGTTCCTAAGACTAGCGCGTCTTCCATTCCGCCATACTCGCGTACGCCGAGCGGAGGTGTCGATCCCCATACGCTTTCGCGTACATACGGTTTTCAAGACCGCCTCAGAGGCCGCTCTGATTCACTCGGCAGATGTCGGTAACAGGACTCGAACCTGCACGGTCTGTGACCATCGGAGCTTAAATCCGATGCGCCTGCCAATTACGCCATACCGACAGAAAGTAGTGTAATAATGCATATTTTCAATCTTTTGTATGAAGAAACGGTAGCGGTGAGTCTCGATCTCACATGTCTCTTACAAGACCCTTACTTAGCAGGCAAGTGCATTTGCCAATTCTGCCACACTACCATATTTTGTATTACTACCTACCTACTTTTGACGCAACCATATTTAGAGAGTTTGATCTTGTTGTACATTCAATAGATAGTAATACAAATAGCGGGTACAGGATTCGAACCTGTGTACATAGGTTATGAGCCTATTGTGGATCCTCTCCAGCATAACCCGCAGTTGAGATGACCGGATTCGAACCGACGACCTCACGATCCCAAATCGCGCGTTCTAACCAAACTGAACTACATCTCAATACGGTCAGCACCCTGCTAACTGACCTTTTATGGAAAGGAAGGAGCACACTGCGAAACAAATTCAGCAAATAGTACACGCAGGGTTAATGGGTGAGGAGGGAATCGAACCCACTCGAGTCGTAATGACAGCAGATTTACAGTCTGCCCCGTCTCCTTAACGGTTTACTCACCCATAAATTGCACGACTATACAGCCTAAAGGACAACTATGAGATAATTACATAAACTCTCTAACCAATGTACATAGGGTTTTATCGAAGATTGATATAAGACAATTGCTTAATTAACATTAAGAGAATTAATTAAGTAAGAATTGGAAGATTGAGCATGTTACCATTGAACATTCCATCACACTTGCTGAAAGCACTATATTGCTTTCCTTCTTTATAATAGATTATGTCCAGTAGGCAGATCCAAAGCACCTGCCTACATCTTTATCCTTCTCACAGAATGTTTTGGTTTCTTAATTAACGCATTAAGAGGCGTATGTAAATTTATAGTTTTCGCATAACCGTGCAATATTTTTTATATATAGAAGAGTGGCATCAATCCACTGCTTCTAATTAGAATTCAATCCAAGTTATACAATTGGAAATCTGAAGAGCCGCATCCACTTCACTATTAAATCCGGAAATCCAATGTTCCAATTCTTCAATTTTACTTTCTACGTCAAGCGGATCCACAAGAGCGTACTCATTTGCTATTCTGATCGGATCAATCATCTCAGAATAATCCTCTTTCTTCCCTTTTGCTTCCTTACCAAGCATAGTCTCGATATATCTGTCAATTTTTTCTTCCATTGCCAGATTATTTTTGACAGACTCCTTACGGGCATTATTAAGCTGAGCTGTCATAGTATTCAGCAACTGCACCTGATAGGTAATACTTGTCTTAAGTTCGATAGCTTCCGCAACAGTCATCTCAGTACCATTAATCTGAAGCTTTGTAACAGCGTTAGATGCTACGACAGCAGCCTTAATTCTTGCACGCCTATCCATCAAATCATTAATTGACTGGAATGTGGCTTTTGCTTTTGCATTAAATTCATCCTTCGTACAATTCGGTGTTACTTTCTTTTCCACAATCTTAGCAGTAGCAACAAATGAACTGTTCATAATTTCCTTACGAATACGTTCATCCAACAACTTAAGCTCATTTAAAGCTTTTGTGACCAGCATTTTTTCTTTTTCCATTTTTCATATCCTTTCCTTGCGCTATGCGCATGATTATTTTAGTCTTTCCTATAGGGTCTCTTAAGCAATGCCTAAAAGACCCGTATAATTACGGCGTATTTTTAACATTTCAAAAAAAATATTGTACATTTTTAGGCCGTTTTTTGTATTTTTTTGAATTTTATTCCGTATAATGAGATGTCCCCATCAGGATCTTCTTCAAGTAAACTAATCCCTGTAGTTGACTGTTTTAACAACTCGAAAGCCTGATTGTTTCCTATATTAAATAGGATCTTTAGCACAAAGTCTGAGTTATCACCATCTTCAAGCTTCCTTATTAGCGCATACAATGTTTCCAGATTCAAATCACTTTTGTTAATAGAATCTATCAGTTCATTTTCAGCCTGTAAATAAAACTGGTATTGGTCAGAACTATCCGTGTATTCACTCCATATATAATAGGAAGTCTTTTTGAATTGTGAGATCTCGTACAAGATTCTCTCAATATGTCTTCTGCTTGGACGCAGTACATTTATTGGAGTAAGGATCTCTGAAATGTGGACCGGCTTACGCCTGATCCTTGGACTTTTATATTTAGACAAGATGTCTGCTAGATAATCCATAGAAGTATCATGCTTGAGATAATTCTTACGCTCTTTGTTATAAAACCCTTTTACTTTATCGACATGACCAAAGAAGTAAGGCTTAATATAACGCCCTTTATGATCTCTTCGCATCCACTTATCACGCAACATCCGTAGCTCATACTCATTATTGATGTCGAATTCCTTTTTTGCTGAGTCAATTTCCAAACCAGACATTACATTTAATTGACAAGTATCGTAATACAACTCCTTGATGTCCTCGTAACTTGCTCCATTATTCAGCTTATGCCACATCAGAGTTTGCAGCTCCTGAGATAAATTTACGATTTCGCCGATCTTATTTACAGATGTCTTGATGTCAAGATCAGCCTGTTGTTCAGGAGTGTAATATCTTTGTGTCTTAGTAGATTCAACGGCACTTGTAGATACTTTAAACTTGTCATAGTTCCTCTCTGCTATAGAAATAAGCAGAGAATCATTGGTTAATAGCATCGTGTCCGAGTCAAAATCTGCGCCACTTAATTTCTGTAAAATATTCTCTTTGATGCTATTTATGCAGACAATTTCATTTGTAAGATTAAAATATGTATCAATATCACTATTGTGTACGTTATTACACAATAGAATGTTAGAGACACATACATGCGGACTTCTCGTTCCAAGTAATTTCTCCCTGTTCTTAAACCTCTTACTACATACATTCCCTACACCCAAGCAGCTATTACCATCAAACTGTCCAATAGAATGTGTCAGCATTTCTAATGGATTCCCAAAGAGAGTAGAATAGTTGCCCTTGACTAATACATGTCCATACATCAAATTCTGCTTATATGCTGCAATGGTATTCTTGCAAAATTCCCAGTACATTTTTGTGTCAGTAAAGTGTTCATTGATACCCAAAAGCTGAAAGACAATATCGTTTTTGCTCAAAGTCTTGCTCATCCTGATGTCAGAGTCTTCTGGGAGTTTAATGTGATGCCGTAATACTGCAGGTTCGGTTTTTAACAGATCCATATAATATAAGGAAGGTTTTAAGAATTCATACATTTCGTTATATGAGAATTGAAGTGTGTTTAACAGTTGATAATGTACTTGGACCATACGCCCATCAAAGAAGTGGGTCTTTTTCTCATGTTTTACAACCCCAAATGTAGAACCGGTAGATCTCAGCCATTTTTTTATACTTCCGAACTTCGTATATTTAATGCTACTTGGCGTAGTAATCAATTTAATTTGATTTACGTCTGTAGCTAACGTTACCCCATTCAGCTGTTCTACACTTATGATACCGTTATCTGTAAAAAATTTTTGGATATTTGTGTTGAATGCACACGACTTAAAGAAATGATTCCGTAGGAGGATCATACCATAACATGAGTATTCTCCCATAATAGATACATCTATTAAACTTTGACCGTCCCATATAGAGTTTGAGACAGTAATTTCTTCTTCGCCGGTCATTAGCCTACCATCAACAGATCTGGTAGCAACTACGTTATCCTTAAAAACGCTATCATAATCATCAATCACTAAGATTGAAGCCGGATCAATTTCTATCGTATCTATAATAGAACTGAGTGTAAGAGCCATATACGCTTCGAGAGCAGCAAGATCAACTGGTTGTCCTCGGTTTATCTTAATCCCATGCATATCAAACTTATGCATGACCGGATACATTCGCTCATCAATGAACAAACATTTACCTACACGACTTGATCCTGACGAACGTTTAAATCTGACGTAATGAACTCCTTCAAAATAGAATCCGTTGGAATACAATTCCTGCCTTAGCTGTGAAACATTCATCACAGTATTGATGTAACTCGTCTGGTATTTACCATCTACATATTTAAAATTTTTCCCTAGATAACAGGCATTTACCGGTTCTTTAACTTTAGTATCTACCTTAATAGCAATCAAGGTTCCATCTTTGATCAATACCCCGGTATCAGGTAGATCTTCGTCTAATCTATATCCGTTCTTGACATAGATATTGTTCCCGATCCTGTTGTATTCTTTCACGCTATACTTAAAAGTTACATTGATAACTCTAGTAGTATGCTCATAACCATTTGCTATAAATGAAAACTGTTTATTCCGGTAAACTCTGTCATATACCTGCCTAATCTTTATTAGATCCAAGCTATAATCAAGAACGTTTATAAATTTTTTCATATTGATTGTCCCATCACGACGCGTTAGGGTGTAACCTTCTAGCGATTCTTCCACCAGATGGTTTGCTATATATAAGTCCTTCGCATCTACTGACGGTATTCTAATTCCTTGATTATCCAAGTAATCACTCCTTATTTATGATTTTTTTTACTCCGTTCAAGCGTTTATTTTACCCAATCCCTTATTGTAAATAGGAACTATTGAATTTGACGTATTGCTACCCATGTATTATACTGTCAAGCGGATGAAGGTTACTGCGCGTGTAACCTTACGCGCCACCCGATAGTTATACTGCAAAGTGCAAATCAATTCTGAGCAATCTGCTCATCAAAATTTCCATGTATTAACTTGATGTGATCGGCATCGGAAAGGGGGTGAGAGATGAAACCAGATCACAGGTATAAACTCGCAGCAATACGACTTATAGTAGCATTCCTTGTTACTATGTATACGATTTATGGCGGGTTTAGCCGTGCCCCAAAATCATTTTCTTTAAATTTAGAAACTGATCATTCTAAATTTGAAGTAAATTGCGAGTTTAACAGCTAAAGAATAAATCTGCACGAGGTACTTTTCTTGATATTTCTTCTTAAGGACGCTTATGATTTTTGCCATAAGCGTTTCTTTTATGCCCACGGATTAATCTGACCATCATTGGTATCAGCCATGTAATGTCTGAATGCAGACCACCGATCAGCATCAAACGGTTTTACAAAATGCATTGCTTTGACTCTTTCAAGAGCGTCCTGCAGTTTATGAGTAGACGGCCTCCAAGTTTGAGCAATCTCCATAGCTGCTTCAAAATCCTCTGCTTTAATGTTTCCGATCTTACTTACCCCAAACGGCCTACAAATATCATGATTGATCCAACTCATAAAGAATGGTTTCCAAGCGAGAGAGTAGTTACCGGCCTTGAATTCATCACCACAGGACATAGGACTGAGCAGATCATTACGCACACGAGACAGGTAAGTTGCCTTCAGCTTAGTAAATTCTTTAGAGTGATACCCAAATCCGAGTGTATTAGTTATATCTTCCTGATGCTTGAGCCGTTCATCCATAGCAGTAATCGCTTGCTGTGCGTCAGCAATATTTTGCATGATCACTTCCTGCGTCTGAATCATATTATTCTGCATAGCCTCTACTGCCTGCATTTTAGCTTCCAGTGTCTTTGTAGCACGCGCTGTTGTGATAGTGTTTGTTGTTTTTGCCATATAAATTTTCTCCTTTAATCTCTATATTTTCTATTATTCTTCTATAATTATTGAATCTACATGTTGCATATGAACATACTGTTCCATTTCCTGTACCCAAGAAGATACTTGGTATACAATGTCAGCGAGATTCTGTCTGGCGACCTCACTATCTCCGAGCGCTTCCATACAGCGTTTGTATTTGATTGGCGCAAGGTCTTCTTCAAGAACACGCCGTATCCTTACCACCAATCCAGATAGCTCAGTAGCAGCATTGATTTGCTGTGTAATTTCACTTCTTTGCTTGGTTAAAACTTCCATATCCTTCTTCAACTGTCTGTATTTCTTAGCATCCTCTTCAGTCAGTTTGGCGTAATTCTCATAGTGGTTCTTCTTTGCTGTCATATCTTTCAGCTGTTCTTCCAACAGCATAATTTTACTGCGTTGCTTGTCTGCTAAAGCATAATCAGTACGGTCTACTTCACGTATGGCAGCAGGTCTATTTTTCAGCTGCTCATTTTCTTCTTGTAATGCTTGTACTGCCTGCTCAAGTTTCTCTTTCTGGGCTTTGATCTTCATATAAGCTTTGTTGGTACTGATTCTTCCTTCATCCCAGTCAGCAAATTCCGCCGGTGTCAGCGCGTCTCTATTCTCAGCAATGAATTTCTCTCGTTCGTACTGCCAACCAGAACCTATCCCTAGTTTTTTGGCGATAATATTTCTGACTTCTCCTGTTATACCCCCCGAAGAATTCTTCGTAGGGTCTTGCTCCTTACCAGATAACATTCTATCTAAAGCTTTCTCTACCTCTATTAAACTAAGTCTGCTGGCATACTCAAGACGTTCAGTCTTAGTAAAGCTCTTGCGTGCCTCGTTCTCAGAGATTTCAATGTTCAGTTTTTCCTCATCATTAAGACTTCTCCATGTACGGACCTCTATCTGATTGAATCCCAGTACCCTACAAGCACGAAGCCGTCTTTCACCAGCTAGAAGAGTGAACGTTCCATCTTCTTCCGGAATGACGACAGGTGGATTAATCAGGCCGTTCAGCTGAATATCTTTAGCCAGTTCTTCAATGTCTCCGAATTCCTTACGGATACGGTCGTTTGCATTAATCTTGTTTATGTCTACTAGCAACCTTTTCCTCCTTTATGTGCGTATTTATAACTCCATCCCAGTCTTTAAGCTTTTTAGTCTTACTCATATCATTTTCTTTCTCTTGTCTTTCTTTATCCAGCTTTGGCATCAGTTGTTCTACAGCTTTCTCTATGATACGTTTATAGTCTTCATCCTCTTGATCACCTATGTCTACTCTTACAAACTCAAGATATGATCTGTTTTCATAGTATAGCAACGTAATCAATCGAGACCTCCTAATAAATTCTACATTGTAAACTACTTGTCGTTTGTTATGGTTAAGTTTATATTCCGCATTAATACTTATGGATGCCTTATATTTCACACCATTTATCGTTACTTTTTTTGAAGCTATCATATTTTAATTTTCTCTCCTTTGTTTTATAATGAACTTAAGTATATGTGTAGTAAGTTTGTTGCGCACTTACTCGATGCACGACTGTATGCTTGGCTGGATACCGCGCATCTTTTATGAAAGTACATATCTATAGAAAGGATTCATATCTATGAACAACAATTCTTTTGGGAGTTCTCCCACGTTCATTCACCTTTCTGAGTTACTGTACAGAAGAGGGGGGATTTATGGAAGAGTTTTTTATAGGGCTTGCCGGATTAGCAGTTACTTGTTTTGTAATTCATGGAATTCTTAATAAGAGAACTAAAGATTTTCATCTGTCCTTGTTCCGAGGATGGATAGAAATCAACAGTTCCTTCTATGAAGACAAGCAGGATTAATCGTTCAGTAGATAGTGTTATTCATAAAATATCTCCTTTGATTTGGTAGTGGTGTTTATGCGGGCACCACTATTCTTTAGCCTGCACCGCCCACATACACTTAAGGATCATTTACTTAATTTACGTCGCAGTTGCCGTTCCAGTACGCGAGTTTTTGCAAAGCACGCTTATTGGCTGGTGTTGGTTCCGGATTAAGTTGTAAAATACCGACCGCTTTTTTGATCACTAAGATATAGTTATGAATGACTCGGTCTTCTTCGTCTTTCTCTATAGGATTACTGACGGCAGCACAATACATTTCTTCGCTATCTGAACAGTTGGTTATTTCCACAATGTACTCAATATCAAACTTTAAGACCTCACAGCTAACAATTTTTGCGTTATATTGTTTGCCATTAACGACGATGTCTTTTTCAATACCTAATTCCACTTCTTAAAACCTCCTAATCAAAGAACCTATGAAATTCTGTATCGTTATCAGGCTCTAATATTTCCATATTTTCTGGGTCAACTATCTTAAATTGGCAGCAATCATTGCTATCTGAGTAAAGCTCACATTCTGAGCAGTCTGAATACTGTGCGCACACTTCCTTGATGGTATCTAAAGCCTCAGCTATTTTATTATTCGTCAATATCATTTCCAGACACCTCCATGATCCAATTTTGCAAAAGGGTACGCATCCTAACAGATGGGATATAAATATAAATCTCTTCGCCGTTCCTGATAGCAGCCCTCCAAATAAATTGAAGCATCTCAGAGAGGGCATAACCGTCTTCATCTACTGTGATATTGTGCTGGGAAAAGAAAGATTTAATGAAAGGATTAAGAAACCTGTTAGCTGCATAAGCTACATAATGACGGTCCCGGTATTCATTCATCGACCGAGCGTTGATAGAAAGGAATCCCTTGGTATACCCCATACCTTTGAGGTGATTCTTATATTCTTTAAATGTGGTCCAAATGATGTCTCCACCTTTGGCTTTGCAGATATTATTGAAGTAGTTCACAAGATTATTTTTCAGCTTCTTGATAACTGTGTTGTTCTTATTTCTATCAAACCAAGAATATGACAGGTCGTTTGTAAGATCACCTATAGCATTCAGCTTCTGGTTGTCGCAGATATGAATCAACTGCCGGTAATCATATTTAGAAGCGTATGATACTGGATCGGTAGTAAATGAGTACGTCTCTGGTGAGTCTCCGTATACATACATATGCTTGTACGGTACTCCGAAGTAGTCGTAGTAGTACCTCTGGATCTGTGCATCGAATTTGTATGTCAGGATGTATATGTTCCGGAAGGCGTTGAATACTTCGATGGGGAACAACCACATCATGACTGAGTTACCGTAGTAAGCTAAGCAGTTCATATCACAAAGGCGCTTCTCCGTAGCGAACTTACCGGTATAGTCCATAGCGTCATCTCGCCATTTGATCAGATGGGTATCCTCTTCAATGTATACACACGTATCCAGGAGTATCTTGAAATCTTCCTTAGACAGTTCGTATTCTTTGATAACATCTGTTACCTCATCCATGATAAGTGTGTAGTTTTCCGATCTGCATAGGTCAATCATTTCCCGGTCAAAGCGGTGGAAGAGAGCATGAGTAGAAGCTATGTTCTCGTTATTTGTTACTAGACGTTTGATACTATTCAGTTTGGTATCTGTAAGAAAGCGTTCCTCTGGCTGTAGGAAGTTCTTCTCCTTACATTGCTTCATGATTCGAGCTACCTCTGTTCTGAGAGGTGTGATATACATGAATCGTTCTGACTCATCTGCATTCTTCATATAGTTAATAGCTGCCGAGGTTTTTCCTGCTCCCATGATGGCATCTATTACATGTACGTTACAATTAAATTCCATATTTTTTCTCCTTTTTTAAATAATATCACTTATTAAATGTCACACATTAACGCGTGTTATCCATTTTTATTATGTTTTATTTTCACTCTTATAATAACTATTTTATCCTTTGTTTTACTTGGTATTTTATCCTTCTATACCTGATTTCTTCCTGAAATACAAATATAATAAATTGAAAAATAATCCCTTTAGTTTACTGCTTTTTTTAGCCCTATCCCTTTTAATAAAAGATATAAAAAATATAATAAAATTTTTTTCAGAGCGGTTTCCGATATTTGCGTAGCAAATAGAGGAAGAGCGATTGAAAAATACTGTGAGCTTATTTCTTTTCGTCAGAAAAGACATAAGCGAACATAAAACAATGGATACCTATCACAAATAACAGTCTAGTCTTTGTTCTATAGATTCTCCAGCACTCTTAGACCTATCATGTATTTTGTTCTCTTCATTCGTATCTTTAAACAAACGTTGAATACATAAATTCTGCAAAGTAGCAGGGTTGATAGGTATATCTATATTCTTTAATACTTCTTCAGTTTGCTCTTTTGACAAAGTCAAAACTTTACACAGGTTTTTTGCCTGCTCAAGATCAAGAATATTATCCATGAAGATCTTAAGATCAAAGCGTCCATCTCTAATCATAGCAGCATTCAAACTGTCAATATCATTTGTAGTAGCTATATATACAAAATTCTTATTAGAACCTGTACCATCCATTGTTTGTAACATAGCATTGATCTTTGCTTGATTTCCGTCTATATCCTTAAAAAGATAATCAATGTCTTCAAATAAGACTACGCATACGCTATCATCTATTTTATCTTCTATTGGGGTTAAATCAGGAACCTGTGATGGGAAGTTAGAAATATCTACTGTTACTAGATCTGTTTTTAACATAGAAGCAATGTACTTTGCCATAGATGTTTTACCAGTGCCAGGTGGACCGTAAAGTAAGATTCCTACTTTATGATTAATACCGAGCTTTTCAAATAATTCCTCGGAATCAATCCATTTATTGAGGTAGTGAGTGATCTTATCTTTATTTTCCTGAGCTGTAATGATTTCTGCTATACTCTTTATAGGTGTGCGTTTCCAAGAAGAAAATTTTATATCTCCTGTATCAGTAAAACGGGCCATAGTAGTATGTACATACCTGATACCTTCTGATGCTGAATCTTCGTGTAGACCACCAGAAAGAAATGCGTTCATAACTTCTGTTGTATGGTCTAATGCTTCTTTTTTACCTATAAGAAGTATTGTAAGATTGTATTCATTGATTTTCCTGATTACAGCAACTACTTTTTGTGGAAGAAGTAGAGAATAACAAGTGTGAGCCTTTAGTGTTGGATCTAGCAGATATCTGCTACCAGAGGGTCTATATGCATGTTTGTTAAATTCTATAGGGTCAATCTTATATAGAAATTGCTCTAATTCTTGTACAGCTTCAGATGATCTCGATGTAATTTCTTTTGTAAATTTTGATGTAAGATTGCTGAAGCAGGTAGTTACCATAGTGTCTACTGTATCTTTTGAAAAAATATATACAATGTCATTGATTTTGTCTTTAATTGTTTGCGTAAAGATGTTGTTCATTCTTCATGATTTCTCCTTCATTTTCATTAATTGAGCTGCTTCTTTGAATAGAAGGTCAGCTGTATGTTGATAAACTTCTGCTTGGTTTCTGAGGTAGTGGGAAAAAAGTTTCTGAGCCTTGGGGAAGTTGTATTCTGTCATGTACAGAGAACTATCCTCGGGGTTGATATGGTCTATAAGATTTTTAGATATCCGTTTGTTCGGATTAGAGAGAAGACTATAGTTAGTCTCATTAACCTTTGCTTCCTGAGCGGAGACAAAGGTGATGTGGTGATTGATGAGTTCGTAGCGATAAATTGTCAATGTGCGTTTCCTCCTAACGTCTGTTATGTTTTTTGGAGGAGCTGGAGTGTTTGTGATGCATACTATAACACCAGATTGGTAGCCTGTCAATCGGTTTTTTGAGAAAAAATGAAAAAAAATTAAAATTTTAACAAAATAAAGTATTATCGTGTGCGTATATAAAATAGGTAGGAATGGGGAGAAAAAACGAATAAATGTTCGAAAAAATACTTTGGGATGGAAGTGGGGGAGGGGGGCGATAGGGGGGTGAAAATTTGGGCGAGTGTGTATGTGGATCTCGTTTTAAGAAATTCAGTATTTATAAGGGCTTTTAGAGTTTTAACCCACCCCCGGTTTTGTTGCTTGATACACATACGGCGGTCAAAAAGTCTGACAATTTAAGGGAAAAAACACAACGAAAGTTACGTAAATAAGTATTTACCAAACTTTTGTCAGATAAAAGAACATATGTTCCAAAATAGGGATATTATGCAGAACGTATGTTTGATTTTGGGGCGAAAAAATTTTTTGGATTTTTTTTGAAAATAACTGTTGACAAAAAAGACTTACCGTGGTATCTTGGTATCGTACCAAAGAGGTACACGCCGGAAGGTGGTGCATCACTAATTAACAACCTTAACCCACAACACACGCGCCACCCACCAACCGCACAATGACAAATACACATAAATCCATCCGACCTATGTATTATGGATTTGATACTAATCAACAGGAGCAAGTATACAGGATTGTATACGCAATACGCCCTACTGGTATTTATGATGTTATACAGCTAAAGCCGTACCTGATTGTACAAGGATGCAACACGGTACGCAAATCTACTACTTTATAATCTGAGCTTATCTTGTCTTAATCTTGTAGATAGGACAACCTGAGATCATAAAAACAAAGTACATGCGACCCGTACGCAAATATATACGGGAGAAAGATGAGGGAATAACTATGGCAAAAATAGCAAAAACTACCACAACAACTACATCAGTAAAAACAACAACCATTCCAGCAACAATCACAGAAGCACCTACCGATATTACAGTAGCATTCGCCAGAATGTCATCTAAGGACTTATCTTTAGATGATGCTAACTTGCTTTTAAATGTACGTCCGATCAAAAACATCGAATACTTTAAAAAAGGCATTATATATTTTAATCTCCGTGCCCTTAAGAATCAATGTATTGATATTGCTAACAAGACAGCAAAAGCCATTGAAAAAGCAACCACCGCTCCGGAAAAAAAGGCGCTTGAAGAGAAACTCGAGAATGTCAATGAGCGTAAAACTGATATGGATAACAGGATTAATAGTCTTAACTTGTCAGAAAAAGAAATTGCTACTTACACTGAGGATAACTATTTGCAGCTTATTTCTCACAGTGTAGGCTGGAAATCTTGTCTCCCAGTAAGTAACATGGAATCTGTCATGTTACTCTTGGAAAAAACACGCAATAACGGGACACTTTCTACAGCTATTAAAAAGGACCTTAAATCCGAGCTGGACAAAATCTGTGAATTTTATAAGACAGAAGAAACCGCGGTGTATCATGCATCACGTGTACATTTTAATATGCATATGGTGACACTTATTCACCACTTATACTTTAATGCCCCGAAATTGAGTAAAGACGGCGTTTACACTGAATCATGGCAAAAACAGAAGCAAATGAGTAATATTATCATGACTGTACTCTGTGCTAAAATTCAAAACAAAATCACGACGTACAACGATTAACACGCAACCTCATTCTGTCTATGTGATAGACAGAATGAGGAATGTATAAAATATAATTGGAATACGACGAAAGGTGGTAAGATGGAATGAGCCACGCATATGCTTACAACACTGCAAAAAACTATTCCGTCCGTATACACGGATGGAATATCCCTAAAGGTGCACTTTACGGCACCTTTACAGGATATAAAGCACAAATAAAGTACGTAGTACCACAATTCCCCCAAACCGTACACAGTGCATTGACTGTGTACGTGTACAGCAATGAACGGTGGTTCAAAGCACCGTATGACCGGTATAAACGATTATACAACCAAGTTTATCAATATATCCATAATTTAAACCTTATAGGGGCATGCACCCGGTATGCTATCCGAAACGTACAGTTACCCACAAACGTACCTTACGGCCGTAAACAGCGCATTACAGCACTTAAGAATGTTAATAAAACGTATTACGACCGTGGAAGTTCCGGACACCCAATTTATGGTGACATGTGCAGAAACGCGGCAGGTGAAAAAGAATATGCCTGGCGTTCTCCCAAAACTATTACATATGGACAGACGCCATAAAAATGACGACTCTGTCGGGAAAAATTGTCAGCTTGAAAATGTCGCGGAATCTGGTATAATTATGAATATCAATAGAAAAGTTGGTGTAAAATGATAACGATAAAACAATTAAAGGCATTAAATAATGCCGAAAACATAGCAATAACAGAACATGCCCGTTCTCGCTTATACGAACGCAATATAACTATTGATGATATTATAAACGGGATTAATACAGGTGAAGTCATAAAACAGTATGAAGATGATAAGCCATTACCGAGCTGTTTGATACTGGGATTTTCTATTAATGCTGAATATATTCATATAGTAGTAAGCTGTGACACAAATTTTATATATTTAATAACTGCATATTTCCCAAATCCTGATATATGGGAAAATGATTTTAAAATAAGGAAGGGGCGTTAATCATGCTATGTATGGAATGTGGAGCAAAAGCTGAAAAAGGATATACAACAAGTGTGACTGATCTAGGAAATTGCCTTTTAATTGTGCGGAATGTCCCTTGTTATAAGTGCACAGAATGCAATGAAATCATTTACACGGGAGACGTTATCCAGCGGCTGGAACAGATCGCGGCACAAGCAAAACAATTTGCACAGGAATTTTCGATCGTAAATTATAGCAGTGTTGCGTGAGATTGGCCCTATTATTGAAAATATTCCAAAAGTAATTTAAGTTAAGCATTATTCATTAATTTGAATAGTGCTTTTTATTTTGTAAATAAAACAATGAAAGCATAGAAATATAGGAAGGAAAACAAAATGAAAAAGAAAATAGTTATGTTTATAGCGGCTGTATTTGCTGCGGCCATGGTGGTGCCAACGCAGACACAAGCATCACCTAGGTACAGAACAGTAACGGGTATATATTACGACTATATGTGTATCGTTACAAAAGACGGAAGAGAATGGTTATTGCCTGACAAACAGTCAAAAAGAAATCCATACATGAATTACAACAAGAAAAAACGTTGTTATATGCCTATATATAAAAGCGGGCAGAAAGTAAAAGTGAAATTTGATACACGGGGAACGAAAAGCGTCAAAGATGATCGCATTGTAAAAGTATCAATATGCAAATAAATGATTTTTTGTGGGCGGTTAGAACGGCTATGGGGAATACAACTCTATAGCCGTTTTATAGCGCCTATAAAGGTAAATAAGAAAGGGAGGTAAAACGTATGACTATCGCTGAACTACGACGTAAGTCGGCATATACACTAGCAGCACGCAAAAACGCAAAGCCAAACGATACTCAAATACAGGCTGCTACAAGGCTTATGAACAGTTATTACAGGCTTTGCGGTCTGTGCGACCGCCTGCTTTATCTGGAAAATGATAAGCGCACGTGTAATAGACACAGCACGAAACGTGCGGAAGAACGCAGGGAAAAATGGTCAAACAGACTAAACAAACAACTATCAGAATATAACGCCTGCCTAGAATACTTCGGCCATCTACCGACTATCTGTGCACTTGGAACAACGCAGGATTTATACCTAACACATTTTTATTATAAGGGGTAAAGTGCTACCAATGACTTATAAACGCTTCGGGAATCACTGGGTCGTTCTTTTTGTAGACGGCTCTATTTATTGTCACTGTGACACAATAAAAGAATGTAAAGAGGAGATTGAGGGATACAACAATGTTAAACGTAATTGAATTTACCCATAAAGAACCGGCAGATTCATATGCTGCAAACAGGCGTAAGCGAAAACAGCATCAAAAAGACAGAGAAGATTTTGTGTTATTCATCCAGACTCTGATTTTTTTGACTTGTATGGCTGCATCATGCTTACTAGTAAGAATCATCGCTTTGTGGATGCAGGAGGTACTGTGATGACGTTAGCAACGAAAAAGAGAATACACGACTTCTCTGCGTCTGTGCTCAACGGCGCAGAAATTATTGTAGATAAATTTCTGTATTTGAATCAAGAAAAAACCAGGCGTATTGTGGTAGGAAAAACGCTGGCTGACAATCGGCCTGCGCTTTATTTTAAGGCAGAAATTTACAACGGCTCATCATGGTATACAGATCAGCTGTGCTTTGCTTACGACCCTGCTGGAGTCGTAAAAACTCTGCAAAAATGGTGGCCTTGGTTGAGGTAAGGGAGGACAAAGAATGGAAAAACCTATGTATAAATTGGTAGCTATGTACGATAAATACAGCAGATCAGATGCGAAAGACTGCATCAACGCAATCAAGACATCTCATTGTTTAACAGGAACATTTCAGGGTAGTGTCAGATACATGCAGACGCTTATTTTTAACTACTCAGATGGTTCAGGCAACTATATAGACGCAAGCGAAGTGTTGCGTATTATTGAGTCGCCAAGTGGAGCGATTATAGAAACTAGCTCATTTTTTTATGAATTTGAAAGAATGCAAAAAAAATGTGATCTTATAAAGTTGCAGGAGTATTGTAGATCTCACAAGTTCTTTGCTTTAGTTTCGTCATTAGTCTATATGGAGTTCCTTCAAAAGGCCATAAAGGGAGATGATGCCGAAGAATTGGCAGCATATATATGTACTTATAACTCATTTATGTCAAAGCAGAATGCTTATGAAACTATCGTAGAAGAGTTAGAAGAATTTTATGATTATGATTCATAAGTCCATATAGGACTTGACTATATGCGTCAGTGGAAATCCCTCGCCACTGACGCATATTTGTATAGTTGTTCGTTTTTCTTGACCAGTGCAAGACAAACGAAGAGCTATACAAAGCTCTAAAAAAATATACGGTTCTCACTAAACCAAGAAAAGTGATTTTTTGACGAAAGAGTCAAAAAGAGAAAGGAAGAAATTATGTTGAAAGTGAATTATGAAGAGAACAGACTGACAGTTGTAACACCGATCACGAAGGAAATGAAAGACAAAGCATTCGGCGGTATGGTACTGCGAGATGAAAAGACAGATGATATCCTGTGTCAGGTAGCTATGTCTGGTTCAACAGAAGCAAGCATGTGTTCTTACGGCATCTACTGCAATACAATTGTAGACGGTTGCCTTGCCGCTACATTTGTGTTGCCGGTTGGTACATCACTTGATGATGTAAAACGTCTGTACGGTGCTAAGATCGTGAACCTGAACAAGCACATTGACAAGCTTGAAGAGCAGGTTAAGACAGATGTTGAAGCAGTAGATACTATTTTTGCAGAATAGTGTCAACGGAACCCAAAAGGCAAATCATTAATACACCTATGGCGGCGGGTGTAAAAATAAAGCCGCATCATAAAAACTAAAAAATATACGGTTCTCACTAAACCAAGAAAAGTGATTTTTTGACGAAAGAGTCAAAAAGAGAAAGGAAGAAATTATGATGTTCCAGCTTAGAGTAAATACAAATACAAACAGATTCCCGGCAGAAATGGAAAACATGAACACAACAGTTGCAGATGCTATCAAAGCACGTGACATTAGCTTGCAGGGCGCAGTTTTGCAGCTTAACGGCAGAATTATCCCGGAGACAGAATTTGGAAAAACGTTTGAGGCCCTTGGCGTTAAAGAGGATAGTATGGCTACACTTAGTGTCGTGGTCAAGGCAAACAGTGCTGCTGTTTAAGGGAAAAGCAAATAACATCACGTAAGATAGGGGTCACAGCCTATCTTATGTTTAACTAAAAATAAGGAGGGAATATATTATGAAGATACAATTCTTAAAAGGTGACAAAGTAAGATTTAAAACATGGGAAGAAATGGAAGCAGAATACGGCGTTAGTGGTGGTGGTAGCATTGACTGCGCTTTTTATTTTACACCGCAAATGGAAGAGTGTATTAATAGAGAAAAAGTATACACAATCAGGATGATTGAGGGGGATCGAGTTTATTTTACAGAAGAACCTAGTAATGAAAACAATTTTAGTTATAGTGTAGATATGATAAAGTTGGTGGAGGGAGAAGATATCTATCGAGATGTTTTAACAAACTTGATGAAATATAAATTGCATAAATTGCTTAGTGAAAAATCATATATGCGGCCGATATTATATTCTGTCACTGCTGATCTGATGCGGTTCTGTGTTGATAAAAAAATCAATATAAGAACTACACAATTTGGGAGATCAAATACTGTGCATGAGATTCTCGAATATATATATGGGGATGTATCAGAAGATTGCAGCCTCCTGTTTTTTAATATTACAGACGTAGTTGCGGATTACGTTGCGGATTGCGAAGGTTGGGAAATAATGGAGTTCGGGAATTTTTTGTTCCTGCGCCGTGGTTCTGCGTATGCTGTGATAGCAGAAAGCATATCATCGTTAGAAAATGAAGATGCATATAACAAATTTGTAAATTGGTTTGCAGCTTGCATCGGTATCGAAGATAAATATAGAGATATGTTTCTTAATAAAAATTATGAAACATTGTTTTCTTGCTTGGTCCAGATAAAAGAAGAGCAGGAAAAAGCAAAAAAGGAAAAGAGATTCACAGATGCAATAGATAAATTATCTAAAGGTATCACAGATAGAGAACAATCAGTGTTACAAAGACGCATAGACCGATTTAAAGACGATATGGACAGTGCCTATCGAAGCTGGATTAATTCATCTAACCGATTAAAAGATGCACAAAGAGATCTATGGTTCCTGCAATATAAAAATCAGTCAAACAAGATTGAGGATTTTATACAGTCTTTAATACAGGACAAAGACAATATTTTATGTATTGATTGTGTGGGATCAAGATTACACTTAACTGTCAAGCAAGATTTGTTGTTTTTTGACACAGAAAATTGGGAAGACATGAAAGAAGGGGTACATGAAAGATACCCAGAAGTAGTACATCTGCTTGATGCTATTTTTGGCAGGAAGGCAACCTTAACTCTTACAACAGGAATAGCGTTCGATTTGTTAAATACATGGAGTAGTGGGGATCATGTGACGTATGATGGTCAACATGATATTGTAGGATTCCCAAATCCACATATATATTTTTACAATTGCTGGGGCGATAACCGTCCTGAAATTAATAAAAATGTAGAAGATGGAAACTATGATTTAGCGTATACCCAAAGTAAATCGGCACTTGCAGGTATAAATTTAACAGATGGTGCTGTTTGTGAAAGATTTTTTAGATTAATCATGCAGAGTGCTGATGATCAAAGCGCAGATGACATATTCGTAAACGCTAAATGCATTACAGACAATGAAACCGGCATTGTCATGACAATTAAAGAAGCAGAAGAGTATTATGCAAAGAGGGAGGCTGAAGGTCATGAAGAAAATTAAAATGACAGAAACAGATCTGACAACGTTTATTGAGTCGGTGAAAGCAAAATTCGCTGATAAAAAAGGAGTACCTACGAAAATCACGCTGGAAACAAATCCATCAACTAAATTAGCCGATACCGATAAGGTATCGGTTATTTTTGAAAATGAAGCATACAAGAAGATGCAGGCTCTGATAAAGGAAACCACCAAAGAGGTAGGATGGTATGGCACTGTAGAGCGCCCAAGCGAAAAAACTTTTGTCATTACAGACATCTTAGTATGTCCTCAAACTGTCACCGCAACAACCGTTACAACTGATGACGAAGAATTTGCAGCATGGCAGAACGCCTTGAGTGACGATGTGTTTAACTCGATGCGATTCTATGGACATTCTCACGTGAAAATGGGAGTAACGCCGTCAGGGACAGATGACACGTTTCAGGATGATATCCTGCAGAACGTAACTGATTTTTATATCTTTGGTATTTTTAATCAGTACAACGCATCCTGGTTTAACATCTATGATGTAGCTAATAATATCCTGTATGAAAAAGACGACATTAAGTATGAATATTACGTGGAACCGGCACAAGAATGGGCGAAGGAACAGCTTAAAAAGTATGTAAAAGAACATGTGGCTCCAACGTACACAAAACCATCGACCTCAAATTATCATGCTGGCAGTTATGCTAATGGTTATGGATATGGAGGATACAATTCGGCTGCTAAGCAGGACAAAGAAGTAGACGAAATTGATGAATACTGGGAAAACTGGGCCAATCGCAGATGGGATTAAGGAGGTCAATAATGGATAGGAGTAAGGTGTTAGAATACTTTGATGCAACAAGCGAAATTAAAGCACCAATCCATGTTATCGGGTGTGGAGCTATTGGGTCGCACGTAGCAGAGCAGCTTGCAAGATTAGGATGCTCTAATATTGAATTATGGGATTTTGATAAGGTAGAATCAAAGAATATTACAAATCAGATGTTTTTAGATTCCGACGTAGGCAAGTTAAAAGTGGATGCTGTGGAAGCAATGATGAAATCTATTAATCCGATGATTAATATTAAGAAGCACGACAATGGAATTGCGGCACCATACATTGTCAACGGGCACGTATTTCTTTGCGTGGATAATATTGACCTTCGACGAGCAATTGTCAAGGCAAATATGATGAACCCGTATTGTTTAGGTTTCCATGATTTCCGGATGAGACTTACAGATGCACAGTATTACTTTGCAAGCAGAGACAACACGGATCAGGTGAATAATCTGTTGGCTTCTATGGACTTTACACAGGAAGAAGCCTTGGAGGCAACTCCAAGGTCAGCTTGCGGAGTAGAGTTGTCTGTGATCTACACCGTGAAAAACATTGTGACGTATGGCATATGTAATTTTGTTAATTATGTTCGAGGGAGTCAGCCACAGAATGTTATTTTGGCAGACATGCAGATGATGACTGTGGATTGTTTTGCTTTGTAAGATAAGAAAGGAAGCGACTATGTTTGATAATGATGAAAAACTCCAAATGTTTTTTGATAAGAAATTATGGGAAAGAGCAATTCAGCATTGTATCAATAAAGGAATTTGGCCTATGGAGTTGAGCCAGTATACCGACGCTCAATTCAGAGGATGGCTGTATGAAGTTATGGTCACACGTCAGTATAAAGTTGCTCCTCCTCATATAGCTCAAATCCCAAAGGAGAATGGTGAGTTCCGTAAAGTGTATGTAAATACGGTGCTTGATAGGCTGGTATTAACAATCATCAACGAAGTGTACTGTACAATGTATAAGGATATGATACACTCAAATTGTGTTAGTTACCAAAAAGGCATCGGAGTTAAGAAGATCATTGGAAATATAGTAAGCGAGATAAGTGCAAGTAAAGGCATCGCTGGCTACAAAATAGACATTTCAAAATACTTCGACAGTGTTTCACGGGGGGAAATGAATGCTGCGCTGGAGTCAGTTAGCTCTAATAGTTGTTTAGACCAGATACTGTATGATTACTATAATGATGATATTATCATGGATGAACATGGACAGATCGTAAAAAAATATAAATCATTATGTCAAGGATGTGCACCATCAGCATTCTTTGCAAATATCATTTTAAGGGATATAGATGCAGAAATGTCGGCAATGTGTCCTGTGTATTATCGTTATAGTGATGACATCCTTTTGCTTGGTGAGAAGGCAAATGAAGCCCTGGCATTATTGAGCACATTACTGAAGAAAAAAGGGCTTAGTATCAATCCTAAAAAAGTAGAACAAATTTCAAGTGACAAATGGTTTACTTTTTTAGGGTGCAGAATAAAAGGCGATATAGTTTCATTCAGTAAAAAAAGTTTAAATAATTATATGGAGCATGTCGAAACAGCTATTAAAAAGTATGGCATAGATAATTCTGCCAAAGCGCTGAGTAAAATAATTAAAAGCCTGAATGCCTATTTATATAATGACCACCTGAAAAATCATTCTGCCTTCGGTTGGGCAGAATATTTTTTTGGCATTGTGAATTGCAAACAGGATATTGTCCTCTTAGATACATGGACAAAAGATATGCTACGTGGAGTATATACCGGCAAGGGAGGGCGAAAAAATGTTGGTGGTATAGGGATTATAGATGGCATAAGTTCCACGTTATCTCGCGGGAAAGGGAAAAAAGTAACAAGCAATAAGATTAAAACGGAAGGAATATTACAGGCAAATGGATATGTCAGTATGAATCATTTATACAAACTGTATAGAGAAGTTGGACATGATGTGTTCATAACGGAGATCCACAATCATGTAATCTGATATGGACCATTTAAAAAAAATAGATCATTAAACGTAAAGACAAACCAGCATAGGTTCCTCTTTGGTGATTGACATCAAACCATATTACCAACATCGATGAGCCTGAAGACATAAATTTACAATTTATTTATATGTCTTCAGGACTCATCTTCTCTGGTAATCATCTTAAATATTATAAAGTTATATGCCGCGTCAATATACAAAGAAAAAAAGCGAACACGTAGCACTACGTTTGTGCAATAAGCTATGTAAAACATATAAAATCCTGGAGTCAGCTCAACTCAGCTAAAGCTGAGAAGCTGCCCCAGGATCTTTATAATCTTAAATATATTATAGTAAAGTGCTGATATAGACTGTTGCACAAAAGAAACGAGGAGTTATGACATTATATGAGATTTTGTCAGATATATCATCTTATGATGGATTTTTTATTCATGTAGATTTAGACAAGAGAAACATCAAATATAAAAAGCAATACATCGTAAAAGATGGCGTATTAGTTGTAGATAAAATTGAAACAGATAACAAAACTTACACTATTAATAAGGATCAAATTGTAGTTATACATGATCCAGAAAAAGAAATACAAGTATTATATGATAATTATATTTATTCTAAGCCAGGAGTAGGGAACAAAAAATCATACTTCATACCTAAGAAATCAGACGAGCTTACGTTTGAAGAATTGATAAATGGTATGGACAGAGAAGAGGCAAGATGTAAGTTGGAAACATATCTTGTATGCCTTGCAATGCAAGGTACGTGGGAATGGAAACAAGAGTCTCACTGGTTCTGGAAAGGTAAGCGAGGGTTAATTATTTATCGCAAATGGGTATGTCTACAGGAGGGACATTGAAATGAGAGGGAAAGACGAAGCATTGAAAGAAGCTTTAGGAGAAAACGGAAGTAAATACACGTCTTTGTGTACTAATGATAGATATGAACAGAAAACTTTTGCACCAAGATCTCAATTTCATGGAAAGATTATGAATGACGGATATGTGTTTAATCCATATATTCATCGTCGATGGCTACCGGCACAATACGAATTGCTTAGTGCTAAGAATGTATGCAGCAATGAAACTTTTAAAGAAACTTTCTTAAGAAACGCAAATGCTCAGTATGTTAGCGCCGTTGTAGTAAATGAAATAAAGAAGATGGTTGTGTTGAGTGAACATGATCGGACGGCTTATGCTGAAAGAAAACATTTTTTTACTGTTGATATATGTAAAGAAATTCTTGCTCAGTTTTTATGCAAAGCAAGGGAGAGTTTGGTTGAAAGTAATATGGCACAAACAGAATATCGCTATACTGGTTCAAGAACCTGTGTATATAATGGGATATCTACGCGCATTGAAACTGAAGATTTTAAAACATTACATGCATTAAGATATCCAGGTGTATGTATCACTATATATCAAATAATTCCTCTGATGCAGGCAATTGACAACGCAATTAATAAGATTGAACATGCGCGTAGTTATTATACGATTCAAAAAGCTTTAAATGAAGTTTGTTATGCGAGATTTAACTTTAAAAAATTAAACATTGATGATATTCCAGAAGTTTTTTATGAATCATTTTTTGCAGCTGGTGCTTTTTACTCACTGAAAAATCAGATTTTGTTTACTGAGAAGAAAATTGATGGAAAAGCTGGAAGGGAAGCATATGAGCATATCATGAAAATGACTGAAGATGGTGCTACATGGGAAGAACTGCATACTTTGTATTTGCAGGTAAAGGGGGTTTAGTTATGGCAATAATAAAATATGTTATTGATATGGCAGAGCTTGAACGACAGGTAGAGGGCAATAGCGACAAGGGAGGGATACTTGTTGTTATGATTGGAGATGACAAAGAACCTCTGTATGGTTTGTTTGTAAAAAAAGCAGAAGATAAATTTTGCGTATACTTGAGAAATCGGAAAAGTCAGGAAGTTATAGAGTATGGTTTATGTAAAACAGCTGAAGATGCCAAGACTCTTATCACAACTGAAGTAGAGAATCTTGCCTCGGCTATAAATGACGCTGATAAGGAGTATATCTGTACTAATCCGGAATGTTCTGAGTACAAGGTAAAACCTGTTAGCTTGACGGAAGGTATTAAAGTGTGTCCTGTCTGTGGAGATGAGGTAGAAGAAGTAGGAGCGGAAGATGAAGACGCGGACATCTCGTATGACAGGTTAATGAAAATTGCTAATACTGCTATTATGGAGCTTATAGATTTGTATAACTATACAGACGACTATTTTGAGGACAATTTATGCATACAGCCAGATGAACTGTATAAAATTTTAGGCCTTTAAGAGAAGCAGTAGTAACAAGGGGAGGGATAATAAATGCAGGAGCTTGTATTTTTTATAGGTGAAAGCGAACTTGTGTTAAGTCAGGAAGAGATAGATGGTGATGTGACTATTAAGGCGTTTAAAAATTCGATGGATAAGCGTGAAGCTGGTAGTTATAAAATTTCAACAAATGAAATGTTGTCGTTGATCGAATTATATGTAAAGGCCAAAAGAGAAGTTGTCAAAAGCAAATCTCACGCTATTTAAGGAAGGCGGATGTTTATGATCGTTATTAAAGAAAATGAAAGGTTGTATTTAAGTACATGGGAATATAATATGTGCAGAATCATGACTGCACTTTCATGTTTGGTGCAGAGCCGATGCGGTAAAGTCAAACCACATAAAAAGGCAATCATAAGCAACCGAAACGTCGATGCTTTAAAAAGAGAGTGTAAGGAAAAAATTGCACAGCTTGCAGATCTGGAAAAAGTACAGTCTTATCCTCCAAGAGTAACAGCTATTGCAGAATACAGGGAAAGATTGAGAGAGTTAGAAGCCATCAATAATGAACCGATAACAGTGACTCATACAAGCTATATTAGTTTTGTATTGAATGATGTGTACTATTATTATCAGATGGATGACAATCCTTTCTTTGAGTTTATGTATAGTAAAACGCCTGTTAGAAATGGAAAACGTTCATTCAATATCTACGCAAGCGAAGATACAAAAGAATGGGCGAAGTCTTATGACTTGTTTAAGACTCTTACGGATATGGAAGTAAGTGATGCAGCAACAAAAATTTTGGAAATGCTTTTAAGTGCGCCGATATCAGAAGTTTACAGAGAGACAAAAAGGACAAGAGTCCCTAATACTTACGACGATGGTTATCATTATGAAATGATACTGGAGCCTGAAAGATTCAATACGGTTGATTTTTAAAAAGAGTGGAACTTCAATGAAAAGAGTGCATGAAAATATAAAAGAATTCAATAATGGAAACATAAGTTTCCGTTTAACCACAGAACAGATTACAGATATCTATAATAAACGTTTTTCAGATATAGAAGTGATAAGCTGGATTCTTGATGAAATAGACTGTTATTTTGTAGGAGATGAGTATTGTCTCGGTAATTTTGACATGGGAGCAACAATCTATAACGTATACTCGGAATTATGCTACACAATCAATTTTTCTGAGATTGAATCTGTTTTAATGTCCAGAAAGTGGTTGAAATTGTATGCAAGACAACCAAACGAGTGCGATATACGGGACATTGAAGATACAATGGGTTTCCATTATGGTTCATAGTATGTATAGGATTTTGAAAAGATAAGGAAATGGAAACGAATACATTAATTAGAGCGATAAAACGGGGGGAGAAAAGAGTATGAATTACTTTATCGCAGATTTGCATTTTGGACATAAGAATGCCTTAACATTCGATAATCGGCCATTTACTTCCATAGAAAAGCATGACGAATGCTTGGCGCAGAGATGGAATACTGCAGTTAATATTGATGATGATGTGTATATTCTCGGAGATGTTAGCTGGAGGAATACAACAGAGACTATTCAGATCATGGGTCATCTGAATGGAAGGAAGCATTTGATTGTAGGAAACCATGACAAAAGATTACTTAAGAGTAAAAATATGCGAGATCAATTTGTTGAGATTGAGCAGTATAAAGAATTACAACCAACAGAAAACGAAGAGATGATTGTACTGTCTCATTATCCTATACCGTGCTTTAATCGGCATTATTATGGTGCGTACCATTTATATGGCCACGTACATACGGGATTTGAATGGAATATGATGGAGCACATGAGAAGGCAAATGGAAGAATTGTACGACGTGCCCTGCAACATGTTCAATGTTGGTGCAATGATTTCATATATGGATTATACACCAAGAACATTAGAGGAGATTGAAAAGGGGTATAATGCAAGAAGATTGTGATGAGTTAGAAAGGAGAGAGGTTATGCTTAAGTTTAAAGTAGATATAACGGAGACATATAAAAGAACCGTGGAACTAGAAGCAGCAGATGAAGATGCAGCTTATGACCAGATTGAAGAGCAGATAATGAAAGGTGAGATTGATTTGCCTCGTGATGGAAAAGATTATAAGTATAACAGAGAATTACTTGTATCAGAGGTTAAAAGGAAAATGCCAGAATAAAAAATTAGAAAGGAGCAAATATGTCAGAAGAGGTTATTAAGGTACTTGATGCATTGTCAGAAAAATTTGGTCTTGTTATGGATTGGACTTCATCAGACATCATTCCTTATTTAGAGCAGTTGTGTAATAAGTATGTGGACTATGACGTTGCGACAAGCATAGTGTGGTTGTTATTGGGCTTGGTATGCTTGTTTATGTCGATTAAGGGAATCAAGTTGACCATACAGTTTTGCAATAAATATGAAAATGATCCATGTAGTGACTATGATGTATTGGTTGTATTTGTAGGTGCGGTCACAGGGGTATTATTTATTGTAGGAGTTGTGGTTTCTTTAAGGCAAATATTCGATATAGTGACTTGTTTTACATTTCCGGAGAAAGTTATTATTGAAGAATTGAAAAGTATGTATCTGCGGGTTAAGAGCTCTCGGTGATACTTGATTAACAAGTTAGGAGGGCATATGAAAGAAAACGTACAAGTAGAAAAATTGATTGCAACATTTAAAGATATGGCTAAAAGAGGAACATTGCTCGCTCGTGGTAGCGTTACACAGGAAGACCTGTTAATTCAGATTCAGGGAACAATCATTGCTATAGCCATGCAGGAATAACTTTGAGATTTTAAAAGCAAAATACATAGAAAGTTTTAGGGCCTATATTCATCAAAGGATATAAGCTCATTTTTATAGGCATTGGAAAAATAGGAGGGTATATATATGAAAATTTACGTAATAGAACGAGACAACCCAGAATATAGACCGGAACCAGAAGTATTTACTGACGGATGTGAAGCTCTTACAGCTGTAAGAAAAGAATATTCAGAGCAAATGACGGAACTTAAAGTTACACAGGAAGAGTCGGATGCGGGGTATGGTTCTTGTGGTTGTTATTGGAATTTTACAGATGGTGATTTTTGTGGTGATGCGCTCATTGATCGTGACTGTGATGGTGATCGTTGGGAGTGGAGAATTACAGAGCATGAGATAGAAGCGGCTAATTGATATAAAGGGAGGGAGCACAAATATGTATACAGAACAATTTTGTGGTGTTGATATTTTCAATTGGAAACAATGGGATATCATGGACACCGACAATTTTTATTTTTACAATGTAGAATTTTTGATGCCATCTATGCAGAAATACAATGGTATGGATGTAGCTAGATGGTTTGATGGAAAGATGGAAATATATAAGGACAGCGATCCGGAGGCGGACGAATCTGTTTCTGATGTTGTTTGGAGCGGATATGTTACAGATATTCATGAGGTTATGGAAGTATTAAATAGAGAAGTATAAAAGGCAATTAAATCGCATTTAAGACAGAAGGTGAGGATAAAAATATGAGTAATATAAATGTGGTCAACAAGGCAGAAAAAGATTTGAATGTAACAGTCAATAACGTAAACGGAGATATACAGATTATTATTAATACAAATGAGTCGGATATTAATTTATTATCATTGAAATCAGGAGAAATTTTCTCTATCAATGATGTGGGATACATAGCATTAGAACAACTTGGTGGCAATCAAACGGCTGTTATCAGGAAAGAGTTATTGGGAAATAACATGAAGTTTGGTGATAATAATAACTGGAAAACGAGCGATGTAAGAAGAAAATTAAATGGTGAATATTTAAGAGAAATTGAGGAAGCGTTTGGTAAAGACAGAATTGTGGAACATACAGTTGACTTATTATCGTTAGATGGATTAGATGACTATGGGACAAGTGTGGATAAAGTTAGCTTGTTGACAATTGATCAGTATAGAAAATACAGAAAGATACTTGGAGATAATATGAAATATCCTTGGTGGCTTGTTACTCCTGATTCTATACCTTCTGGATATCAATCAAGCTATGTTCGGTGTGTCGGCTCCAATGGTGGTGTGAGCTCCCGCGACTGTGATTACCACGTGGGTGTGCGTCCGTTTTTCACCCTTCAATCTTGAGCGAAGCGAAAGATTGTTTCATCATTAAATCTTTGAAATCGCAGAAAAATCAAACGGGAAAACAATATGAAATAATTTAAAATGCTACTGGAAATAATCTAGTAGCTTTTATTATTGCAATTTGATATAATAAGATAAGAACTGGACAGAAAGACAATGAACAAAATAAAAAACGGTTACTTATAGCCGTAGATACATTTAGGGAAAGGATGTCATAAAAAATGAAATATTTCGAAAAATTAAAACATGACATAAATGAATGTTCATCTGCTTTGGAAATGGTTGGGACTTTAGATGGAATAAAGGCTGCCGCTGCAGTATATTGTAAAAAAAATTGTCCAGATGAAATTCTTATAGACGAAATTGGAGAAGTTGAAGATATATCTATAATTGGTATGCTTACTTTCTTGGAAAGTGAAGTATCATATTAACTTTATTTAGTTGAAGGGTGAACTATAGTTTATGAAAAGCATAAAATGCAATAAAAATTGTAAAAAGTGTAAGATTAGATGGAAGCAGGGTTAGAGCCACAAATACTTCAGGGACTACAGGCGTATGGTATGATAAAATCAGACAAAAGTGGTGTGCCGAAATAATGTTTAAAAAAAAGAAGCATTTTCTGGGAAGATTCGATAAAAAAGAAGAAGCTATTACTATTAGAAAAATTGCAGAGGAAGAAATTTTTGGTGATTTTTTAAAATGGTACGATAATAATAAGCAGTCTTGAAATGATTGATTTATTGATTGTGAGACAGAAGATGGAGAAGTAAAATATTATGGATGTATTGAGAAAAGAAGATATTTATACAATAGAAGATATTTATAATTTACCTGATGGGGAACGTGCAGAATTGATTGACGGAAAGATTTATTACATGGCTCCACCAAATACAAGGCATCAAAGATTAGTGCATTTTTTTGATAGAGAAATTGGAAATTATATTCAAAGTAAGAATGGTGAATGTGAAGTATTTCCAGCACCATTTGCTGTATTTCTTAATAAAGATGAAACAAATTATGTAGAACCAGATATATCTGTTATTTGCGACAAAGATAAAATAACGGAAAAAGGATGTAAAGGTACACCAGACTGGATTATTGAGATAGTTTCGCCAGGAAACAAGCCGATGGATTATTTTACAAAGCTGTTTAAATACCGAACAGCAGGTGTGAGAGAATATTGGATTGTTGACCCTACAAAAGAAATGATTACAGTGTATATATTTGAAAAGGAAACTATGGAACAATATTCTTTTGGTGAGGATATACCTGTAGGAATATATGAAGATTTTTCTATAAAAGTTCAGTGAAATTAAATAAAAAATATGGTAGTAAAAGCATTTGGAAAATAAAAATCCAGATGCTTTTTTGTCTTCAAAAATAGTGGTATACGTTAAATCATAAGGTAAGCGTCTAAGTTCCGGGCATCAGAATTTAAGTGCTTATATATAATTGTGGAGGAGGAGAGACCGATGAATGACTTAGAGATGAGGGATATTACATTCCTCGGATGTAATTTTTTAGGAGCACGTGACTCAAATGGTATCATTTACGTACAGGCGGAGTCTGTGCTGCAGTTTATAGGTTTTACAAAGTCGAGAACTAAAAAAGAAATCATAGAGCTAAAGAGACGAGAAGATCTGCAAAGAGCGATAAGTTTCTTTGACTGGCCGGTTAACAATAGGTACGTCAGAGGCGTGGGTATTGAGGTGTCGGCTATCACGATATGGATTGATGATATCTTAGTTAGTCATAAAATTTATAATAGCAATCAATTTTTTGGAGATAGACTGTGTCAGATTATGTCTGGCTTCAAGGAGGCAGCTAATTTAGCCTTTGATGATAGTGTGCAAGTGAAAGCGCAATATGAAAGTAGGTTTGAATTATTGAATCAAAAAATGGATCTGGCCCTTGAAGGAATGAGCAAACTTACCCAGTTTTTAATTCATTCTATGCAGACGTTGACTGCTAGTAAACAGGTAACATTGCCTAATAAAGGAACATCAAAAAGACAGAGTACATCTACAACAGTGATTGATCAGGATAGTTACGATGCATATTCTCAATGGCGGGAAGCTGTAAAATATTCTGCTAAGAAGTTGATCGGCATTAACCATTGGGGCACTCAGAAAGCTGTTCTGCAGCACGTCTATGACTATATGACTACTAATTATGGTATCGTATGGGAGCAGATGATTAAAGACTATATGGAGCTACATGAGTGTTCACGTAAACCATCAATATTGGAAGTAGTCTATGGACATGAGACGGTCAAATCTATTTTTGACTCAATCTTAAAAGATCTTGTTAATGAAAATTCAGATTTGACTATAGAAGAGACAATAGAACCATTGATAGACATTTATCAAGACAAAAGCAATGCTGGTATGGCTACATGGAGAAGAGTGTATAAATGTATGACTTTTATCTTTAAGGTTGATTGGGACAGGGAAAAAGAATACTATTTTAACAATTATCATGAACCTGCAGCAAATAAAAAAATTATGATTGAGGCTTCTAGCACATTAAAGCGGCAGTTTGAAACCACCGTAGGATGTATGCTGAGTGAACTGAAAGAGCAGCAGATAGGAGAAGGGAGATTATTATCATAGCCAAGAAAACAAAGAAACCGAAGAAAACATTAACAATGAAATTTTTGTATAGAAACCAATATGACATGCCGGTTTACATTGATAACGAGGGGACATATTGGTTGGATGCAGACTGTCGAGAAGGTCAAGGGGCATTATGTACATTTTGGGAGAATGATCCTAACAGTACACCGGATATGAGAATGTCACCGAGCGTCGAGTGCATATTTGAACCTGAGAGGATCGTTGATCCAGCAGATACAGAACTCAAAATGATTTATTATGTTTAAAGGAGGAACATGACATGAATATGACACAGTTTAAGGATGTATTGCTGATTGAGGGAGTTATATTGATTGGCTCTAGTTTGTTTGGTCTTGGTGGTTTTGTAACTGTACTGTTTTTTGAAATTATTTATACATTATGCTGGATTGCGGATCATTCGTAAGAAAGAGGTGAGGAGCGTGGAAGGAAGACTACAAAGAGAACAATGTATAGAACATCAAATCTTAGATTTCATTGGACGACAGCAAGAAAATTATCTAGAAGAATTCTTTTACAGGATGATGAATAAATCAATGACCACAAGAGAAAAGTATATCAGATATGTGGTAGAGTTTATTGATTTCTGTAAGCAGCATTTTGAAGCAGATATTCTTTCTATTGATCTTATTAAAGAAATTGATTTAACTTTGATGAATCAATATATACTTCATATCTCTGTTAAACAAGATGACAGCATGAAGAGAAATGCACCAACAATCGTCAACGCAAAAATAAGCGCAGCAAGCGCTTTTTTTAAATTCTGGATCAGTAAGGGAGTTCTTACACAGAATTTGTGCGATCTTGTAGAGCGTTTGCGGGTCCCTGAGCAAGATAACTTAGTTTATCTGGAGCAAGATGAGATAAATGAGGTTATGCAAAATATAGCGAATGGTGTTGGTAGCAGCATTGCGAAGCAACGTCAAACTACATGGATGCTTAGAGATAAGTTGTTGATCATGCTGCCGCTTGTCACCGGTATACGTATATCTGCCTTATTAGATATTAATGTAGGAGATATCAATGTTGAACTTGGAATACTTCAGGTGGTCGAAAAAGAAGAAAAAACCCGATCATTTGAAATCCAGGGGTTAATGGAGTGTATTCAAGAATGGCTGGATCAAAGGGAATTGATTGTAAATGCAAGAGGTGGGGAAAATGAAGCTTTATTTATCACTGTGTATGGTGGTCAGTGTAAAAGAATGACTGCGACGGCAGCTAACAAGATTATAACAAAGTACACTGCATCTACACACAAGCCAATTACTGCACATAAGTTAAGGGCGACAATGGCAACCAGTCTTTATGATGCCACTGGCGATATTTATTTGGTGTCAACATTGCTTGGTCATAACAGTACAGAAGTGACTCGTAGATACGCTAAAGTAAAAGAAGATAAGAAGAGGAATGCGCTGAATTATATGAGCGCAGTGGTCAGTGGTAAGGGGTAAGTCTTACATTTGACAGTCTTATTTTTTTTATCTTACAGTGCCTCAATGTATGATTTTTAAGTAAAAAAAATGTTTTGACACGGCTATACTTTTTTGCTAAAATTGTACAGGATAGAGGAGGTGTAAAACGTGGACAATAAGTTATACTATAACGCAGAACAGAAGCAGAAGTTTCTTGATTATATTCGTAAAGAGCGATATTCCGATGTATATTGTGAAGATTACGCTACACTATTTAATAAAACAGCTTACACAGAAATGAAGAAATCAAAGGATATAAGCTTTTTTACCAAAGATGAGTTGTTAAGTATGTATCAAACATTTGAATGTAAGTCTACTTCTTTATGGATTTTACACACAAGATTAAACAAGTATGTGTTATTTTTTAACCCAGACAATGAAGAAAGTAGGAAAATATCTACTTCAGATGTAAAAGCAGTATCAAGTAATCGTGATGCAACTATTTTATCTTATAAAGATATTGAATTATTGTTGGATTCTTTAGAAAATGCAGTAGATAAATTTTTACTTTATGGTTTATACTGTGGAATAAAAGGTAAGGGGTATGTTGAATTGGGATATTCTAGCATGAATGATTCCGATGCCAATGCTTTAACTATATGGTTAGCGGATATTAAAGAAGACGGAGAAATCGACTATAAACATAGAAAGTTTAAAACAGATTATCAGTTATTTCACTATGCGTCAGTTGCTGCTAATACAAATGAATACAAGGTAATAGAATGGTCTGGTCGTACAAGATTACATCAGCTGGCTCCAGAAAGGGGAAGGATTGTAAAGAACCAATTATATACTGACGAGACAAGAAACAAGGAATTAAAAAGTCGTAAGATTAAAAATAAGTTAATGAACTTGTTTACTGTTTTAGGATTGGCTGGTGAGTATACACCATTAGATATATATTGGTCTGGATTCTTTTACCATGCTAATTTATTAGCAATACAAAACCATCAGCAAGTTAAGACAAAAAAAGATTTTTTTAATATTGAGAATATTGATAAGCTTATAGAGCAGTATAGCACTAAAAAAACTCAAATTAATAGAGCCATGGACAGGTATTTTTAGCTATCCATAAATTGAGAATGTTTTTGAGCGGTACGACATTTTCAATGCGACATTAGAGCATCGTCAAGGAGGTAGAGCAGTGAAATTATTTAAGCTGCTCTATTTTTTTGTATGGAACAGGTTCAGAAAAAAGTATTATGTTCTTGACTAAACAGAACATATGTACTATAATTGAAGAAAACAAGAACGAATGTTCGAGAGAGGAAGGTCGTACAGTAATGGAAACAGTCAGTGACGAAAGACACAATTATAAAGAATTTATTGAGTAGGAATGAAACCGCTATGTATGTAAGTATCGTGTATCATACTGATATGGCTCAAATTTCTATGCGCGGTATTATACATGAAATTACTGCACTGTCTAATAAGTTGGTATTTGAAATGTTTGACAATGGAATAGAGGAAGAAATTTCATTGTGTATTAACGACGATTGCATTTACAATTACGACGGTCATAACGTTTTTAGTATTGCTCTCGCTACGAGTGAAAAAATAGAAATAGAATTTTTCTAAAAAGTATATTGACAATTTAGTATAGTCGTGATATAATACAAGCATCAACGAGAGAAACAGCAATACACAACACCATAAACCACATCAACAATCCGCTCCACTCCCACAAAAGATAAAATTAAATATCGGGTTATTAGCTCAGTTGGTTAGAGCATCCGGCTCATAACCGGATGGTCGTAGGTTCGAGTCCTACATGACCCATTTGCCATAAGGCATTACGCAGTTAATAAGGGGCCGTAGCCAAGCGGTAAGGCACAGGACTTTGACTCCTGCAGTCGCTGGTTCGAATCCAGCTGGCCCAGTTTACCTGGCTATTTAACAACTTCCTTCTATATTAAAGTTGGCGGAGATTAGTTGTTAAGCGTTCCAGATTAAAATACTGAGGCTATGCAGCTTCTTCCTTCTAAAAATTCTAGCAATTATATCAGATTAGGAGCTGCGCGTTCCTCAGATATGAAAAGGAGAACAATATGATTTACTTTAATAGTCTCGACATTATGATTCGCAGGAAGAATCAAATCATTGTACTGGTGGACAACCCGTCTACAGACAACAGAAATTATGTAGCAACCATCAATAAAAATATTGAGTCTCTTGGGTACACATTTTCAGATGAGCTATTTTCCGCACTGAGCACAAGTGGCAAGGAGGAGCTGGAGAACTTTTACTTGAACCTTGTGCCGGTGCTAAAAAATATGAGGGGAGCGAACGTAGTATATAGCCCAATGTACCCTAATTTCCCCAAACAGATAATGGAAATGGATGAGACAGAGTTATATTTGAACGCTCTTGTACACTACTGGTCCTACGGTTCTGTCTTACCGGTAACAGAAAAGAATGAAAGATTGCCACTATTCAACGAAGGGAAAATTGAAGTCTTAAATTTTGGTAGGACAGGTGATTTGTTAGAGATCCTTTCAAACTTGGTGCATTCTAAAACTTCGCTGTCTGTAACCGATAAAGAGGACATTAAATACTACATAGACACAATTTATTATCATGGAGTAAATTTGTGTGATTTACAGCATAAGGAAAATGCGGCGTATATATGTGGTTTACTCGTTGGTAAGTTCCAATATAAAGACGTAGGGTATATCCTTAAGAGTAATATGAAAACAGCAACAGATGTTTTACGACTGTGCACAGCATTGTCTGATGGGGATGTAAGTTTAGCAACGAATACTAAGTTTAGAAGTTTTCCAAGAGAACGGAGAAGACTTATCTTGCATTTGCTAAACAGCATCGAGAAGATAGAAGAAGACATGGTTCTATACAAAGAACAATGGAAACGTTTAAGTGAGAAGCTTCATCCTATGGAATATCAGCAGCAGTTCCCGGAAGTTTGCGAAGTATTTAAGAAGCTAAGGGAAAATGAAAAGATACTGACATTCAATGGTAAAGTCGTCAAGAGTATAGAAGATCAGGAATATGACAAGACCATAGATCTGTTAGCTACAAGACCGGGAGAATTAGCTCGTCGCTTGGACTTCCTCTTACGTACAGTAGACGATAAAAATAAGGTTATAACACAGTTCGAACGCATTGCAGATCAAGTGGCAACACCTGTTCTGTGGCAAATCAGAGAGCACTTCCTACATCGTAAAGATGATCAATATAGAGTATTTTTCCCAAAAGGAAATATGGCTCGGTCGTATAACATTCCAAATGAGTTACCAGAAATTGAAGATGGAATTTGCAAATGCGTAAGTAAACTCTGCGAAAGAGCTTTATATAAGCAGTATGCTAAAAAGTCTTTTATGGGCCGGGTGTATATTTCAGAAGCATATAGAAATTATGTGGTTCCATTTAGTCAACGGAGTGCAGCAAAAGCTGCTAAGGCATATACTCGTGGCAGCAGGATCCCTATTGATCCACAGGCAAAAGCTATCAGAGGATTCATATGGTGGACAAACACTATGGATGGAAAACGGGTTGATATAGATCTGTCTGTAAGTTTTTTTAACGAAGCGTGGGAATCTATGGGGTATGTGGATTGGACTAATTTAAGGCATGGATGTTTCAATAGCTGCCATTCCGGAGACATTGTAAATGGAGGGGACCCAAAAGGTAAAGGCGCTGCTGAATTTATAGATGTGGATATTGAAACAGCAATTGAACATTCTGTTAGGTATCTTGTATTTAATGTATATGATTATTCAGGTCATAGATTTAACAATCTACCGAATACCATGTTCGGATGGATGGAGAGACAGGATGTGAACAGCGGCGAAATATTTGAGCCTGCAACAGTTGCTCAAAAAATGGATTTGACAGCAAACACGACGCAGGCAATTCCTGTAATATTTGACTGTGTTACAAGAGAATTTATTTGGTGTGACATGGCAGGAGGACATTGGTTCGGGTCGCGAATAGATAATACATTAACCAGAACTGCAGCTGCGTGCTACTCTGTAGTGCACATGAATAAACCAAATTTATACGACCTGATTAAAATGCATATTCAAGCGAGAGGAGTGGAAGTAGATAATAAAGAAGATGCAGATGTTATTTTTGATATAGACGATGGTATTACACCATATGATACGGAAGTATTTATGGCAGAATACCTTTGAAAGTATAGTGTTGGTAATTATACAATTAAATTATCTTAATAATCTTTCGCTAAGAAAGCCTACAGAATTACCAACACTATACCAGATACTATGTTTCTCATTTGACATCTCCCCTTTTCCTTTTTAATGTTAAAAATTGTGCTGAAGAATCCGAAGATTCTGGACACGCTCAAATAACACGATAAAGTATCTCTGATCTTAATCAGAGTCGGAAGGAGTTCCGAAACACAGTTGTAAGCTTGCAGGTGCGACCTGCTTACTAAGATAAATAATTGCCGAACTTCATGAAACATTATATATGGAAAAGGTGGAAATGTCAAATTAGAATATATTTTGGATGTATACTGTTTGGGGTATTGTAATCTCTAATTACACTGCTCATCGTGAGAGTTTTACATATTTAATAACCCCAAACAGTATACAAGATATGATGTGTCTCATATGACATCTCCCCTTTCTAATTGCAAATATGATTCCGTTGAGGGCAAGCTCAACGAAATGAGTTGTAATTACGTCTCTGACCACAGTCAGAACAGGAAGTAGTGTCGAAACACAACTTTGTAAAACTTCAGGTATGACCTGACAATGTAAAAAGAATATTACCAAATTGATGACGGAGATATTATAACTCAACGAATAAGAGATGTCAAATGATGATATATTTCGGGCTATTTGTAGTCTTCCTTCTAATTGATAAATAAAACATATGATGGTTTTAGACTACGAGCTTTCCCGAAGCAACTAATTTTGGTGGCTATGTGCCCGCTTCCTTCTATTAAAGATGCTTATGATATAATAACATAGCAGGCACGCTAACCACCATATCTTATAGCTGTTCAGCTAAAATTTCCCCAGATAAAAAGTGAAAATGGAAATTAAAAACGTGCTTTGTTTTTAAGCAGGTTCGATTCCTGCGCTCACTATTTATACGGAAGTATAAAAAATAACAAGAAAGGAAGAAAAAAATGAAAAACAGAGATGCACCGGAGGTGAGATATTGAATCCAGTATTTATATTGTTAGTTGTCTGTGCACTGGTAGTCTTATGGTTCTTGCTGGCATTTTTATTCAAGCCAATAGGATGGTTAGTAAAAAGAATTTTTAAAGACGCAGTAGACGAAATGAAAGATGAGGAAGAAGGAGAGAAAACAAAGAATGAATAAAGGTAAAATTGGAGGAATTTTCCTCGCATTGGTATTAGGAGTAGGAGCTATTTGTGCTTACAAATGCATCGAGCGTATCCCGGCAGGTTATGTAGGAGTGGTATATAGTCCTTCAGGTGGTGTAGCAGGAGAAGTGCTGCAGCAGGGATGGAATTTTGTGTCGCCAATGAAAAAGGTTACAACATATTCTATTGGTATTGAGCAGTCTTATTTGACTTCTGAAGACAAGGGAGATAGTCCGAAGGATGAAAGCTTTAAAACACCGACAGCAGATGGAAAATCTCTGATGGTTGATTTGGAATTTTCTTACAGATTTGATCCAGACCAAGTGACTAAGGTATTTACGCAGTTTAAAGGATTATCTGGTAAAGATGTAAAGAACACTTTTATTAAGCCTAAAATGATTGCCTGGACACAGGAAGTAACGGCTAAATACCCTGTGACAGATGTGTTTGGCGATAAGCGGCAAGAGCTGAATGAAGCTTTGGATGTATATCTGAAAGGTAAATTCGACCCATATGGAATTATTATCGACACGGTCAACTTTACAAATATTTCTACAGATGAAGAGACCCAGGCTGCTATTCAGAAGAAGGTAAACGCTCAGCAGGAACTTGAACTGGCTCGCATTGAGAAGAGCACGGCAGAGGTACAGGCTAACAAAGATAAAGAGGTAGCGCTGATTGCTGCTGAAAGAGATAAAGAAGCTGCCACAATTCAGGCAGAACAGGCAAGGATTGCAGCAGAAGGTAAGGCTGAAGCTCGTAAGATTGCAGCGGATGCAGAAGCAGAAGCAAATAAGAAGATCGCAGAATCGCTTACCCCAGAGCTGATTGATAAACTTAGAATTGATAAATGGAATGGAGATGTTCCGAAGGTTCAGTCTGGTGCTGGGAGCGCAACTATTGTAGATGTCGGGGATCTTGCAAATACTCAGGAATAATTTTTTAGCTATGTGTGGTGTCACAGCCACATATAGTTTTTCAACAAAATGAAAGGAAGGATAGCAATGAAAACAATTAACATTGGTAACAGGTATGAAATTTATGATGATTCGTTGAAGACTTATAAGCAACTTCCAGCTCAGTCTTATGTTGTGAGATTTTCAAAAATGTCAGGATTTTTTTTGGGGCAATATCACGACATTAGCATAGCGGAAGAAAAAATATATGGCGTGCATAATGAAAAGGTAACAAAGGTTTTAAATACTTTTGAGACGATGGAAAGGAATCTGGGTGTCATCTTAAGTGGTGATAAGGGGATCGGAAAGTCTTTATTTGCTAAGATGCTTGCCATTAGTGCTATAGGTAAGGGGATCCCGGTTGTCGTTGTAGATAAGTTTTATCCGGGGATTTCTTCCTATCTGGAACAGATTGACCAGGAAGTTCTGATCCTCTTTGATGAATTCGATAAAACCTTTGGTACTGTGCAGCAAGCAGATAACGAGGCAGATCCGCAATCAACGCTTTTGGGGTTGTTTGATGGGATAGTGGAAGGGAAAAAACTGTTTGTAATCACATGTAATAAGATTACCAAATTGAATGATTTTTTATTGAATCGTCCAGGGAGATTTCATTACCATTTTAGATTTAATTATCCTAACGGAGATGAGATAAGGACTTATTTACAAGATAAAGTAGAAGAAACTTACTGGGAAGAAATTGATGCGGTTGTTCGATTCTCTAAAAGGGTTAAGCTTAATTATGACTGTCTACGGTCCATTGCTTTTGAACTGAATACGGGTATTACATTTAACGAAGCAATTAAGGATTTGAATATTTTGAATATAGGAAAAGAACAATATCGGCTTATATTATGTTTGAATGACGGCACTGAAATTATCCAACCGGGCGTGGAAATTGACTTATTTGATAAGACAGGGCACTTTTACAAGTGGATTGGACGGGGAGAGCAATCAGTTTTAGTCTCGTTCAATATAGAAGATGTAGTATATAACGATTATGATGATACTCTGTTAGTTCCACAAGAATGTATCGGGGTAAGTTACGATGAAGATGAGGATGATGGAGGTTTTTCCAAACACGTCAAAGAAACGGGAATAGCTAATTTGACAATGGTTATGGAATCGCCAAGAACATATCACTATGGAGCATTTTAAAGACGTAAATACAAAATAAGAAAGGACAAAGAATTATGGAAAACAACAATATTTTAAAAAAGGTAAAAGATTATGCAACAAAGACAGCAATTGCAGTAACTGCGTATATTATTTTGAAAGATACATTAAAATATGTATTCCGGGCTATTAAAGAGTATGACGAAAAGAGAACTTTGGAAGATATTTTTGAGGAGGAATAGTCATGGAAGAGCGGCTTATGATCACTCAGCATTGCGCTGAACGCTATGCTGAGAGGATTATGTCGCGTGACACTAAGGCAGATATTGCTGTGTACGTTGCGCAGAATAAAGAGAAAATCGAAGAGAATATCAATAAGTTATATGAATACAGCGAGTTAATTTATTCAGGTGTACTGAAAGATAAGAATCCGGTAAATGTTCATTTGAATGGTACATGGGTCCTTCTGGTAAATAAGGACAAGGCAAAAGCAATCACAATGTACAAGATTGATTTTGGACTTGGCGAAGAGTTTAATAAGACTTTTATTGAGCAGATGATGAACAAAATTAACGGTACAAGAGAAGTATATTGTGATGCTTTAAAAGCAACGGAAGAAAAGAAAAATGAATATAAGGATATTATAGCGTCATTGATTGATCAGGCAAATGAATATCGCAGGTTGGCTAAATCTATGGATGAGCAGGCGAAAAATTACACAGAAGTAGTAAAACATCTGGATGATGAAATCTTTGAAGTGGAAGATGCTTACCGTACTAGTGTAATGGACCTGGTGTGCAAAAAAGAATTTTAGGAGGAAGAGTAAATAATGAGTAAACCAATTTTTATAATGACAGTAGGTATTCCAGGCTCAGGAAAATCTATATGGGCTTCAGAACTGGAAAATGTAGTTGTAATTTCTTCGGATGACATTAGAAAAGAACTGTTCGGTGCAGATGATAAGGAGTGTAACGGAGAAGAAAATGCAAAGGTATTTTCTGTAGCTTCACACAGAGTAAAAAAATACCTGAAGCGCGGAAGAAACGTCGTACTTGATGCTACCAACTTAAATAAAAAACGTAGGATTGTCTTTCTGAAGGATTTGAAGGAACAGGGGATTGATTGCTATAAACAGTGCGAACTTTTTATGACAAGCTATGAAATTTGCATGGAGCAGAACAAGAAAAGAGAGCGCGTTGTACCGGATAAGGACATGTATAAGCTGTTGTCTGGCTTCCAGCCGCCGCATAAAAGTGAGGGATGGGATGCCATTGAAGTAAGATATAAAGCAAACTACTCAGAATACAACTTGGCTGCACTATTGAATCGGTGTAAAGGTTTTGATCAGGAAAATAAACATCATGCATTGGATCTGGCTTCTCATTTGTTTGCAACGGAAGCTTATGTGTCAGAACGGACGAGTGATCCTATTGTAAGAATGGCTGCGCTTTTGCACGACATTGGGAAACTTAAGACTAAGGTGGTTGATGCAGCAGGTGAGGCACATTATTATCAGCATCATTGCGTGGGTGCATATGATACGCTCTTATGTATGGGTAGTATTGTCTATGATACGTACAAGAATAAGGGAATTCAGCTTGTCGGGGAGGATAAGGGCTTAGATGTAGCTAATCTTGTGTATTATCACATGTGCCCGTATATGGCCTGGAGTCAGTCTGAAAAGGCAAAAAGAAAAGATAGAGAGCTTCTTGGAGAAGAAATGTTTAATAAGATTATGCTGCTCCATGAAGCAGACGAGGAGGCGCATAATGCAACCGAATAAGTACGAATTCTTTATACCCTGCTGGTGTGGGTGTGGTAACGGACTTATCATTACAAAAGATGATGACGAAGTATGGATTCATGTTGTGGAATTTAAATACTATGCTGAGCAAAGAGGATTAGGAAGAAGGTTTATCGAGAAATGTAAACGGTTATGGTTTGTGTTGTCTGGAAAGGAATATTCATTATTTGAACCGAGTTTAGCAGACGAGACATTAGAGAATTTTAAGAAGTTTGTTAATAGCTTGTAGAGTTAGTTGCATGGAGTATGGGAGGATTGCCCTCCCAGCATAAATGGCGCTTATGTTATTTTCCTCTTTCTTCATTTACGAACATACCCCAAGTGCGCCGCCGTTCATCTGTAAAATCATTGTCATATAGTTAATCATTTTTATCATTTCAAGTATCTCCATATTCCATTTAATTTCAACGTTTTTGAAAATTTTACGTGTCCATGTAATGGTTAAGGAGGATATGATCACCATAAGGATTGAGGAAATTAACATCATATCTTACAATTTGATGATATATGATTCGGGGGTGCTGTCAAGTACAGATGAACAACGGCGTGTTTTAAGGAAAAGAAGCAAAATCTATGAGGAGGATAAGGAAGGAGATAAAGTTATTGTCTAATTTATTGTTAGTTGCAATTATGTTATGTGTAATTATTAATATTGGTTGTTTGAGTGTTGTAAGTGATTGTAAAAATAGATTACATAAAGCCCAACAAGAAGCAATTCGTGATCAACAAGCGTATGATCGGCTTTGCCAGCTGTACTTAAAGAATATTAAGTCAACAAGTAGAATCGTTCCAAGTAACACGTTAGAAGCAATTAGGTATGCTATGAAATGCGCTCATCCTGATAATGGTGGCAAGGCAGAGGATTTTATAAAATACCAAAAATGCTATGAGGAGTTGAAAAATCTATGAGTAATGATTTTGATGAATATGAAGATGATGATTATTGCTATGAATGTGGTGGCTACGGTAATGATTATTATATAAATGAAAATGGCGAGCTGATATGCGCGTGTGATGGGTGCGCATATGGTTGGTATAGTGATTGGGATTAGTAGGAAGGGAGATTTATATAACAATGGCTGAATTGGGTGAATTGATAGACATAGTAGCATTAGTATGTTTTACGATCATAATGGTAAGTTGGATTAAGCATTTCAATAATTAAGAATTAAGAGACAACCAAAGCAAAGAGAAGGAGATAAAAAGGCAATGGATACAAGTGAACTTGCCAAAAGAATGAAACTTTATGAATCAGTTCCTAATAATGTTTTGATGAAAAGAACACCTGTAATTTTAAGATTAGACGGAAAAGCATTTCATACTTTTACAAAAGGTTTTCATAGACCATTTGACACAGTATTGGTAGAAAGTATGCAAGATACAATGAAGTATTTATGTGAGAATGTTCAAGGGTGTGTTTTAGGATATCATCAGTCAGATGAGATCACGTTAGTGCTGATTGACTATAAAAAGCTAAATTCTGCCGCATGGCTCGACTATAAGGTAGACAAAATGTGTAGCATTGCTGCTAGTATGGCCACATTAGCATTCAATCGGGCTTTCAAGGAGCGTGCAGAACAAGCCATTAAAGAGTGTCAAGAATATGAAGCTGATTTTGATGATGAACTTGAAGATCTTCCCAAGATAAAGGCAGCTTACGAGAAAGCGATATACAATGGTGCATTGTTTGATTGTCGGGCTTTTAATATACCAAAAGAAGAGGTGACAAATTGCATTTACTGGCGGCAATTAGATGCGATCAGGAATTCTATCCAGTCAACTGGACAAGCCCATTTCAGCCATAAGGAGTTACTGAACAAAACTTGTGATGATATAAAACGGATGTTACTGGAACAAAAATCAATAAATTGGGATTATCTACCAACAAGTCTTAAGCGTGGGGATTGCTGCATTAAAACAGAAACTTTTATTGCAGACCAATATGGCGAAGAGTTGCAAGATATATGCGGAACAGGGGAACCAATGAACGGTTTTACTAGACGAGCGTGGGAGATTGATACAGAAATTCCGATATTCAAAGATAATGACAGAAGTTATATTGATGAACTGGTTTGGATTGTGTAAGAAGGTATCACAAACACGAAACATAAAAAAGGTATAAAAATGTGTAATTTTAAATCGGGGATTATTTTAAGGAACAAGGTTGTTTTAGCACCAGAAGGAAATGAAAGTCATTCAGACTTGTTAGAGAGTCTTAGAATTGCAGATACTCATATGAATGCATCAAAGACATTTGTAAGAGCTGAGTTAATTCCTAAAAATAATGATAAAACAACAGATGTAAAAGACTGGAAATATAAAGTTGATCAGGATATCGTACCTGATTGGTATGAAAAAGATCCAGATAGATACGAACAAGAATTTAGAAATGCAGTTGAAGAATACATGAATGAGTGGAGAAAACGGTTCAAATTCATTTGTGGGTATTATTGGACAAGTGTACAGGATGGAGATTATACATATTATTTTATGAATGGTATTCTTAAAAAGTCTGAGTTTGGCAGAACAAATAATTATGCAGAGTCTTATGTACGTAATGAGCTTGTCAATAGTGAGTTAGCCGAATCTTTAAAGAAAGAATTTGGAGATAAATTACTTCCTATTTCGCTGGATTTGACATCAATGGATGGATTTAAGGATTATGATATGGTAGAAGGAGACATTCTCGCAATTCCTAATATTCAGTTGTTAATGAAATTCGGAGAAAACATTCCATTGATTGATAACTGGTATTGGCTTGCTACACCTAATCAGACACCCAAAAGAGGAGATACCCGTTGTGTTCAGTACGTCAGCTCCTGTGGTGGTGTGGGCTGCGGCAGCTGTGATTGCGACGGGGGTGTGCGCCCGTTTTTTATCGTTCAATCTTAGATATTTGAAACTAATAACAATATACAGCGCAAGGGAAGGAGATTAAATTATGGAATTTACAGAAATGAGAGGCAAATTGATGGAACACTTTAATGAAATGGTAGAAGATGTAGACCATTTATTTGAAGTAGCAGTGGATAAGGATGAGTTGTGGAATCTGTACCTTGATAGTTTTCCAGCAGGAACCAATGAGATTTACAGAGAGCGTAGGGAACATGATTGTAGCTGCTGTCGCCAGTTCATTAAAACAATCGGAAATGCTGTTGTGATTAGAAATAACCAGATTACAACGATTTGGGATTTTAGAACAGATGATAGTACATACCAGCCAGTGTTGGATGCTTTGTCTAATTTTATCAAGTTACATGTTGTATCAGATATTTATGTGAGTAAGTTCAAGAAAATCGGTACTTTGCAGAATTATGAAGAATTAGAAAATGGCAAAGTGAAGGAATGGTCGCATTTTTATATAGAATTACCTGATAGGTTTGTAGACAGAAGTAGCCGGTCAGAAGGCGATATTAAAGGTAGCTTTAGGGACACAAGGAATGTATTCAAGCGTTCTCTTGATGAGATTACAATGGATGCTATTGATACAATTTTGGAACTTATCAATTCCAATACTCTTTACAAGGGGGAAGAGTGGAAGGGTGTACTTGGTGAGTTTAAGAAATATAAGAGGAAATATGATAAACTCACTTCCGATGTCGCAAGAGATAATTATGCATGGGAACAGTCGGTAAAGGCAGGTATTGTTATTGGACGGATCAGAAATCACAGTATTGGAACATTGCTTGTCAATGTAAGTGAAGAGATGGATTTAGACACGGCAGTTAAGAAATATGAACAGATTGTAGCACCTGCAAATTACAAACGTCCAAAGGCAATTTACACAAAGAAGATGCTTGAAGACGCAAAGAAGACTATCACAGAACTTGGATATTTAGATTCTTTGCAGAGAAGATTCGCAAATTTAGATGACATTACAGTAAACAATATTTTGTTCTCTAATAGAGATGCTGCTAAGAGAATTGCCGGTGCAGATGATATTTTTGGAGAAATGGAAAAGGAGGTTGCTGTAAATCCGAGAAAGTTCTCTAAGGTTGAGGAGATTTGTGCTACAGATTTTATTGAAAAGGTTATTCCGACTGCGAAAGAAGTTGAAGTATTCGTAGAAAATAAGCATGATAAGAATTTTGTATCTATGATTGCTCCTTACAATAAGGATGCAAGGACAATGTTTAAATGGAATAATGGATTGAGTTGGGCATACACAGGGAATATTACCGATTCTGACATGAAACAGAATGTAAAAGCTGCTGGTGGCAATGTAGATGGCGTGCTTAGATTTTCTATCCAGTGGAATGAGAGTGGTAAAGATAATAGCGATCTTGATGCGCACTGTATTGAGCCGAATGGCCATAAAATCTTTTTTGGCTCAGATAGAAAACCGAAGATGTCTTCTATGGGTGGACAGCTTGATATTGATATTACTCATCCTAACAGTCAGATGCCAGGAAAAGCATCAGTTGAAAACATCACATGGTTAGATAAGTCACGAATGAAGCCAGGAGTATACAAATTCTTTGTGCATCCATTTGCGGCAAGAGGATCTAAAGGATTTAGGGCAGAAGTGGAGTTTGACGGAGAAATCTATTCATTTGAATACAATCATCCTGTTAGAGGAAGTGTACAGGTTGCAGAAGTAACTATGGATAGAAATGGTAATTTCACTATCAAAGAAAAACTTTCAGGTAGTTCTACAATTTCAAGTAGAAATATTTGGGGGGTGAACACAAACCAGTTTGTTCCTGTTTCTGTTATTAGTTATAGTCCCAATTATTTTGATGGGCAGGATGGTATTGGGCATAGACATTTGTTCTTCTTTTTAAAGGATTGTGTAAATACGGAAGAGCCGAATGGATATTACAATGAATTTTTGAAGAAGGAACTAGCAGAACACAAGAGAGTATTTGAAGCTCTTGGAGCAAAGTGTCATGTGGAAGATACAGACGATCAGCTTTCCGGAATTGGTTTCAGTATGACTAAGAGAGCAGAACTGATTGTTAAGGTAAAAGGTGCAACGGAAAGAATCATGAAGGTAAAATTTTAATCAGAAAAGGAGAAAGAGATTATGGCAGTAGAAAACATTTTTGAGTACGCAACAAGGAATAAGGTGCGTTTTTCATTCAGAGGGGTGATTTCAGTCGAGGATTTATGGGATTTATCGCTTGCTAATTTAGATTCCATTTATAAGGAACTAAATAAGCAGTCAAAACAGTCCGAAGAGGAAAGTCTTTTAAATATTAGGACCCAGGAAGATGAACTCCTGAATGTGCAGATTGCTATTGTAAAACATATTGTATCTGTAAAATTGGCAGAAAAAGAAGCAAGAGAAAAGGCATCAGCAAAGAAAGCACAGAAGCAGAAGATTATGTCTATCATTGCAGCAAAGCAGGATGAGGCATTGCAGAACAGTTCCATTGATGAGTTACAGAAGATGCTTGATGAACTGGATGGTTGATTAACCAGTAGTCAGCATATGGTCATGTGATAGATAAAACTGTCGCATGGCCAACGTAATCAAAAGGCAACTTATGCGGTAAGGAGAGAACCGAAAAATGGAAATAGGATTTTATCACGGAGCATTATGCGACAGCTATTAGCAACAGGCAAATGAGCAAGGGTTTACCCTTGGTGATGAAGCAGAATTGTTTGACAAAATCGGATACGTTTATAATCTATTGCGGATACATGGATATTTAACGGATAGTCAGGCAGATATGATTTGTAGAAAGATTCAGAAAAATCTTGCAAAGTCAGCTAAGAGGATAAGAGAAAGTGAGGATTGACAGAATGAACATTAACGAACAGGTGCATTATTTGAGAAGTTTAGCGGCAGATCAAACACCGGAAGCCTTGTATGAAGTATTTAGTGCATTAAATGAAGCTGCTGACACCATAGAAGCATTATCCGCCAAGCTGCAAGAGAAACAAGTCAAGATGGACGGGCTACCATGTAATCCCGGGGAAAAAGTATGGTGCGTAGTACGAAATGAGGACGAGGATTATACAGATTATTCAGGATACTTATTCGTTGGTGTGTGTAAAGATTACGCGCTGGTGTGTCCAAAATATATTATGTGTGAATCTTTTGAGGATCAGTTAGATGAGATGTATGAAGACGCAATAGGATATATGCATTCGGACATTGTAATGATTAAACGAGAAGATGTCTATATGACGGAGGACGAGGCAAAAGCAGGAGTTGGAAGAGTATAGCAATTCGGAGAGATAAATGAATGAAGTAATAAATAATATATTGAAAGTTGTTATTGTTATAGCATTTTTTGCAATGGTTATTTATTCCGATGTGAAATATGAAAGTGAATGTATATATAAGACTGAGACAGTTATAGGGATCGTAACAGATAAGGAAGAGGATAGACTTTTATCTTGTGCAAAACCTATTATATGCAGAACAGTTTATAACACGGAGGTCACTCTGTCAGACGGTGTAAAAACATTTTTTTCTGAAGAAGAAATATATGACGTACACGAAATTGGAGATCGGATACTGATTGAAGTAGAACGTAAATACCATAACGGCGAACTAGTAGGAATCAACTATAAAACAGTTGATAGTAAACGAGGTGATTAAATGGGAGTAATGACATGGATAAAAGAAAATTTTACAAGATTTCCTAAAGGGTGCCAAACTGGTAATGAATCGAACTGGATGCTGAAAGATAATTGTCCGTGCTGTATAGCAAACCCAATAGAATACTTAAGTAATGCTAAGTATCATAGTAAATATCCTCCAAAAAATAAATTAAGATTTGGAAGGATAAGTATATACTTGTGTGATTTTCATTTGAATAAGTTGATGAAAATAGACCAAATAGAAGAAAAAATATTTGACATACAAGACCAACTCATGCACACATCTGATTATGATCTAAAAACAATGCTGAGATGTAAAATGTACGGTTTAGAAGAATCTTTAGAAATCTTAAAATCTATCTCATAAATCCATAAAATAATATAAAATTTAATAGAGGTGGAAATTGAAATTACAACAGAGTATTAATAATTTATATAGATGTGATCTGACTAAAGAGTTGGATGACATATCTGAAATTTCTAAACATCATTATTATAAAGCGTTTTGTCATTATGTATTAGTAGAAGAATGGTGTAAAAATAAAAAACATTTTCCTATTAGAGTTCCTGGTGGAACAGTTGGATGGATTTATTTTGATGGTAATAATATCATTACAAAGATAGTGATTGACACAAATTATGTCGTAAAGGAATATCCAGTTAATGTGAATGAGTTAATTAAAAGGTTTGTTGGAGAAGCAATAGAATGGTAACAAGATTATAAGATGTTTAATAGGAGGAGATATATGAATCAGGATAAGATAGAAGAAGGCATGTTAATGTCACAAGAAGGCATGTTATCAAATCGAATTAATATTCAGGTATTATTACAACTTCTTGTTGAAAAAGGTATCGTTACGAGAGAAGAAGTAGCCAGTAAAAGAGAATATGTAAGTAAACAACCAATATACAAAAATTCTTTGGATGGAATACATAATTTACAAAATAATAATTATAATAATCAATTATTTTCGCAAGAATTTAAGAAATATTTACAAAGTGAAGGTAAAGAAGGAGACATTGATTTCATAAAAAGCAATTTGGGCATTTAGATATCAATTGAAATAAATCTTTCAAAGAAAGAGAAATAGTAAATATAAAAACGAAAGGAGTAAGAGGTTTGCTGGCCAGCATTAAAGACTGTCTTTACTCCAATATGTAATTGAGAGAAAAAGTAAAATTAACAGCAAATATTTTGTTTTCTGGTATTGGATGCCAGGAACGAGGATTCAGAGACTCGGGATTATTTGATATAGAAGTATTACATACATCAGATATAAATAAAGAGTCAGTTTTGTCGTATGCAGCTATTCATTGCGGAATGACAAATGAAATGGTTGATACATATACAGATTATCCTTCAAGAGAGGAGATGGCACAATACCTTACGGATATTAATTTAGGATATGAACCAGAAAAGAAAAAAGGCGAAAAGGAATTTGATTGGTTTAAATTAGTAAAAAGAAAGAATAAAGATTTAGAAAAATATTGGTTAGCTTGTAAGCTGACGAATAATCTTGGAGACATTACAAAAATTGAAGATTTACCATATGCAGATTTTTGGACGGTTAGTTTTCCTTGCCAGTCGATTTCTGTTGCCGGCAAGATGAAAGGATTAAAACCAGATAGCGGTACAAGAAGTAGTCTACTATGGGATAACATTAGACTTCTAAGTAAAGCAAAAGAAAATAATAAACTTCCAAAATACATAATGTTTGAGAATGTTAAAAATCTCGTTAGCAAGAAGTTTATTGACGATTTCAATGATTTATTAGAAGTGCTGGATGAACTGGGTTTCAATTCTTATTGGTCAGTGATTAATGGGAAAGACTGCGGAGTTCCTCAATCAAGAGAAAGAGTATTTGTGATTTCAATCCGAAAGGATATTGACAAAGGTAATTATACATTTCCTGAACCGTTTGACGCAGGCATTCGTTTGAAAGATGTTTTAGAGGATAAGGTTGATAAAAAGTATTATCTACCAGATGAGAAAGTTCAAGAATTTCTAAAAACTATTGATTTATCACAGTTTTGTGAGACTGACAATGAACTTCACCAGTTAGGATATTTCAATAATTACAATGGAGATGCAAACAGAATATATTCAGATAATGTTGCTAGGACTTTAAAATCTGAAGCTGGAGGAGCAAAAACTGGGTGGTATACAACGAAGAATGATATTTTAAAAGTTGGACAGCTTAGTTCATCACAAGATGGAATTGTAGTTTCTCCAGAAGGAGTGTCTAAAACACACACAGCAGGACATAATAATACGCCTAAAATTATATGTGGTATAGATAAGTCTGTGAATGAACTACAGGTGCTTGAAAATGCAAATTGTATTACAGCAAGAGAAGACCGAGGTGTAAGTAATAGAAAAGCGGAAGGTACTGCTATTTTGGAAACTCCAGATATCTCATATTGCTTAGATGCAAATTATTGGAAAGGAACAACACTAGGACAATACATAAACAAGAAAAGAAGACAATTAATTTTTGAAGACATATCTAAGTTTATAAGAATTCGTAAACTGACTCCAAGAGAGTGCTGGACACTCATGGGTCTGACATTTAAAGATTGTGACAAGGCCGCTGAACTAGGTGTAGCTGATACTCATCTATATAAACAAGCTGGAAATGGAATAATTACAAATTGCTGCGCATTGTTGGCGGAGCATTTATATAAAGCACAATATGACAATACATATATTTGTACCGATGAGAGGTATCAAGGAAATTTTATCAAGCCACAAGCGGAGTAAATCCTGCTTGTGGCGAAGAAGTAATATGTATTGATGATACACAAGGTTTTGATGGTGTTAGATTTTACAAAGATTATGTTCCAACATTGCGAAGTCAAAGAAGCGGATTAAAAGTTGCTTGTATTAAAGATAAAGAATATTTAGATATTTGTATCAACGATAGAGGAAAGGTAAATAAAAAACCACAGATAACATATGGGCATTCGCCAACACTTGTTTCTGAATTTCATGGGAATTTACCAAAAGTTGTTGAGGTAAGAGGTGCCACTATGCGTGGTAGGTACAATTCAGATGGAAAAACAGAACAGAAAATAGAAGTAAGAGATGATGAGTTGTCTAATGCAATTACAACTGTACAGAAAGACTCGTTAATTGTAGAAAATAAGTCTTGGTTAGAAAAGAAATATACAGAGTTTTATGAGAAATATGGTTATATTCCAGAATATTTTGTTCCATATAACGGAACTGAATGTAAAGATTATGCACCGACTTTAACTGCAAATTCTAATACAAGTCCAACACATTCTGGGACGGTTTTAATTATGGAGATTGGCAAAGAAAAGAAGTCTTAAAACCCACGTTTCAAGTAGCATTAAAGAATAAATTATTGGAGGGATTATGATGATAAAACATTGGTATAAAGTAAAAGGCATAGTGTCTACTGGTAAGAATAGTGGATTAAAATTTGAGGGAACTTGTATTGCATATGATATTGTTTCTGCTATTCAATTATTTCGAGATAATGGATTTTCTGTACATACGGTTCCGTGTAGAGAGCAGGTAAATGCCAAAACTGAAATTGGAATAGAAAATATACATTATATGCGGAAGTAAGCGGTCTTGAAATCTGCGATTTATTGGGAGGTGAAATATGAATCAGAAATATATCAATATGTCTGTAAAAGATATTATTAGATTGATTGAAAAGAAGGATAATAGAATCACTGAGTTGGAAGAAAAATTAAAAGAAATGAGCGATAACATTAGAGTTCTTGGTAATCAAAATCGTAAACTAAAGAGAAATAATGAAAGATATCAGGAGCGATTAACAGAAGTTTTATATAAAGGTAAGATTAAAAATTGCACAACCTGTAAAAATAATGTTGAATTTCCATCTCCTCATACTTGTGATATTTGTACCAGTTTGGATTAGTAAGAAGAATTTCTGGTAAAGTGAAATCAGAATTGGTAAAACTTCAATGGCTGGGAGTGATTACAAAAGATCCACATTTTAAACCTGTGTTTAAAGTTATTGTATTTGAAGAATGTAGATAAGAAAGGGTTAATATGAATTTAGTTGATTTTCATGTGACGGAGATTATTAGCGAAGAAAGAGATAAGGTCTGGAAGTTATTTGGAATGTCCGAAAAGGAATTAGAGAAAGAAAAGTCAGAAGCAAAGAATACATTATTTGAGCAAGGATGGATTGAACATTTATTATCTGATGGTTTAAAGCAGAAATACAAGTACTGGGACGATGGGGGTGAATTTGTTGGAGAAGAAATATTTAATCTGACAAGAGGTGATGTTCCGTATTTTGTAGGATATGTAGGACAACATTAGAGATTATGAGGGTTATAGAATGAATATTGAACAGATTAAAGAAAAATTGAAAGCAAGTGAGTATGACTTCCTGAGAGAAGATAAGAATTTGGGCAGCAATATTATTCTCTTGACTCTCGGAGGGAGTCACGCCTATGGAACCAATATAGAAGGAAGCGATGTTGATATTAGAGGGTGTGCATTGAACAGCAAGGTTGAGTTATTGACGAACGTGAATTTTGAACAGTTCATTGATAATGAAACTGACACTGTGGTGTATTCCTTTAATAAGCTGATTTCTTTGCTGACAAATTGTAATCCAAATACGATCGAGATTCTCGGATGCAGGAAGCAGGATTATCTGTATCTGTCACCTGTTGGTGAGGAGGTGTTGCAGAATCGTAAATTGTTTTTATCTAAGAAAGCAGTGAATTCTTTTAGCGGGTATGCAAATCAGCAGCTTAGGCGTTTAGACAACAAAGCGATAAGGGTGGTGGAACAGGGCAGAAGGGAAAATCACATTTTAAATAGTATTAACAATGCTATTTATAGTTTCAAAGACAGGTATTTTAATTTTTCTGATGACATGATTCGGTTGTATATAGGTAAGTCTGATAGAGATGATATGGATACAGAAATATTTATAGACGCTAACTTTACCCATTATCCACTTAGAGATTATAAGGGGATGTTAGGTGAAATGAATAATATTGTCAAAGATTACAACAAAATAGGCAAAAGAAATAAACACGCAGTAGAGCATGAGAAACTCGGCAAGCATATGATGCATTTGATCCGGTTGTATATGATGTGCTTGGACATCCTCGAAAAGGAAGAGATTATTACTTATAGAGAAAATGAGCATGATCTCCTAATGGATATCAGGAATGAAAAATATCTTGATTCAAATTATCAGCCAATTTCAGAGTTCTACGAAATGGTAGATGATTTTGAAAAGAAGATGGAGTATGCAAAACAAAATACGAGCTTGCCTCAGTCTCCAGACTATAAGGCAATTCAAGAGTTTCAAATGTCGGTAAATGAAAGAATTATTCAGGGGATTTTGTAGCAGAAAGGAAGGATAAAATATATGAAGTGTTTTTATCATGGAGATGCAGATGGTATTACAGCCGGATTCTGGGTTAGATATTATACTAAGGATACCAATGCAAATGATTATATTGAGATTAATTATGGCAAGGAATTCCCGTTTGATCTGATTGGGAAAGACGAAGAAGTATACATTGTAGACTACTCAATTTCGCTGCAAGAAATGGAGAAGTTGTTGGAGATTACAAGCAATGTAATCTGGATTGACCATCACAAGACAGCGATTGAAAAGTATAAAGATTTCCCAAGGGAGATTAAAGGTTTGCGGTATGATGGCGTGGCCGGTTGTATTCTGACATGGATGTATTTTAATGGGTATAGTGAACCAGGAGATGAAGTGGAACGTGGAGTGCCTACATTTACCAGGTACATAGGTGACTATGATATATGGGAATTTAAATATGGTGATGATACAAGACATTTCCATATGGCATTTAATGCACAGAATTATACACCTACAGATGAAAGAATGATGGGCTTGCTACGATTTCCTATAGTAAAAGCAATGTGTGCTGACGGTGCAGTAATGGGGCAGTATAAGCAAAGCTGGTCAAAAAATTATTGCAAAGTTTATGGGTTTGAGAAAGATTTTGAAGGTTATAAGGCTTATGTAATTAACCTTGGTTTCGCTGGTAGCGATAGCTTTATAGGGGTAGACGTAGATAAGTACGACCTGCTTATAAGTTGTGTATATGACGGCCAAAAATGGAAGTATAGCTTGCGTTCTGAGAAGATTGATGTAAGCGAAATTGCTTTGAAATATGGCGGTGGAGGACATAAGGGAGCTGCCGGATTTGTAAATGATAAATTTCTGTTTTAGGGGGGTATATGAGCAAAAAAAGAAAATAACTCCTCGGAAGCAGGTCGCAGGGTGGATGGAAGAAGATTCTATACCAACTAATGAAGAGAATATCACGCTTATGTTCGATAAGGTGAACTATTATCAAAGAAGTATGAAGTTAGATTTAAGATTCGCATATTTGATTGCGTGCATAGTATATAAAAACAATCAAGCAGGACAATTCTTGGAAGAAAAAACGACCGAGGAATAACTAATCTACAGGATGCCTGACTTAAGGGAAGTATAAGATGGTTCGAATCCATAGGTATCCGTTACCGATAATCAAGCTTAGTATTAGTGGCAGCAAGAGCTTGGTTAAAAAACTAATACACTTTCTGCCAGAGTGTATGCAGTAATTTCAAGTTTCAGTAGGTTTATGAATTACGTAAAATTACTATCAAAACCTGTGATGGTAGATAGGTCGGTTAACGTACCAATGGTCCCGGAATAAATTAATAAAAAACGTGAGTATGGTCAAGCGATTGTGAAAGCAACTGGGGATCCAGTTATGGGGGATAAACTTTTAGGAAGAAGAACTAAAAGAAGTTCATAAGAGAACTGGTCAAGCGTAGCGAACTTGATTGAATGTATTAATTAGTTTAAAGTTTAGGTGACGTGAATTGAGTTAAAAATCGTCGTATAAGTGAATGCGTTGAAAGATTCTGCCTAAACGCTGCTCTGTAGCTCAGCCGGTTAGAGCGCCTGATTTTGGAACAGGGGGTCGGTGGTTCAATTCCACCCAGAGTAGTTTTTATAAAATGAAAAGGAGAGAACGTATATGAGTAGAACTTTAATTGTGGTTGATGTACAGAACGATTTCGTGACTGGATCTTTAGGTACTAAAGAAGCACAGGCGATCATTCCAAATGTACAAAAGAAAATTCAGGAATATGTTTCAAGGGGAGATCAGATCATCTTTACTAGAGACACTCATTTTGAGAATTATTTGGAGACGAACGAAGGGAAACATTTACCGGTTGAACATTGTATTCTTGGAACAGAAGGATGGCTAATTGTACAAGGTCTAGTTCCGGAAGGATATCCGGTTGGATATATTAATAAAGAAACTTTTGGATATGATAGATGGTGTGATAAGCACTTCTCAGATGAAATAGAACTTATTGGACTTTGCACAGATATTTGTGTCATTTCTAATGCTTTAATTCTTAAAGCGATGTTCCCTAAAAATACAATTATAGTAGATGCAAGTTGTTGTGCTGGAGTGACTCCAGAGAAGCATGAGGCTGCATTAGAAGTAATGAAGTCTTGCCAAATGGAAGTTATCGGAGAATAAAGGAGGAGCGTTTATGATTAGAGTAAATGAAACGGAAATTAACGTTAATTATTATCCAGATGACACGCAGATGATACGGATTGAGCCAAGTGTTATAAAGGAGGCCGGAAAGAATATAGTAACATGGAATTACGAAACAGACGAAGAAATGGTTACATTGCTTTATGTGTCTGATTGGCTTGGAGACGCAAAGGATATATTGTATATGCCATATATTCCTAATGCAAGAATGGACAGAGTGAAAAACGGAAATGAAGTATTTACTTTGAAGTCATTTTGCAAGTTTATTAATTCGCTCGGTTACAAAAAAGTATGCGTACTTGATCCGCACAGTGATGTGCCTGTGGCTTTATTGGACAATGTAGAGTGTATACAGCCCGATGATCTAATTCATCGTACTATTGAGCGGATCAATGATGAAGATTTAGTAATTTTTTTCCCAGATAGTGGAGCAGTTAAGAGATATAGTGGAATGATTGATAAGCCATATTGTTACGGCGTAAAAAATCGTGACTGGAAAAGCGGGAAAATTTTAAGCTTGAATGTGGTTGACAATGGGATTGATCTAAAAGGGAAAAATGTACTAATAGTCGATGATATTTGTTCAAGAGGAGGAACTTTCTATTACTCAGCCAAACAGCTACAGAGCTGTGGAGCAAATAAAATTTATTTGTACATAACACATTGCGAAAATACGATCGAAGATGGAAACTTATTGCATGATAATGGATTGATAGAAAGAATTTACACAACGGATTCTATTTATTCATTGAATCATAGAAAAGTGGAGGTATGGCCGGTATGAATAACATTAATCCAATGCTGTTAATAGATTTTTATAAGGCGGTACATGCAGAAATGCTACCTGAAGGAATTACCAAGTCTGTATCATACTTTACACCAAGGATGAGCAGAGTGAAACAATGGGATCACGTGGTCATGTTCGGTTTACAGGGGTTTATTAAGACTTATCTCATTGACTATTTTAATAAGGAATTTTTTAATCGGCCTTTTGATGAGGTGATTGCAGAGTACAAGAGAATTCTCGATAACACTCTTGGAGAAGGTGTATATAAGATTGACAAAATTGAAAAACTGCATCAGCTGGGATATCTGCCGATTGAAATTGTAGCTTTACCAGAAGGGACAAGAGTTCCTATGCATGTTCCGATGTTTGGTATTACTAATACGCATCCAGACTTTGCATGGCTTCCACAGAGTTTAGAGAGTCTGATCTCAGCAGAAAGCTGGCATCCGATGATTGCTGCAACTGTAGGGTATGCATACCGTCAAATAGTAAACGAGTATTATGATATGACATGCGACGATGATGTATCCCGTACTAAGGCTCTTGGAGCATTTGATTTCAGAGGAGAAGAGTGTACAGAATCAGCTATAAAGGCCGGTGCAGGATGGTGTCTGAGCTTCTTAAACACGGCTACAGTGCCGACTATTCCCTACCTAGAGCAGAACTACAACTGTGATTGTACGAGGGAACCTGTGGCACTTGGAAGCCCTAGTACGGAGCATTCTGTAATGTGTAGCAACTATGCCGTAGACGGAGATGAGATTACATTGCTGAGAAGGTTATTAACGGAAATTTATCCAAATACAAGCTTCTCGGTAGTATTAGATTCTTATGATTACTGGAATGTGATTCACAATATCCTTCCACAGCTGAAAGATGAAATAATGGCACACAATGGGTGTATGCTGATGCGAGGAGACAGCGGGGATTGCGTAGAGGTAGTAACGGAAACAGTATTTGCTTTATGGGATATGTTTGGAGGAACAATGAACAGCAAGGGATATAAAGTCCTTGATCCACATGTTAAAGCCATTTACGGAGATTCCATTACAGTGCAGCGTTGTGAAGAGATATACCAGATTTTGAAAGATAACGGATTTGCTTGCTCTAATGTAGCGCTTGGTGTTGGATCCTTTTCATTTCAGTGTATTGAGGAAGATGGAGAGCTAAAACCATTTACAAGAGATACGTTTTCTTCTTGCATTAAAGCAACGTATTGCGAGATTAGCGGTAAGCCGACAAATATTTTTAAGAATCCGAAAGATGGAGGATTTAAGAAATCTCAGAGGGGCTGCTGTTTAGTGAGCAGAGATAGCAAGGGAGATCTTGTATATCATGATGAGCTGACATGGGATGAGACAATGAACAAAGAAAATTTATTGCAGCCGGTATTTCGTAATGGTGAGTTATTGAAAGAAGATACGCTTGCTAATATCAGAGATAGGCTACATAATGGCAATTTCGATAAGACAGACTACTATCTGTCGGAGAAGAACTGCTACGAAAGACTTAAGTAGGAGTTTATGAAGTATGGCAAATTGATCTTCTGTGTGGATTTTTGATGATACCTTGTATGATTTTCATAATAATGGATGGGAATATACAAGTGTAATTAATTTTTTTTTGAAACGTTGGGAGAAATATTCGGAGGTTATTATCTTTACTGGTAATGGCGAGGAGAAGTATCCAGAGATAGAGCGTTATCTGAATGAAAAAGGTATTAAGTATGTAGGAATCAACTGTGATAGTTCTATTAAGGTAAAAGGTTGTAAGGTATATGCAAATGTGTATCTTGATGATAGGAGAGGTTTGCCTTTTATGTACAAGATGTTGAACAAATTAATTAAAGAGATTGAAGAGGTGCAAAAATGAATGAATTTGATGCAAAGAAAGTAAAAAACGAAATTGTGCAATGGATCAGAGAATTTTTTGATAAGAACGGACCGGGATGTACTGCAGTTGTAGGTATTTCAGGCGGTAAAGACAGTACAATTGTTGCTGCGCTTTGTGTAGAAGCGCTTGGAGAAGACCGTGTATTTGGAGCTATGATGCCGAATGTAGCTGATAGGGATATCGAAACTGCTTATGAGGTAGTGCGGTACTTAGGGATTGACTCCTGTGAAATCAACATAGGTGATGCAGTCAATGCATTAGTAAGCGAAATTCAGGACAAGGAAGAGCTTCCGTTTTCCATCCAATCTAGCATTAATCTTCCACCGAGAATCAGAATGGCTACGTTGTACGCTGTCAGCCAAAGTATGAACGGACGTGTAGCAAATACTTCTAACCTATCAGAAGATTGGGTTGGATATTGTACACGGTACGGTGATAGCGTTGGAGACTTTGCTCCATTGGCTAAGCTTACTGTTGCAGAAGTGAAACAGATTGGTTATGCATTAGGACTGCCAAAAGAGTTTATTGAAAAAGCTCCTTCTGATGGGCTATGCGGCGAGACGGATGAAGATCGTTTTGGTTTCTCTTACGAGGTCTTGGATCGGTATATTAGAACTGGAGAAATTCATAATGAGGAAATTAAAAATAAAATTGATCATTTGCATCACCAAAATCTCTTTAAATTATTGCCTATGCCTACTTTTTTATATAGAGGGGAAGTAAGCGCATGAACGTAGTTTTTTGGGTAGATGATGTGAGAGAACCGCCAAATTTTGATAATTATGTATGGTGTAAGAGCGTGAATGCGGCAAAGACAAAAATTATAGAACTTGATCAGCTTAACATGGCGATACATAATTGGGGACCTTATATAGAAAGAATTAATATTCGTTATATAGACATCGACCATGATGCGGGAGATTATGCAGCAGATGGCGGGGACTATATTGAATTACTTAAATGGTTTGAGAAGACAGGGCGAAGTTATCCAATACATATACATTCCATGAATCCAGTTGGCATACAGAATATGCGTCGGATTATAAAACATAATAATTGGAGTGAGGTAAGATAAAATGTATAAACAAATTATTATCGCGAGGAAAGATTTAAACATGAGTCCGGGAAAGCTTGCTGCACAAGTGAGCCATGGTAGCATGGCATTCTTGGCACAAAAAATACGTGATCATGCATGTACTTCATGTATATGGAACAAGAAAACAAAAGCACATGAAGTGTGGGGATATGCCTATGAAGATTTTTATGATAAAGATCTTTTTGAACAATGGATTAACGGGGGTTTTACAAAGGTAAACTTAGAAGCGAAAACTAAAGATCGGTTACTCAAAGCTAAAACAATGGCAGAGGATTTAGGATTGCAAGAAGGCGAGGATTTCTTTTTAATATATGATGCTTGCAACACTGAGCTTTATCCAGAAGAAGAGAACAAAACTACACTCACCTGTATAGGTTTTAAACCGATGGATTCTGATTTTATAGATCAAATCGGTAAGAAATATCAATTATATAAATAGTAAAGGAGACAAAATATTATGGCAAGTAAAGCAGGAAAGAACAAAAAGAAATGTGAGCAGTATAGAATGTCAGGCAGACATGAAATTAATAAAGCAAAGAAGCAGGCGCGTCATAAAAAGCGGCTCGAAAAATTCGCACGGAGAAGAGAGGCTGGTCTTACATATGTTTACCAGAAAGGGAATGCAGAAAGAAAATTGAATGATGCAATGGAGCGCGGAGAGGATATAAATTATGATCCAGTCCATGGCATCTGGTTGTCAAATTATAAAAGTGACAAGGCAAATCGTACACACTATGCTTGTTGGAAATCTGTATGTGCAAAGTTGCAGAATGAAATCAATAAGATTGAAGAAGAAAAGAAAGCACTAATGATGAATACAGGAAAGTGCAGACATAGAAAAGCAAAAATGGTAGTTGCTTCCGCGTAGTAAATGGGGCGCTCTAAAAAGCAGGTGATGAAAAATTAATATGATAGATCGCATGAAAGAACTAATTGATAATCTCAATGCTGCGTCGAAAGCATATTACCAAGAAGCTCGCGAAATAATGAGCAATAAGGAGTACGATCTTTTGTATGATGAGTTGGTAGAGCTAGAAAGCAGGACGGGGGTTGTAATGTCCAATAGCCCAACTAGGAATGTAGGATATGAAGTAATCAGTAAGCTGCCAAAGGAAATTCACCAAACACCAATCCAGTCGTTAGATAAAACAAAATCACCAAATGTCTTAAAACAATTTTTAGGTCGGCAAGAGGGGGTACTATCCTGGAAACTGGATGGTTTAACAGTAGTGTTGACCTATGAGAAGGGTAAGTTAACTAAGGCGGTTACTAGAGGAAATGGCATCATTGGAGAATTAATTACAAATAATGTGAAATGTTTTTCAAATTTACCGTTGACATTACAAACAACATATGATATAATTGCAATACGTGGTGAGGCAATCATCACATACAAACAATTCGATGAAATCAATTCTGAAATGACAAATCCATATAAAAATCCCAGGAATTTATGTAGTGGTACAATTAGACAGTTAGATAACAGAGTTGTAAAAGAACGAGGGGTAAAATTCATTGCATTCGAAATGGTAACACCGGAGATGGGAACCATCAGTGAATCGTTTGAATTCTTAAAGGAACAAGGTTTTGATGTTGTGGGGCATCAAATCGCGACAGCAGAATCCTTTGAGAAAATATTTGATTCATTCAAGAGCCGGTTTTATGACGAAGAATGTAAGATGGATATACCGACAGATGGATTGGTATTAAGGTATAACGATTACCAGTATGGCGAATCACTTGGTAGGACAGATAAATTTCCGAAGCACTCTTTAGCTTTTAAATGGGAAGATGAGACAGCAGTATCTGTTCTGACCGATATTGAATGGGCGACATCAAGAAGCGGAGTGATTACTCCAGTAGCAATCTTTGATCCGGTTGAACTGGAAGGAACAACAGTATCCAGAGCTACGTTGCACAATGTCAGCATTGTCAAAGATTTGCAGTTGGGTATCGGAGATGAGATTACCATATATAAAGCCAACATGGTTATCCCCCAGATAGACAAAAATCTAACACGAAGCAATTCTTATGTAATTCCAAACACATGTCCTGCTTGTAGTGGGCAGGCTATTCTAAAATCAAATCGAGACAGTGAAATTCTTATGTGTACAAATCCCAATTGTAATGCAAAACAGTTAGCTAAGTTCGTACATTTTGTGTCAAGAGAATGTATGAATATTGATGGGCTATCAGAGGAAACACTCAAGAAAATGCTTGATAACGGGTGGATTTCGGATTTTGTAAGCTTATATAGGCTGCACGAAAATCAGAAAGCTTGTAATGAAATGATGAAGTTTCCCGGGATGGGTAGGAAGTCTGTGAGCAATATTTTGGAAGCCATTGAGAGAAGTAGGCACGTCAAGTTAGACCACTTCATTAATGCTATGGGTATCCCGGGTATAGGGAAGAAACAGTCAAGGCAGATAGCTAAAGAGTTTGATCATGATTGTGATACGTTCGTATGGGAATTGGATAATAGGTACGATTTTACTAACATTCCGGGAGTCGGAGAAAAGCTAAATGAGTTTATATATGAATGGTATCATAACATAGACCAAAATGCGTTTACTCTTTTGATTGGCGAACTGCGGTGGGAAGTACCACAAAGAGAAGCAGAGACTGGGAGCATTCTAACTGGTAAAACGTTCGTAGTGACCGGTAAGACTCAGATTTTCAAGAACAGAAAAGCATTGCAGGATGAAATAGAAAAGCTTGGCGGAACAGTTGCGAGTAGAGTAACTTCTAAAACTAATTTCTTGGTAAACAATGATGTGGATAGTGCTTCCGGTAAAAATAAAAAGGCAAAGGAACTGGGGGTACAAATTATTTCGGAAACAGAATTGATAAGTATGATGAGAGAGGAAGGAGAGTGTAGATGAAACAGTACAAATGTCTTGTAGATAATAAAAAAAAATTAGAGAGACTAACAAAGGCTTCAACAGATGCCTTGGATGTAGTCTATTCTACTATTGATCGTTTGGATTCTATTAATGATGAAATTGATATAGCTGTAGATGAAATTGCAGAAGTTGAAGTCGAGTTACGTAAAACAAGAACAGAATTGAAACAGTGCCGTATGAATAATTACGCTATCGCTGAAAAGTTCAGACAATTAGTATCAACAAATTAAGAATAAAAAGGAGAAAAGGACATGGAAAAATTAATTAAAGCTTTAATGAAGCATCCGGAACTGGCATCAGAAATAATCAATAGTCTGGTGCAGAAATACAAACCGGCTATGTATGCAACAGGGGCAGAACTTTTAAATATCTATAAAGATCTGGTCAATAATGATGAATATTTTGAAACTGTTGCTGGATTCCAGAAGAAAATTTATGATGCGTATGTATCAGCTGGATTCTCAGAGACACAGGCGATGACACTGTTATTACAAAGAAACCTTGAACTTACCAAGCAAGTGGGGAATATTAACTTCTCAGCAAGTTAATACGACAGGTAGTTCATGTATTGTGGGTACGTAGTGGAGCTAAGGGGTCTCCACAAACATAATAATGCAGATAGATTACAATGTGTAGAGGTTTTTGGTAATAACATTATTGTAGATTTAAACTACTACGAAGGTCAAAAATGTGTGTTCTTTCCGGTTGATGGACAACTGAATCAGGAATATGCAGAAGTAAATAATCTTCTCATTAAAAAGGATGATGAAGGAAATAAGATTGGTGGATATATGGATCCACAAAAGAGAAATGTCAAAGCAATTCGTTTACGAGGTGAAAAATCTGAAGGTTTGATACTTCCTATTGAAACCTTATCACCTTATACAGATGTCACTAAGCTCCAAGTGGGAGAAAAGATTTCTGTACTAAACGGTGTAGAGATATGCACAAAGTATATCCCTAAGTGTCAAAAAAAGTCAAATCCAGATAGCAAATCTAAAAAAGAACGTCAAAATACATTCCCATATTTTTCAGAACATAGTGACACAGAGCAGTTGATGTACAACAAGGGCGCATTTAAGCCAGGTGATCTATGTAGCATTACGCTTAAAATGCATGGCACAAGCGCTCGCAGTGGAAATATGTTAGAGATCATCAAAAGGAAACAGAATTTCTTCAGTCGATTGCTAAGAAGAACTCATAAGACTTCGTGTCAGTGGAAAGCTGTAAGTGGCACAAGAAGAGTTGTCCTGCAAGCTTTTAAAGATGACGAAGGTTACTATGGTACAAATGCGTTCCGTAAAACTTACCATGATTTCTTTGCTACGAGACTAGAAAAAGGCGAACAAGTCTACTATGAGATTGTTGGTTACATAGATGAAAATACACCAATTATGGGAAGCGTGTCGACAGCAAAACTCCAAGATAAAGAAGTGAAAAAGATGTACGGGAATAAGATGGAATTTTCTTATGGATGTGAACCGGGAGAAAATGACATCTACGTATATCGTATGACAATGACAAATGAAGATGGCTACACAGTTGAATATCCTGACTGGCTGCTACGTAGTAGATGCGAACAGATGGGAGTTAAGTGTGTACCGAAGTTTGAAGATTTTATATTTACTACGTGGGAAGATCTGATGGAACGGGTGGAAAAATACTATGATGGTCCGGATCCTGTAGGCAAAACTCATTGTAGAGAAGGTGTGGTTGTAAGAATCGAAAACAAAGACAAGTTTAGGGCTTACAAGCATAAAAACTTCACATTCAAATTAGTATCCGGAATCATTTCTGAGTCTGTAGATGCAGACAACATGACAGAGGATATTTTAAGCGAGTTGTAAGGCCATGTGCGAGATAAAAGATTCCAAAATAGTAAAATGTCAATGTCATAAATGTAAAAAGGTGTTTGAGTATACGGATCTAAGTGATGACGTGTATAATCGTCATCTCAGTCCATGCTGCAAATCTAGCTATCATGTTTTAGATGCAGATCTGGATAGTTTTTTTGATAAGTATCTGTATGTCAATACAGATAAAAGATATTACGAATATAAGTTTTAAAGGAGAAAAGATGGAAGAAGTAAGGACTGATTTAAGAAGAGCTGATGCGTTTGTGAAAGTGTGTGGAGTATTGGCGGAAAAGAAGTTGGAAATTCAGACAGATGCGGAAGGGAAAAATTCTATTAAAGGTAATGTGGTAATTAAAATTGATGATACGAATTTTATTACGCTGAATGTATGGGCTAATGAACTGACTCAAAAAGGTGAGAGGAGCAAGTCTTATGACAATATGCTGACTGTAATGAATGAGCATCAGTCTATCGCAGAAGTAGGTGAAGAAGCAGCAACGAGGATTGAGTGTAGACGGGGCAACCTAGAACCGAATACATACATCGGAACAGAGGATTTGATGGAGCATGTAGTAAAACGTTATCGTACAAGTTTTCTTACGAAAGTAAATGATATGAGTGCGTACAATCCCACAGCAGAATTTGAAGTAGAAGGATATATCGACGCTATCTTTGATGAAGTGAACAGAGAAGGAGAACAGACAGGAAGGTTGAGATTCAGAATTTTTGTGCCGACTTATAGAGGAGTTGAACCGCTTGAGTTCTTTGTTCCTGCTGAAATAGCAGATGATTTCAGGGACAGTTTTGAAAGAGGGCAGACCACAAAATTCTATGGAGACATCGTTAACAGAACCATTGTTGATAAGAAGGAGCTCAAGCTCGCTGTAGGTGGAACACGCACAGAAACAACCACAAATAAGATATTTGAGCTTGTCGCAAATGGAGCTACAGATGCTTATGATGAAGGACTTGCTTACTCAGCAGCAGCAATTCAGCAAGGACTAGTAGAACGTGATCTGCGTTTGCGGCGTGAGAAAGAAGAGAAGAGCGCAGGTAAACGAGGTAATATTTCGACTGGTATGACAGGAGCAGCTACAAGTGCACAGTCAAGACCATTGCCGCAGTTCACTGGAAGCGGATTCAATATGTAATAAGGGGAGGAAGTAATGAATGACATTAGATGATTTATTAAAACCGGAACTATCAAAAGTGACAAGATCAACAGAGAACTTAGTAATTACAATATATGGTAGAGGTGGCCTGGGGAAAACTCCTGTTGCTGCTAAAATGGAAAAGCCGTATTATTTAGCTTTTGGTAAGTCTGGCTTGTCTGGACTAAACAATGTACCGTTCAAGTCTATTATGAGTTGGGCAGAGTTCAAGCAGTTTAATAAGATTCTGTGCAACAAAAAGAACTATGAAACCTTGCATGAACAGTACCATACGATTATCCTGGATGAGATGGAGATCCTATACCGTTATTGTGAAGAGTATGTTGCAAGTACAGAAGGAGTACGTAAGATCAAAGAAGGAAATGGTGGTTACGGTCTGTGGGGAGACCTGAAAGAAGAATGGGAACGTGAAATGCTCCGAATTATCGGTAGCGGTTTTTGTGTAATGTTCATCCTCCATGCCCAGACAGATGATACAGGTAAGGCTTTTCCGGTTGGTGATGCAAAAAGAATGCTTCCGATTCTGACTAACCATAGCGAGATCATTGGATATGTGAAGAGCAATGGTGCTGATCCAGAAACAGGAAAGCAGATTCATTCTTCCCTGATGCTGGTTGATACACCTGAGTGGTTTGCTCGTACACGCAATGAATACTTTGATCCGCACATCCAGGATTTCACAGCAGAGAATCTTGTTAAGGCTTACTATGATGCTCTGGATCGTCAGGAACAAGCAGAAGGGGTGAAACCTGTAACGGTAGCCGAGAAGGATGCCGTATTTGAAAGAACACAAATTCCGTTTGAAGAGCTTATGGGGCAGGTACAGGCAGCGGTCGAGAAGCTTTGCGCAGCAGGTAGACAGGCCGACGCGGTTGATATCATAGAGAATACTCTTGGAGCTGGTAAGAAGGTATCTGCCTGTACAGAGAAACAGTATCAAGCTGTTAGTGTAATCTTAGGTGACTTACTGGATGCTTTAGGAGAGTAAGCTGAAGATGGCAGGTAGGCGTAAATGTAAGATCTGTAACGAATGGATTGAAGATAATTCAGACAGCGTAGTGTATAAGAATGGATACGCTCATCGAAATTGTTTCAATATAGCTATGAGAGTAACTGTTACAGAAAAGAAAGAGTTTTTAACAAAAAAGAAAACTCAACCTGTAAAGAAACAGAAAGAGCTGAAGGAAGGATTGTCGGAAGAAGAGTTCCAGCAAAAGAAAAAGCTATGTGATTATATTAGATACCTTACAAAAGAAGATATATCCGTAGTGACTTACAAGCTTATGGAAGACTACAAAAAGAAATACGGCATTACATATCAACAGATGTACGATGACTTATATTGGTTCTTCGATACTTGTAATCATGAAGTGACCGGGAGTACAGTCATTGGGGTGGTCCCAAATTGTCATACAGAGGCTCAAAAGTATTACGCATCTATACAACGAGCAAACGCCTCCTGTCAGGCTAAGCTGGATCAATTACCTGATATGTATAAAGTAGCACACGTGACGACTGGCGTTACAGGTAGAAGATCAGCTCCTGAGCAGATAGATATAAGCTCCATAGGAGCAGGAGGTGATCAGACATAACCGGATTATTTGACAAAAAAGCAGTATTCCAGGTGTTTGGATGTTTGTTACATGAACCGTCTTTGCTGTCTACGTATCCATTATTACCACAAGATTTTGATGCAGAGGACTTTCATCAAATTGTCTTTGCTTCGATTTTCAACCTGTTTAACCAGGGAGTAAGAGTAATTGACATCTTTGCTATAGATTCATTTATATCAGGATATGAAAAACAGTATAAGATATTCAATGATAACAAGGGGTTGGAATACTTAAATGACGCTTATGGAATGTGTGAGCTAAGCAACTTTGAGTATAACTATAACCGAGTTAAAAAATTTAGTCTTTTAAGATATTATGTTTCTCAAAATTATAACATTTCTGAAATCTATGACACATCTATTGTAGATCCCAAAAAACAAGAACAAGAGCAAGCAAAGTTTGATGCTTACACAGTAGAAGACATTATCGGAATTGTGGAATTAAAAATGGTAATAGATCCAAAAAGAATGTTTCGCAATACGATACGATCTAATGGTCAACTAGCTGGTACGGGATTGTTGGATTTGATCACGTCATTCCAACAGAATCCTGAAATCGGTTATCCAATGCAGAGCAAGTTTATGAATACTCTGCTAAGAGGTTCTCGTAAAAGTACGTTCTACTTACGATCTGGCGGCACAGGATCAGGTAAATCAAGATTATCGTTTGCAGATACGTGTTGTGCATCTATTCCGTGGATATGGAATTTAAAAAATGGAGAATGGGAGCATACAGGCTTTTCTGCCGGTGCACTGATCATCAGTACAGAGCTTCGTATAGAAGAAGTGCAGACAATTATTCTCGCTTATGTGAGCGGTGTATCAGAGTCCCACATCATTGACAATACTTATGTAGATGATGAGCTTGAACGTGTGAAGCAGGCAGCTGTATACATTGCGTCAAGTCCAATCTATATCGAATACATGCCAAATTTTGATTTGGATGATGTGAGTGACCTGATAAAAAAGTATTACAGAGAACACAATATTGAACTGGTAAACTTTGATTACTTGCATACTTCTATAAAGATGCTCATCCAATTATCTACGCTATCGCGTGGAATGAAAATGAGAGAGGATCAGGTTTTGTTTATGGCGTCAGATGCCTTAAAAACGTGTAGTACAGAATTAAATATCCACATTGATTCGGCAACGCAGTTGAATGGAGAATATAAAGATGCTAAAGAGAAGGATCAAAATATCCTTCGCGGCTCGAAGGCAATTGCCGATAGGATAGATGCAGGATATATTGCGATGGCTCCAACTAAGATGGAACTTGAAGCAATTAAACCAATTTTAACTCATGGTATATACCCGATCCCGAATATGATCTACCATTTATATAAGTGTAGGCGTGGAAAGATTACAAGAGTAAAAGTCTGGTTATATGCGGATCTTGGAAATTGTAGAGTACAAGATTTGTTTGTAACTACATTTGATCACGAATTTATCCCGGTAGATCAATTAACCATCGAAAGCGCAGAACAGTTATTGCTCCAACACTCCGTCGACGAAGATAAGATTGAAGCAACAGCAGAAGAACAACAGGAAGCAGCCATTAGCTTTATGGCATTTTAGGAGTTACATATGAATAACTATTTTGATGTCAAAGCAATACAAGAGGCACTTATAAAAGATGATGTTATTAAAATAGCAATAGAATTAGGATCAGATGGGTATAAGGTTGGTGGATCAGGTGAATTGATATTTCAGAGTATATGCCATAGATCGGATTCATGGAAGTTGTATTACTACCATGAACCGAATGGTGAGTATCCCGGTAAGATATTCCACTGTTACACCAGATGTTCAGATACTTTTAATATATTTGAGTTGGTAATAAGAGTAAGAAGGAACCAAGGAATCATTTTAACATTTGCGCAAGCTGTGAAGTATGTAGCAAGCATTACGAATAATATGTTCTATGCTAACAATGATACAGTAGAAGTGCATCAAATAAATGACTGGGACTGGATTAACAAATTCAAAAATGTAAAAAAAGGAAATAGCATCCCTCAACTCTCAGAAATCAGTGAACATGTCTTAGAAATTTTTTGCCCACATCCACATGAGCTTTGGCTCAATGAAGGAATCAGCGAAGAATCCATGAGGAAGTATCAAATATCATACTGGGGTAAAGAAAACAAGATTATTATACCCCACAGGGATATTAATGGTAGGTTGATTGGCGTAAGAGGCCGGTCATTAAATAGTGATGAAGTAGCAGCAGGATATAAGTATATGCCGATAAAAGTTGAAGGCGTAGAACTGAAACATAAGTTAGGCAGTAATCTGTACGGATTATGCCAGAACGAAGAAGCCATACGTAGAATCGGAAAGATAGTGCTGTTTGAAAGCGAGAAAAGTGTGCTGCTATGCGACACTTACTATCATCAAAATAATTTCTCTGTTGCTGTGTGTGGATCCAATATTACAGATACACAGTGTAGACTGATACGCTCACTTGGAGTCAACGAAGTGATGATTGGTTTTGACAAGGAGTATGAGGATGCGAATAGTAGATTGGCAGAAGTTTATGGTAATAAACTGATTAATCTAGCAAATAAATTAACATCTTATTTTACAGTATATCTACTGTGGGATGAGGAAGGTCTGCTGGATAGAAAAGATTCTCCGGCAGACAAAGGTAAGGAAGTTTTAGAAAAATTGATGAAAAGCAAAATTGAAATTAAGACGAAAGGATAGGTTTGAAAATATGGAAATGAGAAGTATTAATGATTATGATTTTTCAGATTCACGTCGCCGTATGATGGGATTACCACGCTTCGAATGGAAGTTGGAGTACGAGTTAAAACCACAGAGAATATTTACTGCAAATAAAATTGCAAGTGTAGAGTTTTTTCCACCGGCCACTAAAATGACATTTACTGATGATACAGTAACTACCGCAGTAGCTCAACCTGGGGATGAGTTTAGTAAAGAAGTTGGTATGATGGTTTGCATTATGAAATATATTTTTGGCGATAAATCATACAACAATATGTTCCGGAAGTGGATCAAAAAGGATGAATATAGAAAAAAAGAGGCTGAGAAATCAGCCGCGGAAAAACGCGAACGTGCTGAGATTAAGAAGCGTCAAGCTGAAAAAGAAGCAAAAAGAAAGGCTAAAAGGACTGAACAGGCAAGAGAACGGGAAATCGAGATCCAGAAAGAAGCATACATCAGGGCAATGCGTGAACTTGAAGAAGATAAAGAAGCAGAGGCAAAAAAAGAAGCATATATAATGTCATTGTATGGACTTGGAGATGATAAAGAAACAGAGGTTGAAGAGTAAGTGGAAGTGGATGAGCTGAATCTAAGAGAGGTAACAGAGGACGACCGTAAGAATCTTCCTACGATGTCCTACTCGAAATTAGATATGTTCATTAATTGCCCGAAAAGATTTCAGAAAAGGTATATGCTTGGTAAACGTCCTGAAGGACAAACTATTTCATTGGAGCTTGGTAGTATTCTACATAAAGGTCTTGAAATGAAAGGAAATTATATTCTTTCCGGAGAGTCTGTGGACTATGATACAATCACGAAAGCCGTGATGGATGGATGTGACGAAGAAACAGAGAAGAACAGTGATCATCTTCATGGCGTGAATGAAATCAAAACAATTTACTTTGAAGATTGGATGAAATCATTTGAAGATTCTGTTAATTATCAGCAAAAGATTGAGTTGTATATGGCAGATGTTCTTCCTACCAGAATGGAAGATGTGGCCTGGGAAATTGTAGGGGTAGAAATCCCATTTGAATATGTGTACAACGATCAGTGTATAGTGCATGGATTCATCGACCGTATTGATAGGAAAAAGGATGCTCCGGAAGTGTTGAAGGTAGTAGATTATAAAACTTCTAAAAAAGTATTCCCAGACAATAAAATTAAAACGCCTTTGCAGATGATTATTTATGATCTGGCATGTAAGTTCATGTATGGAGTGCTACCACAACATCATGAATACGATTTTGTATTACTCAATGAGAAACAAACGACAGAAGATGGCGTGTGTAGTAAAGGATATTTGAAAAGAGGACTTAAGAAGATTAATGATGTGTTAGGTAAAATTAAAGTTGCTGAAGCAGCTAATGAATTCCCTCCATATCCTAGTCCACTATGTTACTGGTGTTCATTTCCACCTATGACACATACACCAAATGCGGACAAGCAATTCAGCGGAGATTGCCAGTATTATAGCCTATGGACTCCTGAACATAAGCGATATGCGGTTAATGAAAAGTATATACCGGGAGAACCAGAAAAAGAACAGAGAAAGTTGGTGTTCTAATTGTATGAGCTTCATGATCACAGTGATTTTTCTAACCTAAGATTGGTTGATTCCATAAATAAGGTTAAGTCATTGATATACAGAGCTGTTAAATTAGGACGCAAGGGAATTGCTATTACCGATCATGAGAGTGTGTCTGGACATGTAGATGCGATCAAGGTCGTAAAGGACGGTAAGAAACAGGGTAAGATACCAGAGAACTTCAAGTTGATTTTAGGTAATGAGATTTACCTCGTGGACTCGATAGAATCTGTAAGAGACAATTATGTTTCAGGCGAGACTAAGTTCTGGCATTTTATCCTACTTGCCAAAGATGCAGAAGGACATAAGCAACTCCGAGAATTAAGTTCTATGGCTTGGGACAACAGCTTCTATACAGGATTGATGGAAAGAGTCCCATTGACCAAAGCAGAGCTTGCAAGAGTTGTAAAAAGTAATCCTGGACATCTGATAGCATCTACCGCCTGTCTTGGGGGAGAGCTTCCTCATTGGATTTTACATAATAATATGAAGAAACTGAATGAGTTCCTCGCTTATTGTTATGACTTATTTCATGAGGATTTCTACCTCGAGATGCAGCCTAATGATTCGACAGAACAGAAACTTGTCAATAAAACAATTATAGAAATAAGTAGGCAGTGCGGCATACCGTATATTGTGACGTGTGATGTACACTATTTAAAGAAACAAGACGCAGCATTCCATACAGCCTTTCTCAACTCCCATGAAGAGGAACGAGAAGTAGCTGACTTCTATAAAACAACTTATATGATGGAAGAGGAAGAGATATATGAATATCTGGTTCCTCAAATTGGAAGAGAGAATGTAGATCAAGCAATTTCCAATACTGATCATGTAGGTTCACTCATATCTGAGTACGATTTGTACCATCCGACAATAGTGCCGGAAGCTGATATTCCCTATTTTGAAACGCAACACTTGTTTAAGAATCACTATCAAAAGTATCCTTACATAGAGAAATTTGCAAATAGTGAGAATATTTTTGACAGGTATCTACTTCATTTGATAGAGAACGGATTCATGCAAAAAGGATATTATGAAGGCATCCCAGATGAAGAATATCATAAACTCCTTACAAGAATTGAAGTAGAACTTTCAGAAATGTGGATGGTAACAGAGAAGATTAATACGAGTATTTCTTCCTATTATTTATCAACGTTAGAGCTGATAGATATCATGTGGAATGAAGGAGACTCGCTTGTAGGAGTAGCCAGAGGATCAGTTACAGGAATGTATACGATGTATTTGATTGGCTTGACACAGATGAACCCTATCCCGTGGGGCTTGCCTCACTGGAGACATATAAGCCATCAGAAGGCCGAACTTTCGGACGTAGATATTGATTCACAACGTAACAGACGCACGCAAATTATTGAAGCAGTAAAGAAACGAAAAGGTGAACGACGAGTATTGAACTGCTGTACATTCAAAACTGAGGGCAGCAAGTCAGCTATTCTGACAGCTGCTAGAGGTTTAGGAATTGATAATGATACAGCTCAGTATTTAGCGGGAATGATACCGGTAACGAGGGGATTTACTTGGTCATTGAATGATTGTATCAATGGCAATCCAGAGGAGGAAAGAGAGCCAATACAAGAATTTATAAATGAAATAAGTAGAATACCTCAGTTATTGGAAACGGCTATGAGCATTGAAGGTTTGATTAATGGGCGCAGCATACATGCATCTGCTGTCTACATTTTCAATGATGATTTTACAGAGCACAATGCGCGTATGAAAGCCCCAAATGGGGTGTATACGACACAGTACAACATGAAGAGCAGTGACTATATGAGTGGTCTTAAGATGGATTTTTTGACCATCTCAACACTTGATTCCATAAGACACTGCATGGATCTGCTCATAGAAGCAGGGCACATGGAATGGCAGGGTAGCCTACGAGCTACGTATAACAAATATTTGCATCCTGATGTACTGGATTATGAAACACCTGAGATGTGGGATTGGATAGGTGCAAATAAAGTAGTAAATCTCTTCCAATTTGATTCTCAAATAGGCCTTCAGGCCGCCAAAAGAATTAAACCACATAGTTTACCAGAGTTAGCTGCTGCAAATAGTATCATGCGACTGATGGTATCTGAACCAGGTGCAGAACAGCCTATGGATACCTATATCAGATACAAAAACGATATTAACCTATGGTACGAGAATATGAAGAATCAGTACCATTTAACAGAAGAAGAAATAAAAACTGTAGAACCTTATTTGCTTCCAGTTTACGGAGTAGGAGATACACAGGAAATTGTAATGGAATTATCCATGGATGAACATATATCAGGCTTCGATGTAGCTCAAGCAAATAAGCTGAGAAAGGGTATCTCGAAAAAGGATAAGGATCTACAAGCGCAAATGAAGAAGATGTTCTTCGAACATGGAAAAGAAATATACACATCAGAGAATCTGTTGAACTACATCTGGAAAGAGGTTGTAGGGAAACAGCTTGGGTAAAATGAGTGCTCAAGTAAAACCTCGTGAACGTAAGCAAAAACGGTGTCTTCTATTTACAGAAGGCTAACGGTGAAGGGTACGTGAAAGCCGTATATAATACCGTGCCAAGCTTTAGAAAATTCTAAAGAAAGGTGTAACGACTATCGGAAAGGCGTAAGCATGAGTACGGGTACAGATGAGATTAGCACATCTGGGAGCGCGAGGATAGGGTGGTTTGGCTCTGATGAGAATATACTAAGAAAGCCACTCAAGATATAGTCTAAAGATTCATTTTCTAAAAATCACACTTTTCCTTATTCCGTGATAGGAATACAGTGTCTCAATTTGGCCTACCATTATCCAGATGTGTACTGGAATACGGCGTGTTTGATTGTGAACGCTGGTGCAGATGAGGATGTGGAAGTAAACAAGTCGACTGATTATGGTAAAATAGCAACTGCAATTTCAAATATGCAGAAGAGAGGTATCAATGTATCTTTGCCAGTCATCAATTCTACCAACTTCGGTTTCATTCCAGATGAAAAGAATAATCGAATCATTTACTCAATCAAAGCCATTAACGGCATAGGTGATGATGTAGCAAGACTTCTTATTAAGAATAGACCATACACTTCACTGGAAGACTTCTGTGAGAGGATGCTCGATACAAAGTTGATCAAGAATTCTCAAATGATAGCGTTGATTAAGGCTGGGTGTTTCACAGAGCTGCATTCTCAGAACCGAAAAGAGACTATGAAGTATTTCATTATGAAGTATTTGATACAACCGGTACAAAAACTGACATTTGCTCAGTTTGATAGATTAATGGCATACGATGATAAATATCATTTTGTTCCAACAGAGATGTATGAGTCTATTGCACATAAGGACTTTAAAGAATACGTGCTGCAAGATAAGTTCTTTTATAAATACGTTGTCAATGGCGGTAAGAAAGTGCCGAAGTGCGGATACCATGATAGATTGTTCAAGCTGAATGGCAGCGCGATGAAGTTTTTCTGTGAGCGATACTCAGAAGAATCTATAGTGCTTGTAGAAGATACCAGTTATGTGATTTCAGAGAAGAAGTTTATAAAAGAGAACAATACGAAACTGGAACCGTTAAAAGAATGGTTTGCAAGTAGTAAGGCTGTTAATGCTTACAACAACTGCATGTACTTTGATATGTGGGAGAAGTATGCAGCAGGGACAGAAGCTGCATGGGAGATGGAATCTCTGTCGATTTACAGTAGTCAAGAACATGAATTAATGCATATCAACAAAGATATGTATGGTGTGGTTGATTTCTTTGAAATGCCAGAGAAGCCGGAAGCTTACAGCTACTTCACAAGAAAGCTGCCACAAGACGGTGATTATGTACAAAAGAGATTCCCTAAATACAAGATTACTCGCATAGTAGGAACAGTGCTAGACAAGAATAAAGATCGGCACATGATCTCGTTACTGACTCCATCAGGAGTTGTAAGCGTAAAATTTGACAAAGGTCAGTTCGGTTATTATGATCGTCAGATTTCTGAAACAAATCCAAATGGAACAAAAACGATTCTGGAGAAATCGTGGTTCTCTCGTGGTAACAAACTATTGATTTGCGGATATAGGAATGAGGATCAGTTTAGAGCAAAGAAGTATACGGATACAGCATGGAAACATACCTGTAATCTTATTACATCAGTGAAAGACAATGGTAGTTTAGAGGTGTTGTTAGAAAGAGGAGGTGAGGAAGCTGGATGGCGATAAGTTAATAGCAACAGTAAAGATCAACACGGTAAGATTTTACAATGCTGGTTCAAATTTTGGCATCATCAGTTTCACTGTACTGGATTATGAAAGCAATAGCGAGGTAATAGATGTGCCAGGGCGTACAGTGGCAAAAGGTATTATGCCAGAACCGATCAAAGGTGCTACATATCATATAGAAGCTAAGGAAGTGTTAGATCCTAAATGGGGTAAGCAGTATAACATAGATCGGCTATATAGTAGCTTATTTGTCAATGAAGATGACACGAAGGCTCAGAAATGCTTCCTTGAAAGCCTTTTCACAGAGAAACAAATTGAATCTATGTATGAAAGCTTAAAAGATCCATATAAAGCTTTGAAAGATAAAGATGTGCAAGCGCTAGTATCTATTTCTGGATGTGGTTTTAAGACTGCATCCAGATGGATACAAAAGTTCCATGAGAACCTGAATAATTCTAAGGTGTACGTTGAACTAGCTCAGTATAATTTTTCCGCGAAGATGATTGATAAGCTGATTCAACACTACAAGTCACCTGACTTAGTAATTAACATCGTAAAGACAAATCCATATAAGCTGATGGAAGTATCAGGAGTCGGATGGAAGACGTGTGACGAGATAGCTCAAAAAGGGAACATGGACCGGCATTGCCCAGAACGTGTTCAGGCGTTCCTATTCCATCATTTGAGAACGAAAGCGGAAGAGGGGTACACTTATCTATATGCGAACGAACAGCTTATGGCGGCCATTATAGAGACGTTAGGAGACGATATACCAGATGCTCCGATACTTGAAGCATTAAAACAGTTGGAGGATAAGCTTTGGTGGAACCAAGACCATATTTTAGTCGGCCTTAAGTCTTATGTAATGTTAGAACGGAAAATTGCAGAGAAATTAATTGAATTACGCAATTCTAAAAATAATTTTGAGTATGTTAAGTGGCAATGGGTTATTAAAGAACAAGAAGCAGGACAAGGTTGGAAATATACGGATCAACAAATAGAAGGTATTAAAGCAGTGCTTGAGAACCAGGTGGTTGTGATAACTGGAGCAGCTGGATGTGGTAAATCGTCTATCGTTGCCGGAATGCTTGAGATTCTTAAAAAATATTCCTGTGTACAGTGTGCTTTATCGGGTAGAGCTGCAGCCAGACTTTCTGAGGTAACTCAATTGCCAGGATATACTATCCATCGACTGTTAGGATTCCCAAATGGTGACGAGAATCATCAAAAGTATGTTTACCATGAAGAAAATCCATTACCAGCAGACATTGTTGTAGTGGATGAATTCTCCATGGTAAGCGGTGATCTGTTCTGGGTTCTGATCAGAGCATTGAAACCAGGAACAAAGCTTATCTTGTTAGGCGATGTAGGACAGTTGGAAAGCATTGGATCATGCAATCTGATTAACGACATGCTTAAATCTCCTGAGATACCGAGTATTGCGCTTGATAAGATTCATCGACAGGCAGAAGATAGCGCGATCATTATGGAAAGCATGAGTGCAAGAAAAGGTATGTCAAATGTTCCTAGAGACTACGCAGGTGTTATGGTGAAGGGAAAACTACAAGATTTAACTTATGACTGTTTCAGCGATATTAATTGCACCTTTTATAAAATCCTAGAATATGCTTCTGAATTAAAGAGTAGAGGATGTTCAGTGCTTGACTCCCAAGTAATTGTTCCAATGAAAGATCGGCAAGCAGGAACTAACAATCTAAATCTTGCATTACAGGAAATCTATAATCCATTAGAAGGGCGAGAAGAGTTAGTTATATCCTACTCAAAAGATTTACAGATGCCTATGCGTGTTGGAGATAAAGTGATCAACACCAGAAACAACTACGGCGCATGTACTTATGTTGGGCAATGGCTTACCAAAACTAAGGAAGAAGCCAAAGAGATGGGAGAACCATGCCCTATCTTTAATGGAAATATAGGAATAGTAAAAGCAATTAATTTAAAAAGAAATGAGTTAATTGTTGATTTCTTGGATATAGGAACGGTGCTGGTTGAACAAGATAGATTGAAAGATATATCGCTTGGATACGCTGTTACTGTTCATAAATATCAGGGCAGTGAAGTGAAAAACGTGATCTTTGGTGTAGATTTTTCAGCATATGCATTATTAACACGTCAAATGATTTATACAGGAATTACAAGGGCAAAGTCACACTGTTATGTAGTAGCACAAACATCTGCTTTCAGATATGCAGTTGCTCAAAATGGTGTGAGCAAGAAACAAACATTATTACAGGATATGCTTCATGATGTGGCACATCCAAAAATGATTTTTTAGGAGGATATTATATTGACAGTACAAGAATGGTTAGGCGAAGAGAATCAATTAGGTATTGATATATGGGAAAAGAAGTATCGGTACAACGATGAGAGTTTTGACGAGTGGCTTGATAGAGTGTCAGGTGGAGATGAAAGTGTAAAACAGCTTATTAAAGAAAAGAAATTTCTCTTTGGTGGAAGAATTTTATCAAATAGAGGATTAGATAAATGCGGAAAAAAGATTTCATATAGTAATTGCTATGTGGTGTCACCACCAGAAGATTCAATAGAATCAATATATGATTGTGCAAAACAGTTAGCTCGTACATATAGTTATGGAGGAGGATGTGGAGTTGACATAGGGAAGCTTGCTCCTCGTGGTGCCAAGGTGAATAATGCAGCTAGAGAAACATCGGGAGCAGTAAGCTTCATGGATCTTTATAATTTAACTACAGATCTCATAGGACAGAATGGAAGACGAGGAGCATTGATGATTTCTATTCCATGTGATCATCCTGACCTTGAAGAATTTATAGGATTAAAATCTGATCTAAATAAGATAACCAAGGCTAATATTTCTGTAAGGATAACAGATGAATTTATGAAAGCTGTGATGGATGATAAGCCTTATAAGTTAACTTACCATAGAGATGAAACTGGAGAAACGATTGAGAAAGAGGTACGAGCAAAAGAGATCTTCCATAAGTTCTGCGAAATGAATTGGGATTATGCAGAGCCTGGAATGTTATTCTGGGACAGAGTGAGAGAATGGAATTTACTCAGTGAAGATATGGACTTTTCCTATGCAGGAGTCAATCCTTGTGCTTTAGCAGAGGTCTTGGGCGCAAGTAAAACATTCCGTAAAATCGGTGAACCCTAAGTCATAAGATATGGGAATACCGAGATCCCACTGCAGCACAGGGGATTGTAACGCATAGATGGTGAGCATTAAGTGAGCAATAATCCATCCACGAGTACGGAACTTTGGGAATATATTCTAATGATAAGGGGGCAAAAATAACTGATTATATATAAAGCAACAAATAAGGTCAATAATAAAGTGTATATCGGGCAAACAAAAAATACGTTAAAGTATAGAAAAAATCAACATGCTAGAGAGGCTAGGTGTAATAAAAGACCAACAGTGTATTTTCATAATGCGCTGAATAAATATGGAATAGACAATTTTACGTTTGAACAAATAGATCAGGCCAATACACATGAAGACTTGAATGAAAAAGAACGTTATTGGATTCAATATTACAACTCTAATAATAAAATGTTTGGTTATAATTTAGATTCAGGTGGGAATTCACAGGGAGAAAAATCAGAAGAAACAAAGAAGAAGATAGGTTTAACGACCAAAGAAAAATGGAAAGATCCTATAACAGCTAAGAAAATGAGAGATGGCCTGTTAAAAGGAACAGAAACTATGAAACAAAATATTAAAAAATACCCTATTGGATGTCCTGTTTGTAAGCAAATTTTTTATTATCCCCAGCATATAGCCAATTCAAAAAAATTTTGTAGTCTTGAGTGTAGTGCTCGCGCCCGTACTTGGGAAAAAGGTGTAGACGCAGCCGCAACAAAAACCCATCTTAAGAATCTTCGTTTAAAATCCACTATTAAACATAAAATAGAAGAATGGACATTAGAAAATCGAAGCCTTGTTTTAAATTGCCCATATAATAAAATTGTTCCAACATTACAACCTTTATTAGACTTAATGCAGGTAGAGTATGGAATAAAGGATATTCGTAGTCTATTTGCTTGTTATGAAAATGTAAAATCTAAAAAAGAATTCTTAAACGCATTAAAACATGTAATAGATATTTCCAAAGAAAATGTATGCTAGACTGGTCTGAATTGACAGACGTATCTCATAGACTTCTGCCGAACTATGAGTATGAAAGAAATTTCCAGAAGCAAAAGATAAAAAGCTTTTGCGGTAATAATTAGGAGGAGCCTCTTCCGGCAGGCGGGTCGTGCTTACTCGGTAGTATTAATCTATCTGAATTTGTAACCGACGACAAGAAATTTGATTATAAATCATTTACAGATGCTGTACATATAGCTGTAAAAGCTTTAAACAATGTCTTAGATGAAGGACTTCCGTTGCATCCATTACAGGAGCAACGTGACAGCGTTAGAGACTGGAGACAAATTGGTTTAGGTATCTTTGGTCTTGCAGATATGCTTATTAAAATGGGAATTAGGTATGGAAGCAGCGATTCACTGAGACTATGTGATGAAATAGGACGTACAATGGCTAGAGCGGCTATAACATCTTCTCTGTGGATAGCAGAAGATGCTAATCCATATCTTAAATGGAATGCAGAGAAAGTAATGGCATCACGATTCGCCCAAGGGCATATGCCATTATCTCTCAAAGATAAAATTTTCTATAATGGTTTAGCCAATTCACAACTCTTAACGATTGCGCCTACAGGTTCACTTTCGTCAATGCTGGGGGTGTCAGGCGGTATAGAGCCAATTTATGCGAACTATTATGAACGTAAAACAGAATCGCTACACGGACATGACGAGTATTACAAGGTGTATACACCTATAGTTAAAACGTATATGGAAGAACATGGTCTTACGGATGATTCACAGCTTCCGGACTATTTTATCACAGCTCAAGATCTGAATTACAAAGAGCGTATCGGGATGCAATCAGTATGGCAAGAACATATTGACGCTTCAATTAGCTCTACTGTGAATGTACCAAACGATTTTACCATTGAACAAGTTGAAGATCTATATATGCTTGCATGGCAAAAAGGTCTTAAGGGCGTAACAATCTTTAGGGATGGCTGTAAACGTACAGGGATCCTTTCTACTACTGGCAATTTGCCAGAACAATCCACAACACATCAATCAATTGAATTACAACGAGGCATGATTATTAAGGCCGACGATAATTGTGTAGGCCGTAAACGTACATTGAGAACTGGATGTGGCACACTTCATTGTGAAGCTTTCTTTGATCCAGATACCGGAGAGCTTTTAGAAACATATTTCAGCAAAGGGAGTCTCGGTGGATGCAACCAATTTATGATTGGTTTATCTAGGTTAATTTCACTTGCAGCACGAGCTGGGGTGGACATTTACTCAATTGTCGATCAACTTAAAAGTAGTGGGACATGCCCTTCATATGCAGTAAGAGCAGCGACTAAGAAGGATACAAGCAAAGGATCTAGCTGTCCTGTCGCTATAGGTAATGCACTAATTGACATGTACGAAGAGTTGCAGAGAGATTTGTCATGTGACTCTGATGCATCTCAAGAAGATGAAATAGCAACAGATAAACAAGTAATAAATCCATGCCCGAAGTGCGGAGAAGAGCTTCGCTTTGAAGGTGGTTGTATGACCTGTCCTTCATGTGGATGGACAAAGTGCGACTAAGGAGAAGAAGATGTTTTTAGTATTGATATGTAAAAAATGTGGACACCGTGTATATGTGGAGGCGGGACCACATGAAAGCTTATTTAACAAACTAGCTTCGATGCCAGAATATGACTGCCCGAATTGTGGCGAATCTGGATATGAAAATTGGCTGATCGGATGGACAGCCTCGCAATTTAATCAATAAGAAAAGGAGAAAATACATATGAGCAATGCGATTAGAAAAGTAGAAAGAGGAGTAGTTAGAAAACAGTCAACAAGAGGAGGATTTGTTGATGCATGGGGGGCCTACAGAGAAAAGAAGTGGGATGGAAATGTCCCACGAGATACCTCTAAGAAGAAAAGATACTTTGCAGACAACCCGAAGGTTCTGTGTGCAGAAATTAAAGCTACACATGCTATTAAAGAAGCATTTGCTAAAACCATCAAAGACTCAATTAAAGCAAAGCGTGAGGCTTCTAAGGAGGAGAACTAATGGAGCCGATCAGAATTAAATATTTTACCGATGAGATCGAAAAGCTTACAAAGATTGATAAGGGTGACTGGATTGATCTTAGGACAGCCAAAGAAGTTACATTAAAAGCAGGAGAGTTTGCTTTGATTCCTTTAGGAGTCGCTATGCGGTTACCAACAGGCTATGAAGCTCATGTTGTACCACGCAGCTCTACATTTAAGAACTTTGGTATCATCCAAACAAATCATCAGGGTGTTATTGATGAGTCTTATTGTGGAGATAATGATCAGTGGTTCTTTCCGGCATATGCTCTTAGAGATACTGTAATCCATGTAAATGACCGCATCTGTCAGTTTAGAATTGTTCAGAAGCAGCCAGAGATCCAGTTCGATGAAGTGGCTGTTCTCGGTAATGAAGACCGTGGAGGTCATGGTAGTACAGGTAAACAGTAATCAGTAGATTAAACAGACAACTATGGAGGGTTTCAGTAAAAAAATAAAGCTGTGACCAGTTAGCCACAGCTTTATTCACTCCTTCCTGCACTTTTATATTACTTATAAAAGCGACCTGTAATTTTTAATCCATCTCGCATGTTAAGTTTGATACTTATATTTCTAATTTTGTCGCATTTGGTTAACAAGAAAATTATAATTTTAGTACCACACAGAACACAGATGGAGCCAAAATAGAATGAAAAAGCGTTCATTCTTTATCGCCTCCTTGTGCAGAAAAGTCGCATAACAAGGAATGTTGGATATTCTGTCGTGCAAGTGGATTGCAATGCGCTACATACAATCACAAGAATATCTGAGAATATTATACAACAAGCGACGAGGGAAATAAATACTGGAATCATCTTTAGTTTTTATAACTAAAAAGAAAGGAACGTACACAATGAATAACAATCTTATAGAAGTAATTTTTATATTAGATGAAAGTGGATCCATGAGTCCACTCAAGGACGACACCATTGGAGGGTTTGACTCATTTATTGAAAAACAGAAGAAAGAAGCAGGAGAATGTAAAGTAACTACGGTGTTGTTTAATAATGCAGTATATAAAATACACGATGCAGTAGATATTAATGAAGTTACATCACTGGATATATCTTATACACCTATGGGGACAACAGCATTGCTTGATGCGATAGGAACAACAATTGATGAAGTTGGAATACGACTTGCTAATACTCCAGAGGAGGAGAGGCCGGGAAAGGTACTTGTAGTCATCACTACAGACGGTTACGAGAATGCTAGTAAGGAATACACACAAGATATGGTCAAACGTATGATTCAGCTTCAACAGAATACTTACAATTGGACTTTTATGTTCTTAGGAGCTGGCATAGACGCAAAACAGGTTGGCGGGTCTTATGGTATCAGCCATTCTCATACGTATACTAAGAGTGCTGGTGGACTAAGCAGTACATACACTGTCGTAGCTGATACTACATCGTATATGAGATCTAGGGGTGTAGTTTCACAAGATGAGCTGTCTGCAACAATACAGAAAAATTTGGAGAATATTCAGTAAGGAGGGCACTGTATGATTTACGTTACTGGAGATACTCATAGACACATAGATAGCTTGAAAATTAAATACCATGAAATGAAAGAAGAGGATTACCTTATCGTCTGTGGTGATTTTGGATGGTTATGGGACGACAGTGAATTTGAACATGAGTCGTTGGATCTTTTAGATAAAATGCCAGGTACGATCTTATTTGTTGATGGTAATCATGAAAACTTTCCTTTGATTTTTTCCTTCCCAGAAGAAGAGTGGCATGGTGGAAGAGTACATAAGATTCGCCCTTCTATTTTACACCTTATGAGGGGAGAAGTATTTGATATAGAAGGTAAGAAGATCTTTGTAATGGGCGGTGGAACTTCTGTTGATAAGGTGTACCGTATAGAAGGAATTAGCTGGTGGCCTGAAGAACTACCATCAGAAACAGAATATAAGAATGCGCTTGCTAACCTCGATAGAGTAGATTGGAAAGTAGACTATGTATGCACTCACGCAGCTCCAACCTTAACTCAGTATGAAACACTGAGGAAGTTATTAAAGCCAAATGTTTTAAAAGGATCAGATGACTTAACTGATTTCTTGCAAGAACTGGCTAATCAGTTGGATTATAAGATGTGGTATTTTGGCCATTATCATGGAGATATGCAAGTTAGTGAAAAGCATCATTTGCTTTATAACTCTATTATTCCAATAGAAGAGGTAACAGAAGGACGTATCGGTTAAACAGTGTAGACGATGTAAAAGCGTTATATTCTTTATGCTTTAAATACAAAGACGAGCTATCATTTGATGTTAAGTGTGGTAGCAGGACAATAGATGGATTATCTATCTTAGGTCTTACTATGCTAATGGGAAATACAGTTGTAGTCACCGCTATAGGTGATGAGAGTAAAGTACAAAATTTTTATGATAAATTGGAGGAATTATAAATGTTGAAATTTGAAAATACAGATACATATGGATTTGAACACGCACTCAGAGGAATGCGTAATCCTATGAATTCTTGGGACAAAGCTGATAGTTCGGCATTTTATGAAGAAAAGGCATGTGACAAATGTCCCAATAATATTGAGGAAACATGTTCAATGCTTCTTCCATGTCCAGTAGAGTTAAAATTTGTTATTGGACCAAATGATTTGAAACTCGCACAGTCGCTTATTAAAGCTGGATCAGAGCATCGTAAGTTCTTAAGACAGATCGAAGTTTGGGTTGATATTACGGCCCCGTTGTATTGGTGGAAAGAGTACGATACTTACAAAGTAGGAACTGTAGCGAATAGTTGTAGCACGATGCATAAGATTACAGCTAAAGCATTTGCATTAGCAGACTTTTCGTATGAACGCTTGGAGCCAATATCTCTAAAAGCCTTACAAAATACGATTGATGTACTTAACTACTGGAGGGAAATTTATGTGTTGGGCAACAAAGATCGCCAGCCGAAAGATAAGGAAGTATGGTATCAGTTAATTCAGTTACTGCCATCAAGTTATAACCAGAAGCGTGCAGTAACACTAGACTACGAAAACATCTATTCTATGATCCGCCAGAGACAGCACCATAAGCTTGATGAATGGTCAAAAGACTTTATAGCATGGGCAAGATCACTTCCGTATGCAGATGAACTTCTTTTCTATGGCTTAGACGATACAGAGAAATCTGAAGCGTCTGTCAGTGCCACAACTACCCCAGTACCTGTTGAATCAACTACACAGTTTGATGCAGTTAGTAAACCGTCTCATTATGCTGCAGGAGACATTGAATGCATAGATGCTATGATTGCGGCATATGGTTCAGAAGCTGTGAAGGATTTCTGCAAGTGTAATGCATTCAAATATCAGTGGCGGTTTGACAAAAAGAATGGCGAAGAAGATATTAAGAAAGCTCAGTGGTATCAGAACAAGCTGATGGAGTTAAATAATGCCAGTTAAAATAGTATATTGCGACTGCATAACATGCCCTAAGCAGGACTGTTATTATCACTACTGTAGAGCGCCTTGGGGAGAACCTTTTAGTATGAAAAAATATAAGATAAAGAATAAAGAATGTACAAAATATAAAAGTATTGAAGGAGAAAACGATGAAATTAAATAACATAACGAATATTGAAGGACTGTTTAAAGTGATTGACACGTGTCAGGGAAAAGTGGAATTGGTAGGAGACGACATTAGGCTGAATCTTAAGTCTAAGCTCGCGCAGTATTTCAGTATTGCGAAGCTGTTTTCTGATGGGTGTATTGATGAAATGGAGATCGTGACATACGATCCTAATGACACCAATAAACTGATTAATTTCATGATAAATGGTATGTAATAATAGAGGGTAGGGGTGGAGGAGGGATCTCTCTTCACCCTTAAAAATATTTATTGAACAGGAGTGATGAATTATAGGCCAACAATCAACAAATGAATTATTGAAGTATGCACTGGATAATGGTATAATTGACATGACAAGCATCCAGCAAGGTGTAGAGATGACGAAGAAAGAAAAAATTTTAAAAGAGCATCCTCAGAGCATTTGGCTGGGCAAAGATGGTTACTGGCATACTTACATTATCGTAAATGAAAAAAGAAAACACATCAAGAAAAAGAATAAGGAGGATATAGAAGCAGCCATTGTCGATAACGCCAAACAAGGTGATCAATTTTTATTTAAGTGTCGGTATGACATATGGGTGCACAGACAGGAAGTATGTGGCCGGTCGCCTAATACTATCTATAAGTACAAAGCTGATTATAAACGCTTTTTTGAAAACACTCCATTTGAAAAAAGAGATGTCAGGTATATAACAGAAGAAGCCATATCGGAACACCTTACTAATATTTTGACGACAAAAGAGATTCCCTATCGCGCATTAAAAGGTGCTTTTGGATATCTAAGGGGTGTATTTGAAAAATGTCGTACCGATAAGCTGATTAAGGAGAATCCGTGCGACTATGTAGACCTCCCTATATTCCAAAAACTATGTGCAGAGCCTAAGAAGAAAACAGCTAAAGAAAGAACAGTATCGAATGAAGAAAAAACAGCTTTAATTTATAAGTTCAGAAGAAGGCCAACAGTAGAAAAATGTGCCATTGAGTTCGCTTTCTACACAGGTATGAGAGCTGGAGAGTTATCCGGTTTAAGATGGAGTGATATAGATTTTGAGAACCAATTGATCCATATACATGCTTCAGAAAAACTTAACAGGATAACAGGAGAATATACCATTGAATGCACAAAAAATGGTAAAGAACGTTACATCCCTTTAACAGATGATATGGCGAAGGTTCTGGAAATGACTTATGAATTAGAAGAAAAGAATCGTTGGGTGACAGAGTTCGTGTTCAGTGGGGCGCATGGAAGAGTACATGCGAACTATATTTCTAATAGTGCCACAAAGAATACAAGCACAAGTGAGTTTTCCAGTCGCAAGGGGGTACATGCTTTACGTAGAACGCTGAATTCTAACATGAGGTGCAACGGCGTATCAGCAACAGTAGCAGCTGCCTTACTTGGACATAGTGAAAAGGTGAATGAACATAATTACACGTATGATGTGTCTGACATGGCAACGAAAAAGAATTGCATTGAGCAAGCTGGAGCCATCTAAATTAAAAAAGTTTTAAAAAATGAAAATAGTGCTTTACAAAATACGAATTTACTGGTATAGTATGAAACTGTGGTCAGGAGATACATACTGATTACGAAGTGGTTACATTTGATAACTACGATCTGAGAACCCTTATAAATCAAGGGTTGTAGGGTAGGGTAGTGGGTTCGATTCCCATCACCCGCTTTCCTGAGTCTGTAGCTCAGTTGGATAGAGCAACGGCCTTCTAAGCCGTGGGTCGGGGGTTCGAATCCCTTCAGGCTCGTTTTTAAAATATATGGTGGGTATAGCGCAGTTGGTTAGCGCGCCAGATTGTGGCTCTGGAGGCCAAGGGTTCGAATCCCTTTATCCACCCTGTTATTTTTAAATACCCCGTAGATTTCTGCGGGGTATTTGATTAATGGGTCATCGCCAAGCGGTAAGGCACAGGACTTTGACTCCTGCAGTCGCTGGTTCGAATCCAGCTGGCCCAGTTTACCAGTCTGTATGATCGTCTGGTATCTTTTGTTTAAAAGTTATTTGATGTGCGGATATGGCGGAATTGGCAGACGCGATGGTTTTAGGTGCCATTGGGAGACCGTGCAGGTTCGAGTCCTGTTATCCGCATCAGATTATGATGATCCGGGTCCTGTTCTCATTGAGGAGGCTTCGGATTTTTCCGTTCTTTTTCTTTTCTATTATTCGTTTATTCCTGGCATATTCTGCTGTAGAGGTTCCTTTTAATGTTCTGCGATTTGAAATTTTTATTTGTTTGGGAACTTTTCAGAGAGATGTGGAAAAGAAAAATGACGTTTGCATAGATGAGCATTCAGATTGTTTAAGGGGGAAAATGATGGAAAAGATGAGGCAATGCAGGTGGATTGCAAAAGGATGCATAAAATTTCTGTTTTTGTCGTTACTGGTATGCATTTGGGGGCAGAAGAGTGATGCGAAAGAGTCAAATGGCTTAAATTTTCAGGAGTTGAACAGTAAGACTACTCAAATCGAGGTTTTGCAGAAGACGGTGAAAGGTTTAGCCTCCGGGAACGAACTGTCGGAAGGGAAAACTTATTCAGGCCCGTACTCTTTTTGGTGCGGCAATCTGGATGATGATGTAGAACCAGAAATGATTGTCGGTGTCATCGAAATGGACGAATGGGATAGACCGGTTGAACGGCTGCTTGTTTTTGACTTGAAAGGAAAAGAAGAGGTGACCTCGGAATTGCTGTTTATCACAGATCCTCCGATACCGATTCGCTACGGATTCGCAAGCACAGCGGACGGGGAGCGTATGGTATTCAATTGTGTGGTATCAGCTGGAACCGGCGAGATTTCAGAAGGCATTGTCAGATTGAATGACAACAAAACAGAACTCGTGTATACGGAAACCGGAAGCTACAGTCTTGCCGACGGCGGGAGTTCTTCTTTTGAGACAGAAGATACTTCCGGTTGTTATGATCCTCTGAGTGAAGAGAATACCTACTGGGGACCGCTGGCGTCGACTGTAATAAAAACTCGTAATCTGGTATTGGGCGTGGATAACAACAGTTTTTATCACACTGAGGAAGGCCTTAATAAGCGTGAGAAATACGAGATTACGGAAGCACAGAAGAAAGTTTTGCTTGCCGGCGAAAAAAAAGGAACGGCTGCGGATATTGAAAGGCAGTTATCAAGAGAAAGAGGCGGGATTTGTTACGGCATTTCAGCTATGATGGGGCTTGTGAAAGAGGAAAAGCTTTGGGTTTCTGATTTTGATACAGAGGCAATGACCTTCTTCGGAATGGAGACACCGAATACCAATGACGACTTGTATCATGAGCTTTGTTACCTTTATATGATGCAGTTTTTGATGGAAAAAGAAGATTATAACAGTATTGTCCATACTGGCTGGTTTGGCCGATGGAAACCGGATGATCTTAAGAGCATGGTAGAGGAGATTGCAAATTCCGACAAACAGCAAATGCTGACCTACTCGTATGACGGGGGCGGACACGCGGTAGTAGTAAAAGATCTCATTTCTTATCCGACTTTGGGGATTTATGACCTTGTATTTTATGATATAAATTCTGTCAGGGAAGAGAATCCGGATGGTTTTTATTACCATATGTACATCAAAGATGATTATTCTGATTTTGTAATACAAAGTTATAGCCATGAGATTCGTCCGGATAATTTCAGTAATTTACAGTTAATTGATATTGATAAAATAGCAAAACATAAACCTGTGAAAGTATCTGAGGAGGATGTAGAGGAGCTTGACAGCCAAACGGAAAGCGATATGATAGAAAGCGGCAAGAAGTCTATTATATCTGTTATTCTGCCTCTTTCATTTTTACGGATCGACTGGGATTCTTCTTCGGAGGGAATCCTTTTAGAGGATGGACAAATGACGGGTGAGACTCAGGCAGTGAATTGGATGCCCAGTATTGTGAACGATTTGGGGGACAATGCAAGTCAGGTATACTCCCGCATGGAGCTTCCCGATTCCGGAAATTATTCGATAAAATGTTCGCCGGATGAGGATGTCAATCTCAGTATCAATACCGGAGAGGGCTATTATTTTATAGAAGCAAACGGCATTGAAGATGTTTCTGTTTCGGCGGAAAACGGAATTGCGTTTACCGGCGATGATTTTACTTTTCAGGCAGGACAGATGCTTACAGGAAATGAGGAAGTTATCCTTGCGCAGGCTGCTGGCACGGGCACAGGTACTGTCAGTATCAGTGAAACTGGAAATGAACTTCATGTGAACTCGCAAGAGCCTGTTCAAATTGAGAGCATTACAACAATACAGAACATGGAAGTCACACGACATGAAGTAAATCAGGAAACAACAGATTTTATTTGGAAGCCTGACAGCACACCAAAAACAGAGTCGTCTGTGAATTGGTCATTCATGCTGGGCGTTGGGATTCCGGTTTTGACGGTTTCCAGCGTATGGTTTGTTTTAGCTCATTAATCAATAAAGAAAAATAGACTTAGCTGAAGTCTAAAATGCAAAATGTGCACTATCCTGAATAACAAAAAACCGCGTAAATACGGCATTTCCGTAAATACGCGGTTTTTCAATCGTGGAGATAGGGGGACTCGAACCCCTGACCTATGCGTTGCGAACGCATCGCTCTCCCAGCTGAGCTATATCCCCAAAATGGAGTATACGGGACTCGAACCCGTGGCCTCCACACTGCCAGTGTGGCGCGCTCCCAGCTGCGCTAATACCCCGTTTCATTTCATGCTTCGCTTTGCGTTGCTATGAATAACTGCAAATGAAGCATGCTCCATACCTTCTATGGGAATCTTCTGTTTAGTTTTGCACTGTTTGTATTATATCATACGGAAGCTGAAATGCAATATTATTTTTAAAAATCGTTTTATCGTACTTTTCGGATCTCTGTGAAGGTGAGATGGAATGCACGGTTTATTTGCTTGATGCATATATTACGTTAAGCTGATAAAAAGGAGATTTTTATGAAAAGAAAAGTTTTGTCACTCGCATGTTCTCTGGGGCTGATGCTTGGCAGTATGTCCGGCGTTACAGCAGCAGAGGAGGTGGAAAAAGCACCGGAGCTTCAGGAGGTCACATTAAACGAAGTAGCACACTCTATTTTCTATGCACCGCAGTATGCAGCGATTGAGCTTGGCTATTTTGAGGAAGAAGGAATCAAATTGACGCTGGTAACTGGTTTTGGAGCAGATAAGACTATGACTGCTCTTTTGTCAGGTGAGGCAGATATTGGATTTATGGGATCGGAAGCATCCATTTATACGTACAGCGGCGGTGCTCAGGATACTCCTGTGAATTTTGCGCAGCTGACACAGCGTGCCGGCAATTTCCTGGTAGCAAGAGAAGAAATGCCGGACTTTTCATGGGAAGATTTGAAAGGGAAGGATGTACTTGGCGGTAGAAAAGGCGGTATGCCGGAAATGGTCTTTGAGTATATTCTCCGGCAGAATGGCATTGATCCGCAGAACGATGTCAACATAGACCAGTCGATTGATTTCGGTTCAACGGCAGCAGCATTTTCCGGTAATCAGGGGGAGTTCACCGTAGAATTCGAGCCTGGTGCCACAACGCTTGAGAAAGAGGGCGTCGGATATGTTGTCGCTTCTCTCGGTACGGATTCCGGTTATGTGCCGTATACGGCGTACAGCACAAAGACCAGCTATATGGAGGAACATCCGGATCTGGTGCAGGGTTTCACAAACGCACTTCAGAAGGGAATGGATTATGTGAATACCCATACACCGGAGGAAATTGCAGAGACAATTGCACCGCAGTTTGCAGAGACAGATCTTGAGACCATTACAACGATTGTAACACGTTACTATGAGCAGGATACCTGGAAAGAAAATCTCGTATTTGAAAAAGAGAGTTTTGAGCTTTTGCAGGATATTCTGGAAGATGCAGGAGAGCTTGAAGAACGGGTTCCGTATGAAGCGCTTGTAAACACAGAGTATGCGGAAACGGCAGCAAAATAGTTGGATCGATAGATCCGGTTAAGGGCATTTGTTGAATTTTATTTGATTTCTGGTTATAATAAGTAAGGACGCTCTGGCAGGGAGGATGCAGGGCGTTCTGCTTTTTGGTCGGCAGGAATGCTTTGGACATCCTGTCCGATTCTTATTTTATGCAAAGGTAAAAAGTAAGCGTAAATCAGCAAAACGCAACGTGTTTTGCGTGCGATAAATCTTTGAAAGGAGATGGAAAAATGAGGAGTGTGTTGGATTCACATGCCCATACGATTGCGAGTGGCCATGCGTATAATACGATTTATGAGATGGCGCAGACAGCGGCAGAAAAAGGACTTGAGCTGTTGGCGCTGACCGAGCATGCAATGGCAATGCCAGGGACCTGTCATGAGTTTTACTTTTTAAATCTTAAGGTTTTACCGAGACAGATGTTTGGCATCGAGGTGCTGTTTGGAACGGAAGTGAATATTATGGATTTTGAGGGGAAGCTTGACATGGAGCAGGGGCTTCTTGCACAGATGGATGTTGTGGTAGCCAGCTTGCACACACCGTGCATCCGGCCGGGAACGCAGGCAGAGAACACGAGAGCATATCTCAGGGTAATGGAAAATCCGGCAGTGAATATTATCGGGCATCCGGATGACGGACGTTATCCGGTGGATTATGAGGAGCTTGTGGCGGCAGCAAAAGAGCATCATGTTCTTCTGGAGCTGAATAACAGTTCTCTGAGTGCGAAGGGCGCACGCAAGAATCCGGTTCCAAATGACAGAAAGATGCTGGAATTATGCCGTTCTTATAAGACGCCCATTATTGTAAACAGTGACAGCCACTGTGCTGCGGATGTTGGGAACCATACGTATGCAGACAAGCTTTTGAAAGAGATGAATTTTCCAGAGGAGCTCATTGTGAACCGCAGCGTGGAGGAATATAAAAAATATACGAATCGGTTTCGGAAACAGAAACAGTGAGAGGAGAAAGTGGGGGATAGTTGCAGGCGGCGCAAGTTCTTAAAAATATATAAAACACTTTACAGTACTAAAGTAACGTGTTAAAATAAAAAGAGAATGCAGTTTTGCAACTATTGATATAGGAGAGGGCTGGATATGAGTAAAAAGATTCACACTGACGCAGTGGATGAGCTGTTTGAGGCTGTGATGTGTCTCAGAAACAAAGAGGAGTGTTATCTGTTTTTTGAGGATGTATGTACGATCAATGAGCTGCTTTCGCTTTCTCAGCGGTTTGAAGTGGCGCATATGCTGAAGGAAAAGAAGACGTATCTGGAGATTGCAGAAAAGACCGGCGCTTCTACGGCAACGATCAGCCGTGTGAATCGTTCTCTGAATTATGGGAACGACGGATACGAGATGGTCTTTGCACGTATGAAAAACGGAGAGACGCGGGAAATTAAAGAAAGCTGATACGACATACATAATGAAGCTTATTATTTCAGTTTCGAAAAGGGCTGTGCAGAAACATTGATTTTGCACAACCCTTTTTGCATTGATTTTATCTTCCATAATACCACTATTTTTTTTCGTCGGGTAATCTGGGCAGCGAGTCGACCATTTTTTCTATGACCTCTTTTTTCAAGTAAATGTCGAAACTGAGCAGGCAGATAAAGGAAAATAGCTGCATGAACTCGCGTTTTTCTTCCGGGCAGTCCTTAAAGGAATTGGCAGCGTGATGAAAGCTGTCTATGATATCCTGTATCGTTTCGCTGATCTGTGTTTTGCCGAGCGAATATATTTCGGAATAGATATTCTGAATATTGTAATCCTGATTTGCGTTAAAAAAGTGCTCTGTTACAGGCGTTAAAATCGCCTGAATGTCTCCGAGCGGAAGGAAACTTTTAAAATAATAGATAAAGATCAGAACCAGCATATGCTCTTTGGAGTACCGCTTTTTTTGCGGAGGCGGAAGGAGCTTGTTTTTCGTATAATTGTTTATCATGGTTTTGGTGAGGATTTTATCATCTTGGTAGCGTTTGGAGCCTTCCAGATGCTCTTCCATGAAGTGTGTGACCTGATCCATATATAAATCAATGTTCGGAATATCATTCAGCTGGATGTGATCCGTATTTGCCATCTGTTTTAGAACATTAGACAGAAGTTTTGTGTATTCCTGTTTCATGAATTCACCTCTTTTTACAAACTGTATTAAGGAATTGTAAAACGCCGGGAAAAGTTTCGCAATGATCCGTTTATAAACTGGATTATACAGTTTTTGAAAGGATATGACAAGTGTGAAATGGAGAGCTAAGGCTTGAAAAAAGCGAAAAAACAGGAGAAATGTTTGAAAAAGGCAATCTGAAAATAACTGAGGGAAGAGAATTTATGGTTGCAAGGAAAGCCTGTATCAGGTAAAATAAAAGTTACGGATTACGTCAGGTTCTGTCAGAATGCAGAAGAAAAAACATTTTTGATCTTGGCAAAGGAGGCAGCGGATGCGCAGAATGGAATTTAAAATGGAACGGGAGGGGCTGGTAAAACCGGGAGATCCGGTTACAGTTTCCGAAGGGGTACTTCCAGCGAGCTGGTATTATACGATTGAGCCGGCTATTGCGATGTCTGCAAATTATACGAACAGGGAACGGCTTGTAGTGCGGGAAGGTGTTGTGGCAGAGGTACGGGCCGATGAGAGCGGCTACACGGTTGTGGCAGAATTTGATGAGTAGAGAAGAACAGTGGAAAGAGGGAAAGGCGGAAAAACAGCATGAGTATATATGATACTTTAAATCCGGAGCAGTATGAGGCAGTGTGCCATTATGAGGGCCCGCTTCTGATTCTTGCAGGGGCCGGTTCCGGGAAAACGAGGGTGCTGACGCACCGGATTGCGTGGCTGATGGAGGAGCGGGGCGTTGATCCGTGGAACATTATGGCGATTACGTTCACAAATAAGGCAGCCGGGGAAATGCGGGAGCGCGTCAACCACATGCTCAATGGGGAAGCTGACCGGGCCTGGGTGACCACGTTTCACAGTACATGTGTCCGCATTTTGCGCCGCTACATAGACCGGATTGGTTTCAACACGAATTTTACAATTTATGACGCGGACGACCAGAAATCCGTGATAAAAGAAATCTGCAAACGGTTGCAGGTGGATACAAAGCTCTATAAGGAGCGTTTTTTTATGAGCGTCATTTCTTCCGCAAAAGATGAACTGACCGGCCCGGAAGAGTATGCGCTGAAAGCACAGGGGGATTTCCGGCTGCAAATGGCTGCCAGCGTTTACCGCGAGTATCAGAAGGAGCTCAAAAACTGCAATGCGCTGGATTTTGATGATCTGATTTTTAAAACAGTGGAACTGTTTCAAAGTTGCCCCGATATACTGGATTCTTATCAGGAACGTTTTCGATTCATCATGGTGGATGAGTACCAGGACACCAATACGGCGCAATTTAAGCTGGTGAGTATGCTGGCTTCCAAATATGGAAATCTGTGTGTGGTGGGAGACGACGACCAGTCTATTTACAAATTCCGGGGAGCAAACATTGGAAATATTCTGAATTTTGAACAGTTTTTCCCGGATGCGAAGGTGATAAGACTGGAACAGAATTATCGTTCTACCCAAAATATTCTTGATGCGGCAAATGAGGTGATCAGTCACAACAGCGGAAGAAAGAGCAAACGTCTGTGGACGGCAAACGGTTCTGGGGACAAGGTGAAATTCCGCCAGTTCATGAATGGTTTTGAGGAGGCGGAGTATGTTTCCGGTATTATCAATGGCCACGTACAGCGCGGTGACTGGAAATATGGAGCGTGTGCGATTTTGTACCGCACGAATGCTCAGTCGCGTATGTTCGAGGAGAAATTTCTGCTGGCGAACATTCCCTACAAGATTGTGGGCGGCGTAAATTTCTACGCGCGTAAGGAAATTAAGGATATCCTGGCATATCTGAAAACAATTGCAAATGCGGAAGATGATTTGGCAGTACGCCGAATTATCAACGTGCCAAAGCGTGGCATTGGCGCAACGACCATTACTCGCGTACAGGAATATGCGATTGCGCATGAAGCAAGTTTTTATAATGCGCTGCGTGTGGCTGAGACGATCCCTGGAATTGGAAAAAGTGCGATGAAGCTCCAGAATTTCGTACAGATGATTCAGACGTTTCGCAGTAAAGAAGAGTTTTTTACTGTGAAGGACCTGATTGAGGATGTGATCGAGACCACCGGTTACCGCAGAGAATTGGAAGCAGAGGGCACGGACGAGGCACAGGAGCGTATTGAAAATATTGGAGAGCTTTTGAACAAGGCAGCAGCCTACGATGAAAATCAGGATCATGAAACACACAGCCTGAATGGTTTTCTGGAGGAAGTGGCTCTTGTTGCGGATATAGACAGTCTGGAAGAAGATCCGGATCATGTGCTGATGATGACCCTGCACAGTGCAAAGGGCCTCGAATTTCCCAATGTATTTCTTGTCGGGATGGAGGATGGCATGTTTCCGAGCTATATGAGCATTACATCAGAAGATCCGCTGGATATTGAAGAGGAGCGAAGACTTTGTTATGTGGGCATTACGCGTGCCATGAAGCAGATTTATCTGACTGCGGCGCGGCAGCGTATGGTGCGTGGAGAGATCCATTACAACCGGGTTTCCCGTTTTGTTGAGGATATTCCGCAGGAGCTGTTCCAGCGGCAAGAAAATGTCTCCAAAGAAAAGGAACAGCCGAAAACGCAGCGTGAGCGGGCGCAGACGCATTATCAGCAGGCACGTGAAGTGTTCCGCACAAAAGCGTTTGTTCCGCAGCAGTTCCAGGTGAAAAAGTCATCTGAGCTCGACTATGCAACAGGCGACCGTGTACGTCACATAAAATTTGGCGAGGGAACGGTTAAAAATATCGTGGAAGGCGGCCGCGACTATGAGGTGACGGTCGAGTTTGACCGAGTTGGCGTGAAAAAAATGTTTGCTTCCTTTGCGAAGCTTGTGAAAATATAATAAAAGTCGAAAATTTTTATAGTAAAATTCCGGTCACTGTGATATACTATCTTAAAGTGAACGTAGGAAAAGAAAGGACGTGTTCAAAATGAATAAATTTGACGAACTTTTAGCATTATTACAGAAGAAAGAGGATGAGAAGCATAAAAATGCACTGCTCTGGATTCTGGCTGTGATTGGTGCAGTGGCAGCAGTTGCAGGAATTGCATACGCCGTATATCGTTATTTCTCACCGGATTATCTCGAGGATTTTGAAGAGGACTTCGACGACGACTTTGAAGATTTCTTTGAGGACGACGATTTCCCGGAGATGGACGAAGAGAAAGTTGAAAAGCAGGAAGAAAAGAAAGAGCCGGAAAAGGAAGCTGAGCCGGAGGCAGAAGTTTCAGAGGAGACACCGGAGCAGAAAGTCGAAGAATAAAATCAAGAAAAGAGCAGATGTCGACAGGCACCTGCTTCTTTTTATATCAGTAGGTAAAAACTGCTCGCGTGGAACAACATAGACAAAATAGTATTACGTCAGAAGTATTGAAATTTTATGTTTTGAGACAGGAGGATTACAGATTGAAAAAGGGACAGATTGCAGAAGGAATCATTGAGCGGGTGGACTTCCCGAATAAAGGAATTGTGCGGACAGAGGAAGGGAAGGTGATCGTAAAAAACGGGATGCCGGGCCAGAAGGTTCGTTTTATGGTACATAAAAAGAGAAAAACGCATGCGGAAGGCCGACTGATGGAGGTGCTGGAAAAATCACCTTTTGAAACAAGGGAGCCGCAATGCAGTATTTTTCCTGCCTGCGGGGGCTGTATGTATCAGACGATGGAATATGAGGAGCAGCTGAAGATGAAGGAAAATCAAATCCGGCAGCTTCTGGATGAGGCGTTGAAGGCAGGCGGACAGGTGGATGCGGACGGAAACCCGGACTACCAGTTTGACGGAATCCATCCCAGTCCGAGTGAGTTCGCCTATCGCAATAAGATGGAATTTTCCTTTGGAGATGAATACAAGGACGGACCACTCTGCCTTGGACTGCATAAAAAAGGAAGTACTTATGATATCCTGACGGCAGAGGATTGTAAAATTGTTCATACGGATATGAACCGAATTCTGTCCTGTATTCTGAAGTACTGTAAGGATAAGAATCTGCCGTATTATCATAAAATTTCTCATGAGGGTTTTCTGCGCCATCTTCTGCTGCGCCGCGCTCAGACCACTGGTGAAATTCTTGTCAACCTTGTGACAACGAGTCAGGCCGATTGGGATTTCACTCCTCTGGTGGAACAGTTGCGGGCGCTTGCTCTGGAGGGAAAGATTGTGGGAATTCTTCATATTATAAATGATTCTCTGGCAGATGTTGTTCGCAGCGATGAAACCAGAATCTTGTTTGGTCAGGATTATTTTTATGAGACAATCCTGGGGCTTCGGTTTAAAATAACGCCGTTTTCCTTTTTTCAGACCAATTCACTCGGCGCGGAAGTGCTGTACAGTGCAGCACGCGGGTATATTGGCGATACGAAAGATATGACAGTCTTTGATCTCTATAGCGGGACAGGCACCATAGCACAGATTCTTGCTTCGGTGGCAAAAAAGGTGATCGGTGTGGAGATTGTGGAAGAGGCTGTGGAGGCGGCACGGGAGAATGCTGCGTTGAACAACCTTACAAATTGCGAATTTATTGCAGGAGATGTTCTGAAGGTATTAGATGCAGTGACCGAGAAACCGGATTTTATCGTTCTTGACCCGCCGCGCGACGGCATTCATCCGAAGGCTTTGCCGAAAATTATTGATTATGGCGTAGAGCGGCTCGTGTACATCTCTTGTAAGCCGACGAGCTTGGTAAGGGACCTTGCGGTGTTTTTGGAGAAAGGATACCGGGTGGAGTGGGCGTGTTGCGTGGATATGTTTCCTCAGACGGTGCATACAGAATGTGTCGTGTTGATACAAAGGAAACATATCTAGAAATCCTTTATTTTAAGCAGTTTTATAAGCATTTTGTGTTTGTGGAAGATGAGAGAGGGAATCGGGATAAGAGGATTGAGAAGTATTTTGAGGTTTCGGCGGTGGTTGATGTGGGGTGTGGGGGTACAAAGGAATTTGTTTAATAAGAAAACATTAGAGGACAAATCAGTTGTTCGGAATTTCCGAACAACTGAAAGATATTTGGAATGCTTAGCCGAAAAAGAGATATATAATTTCAATGCTTGTGTTGCTTATCTAAAGCTATCATATAATACTAACTATGTATAGTTAAGATACTATTTGGAGGTGCAAGAGTGAAGAATGAAAAAAAGGAAATGATAGATAATAAAGAATTTCAGACTTTATATGATAAATCAAAGAAGTTAATTGATAGTGCCAGAAACAATATGGGTCAAATGGCAAATGCAATCACGGTACTCACCAGTTTTTTGTTAGGAAGATATATTGTTGAGCAGGAACAACAAGGCTCTGAAAGGGCAAAATATGGAGCTAAAATAGTAGATTCTTTGTCGACATATCTGACAGAAGAATATGGTAGAGGTTTTTCAAGAAGCAATGTGGCAGGGATGCGGCAGTTTTATGTGGCATATAAAGACAGGGAAGATGAAATTATCCAGTCGGGAATTGGACGATTCGAGCAGACTTTTGAAATTATCCAATCGGGAATTGGACAATTGGAAATGGCATATAACAATCTACCTTTTAAACTTAGTTGGACGCATTATCAGGTGCTTATGCGTATAGAAAACAGGGATGAAAGAGATTTTTATGAGAACGAGGCGATTCGCTCGAATTGGAATGTAAATACTTTAAAAAGACAATTTCATTCTAGCTTGTATGAAAGGCTTGCATTAAGCAGAGATAAAAATGATGTGATGAGGCTGGCAAATGAAGGAGCTGTTCCGCAAAAACCGCAAGATATTTTACATACGCCATATGTATTGGAGTTTGCGGGATTAGAAGACAGGGCTTCTTATCATGAAAGTGATTTGGAATCAGCAGTAATAGAAAAGATGCAAAAGTTTCTTTTAGAATTAGGTAAGGGTTTTCTGTTTGAACAGCGCCAAAAGAGATTTACATTTCATGATAAAAATTTTTATGTGGATTTGGTTCTATATAACCGACTGTTAAGATGCTATGTCCTTATAGATTTTAAAATTGATGAACTTACGCATCAGGATTTAGGACAGATGCAGATGTATGTGAATTATTTTGACCGTTATGAAAGGGTTGAGAGTGAAAATCCGACAATAGGTATTCTACTTTGCAAACAGAGTGATGAGGCTCTTGTGAATTTGACACTTCCAGAGAATGCTAACATTTATGCAAAAGAATATAAATTGTATCTGCCAGATAAAAAGTTGTTACAGAAAAAATTGAAGGAATGGTTAGATGAGGAACAGAAAAATGATTTATAATGTGTGAGAATGAGATGAAATATCAACTTGTCGGAAATTCCGACAGGTTCAAGAAAAAGATATGATTTGATAATAAAAATTGTGTGATATTAGAAAAAGAGGAGAGATACATATGAAAGCAGATAATTTGAGTTTTTTAGAGTTTATTGGGGCAGGTAAAAGAACTTTTTATATACCTGTATACCAGAGAAATTATGATTGGAAAAGGATGCAGTGTATTACACTGTTCAGAGATATAGAATCAATTGCAGTAGATGAAAATAGAAATAGCCATTTTTTAGGAACATTAGTATATGTAGAAGGAGAGTCCACAGCAAACTTCAGGCAATTTATCGTGATTGACGGACAACAACGTTTGACTTCTATTATGTTGCTTTTAAAAGCAATTTTAGATTCCACTTTAATAGAGGAATTGAAAATTGAGATAAAAGAAAGCTATTTGACAAATAGATTCAGCCCAGAAGCATTAAGAATAAAATTAAAGCCGATGAAATCAGATTCATGCAATTTTCAGAAACTAATTAATGATCAAATTGATGATATGGAAGAATCACAAATATTAATGAATTATAATTTATTTATGGATTTGATTAGAGAGTCGTTTTTATCTCCAGAGCAAATATATCAGGGGATACAGAAGTTAGAAATAGTATATATCCAGTTAACAAAGGAAAAAGAAAATCCACAGTTGATTTTTGAATCATTAAATTCTACTGGATTAGATTTGACACAGGCTGACCTTATCAGGAACTATTTATTAATGGGACAAGCTTATGACTGTCAGGAAAGATTATATAATAGTTATTGGATAAAGCTGGAGAATCTGCTACCAGATGCAATGATATCAGATTATATTCGAGATTATTTGACGTTAAAAACAGGTATGATTCCTAATAAAGATAGTGTGTATAACAATTTTAAGGAATATTATTTAAGACTAGACAATTATGATGCAGAGGGGTTTCTTGATGAATTGACGACCTATGGAGAATATTACAGTTGGTTTAAATATTGTAATAGTCCTGACGAGGAAGTGAATGGGAGGTTGTCGCAGTTACAGAGGTTAAAGTCAACGACGGTTTATCCTTTTTTGCTAAATATATTTGAAGATTGCTATATGTATCATAATATTGATATGCAAATGGTGTGTAAAACGCTGGATGTTATTCTATCATATGTGATGCGGCGGTTATTGTGCGAAATGCCTACAAATGCACTAAACAAAGTATTTGCTTCAATGGTAAAAGATATAGAACAATATAAAGACAAAGAGTTATGCGACAGGGTTGCTGCAGTATTAGCAGGGAAGAAGGGCAAGGTGGTTTTTCCAAATGACAATTTGGTAAGAGATAAATTGTCGTTGCGTGACAGCTATAAATTCCCACATATAAAGTATGTTTTAGAACAGGTTGAGCGTAAACAGGGAAAAGAAGTTGTTTCTTTTGATGAATTGACGATAGAGCATATTATGCCGCAGACGCTTAATGCAAAATGGAAAATAGATTTAGGTAAGAAAGCAGTGGAGATACATGAAAAATATGTTCATTGCATAGGTAATCTAACGGTTACTGGATATAATTCAGAAATGTCCAATGACAGTTTTGAAGAAAAAAAGAGATTGTATCAGGAATCCAATATCTATATCAATAAAGAGCTTTCTAAAATAGACGCATGGAATGAGGTAGAAATTGTCAAAAGAAGTGGATGGCTTATCGATGAAATATGTTCTATATGGCAATGTCCTGATGCAATTAGTTTGAGTGAAAATGATGTTGATACAAGAACTGAGTTTGATATAATGGATGAAGTTGATGTAACTGGTCGGACACCCTGTCAAATTGAAATATGCGGTGGGACGATTCCCGTGGATTCATGGAGAAGTTTTTTAAAGAGTATTTGTATGCAGATGTATGAATACGATGCTCAGATATTCCGAAGCTTGATTCGTCATAAAGATTTTAAAGGCAGGAGCAAACGAATTATAAATGATACGAATGATAATATGAGAGTGCCGAAAAAGATAGCGGAGGGTATTTATTTAGAAATGAATTTAAGTGCTAATGAAGCGTTGAACTACGCCAAGCTGGTTATTGATAAATATGAAGGAATGGAAAATGAATGTTCCTATAAATTGAAGCCAATAGCTTGAAAATTGTGTTCCTATAGGAGCAACGAGGCTGAAAAATTGTGTTTACATAGTAGCTCCAACACACGTTGAAACAATCTGTAAATTAGTGCGAAAATAAGCATGTTTAAGCGGTTTTGAAAGATGAAAAACATTGTTTTGCCTACCATCCCCCAATAACCTCAGCCTTTCTACAGAACTGTCTCGTTCTGTTTTATATGGGAGCGTCCCAAAGTTTGTGCAAAACTTATGCCATTGTAATTATAAATTCTGATAGAAGAAATGGAGCGATCATATGCTTTCTGCTGAAACACAAAAGATGTATGTATCTATTTTAAAAGAAGAGCTGATACAGGCAACGGGTTGTACTGAGCCAATAGCGATTGCCTATGCAGCTGCACGATTAAGAAGCATTTTAGGAAAAGAGCCTGAAAGAATTCGTGTGGAAGTGTCTGGAAACATTATAAAAAATGTTAAAAGTGTTATTGTACCAAATACAGGTGGACTGAAAGGGATATCAGCAGCTATTGCGGCTGGAATAATAGCTGGTGACGCATCCAAAATGTTACAGGTAATATCTTATGTTCCGGAAAAATTACATACCCAGATAGCTTCATATGCTGAAAATACCCCAATAGAAATTGTGTGTGCAGATACTCCCTATTTATTAGATATCTGTCTTATTGGGTGGAGGGACGGGCATTATGCGAAAGTGAATATTGTGAATAATCACAGTAATATTGTACTAGAAGAAAAAGACGGAACAGTACTGTTAGAAAAGGAAATCAGTAATTCCGCAGAAGACAGCCTTACAGATAAAAGTGTATTGAATGTGAAAGATATCCTGGAATTTGCAAATAAAGCAGATCTTAGTGAAGTAATACCATTATTGGAACAACAGATATCCTGCAATCTCGCGATAGCTGAAGAAGGACTGAAAAACAATTGGGGAGCTAATATTGGTTCTGTATTATTAAAGGAATATCCGCAGGAAATAAAAACAGAAGCAAAAGCATGGGCAGCGGCCGCAAGCGATGCCAGAATGAGTGGTTGTGAGTTGCCAGTTGTAATAGTATCGGGTTCTGGAAATCAGGGAATTACAGCTTCTGTGCCTGTGATCAGGTATGCGATGAAGCTTGGCGTTTCACGTGAGAAACTGTATCGGGCGTTACTGGTGAGCGATCTTGTTACCATACATCAAAAGAGCGGTATTGGACGTTTATCAGCATACTGCGGAGCCGTTAGTGCAGGCAGTGGAGCTGGGGCAGGAATCGCATATCTTTTGGACGGAAGTTATGAGGCAATTGCACACACAATTGTAAACGCAGTAGCAATCATTAGCGGAACAATCTGTGATGGTGCAAAACCTTCCTGTGCAGCTAAAATTGCGGCAAGTGTGGATGCTGGAATTCTTGGATATGATATGTACCGGAACCAGCAGGAATTTAAAGGCGGCGATGGAATTGTTACCAAAGGCGTTGAAAATACTATTGCCAATATCGGTGCATTAGCTCAGGAAGGTATGCGTCAGACTGATAAAACGATATTGTCTATAATGACAGAAAAACTTAAGAAATAGGCACTTGAAAATCCAGCAGAATAAGGGTAAACTGCGAAAATAAAACCAGTATACAAAAATCGGTGGGCTGCTTGTCCTGGCATTTCCAATTCTTTTGCTGATCGGGGTAGTATCGCTGTTCTGTTTCAGAAAACCGTGGTAAATCATAACAACAGTTTCAGAAAGAAGGATTGATTGGAGATTATTTTACAAATAAAACATCTGCAGGTATGATAAATGCAATGAATAAGAATTCTATTAATAAGAAAGGGCTTGGCATTGTAAAAATAGTTGGTAACTACATGGAAAAAATGAAATAGAAGTGATGGTAATATTGGAGATGAATATTGATAATGACTAACATATAATCAGAGACGTAATATTAAGATTTTGTGATATATTGGTGGCGTTTGTGGGAAAGAAGTAATACCGTTGAAACTATTGTGTTGATACAAAAGAAAACGTAACTTACAGTATATTGGAAAAGCTCAAGGTAAAAATAAGGCGAAGTTGCAAGGTTTCCTTCCGCTATTTAACGTTTATTATAAAACAGTCTGTTATAGAGCAGGCTGTTTTTATTATGCGAAAATAGGAGGAATTTAGATGGCTAAGGAGTATGGATATGTCCGGGTATCAAGCACCGACCAGAATGAGGATAGGCAGATGAATGCGTTACAGGAGAAGGGGATTTTAAATAAGAATATTTATATGGACAAGGTATCCGGAAAAGATTTTAACAGGCCAGAGTATAAAAAATTAGTTAAAAAGTTACAAGCAGGAGATATATTGTATATTCTAAGTATTGATCGTTTGGGGAGAAATTATGAAGAGATTCAAACACAGTGGAGGCTTCTTACAAAAGAAATAGGGATTGATATTTGTGTGATTGATATGCCATTGTTGAATACGCGGAATGGAAAAGATCTGATGGGAACATTTATTGCGGATCTGGTACTTCAGATTCTTTCCTTTGTGGCTCAAAATGAGCGGGAAACGATCCGAAAACGGCAGGCTCAGGGCATAGCTGCTGCAAAAGCAAAGGGGGTTCATTTAGGCAGGCCGGTGAAAAAAGCTCCGGATGGTTTCACAGAACTTATAAAGTTATGGGAAAAAAAGAAAATATCTCTTAAAGATGTTCTTGTACAGTGTGATATGTCAGAATCAACTTTCTATCGAAGAATCAGAGAACATAGAATTGTATCAGACAAAAGAAAGTAACTCTCAAAAGGTGTACCTTTTGATTAATTCTTAATATTTCAAAAATTAGGTAAAAATATATAATTTTAAAATAATTGTATTGTGAAATTCATTGATTTTTATATATCTGTATGCTAAGATAATGTTTGGAAAAGTAACTTTCAAAAAGTACACTTTTTGAAAAAGATATAGTATAGACCAATTACGAAACGGGTAGAAAAGCTGAGAAAGTTTCTAAGTTATAATATTATATAGAGACAGAAATGAAAAAAGATACTATGCCACTTATAAATGATTTTTGGCACAAGATAGCAAAACTTCTGCATAAAAATATTTAATGCTAATGCGCGTATAAGCGCAAGATTTTTGATTGTATGCTCAGCGGCAATCGCTTCTTTGCCTTAAGCGATCGGAGCGGTAGCATACGGACATCATGGTAAGGCGCTGTATGAAGTATTCAAATACATCGGTGTCTGCCCAGATGAGATCGGTTACAATCATCCCCGAAGCATGTACCGTATCGTACGGAGAATCCATTTGCATAAAAATCAGGAAATGGGGCTGTTATGCACAGAGCTGTATACCTGCTCTTTTCTTACAAAAATAACATGACTATGACGGTAACATCCTATCGGTTTTCAGTAAAAAATAAAAAGAATCTGTGAGTGAGTATGAAAAGACGTAGACGGAAGAAATATGCAGTGTACCTTGCACTGGCCGGATTAGCCGCCGCTATTATTCTGACAATAGTAGGGGGAAGTTATTATATTCGGTTTGTCGGAAACAAGGAGTGGAGGAAGCTGCACAGTACCAGAGAATGCAAGCGATATTATGTGATGATTCCGGACGATTCAGAATCCGTTTTATGGCAGGACATTTATAAAAGTGCCAAAGAAGAGGCGGAAAAGCACGATGTCTATGTCGAACTCTTGTGTGACTGGCGCGCTGAGGATTATAGCACGCTTTCTTACATGGATATTGCAAAAACATCAAAAGTGGACGGGATTATTGTAAAGCCGGATGGCACTTTCAAAATGACAGAGGCCATTGATAAGGCGAATGAGGCAGGCATCCCGGTTGTTACGATTTTGAATGATGATACGGCAAGCAGCCGGAAAAGTTTTGTGGGCGTAAACAGCTATCAGATGGGAACCACGTATGGCCGCCAGGCGCTGGAATATATTGATGCCTCCACCAAAATCATAACCATTCTTATGGACAGCCGAGAAAGCGGAAAAGAGCTGATTTTCAAAGAAATAAAGGCTACAATACAGGCAGGATTGCCGGCAGCGCTGAAGGAGCAGGTACAGATCCAGTTAAAGACAATTAAGGCAACCAGTACGTTCGAGGCGGAGGAAGTGATCAGGGATCTCTTTGTGCGTCCCGAGGAGCGTCCGGATATTTTTATTTGTATGAACGAGGTGTACAGTGAATGCGCCTGCCATGCGATTGTAGATTACAATCGAGTGGGTGATATTGCAATAATCGGCTCCTATCGTTCAGAGGTGATGTTGAATGCCCTGAGAAAGGGGACGGTGATGACTGCTGTTGCGCTGGATACGGAGCAGATGGGGCAGTGCAGTATTGAAGCGTTGGAAGAATACTACAGTATGGGACACACGAACAATTATTTTAGTGTTGGCCTGGACATTATTACCAGTGAAAATGTGGACCAGTACAAAAAGAAGAGCGACCAGGAGTGAGCGCAGGTGGGAAAAAGAAAAAAACAAGGGCTGTTTTGGCGGCTTTCAATCCAGACAAAGCTGATTATGACATTTGCGCTCACAGCGGTACTGATGTTTGTTATCAATATTATCCTTTATGGCGAGGTCAACCATTCCATGCGGTCGCTGGATGAAGTGTATGCCACCAACGTAAGCCTGAATGCCCTGGCTGAATGTCTGGAAGAAATTCACGGAAATATTCTGGAATATCTGAATACAAAGAGCAGCGATTCACTGGAGGATTACTATCGGAAGGTGCAGTCATACCAGGAGATGCTGACAAACTTTAATGACAAAACCGTGGATAATGAAATGAAAATTCTGGAGAGGAATATCTGCAAGATGTCAGAAAACTATCTAGTGCTGGCAGAGGAGACCATTCAGGCAAAGCGCGGCCGGAATGTAGAACGTTATAAAGCAGCTTTTGCCGAGGGCTCCAGAAAATATCAGTATATCCAGGATGCAGTTTATAATTTGAACAGTATGCAGTTCCAGAGAAATTCGACGAATTACCAGATGTTGCTGGAATCGCTTGGCTATACGGAAGTTTTAAGCTCAGGGATCGTGGTTATAGTGGCTGTTATCAACATTTTGATTCTGATTTTGTTACTGCGTACCATCACGGAACCGCTTCGCATGCTGGCTGTATCGGCAAACGAGGTTGCACGTGGAAACTTCGATATTACTCTGCCGGATTATGACAGCGGCGATGAACTGGGGGTCGTAACGCGGGCGTTTTCCAAGATGATTGACAGTCTTCGGGAATATCTTGCAAAACTGCGGGACAGCATGGAAAAAGAGCAAGAACTGAAAAAACGGGAGTTCCGTATGGAAACCTATCTGAAGGATGCGCAGCTGAAATACCTACAGGCTCAGATTAACCCTCATTTTCTGTTTAATTCGCTGAACGCGGGTGCTCAGCTTGCAATGCTGGAGGATGCGGAAAAAACAAGTATTTTTCTTGTAAAAATGGCTGATTTCTTTCGTTGTAATGTACGCAAAGCGGAAAAGACGGCAACCCTGCTGGATGAGCTTAAGTCAGTAGACAATTATGTCTATATATTGAATGTCCGGTTTGCAGGCGAGATCGGGTACGAAAAGGAAATTGCCCCGGGTGTGGACGAAGTACAGCTTCCGAGTATGATCCTGCAGCCGATTGTGGAAAATGCGGTGAATCATGGAATCCGCGATGTGGAATGGGCCGGGCATATCCAGCTTATTGTCCGGCATATATCGGAAGGACTGGTAATCAGTGTGAAGGACAACGGGCAGGGAATGACGCAGGAACGAATCCGGGAGGTTCTGGAGGGAAGAGTGCATGAAAATGAGGAACAGAAGGATTCTACCGGAATCGGAATGGATAATGTAATAAACCGTCTGGAACTGTTTTTTGGCATAAAAGGCCTGCTGCAGATTTACAGCGAGGGAATCGGAAAAGGAACCGAGATACGGATCATGATTCCGGAGAAGGCTCTGGTCATGCAGCAGCAGGCAAAGGAAGCGCAGGAGTGGGAAAAGATGCAGGGGCAGGACGGAGTTTTACCGTGACAGGTATGAGGTGTGAGATGTACAGAATTTTGATTGCAGATGATGAAGGAATTATGCTGGAAGCCCTGAAGAGTATTATTATAAGCAATTTTGGAAATCAGTGTGAACTGGCATTTGCAAAAACAGGGCGCGCGGTGGTGGAGCTGGCAGAGAGCTTTCGCCCGGATATTGCGTTCATGGATATTCAGATGCCTGGAATCAATGGGATACAGGCTATTAAAGAAATAAGAAAGTTTCATATTTCGACAAAGTTCATTATTATCACGGCATATGACAAATTCGACTATGCGAAAGAAGCCATTAATCTTGGGGTAATCGAATATCTGACCAAGCCGGTGAAAAAGAGTGTTGTGGTGGAAGCTCTGGAACATGTGATGAAACAGATTTCAGAGGAGCGCCAGAAGCGCAGTGATAACCTCAGAATACAGGAACAGCTCGAAACCGTCATACCGATTGTTGAAAATGGTCTGGTTAATAATATGATTTTGCAGGAACAGGGTGCCAGTGATATCAGTTACTATAAAATACTCCTCGATATTCGTCAGGAGTATGCGTATGTTGTTCTGATTCAGTTTGGCATTTCTGGAGAAAACGATGTTCTGACAACTCCGGTCGGAATGAGCGCACACATGCAGTCCCATTATGCGGAATGCCGTTCGATCTGCAAGGAATTTTTTCCATGTATCGCCGGACCGATCATGACCAACCGGATCGTTCTTGTTGTTCCGTGTGATGAGAGCACACAGGAGTATCGGAAACGAATTGAGATGATTGAGCAGGCGAGACATCTGACCAGGAAACTGAGCCGCCGTTTTGAAGCAAAATTCCGTGCAGGAATCGGGAAAACCTACCGAATGGAAGAGTTGAAACTTTCCTATTTAGAAGCGTATCGGGCGCTGAGCCAGAGCAACAGCAGTGTGGCGCATGTAGATGACCTGACTCTGCAAGGAGAATATACGGATGATTATCCGAAAGACATGGAACGAAGACTTTTTCAGCAGGTTACAAGAGGCGACCGGAATGGCATGCGGCAGACAGCCAATGAACTTTTCGACTGGATGATTCGTAACTATTATGATTACAGAGAAGGTATTCAGCTGAAAGTGCTGGAATTTGTTATTTGCGCGGAGCGGGAAGCATCTTTGAATGGCGGAATTGAACCGTATGGATTTCACTCCCGAAAAGATTACATGAAGATGGTGCTGGAATGCGCTGGTTATACGGCGCTTCGCGCCTGGTTTTTGCAAAAACTGGAAGATGTATGCAAAAAGGTTGCAACGAAGCAGGAAAAGCAGTCGGAAAGTATCGTCTCAAAGGCAAAGCTGTATATCAACCAGAATTTTTCAAAAGAGCTGACACTGGATGAAGTATCGAGAAATGTGAATATCAGCCCGTATTATTTCAGTAAATTGTTTAAAGAAGAGACCGGAGAAAATTTTATCGAATATCTGACGAAAATCAGAATACGGCATGCAAAGGAGCTGTTGAAAAACCCACTGCTCAGTATTAAGGAAATCTGTGTGATGTCCGGCTACAGTGATCCCAATTACTTTAGCCGTATTTTTAAGAAACAGGAGAGGGTGACACCGAGTGAATACCGGGAGAGTTTGTAATGGCTGAAAGAAAAAAAGGAAAAAGGGCCGCTTTCTTTGCCTGTGTTTTGCTTGCCAGCAGTATGCTGGGAGGCTGCGCACTGTCGGGAGAGCATGAAGAGGAAACAAAACAGTATCAGGAGGAAGGGCTTCAGGTGGGGATGAGCTTTGACTCCTTTGTGATTGAGCGCTGGCTTCGGGACCGGGATCTGTTCGAACTGACAGCCAAAAATCTCGGGGCTGCGGTGAATGTGCAGGTGGCCAATGGCGATCTGCAGGAACAGATTTCACAGATTCGTTATTTTATTAAGAAAAAGGTTGATGTGATTGTTGTGATTGCAGCAGATGGTGGAGGACTCAGCAGTGTGATTTCAGAGGCAAAAGCGCAGGGCATTCGAGTGGTTTCTTATGACCGGCTGGTGATGAATGCCAATACGGATCTGTATATTTCTTTTGATAACGAGAAGGTGGGCACACTGATGGGAGAGGCCATGGTTGAGGCGCTTCCGGAGGGCGGCAACATCTTTGCAATCTATGGCTCGCCGGCTGATTATAATGTATGGATGTTACAGAAGGGCTTTTGCGATGTGATTAATGACAGCGGTCTGAACATTATTTATTCGGCTTACTGTGAGAACTGGCTGGCAGAGCTGGCTTTTGACGCAGTCGAGAAAGGCCTTGGCAAGAGTCCGCGCAATCTGGTCGGCGTGATGTGCGGCAATGATGATCTGGCCGGCCAAGCTTTCCGGGCGCTGGCGGAGAATCGCCTGGCCGGAAAAGTCGTGCTGGTGGGGCAGGATGCAGACCTGGCGGCCTGTCAGCGTATTGTGGAAGGCACACAGACAATGACAGTCTACAAGCCGATGGAGAAGCTTGCTCAGAAAGCAGCGGAATTTGCCTGTGCGCTCGGGTATGAAAAAATGATGGAGGAAGGCCGCATCGACCGGTCAGAGGTTCCGGAGATCGCGCTGGAGCGGGAAAAAGAATTGAGGACACTCAACAAGATCAGCGACCGGGGAAGCGCTCTGGAAATCATGAAAAGACAGGCGAACGCAGAGGAAAGCAGTCCGTATGGACAGGACAGGGACGACGGCTTACAGAAGGAGGGCAATGTGCCGTACTATAGTCTGGAACCGATTGCCGTGACAAAAGAAAATATAGACGAGATGATTATTAAAAGTGATTTCCATACGCAGGAAGATGTTTATCTGAATGTAGAACGGGAATCAGAAAAGAAATAGAGTCTGTTTTGGAATACAGCTGGACAATCTTGTCGCAAAAATTTCCTGTATTTTACAGGAATTTTTTTTATGCGCTAAAAATATGAAGCTGATTGCAAACATGTCCAGATTTGTTTGTAGTAAACTAAAAATAACTTAAAAAGTGAAAACAAAAAAGGAGGAATTCAATTATGAACAAGAAAATTGTTATGATGACAGCTGTAGCGGCACTTTCCGTAGCAGCATTCGGAACAGTTGCAAGCGCTGAGGAAAAAAGTGTAATCGGTGTAGCAATGCCGACGCAGGACCTTCAGAGATGGAACCAGGACGGCGAGAACATGAAAGCTCAGCTGGAGGAAAAGGGATATACCGTAGATCTTCAGTATGCCGGAAATGATGTACAGACGCAGGTTTCTCAGGTTGAGAACATGATTGCAAACGGCGATCAGCTTCTGGTAATCGCTTCGATCGAAGGCGACTCTCTTGGAACTGTTCTTGCTCAGGCAAAAGAAGCGGGCATTCCGGTTATCGCTTATGACCGTCTGATCATGAACACAGACGCTGTTTCCTACTATGCAACATTCGACAACTATATGATTGGTAAAACACAGGGCCAGTTCATCGTAGATACACTTGATCTTGAGAATCAGGACGGACCGTTCAACCTTGAGCTGATTACAGGTGACCCGGGTGACAATAACGTGAACTTCTTCTTTGGTGGTGCTATGGATGTTCTTCAGCCGTACATCGATGCGGGCAAGCTTGTTGTTCCGTCAGGCCAGATGACAAAAGACGAAGTAGCTACAGTAAACTGGGCAACGGATGCAGCACAGGCAAGATTTGAGAATATCCTTTCTTCTAACTATGCAGATGGCACAAACCTTGATGCAGTTCTTGCATCCAACGACTCTACGGCTCTTGGTGTTATCAATGCTCTGGCAGCAAACTACACAGGCGAATATCCGATCATTACCGGTCAGGACTGTGATATTGCAAACGTTCCGCACATCGTAGACGGAACACAGGCAATGTCTGTATTCAAGGATACACGTGCTCTGGCAGCTAAGGTTGTTGAGATGGTTGACGCTGTTATGCAGGGCAACGAGGTTCCTGTTAACGATACAGAATCCTATGACAACGGAACAGGCGTTATTCCGTCATACAATTGCGATCCGACACCGGTTACCGCTGAAAATTACAAAGAGATGCTGATTGATTCCGGATATTACACAGAGGATCAGATTCAGTAAGACGGATACTGTAAAACAAAATGATACAGGCGGGCATGTCGCCCGCCTGTTGTACATGTGGGGTGCCACATGTTTATTTTATCTAGGTCTGGAGGGAGCAATTTTGGCAAAGATACTGTTGGAAATGAAAAATATTACCAAAACATTCCCTGGTGTGAAAGCGCTTGACAATGTAAATCTGAAGGTGGAAGAGGGAGAAATTCATGCACTGGTCGGCGAGAACGGTGCAGGAAAGTCCACTCTGATGAATGTACTTTCCGGCGTGTACGGATATGGTACGTACGAAGGTGATATCGTGTACGATGGGGAAGTATGTAAATTTCATGACATCAAAAACAGTGAGGAAAAGGGAATTGTTATTATTCACCAGGAGCTGGCACTGATTCCGTATATGTCGATCGGTGAAAATATGTTTTTGGGTAACGAACGTGGAAAAAAGGCTGCCATCAATTGGGATGAGACTTATGGTATGGCAGAAAAATATATGAAGCAGGTTGGCCTGTCAGAATCTGCAAGGACGCTGGTCAAGGATATTGGCGTCGGAAAGCAGCAGCTGGTAGAGATTGCGAAAGCACTGGCCAAAAATGCAAAGCTGCTGATTCTGGATGAGCCGACCTCATCTTTGAATGAGTCGGATTCCAGAGCGCTGCTTGACCTGCTGCTGAGTTTCAAAAAAGAAGGAATGACCTGTATTATCATCACACATAAGCTGAACGAAGTCTCCTATGTAGCGGACAAGATCACGGTAATCCGTGACGGTTCCACCATTGAGACGCTGGTTAAGGGAGTGGATGATTTGTCTGAAGACCGCATCATCAAGGGAATGGTTGGTCGTGAGATCGCCGACCGTTTTCCGAAACGCAAAGACAGCAAAATTGGTGATGTCAACATGGAAGTGAAGAACTGGACTGTGTACCATCCGCTTTATACGGAACGTAAGGTTGTGGATCATGTATCAATCAAGGTACATAAAGGTGAAGTGGTCGGCATATCCGGTCTGATGGGCGCGGGGCGCACTGAGCTTGCAAAGAGCGTATTCGGAAGGAGCTACGGAACGAATATCAGCGGAACGCTTCTTTTAAATGGCAAAGAGGTGCATCTGAAAAATGCGAAAGATGCAATCAGACATAAGCTTGCATATGTGACAGAGGACCGGAAAGGCGACGGATTGATTTTGGGTAATCCGATCAAGGTGAATACGACACTTGCGAATCTGGAGGCAATCAGCAGCCATTCTGTAATCGATAAGGATAAAGAATATGCTGTGGCAGTGGAATACAAAGAAAAGTTAAAAACAAAGTGTCCGACGGTAGAACAGAACGTTGGTAATTTAAGCGGTGGCAACCAGCAGAAGGTGCTGTTGGCAAAATGGATGTTTGCCGATCCGGATGTCCTGATTCTGGATGAACCGACCCGCGGTATTGATGTAGGGGCAAAGTATGAAATCTACTGTATTATCAATGATCTGGTAGCAGCAGGAAAATCTGTAATTATGATTTCTTCGGAACTTCCGGAGATTCTCGGTATGTCTGACCGGATTTATGTTATGAATGAAGGAAGGATTGCCGGCGAGCTGAAACGGGAAGAGGCTACCCAGGAAAAGATTATGTCCTGTATTCTGAAGTCAAGTAGTAAAGGAGAGTAAGCGATGGATAAGGCGAAATTAAAAGTAGGGATTCAAAAGTATACAATGATTATCGTACTGGTGCTTGTGATGCTGTTTTTTACCTGGGGTACTCAAGGAAAAATTTTACTGGCACAAAATATCACCAATCTGATCTCACAGAATGCATATGTGTTTGTGCTTGCAACCGGAATGCTGTTATGTATTCTGACGGGAGGTAATATTGACCTTTCTGTTGGTTCTGTTGTGTGTTTCGTAGGAGCAGTAGGCGGCGTTATGATGGAAAACATGAAATTGCCGGTGGGCATCGCAGTCATTTTAATGCTGCTGCTGGGCGCTGTTATCGGTGCATGGCAGGCATTCTGGATTGCATTTCTGCGTATTCCTCCTTTCATCACAACACTGTCCGGCATGCTTGTATTCCGCGGACTTTCGAATGTGGTGCTCGGAGGAAAGACGCTTCCGATTAAGTCAGAGATGTTTGTCCGGCTGTTTGGCGGAGGCGCAAACTGTTATGTACCGGATTTCCTTGGCAACGGAGAAGGGCTGAACCGTGTAGCGCTTGTATCGGGTATTCTTGCATGTATAATTTACATATTTGTTACCGTGCGCGGCCATGTGAACCGCGTGAAAAGAGGTTACGATACAGGAAACGTAGGCGCAATGTACGGAAAAATGGTTGTGATCTGCGCCGTGATTCTTGCTGTATCTTACAAGTTGGCACAGCATAAGGGAATCCCGACCTCTCTGGTATGGGTATTGATTGTTGTTCTGATTTACGGTTATATCACAAGCAAAACCACAATCGGAAGATATTTCTATGCCGTGGGTGGCAATGAGAAGGCGACAAAACTTTCCGGTATCAATACGGACAAAGTATACTTCATTGCGTATACGAACATGGGGCTTCTGGCTGCGCTTGCCGGTATGCTGACAATCGCACGTATGACGTCTGCCCAGCCGACTTACGGACAGAACTATGAAATGGATGCAATCGGCTCCTGTTTCATCGGCGGAGCTTCCGCATATGGTGGTATCGGTACTGTCCCTGGAGTTATTGTGGGTGCCGTGCTAATGGGCATTATCAACCAGGGTATGTCGATTATGGGTACCGACCAGAATATGCAGAAGGTTGTAAAGGGACTGGTTCTTCTGGCTGCGGTTATTTTTGACGTAGTATCAAAGAAGAAAAATTCATAGTCCTCAAGAAATAATTTTGAGGATGGGCTTACAAAAGTGGTTCCAAACAAAAACTCAAAAATTGGGAAATATCTGAATAATTGAAGAGCATGGAAACTGAAAAACAGGGCAGGGGCAGTGAGTAAGATCACGCCCCTGCCCTGTTTTAATAATATCAAAATAGCTTACAGCATGATCGAGGATAGAAGAAGCGTGAAGATCAGATGAATATGGAAATTTTTGTAAGATAGTATATTTTTACTGTAAAAATTTTCTGTCATTTTTCCTATGACCATCTAGTTAACAAAATTTTACAGTTAATAATAAATTTGTCTAGATATTTAGGTGTTATAATGACTACTATCCTAAATCTTAATTTCTTTTATAAAAGAGAAAGAAGACGCACAGGTACGAGTAACTTTATTATCAGTTGCTCGGTTGCTGCGCTACAATAATGGGCCCATGTAGGCAGCTGCCGCAACATCTGACAACTGGGAAGGAAGTGATGAGTAAAATATTTACTTATAGCAAACAAGCGAAACAAAGATTGATATCCACCACAGGATTTGATCAGAATTATCCCGGATCATCAATCCACACATACTTCCAAAGAAACACGCCACTTTCTGGACAGCATGCCAAAGAGACGTTTTAAATCGCTGGAAATATAAAATGGATGAAAGTAGTGAGGATAAAGCGGCATCAGTTTAATATGGCAATTATTTATTTTTCAACGTAGTAGTATAACAACAAGGAAGGAGAATCTTATGAAGAAGAAGTTAGTATCTATTTGTTTATCGTTCCTCTTCGCAGGCCTTTGTTTTACGGGCGCGAGCGCTGAAACCGCTGATTCAACGGACGCTCTGCCGGTAGTGGCATCGGAAAAGGAGTTCATGCAGAACCCGACCACGTACTGTAATCCCATTTCTCTTACTCAGGGATCAGGAAGACTGCTCAGAGGCGGCGAGCCGGTTATCACAATATTTGAAGATGACTACTATCTGTTTGTAAGTCATAAAAAAGGTTATTGGTGGTCACCGGACTTCGTAAACTGGACGTATGTCGATGCACCGGAATTACAGGCCGGAATAGTTGGCGTTGTGGAGATCGACGGCAAATTGTATAACTACGCAGGAAATACCAATGACAAGGTAATGACGACTGACGACCCGAAATCAGGTGTCTGGTATGATGCAGGTACATTCTCCAGCAACAACTACGGCGACGCCAGCATGCTTTACGATGAAGAAACCGGCCGTCTGTTTATGTACTATGGATGGTCTCAGCTTCTTGGTATCCGCGTCGTTGAACTGGATAAGACAACCTTCAAGGAAATCAGCGAACCGGTTGTCTGCATCTGGGGCGACCCGCATAACCATGGCTGGGAAACCAGATATAAAAAGGACAATATCTTCCCGTACTTCGATTACAGAGACTACCGTGAAGAGGAGTATGGCTGGACGGAAGGCGGCCACCCGCTCAAGTACAATGGCAGATACTATCTGCTGTATTCATCTATCGGTCTTGAGTTCTACTCCTATGGTCAGGGCGTATACGTAGCAGATGATCCGATGGGGCCTTATGTATATGAGGAAGAAAATCCGTTTACTCTGAAGACCACAGGCGTAGCTCCGGGCGGCGGCCACGGCAGTATCTTCGTAGACAAGAACAATAATGTTTGGGGCGCTGCTATGATGCCGTTCGCACAGTCCGGTGGACGTGGTGACACGCTTATCTCTCTCTACCCGGCAGGCGTCGATGAAGACGGCGTAATGCACGGAAAAACGGAATTTGGTGATTATCCGCAGTATCTTCCGGGCGTCGTAGAGAATCCGATTGAAGACGGCTTTACGGGATGGGTACTTTTGTCTCTGGACAAAAAGATCGAAGCATCTTCCACGCTTGAGAACTGCTGGACGGCACATGCAGTAGATGAGAATACGAAGTCATTCTGGTCTGCTGAAACAGGCGATCCGGGCGAATATATCACCGTAGACCTTGGCGCAGAATGTGATATCCGCGGTATCCAGATTCTGTGGGACAAAGATCCTGACACTACACGGAGTCGTGATCCGCTTGACCGTTATCAGTCCTATACGGTTGAAGTATCTGACGACAACGAGAACTGGACCATGGTTATTGACAAGAGCAATAACGTTCAGGATCTGCGAAGCGATTACACAGAACTTCCGGCTCCTGTATACGCACGCTATGTGAAGCTGACAAATGTATTTACGCCAGACGATGGAAAGTTTGCTGTAAAAGCGCTTCGTGTTTTCGGTAATCCGGAAGAGGCAACTTGGACAAAGGTAGAGAATGTAACGGTTGTTCGTGACAAATTAGACCGCCGCTACGCTCATCTGGTATGGGAGCAGGTGGATGGCGCCGAGGGATATATTGTGCGCTACGGCATCGCACCGGACAAACTGTATAACAGCTATATGGTTTACTGGGACAGCTACTTAGACATTCCGAGCCTGAACGTTGATCCGGAATATTATTTTGAGGTTGAGGCTTTCTCCAGCAACACACCGCGTTACGTGGAAAACACATTTGAAACGCAGGGTAGAGGCGCTGAACTCGATCTGATAAAAGAGGCCGACGAAGAAGCAGGGACAGAGAGTAGTACGGAAAGAATTATGACGTATGAAACTTACGGAAGAGACGAGGTATATGTATTTGACGACATCACACCTGGTACTTACTCTGTAAGACATACTTTCGGCGTTGGCATCTGGGGCCCGGTAGAACTGACAGAAGAAGAGCTGATCGGAACAGGCACCGAGCCTACGATCACTGCACTCAACCTGACACAGTTTGGTAATGGTTCAACTCAGTGGGGTACCGTTGAAGTAAGAGTATATCCTGGTGAGGAGAGCGGAAGAATAGAAGTAACATTCAAATACGACAAGTAATATTCAGAGGCCACCGGCATAGCCGGTGGCCTCGGTTTGTCTACAAAAGACCGCGTTTCCCACGATAACATGGTATAATAAGAATCGTGAGATAGGAGGAAACGCTGATTTAATTGAACATTTCGACTGACTGAACTCGCTACATCTGTTATAATAATGATATCGCGAAAGGGGAACAGTCATATGAAACAACAGACTTTCAGCGATATCGAATATTCCAACCGCAGGAAAAAAATAAACGGTAGGAAGGAAACTTTGCAATGACACACAAAAATGAAAGGAATCTAAAATGCGTCTGAAAAATGTATTAATTGTAGTCAGTGATATAGAAAAATCAATTGCTTTTTATAAAGACTTGCTTGGTCTAAATGTTATTTTGGATCAGGATGGCAACGTGATTATGAGTGAAGGGCTTGTCCTTCAGGATAAAGCGATCTGGGAGCGTTTTCTTGAAAAAGAGGTTATTTTCCGAAATCATGCATCGGAACTGTATTTTGAGGAAGCTGATCTGGAAGCGTTTGCGAAGAAGCTGGAAAATTACCACGAGCCGATTGTATATGTGAATCGGCTTATGGAGCATGCATGGGGGCAGAAAGTGATTCGTTTTTACGACCCGGATGGAAATCTGATAGAAGTTGGAACACCTATGAGGACAACAGATGATTGATTTATATTATGTTGAAGATGATCCGGATATTGCACAGATTGTAAAAGAATATCTGGAACGTCATGAGATGAAGACAGAGCTGCTATGCAGCATTGCAGATGCGAAGCAGGTATTACAGCGGAAAATCCCGGCGCTTTTGATCGTTGACCGGAACATGCCGGATGGGAATGGCGATGAACTGTGCAGGTGGGTCCGGCGCCGGTTTGGAGGCAAGATCCCGATCCTTTTTCTGACCGTCAGGGGTGAGACTGCCGACATTGTCCAGGGATTTCAGGATGGAGCTGACGATTATGTGGTAAAACCTTTTGAACTGGAAGTGCTGTATTCACGGATCATGGCGCTGCTTCGAAGGACAGGCCTGAGGAAAGAGACGCGGCTTTTTTGCAATGATATTGTTGTGGATACGGAAAAACTATCCGTTTACTGTGGAACCGAGGAGATTTTGCTGAGTCAGCCAGAATACCGGCTGCTGGTATTGCTGCTGGAGAATAAAGGAAGAACCGTGACCAGAAAACAGTTGCTGGAACAGGTCTGGGACAGCGAGGGAAATTATGTGAACGATAATACACTGACGGTTGCTATGAAACGGCTCCGTGAGAAACTACATCATCCTTCCTGTCTGAGGACGATCCGCAGTTTTGGTTATCGGATGGAGGACAGCGTATGATAAAGCAGGGAATACAGAAAAAATACCGGTTTGGGAAATGGCCGGCAGTGCTTGTATATCTGGTCTGTGTGCTTGGCATAGCGTTTTGGGGTGTGAACAGATACAGATGGGCGGTTTATGAATACTTTTCCGGGTTTTGTGCGCTATTTGTAGAGGAGCATCCGGAAGCAGAGGCAGAAGTGATTTCATGTGTGAAAGCGTATGATGTTTTGCCGAAGTGTGGAAGTCAGTTTCTGGAGCAGTATGGATATAAAGGCAGTGAGTTTTTGGAAGGGATTGCATGGGAGGCTTTGGCTTTTTTTGCAGTATGGGCCGGGCTGTTGGCCGGAGGATTCCTTCTTTTTTTATATTGCCAGGAAAAGAATTACAGGAAACGGATTGTAGAACTCACAGAATATCTGGAGCAGGTGAATACGGGTGATAGCGGGACAATTTTGCAGGTACGGGAGGATGTATTTTCGCATTTGCAGGATGAAATGTATAAGACAGTCACTGCACTGTATCAGACGCGGGAACATGCCGTGGAGGCAAAGAAGAATTTTGCGGAGAATCTGGCGAATATCGCACATCAGCTAAAAACACCGATTAGCGCATTATTTTTGTCGATGCAGCTTATGGAAAAAGAAACGCCACATGCCGGTACAGAACAGATGAAACGTCAGCTGGAACGGCTGTACCGGCTGGAAGAATCGTTGCTGATGCTCGCCAAGATTGATGCGGGAATTTTGCGGCTGGAGCGTGAGAAGGTAGATCTTTATACAGCGCTGAATCTTGCAGCTGAGAATCTGGAAGAGCTGTTGGCAAAAAAGAAAATTTCTGTGGAGATCCCGGAGCGGGGGTGTGTTGAGATAAACGGAGATTTGGAATGGACCATGGAGGCCTTTTTGAATCTGATAAAAAACTGCATGGAGCATTCGAAACCAGGGCAAAGCGTACATTGTGATTATTCCCAAAATCCGTTGTATGCTGAGGTTTTGATCTGGGATGAAGGTACGGGGATTGCAAAAGAGGACCTTCCGCATCTTTTTGAACGGTTTTACCGGGGGAAAGGGGCTGCCGATGGCGGGGTTGGGATTGGTCTGGCGCTTGCACGTTCTATATTGGAGCTGGAAAATGGCAGTATTGCTGTGCGGAATCTTCCAGAGGGCGGGGCCTGTTTTGAAATAAGGATTTACAGTCACTGAGATGTCACTTTCTTTTGTTATACTGGGGCAGTAGATGACCGTTTATAACAGAAAGGAGTGTGTGTATGGAAATACTGAAGTGTGAAGGGGTACGAAAAATTTATGGTTCTGGCAATAATCAGGTGGTTGCTTTGGATCGGATTGACCTGTCTGTGGAAAAGGGGGAATTTGTCGCGATTGTCGGGGCATCCGGTTCCGGGAAATCGACGCTTCTGCATATGCTTGGCAGTGTCGATCAGCCGACAGAGGGAAAGATTTTTGTGGAGGGAACGGATATTTCTACGATGAGCCGGACACAGGCCGCCATATTTCGGCGCAGAAAGGTAGGACTGGTGTATCAGTTCTACAATCTGATTCCGACGCTGACCGTGCGAAAAAATATTCTGATGCCGCTTGCGCTGGATAAGCGAAAACCAAACCAGGAGTATCTGGAACAGATTGTTGATTCACTGGGGATTGCGGATAAAATGGAATGTCTGCCGAACGAGCTGTCAGGCGGTCAGCAGCAGCGGGCAGCCATTGCGCGTTCTCTGATTTACCGTCCGGCACTGTTGCTGGGAGATGAACCGACAGGGAATCTTGACCGTAAGAATTCGAGGGAGATTATTGATTTGCTGAAACTGTCGAACCGGAATCTGAATCAGACCATTTTGCTGATTACGCATGACGAGAAAGTTGCGCTGGAGGCAGACCGCATCGTAACGATAGAGGACGGGCGTATTGTCAGTGATGAGAAGCGGAGGTAGATGGCATGTGGAGAGAGTATTCAGCGGATTATATCAAACAGAATCGTTCCTCTGGACTGTCGATCGTGGTGGCAGCTTTTATTGCTGCGCTGTTTCTGTCTTTTCTGTGCAGTCTTTTTTACAATTTCTGGCTGGACAATGTGGAAGGAACAAAAATGGAAACCGGAGACTGGCATGGACGTATTACAGGCGCTTTTCATGCAGAGGACCTGGAGTTGATTGAGCAGTTTGCCAATGTGGAGAAGGCAGTCGTGAACGAAGAACTGTCTGGTGAACAGAAAACAACCGTAGATGTTCTTTTTTTCAATAAAAGAACCGTTTATCGGGATATGGAGGCCATCAGAGCGTGGTTCAAAGCGGCAGAAAGTGATGTTACATACAATTATCAGCTATTATCGCTGTATTTTATCCGTATTCCGGGAGATTCGATGCCGAGGCTTCTGATGCCAGCGTACCTGGCTGTGGTGCTGATTGTGTGTGTTTCTCTGATTCTGGTCATCCATAATTCCTTTGCGGTGTCGATGGACAGCAGGGTTCATCAGTTTGGTATTTTTTCCAGCATCGGGGCTACGCCAGGACAGATACGGATTTGTCTGCTTCAGGAAGCGTTTCTGCTATGCGCAGCTCCCATTTTTGTGGGACTTCTCGCAGGAATAGCGCTCAGTTTTGGTACCATGAAGGCGATGGGGATGCTGACGGCGGAGCTGGTAGGAGGTCGACAGGTGAACTTTTACTGGCATCCGGCAGTTTTTGCAGGGATTCTTTTTCTGTCTTTTTTGACAGTGCTTATTTCGGCATGGATTCCGGCGAACAGACTAAGCAGACTTACGCCGCTTGAAGCAATAAAAGGGACTGCTGAGATGCAGCTGAAAAAGAAAAAGAGGTCGCCCATTCTGACAATGCTGTTCGGCGTGGAGGGTGAACTGGCGGGGAACGGGCTAAAGGCCAGAAAAAAGGCGCTGCGGACCACTTCGCTTTCGCTGATGCTTGCCTTTTTTGGATTTATGATGATGCAGTGTTTTTTTACACTTTCCGGGATCAGTACGGATTATACTTATTTTAAGGCGTATCAGGATGTCTGGGATGTTATGACAACTGTGAAGGATACAAAAATTGAAGCATTTGGACTGACAGCTGAGCTGAAGGAATTGCCGGGAGCGGACAACACCGTCTTGTACCAGAAAGCAGAAGCTTTGTGCAGACTGCCCAAGGATGCGGAAAGTGAGGAGCTGAAAAATCTTGGCGGGGTAACAGTGTTTGGGGAAGAAGTGGCAGACGACGAAGCGGATTTTCGGAAGGTGAAAGCGTCTGTCATCATACTGGACGATGAGAGTTTTAAAGAATTCTGTGGACAGGTCGGGATAGCGCCTCGCATCGACGGCGCAATTCTGTTAAATCGTATTTGGGACAGTATCCACAGTAATTTTCGCTATCCGCAGTATATTCCTTATGTCAGAGAGGATTTAGATACCGTTGTTTTGCACAGAATGGCGGCCGCTGGAGAAGCGGGGCAGGTTATGGATGAAAAAGATTCCGCAAAAGTTCCGGTACTTGCCTGTACAGATATGACTCCGGCGCTGAGGGAGGAATATGGAAAGTCAGATCATGATCTGGTACATTTTATTCCATTGTCTTTGTGGCGGGAGATTTCAGGTAAGGTAGGGGGCGCGGAGCCGGACTGCTATATCCGGGCGCTGGCCGGTGATCGGACGTCTCCGGAAGCATTGTGTGCGCTTGAGGACGAGATTATAAAAAATGTGGGCCAGACATATGAAGTGGAAAGTGAAAACCGAATTCAGGAGAAGCTTGATAATGATAAAATGATTGCAGGTTATGAACTTGTATTGGGAGGATTTTGCGTGCTCCTAGCTATCATTGGAATTGCGCATGTATTTTCGAATACACAGGGATTTTTGCGGCAGAGGAAGAAAGAATTTGCCCGTTATATGTCAATAGGGCTGACACCCAGAGGAATGTGGAAAATATTTTGTATAGAAGCTTTGGTTACAGTCGGACGTCCGATGTTCCTTACTCTGGTATTGACGATAATGGCAATGGCAGTTATGATAAAAGCAAGTAATCTGAATGCTTTGGAGTTTATCCGGGTGGCTCCGGTTCTTCCGATTCTGACATTTATTTTTACTGTTTTCGGGTTTGTGGCGCTGGCTTATTTTCTTGGAGGAAGAAAGCTGAGCAAGTGTGAACTTGCCAAGACGCTGAGGGGCGACAGTATGTCGGAATGATCTGAAAAGATCATAGAGAAAGAAAAGTTTCGCAGAAAATTTTTGAAACATGACATATAGCTGTCATGTATCCTTTGTTATAGTTTCGGTAGTCTGGCGGGCAGGGGATTTTACAAAAGTTATGGAAGCATGTGAACACAAATATATGGTTATGATAATCAGGATAATAGGAAGGTGCTAGAAGATGGCAAGTAAAGCAGAATTTGTGGAATATATTGCAGATCAGCTGTCAGGTGCAGGGCAGATTACATACCGAAAAATGTTTGGGGAATATGGCATGTACTGCGACGGCAAAATTTTTGCATTGATCTGTGGAGACGAATTGTTCATCAAAATTACGGAAGCGGGAAAGGAGCTGGAGCCGCAGCTTCCGCAGAAACCGCCGTATGAAGGGGCTAAGCCATATTTTTTGATTGAAGATACGGATAACAGAGAATGGCTGACACAGTTTGTATCAGAAACGTGCCGGGCGCTTCCGGCTACGAAGCCGAAGAAAGGAAAGAAAAGCTGATATGGCATTTGATTACAAAAAAGAGTATCGGGAGTTTTATATGCCGCCAAAGAAGCCGGATTTCGTCGAAGTACCGGAGATGAATTATGTCGCGGTCAGGGGAAAGGGCGATCCGAATGAACCGGATGGAGCATATAAAAAGGCGATTGGTCTGTTGTATGCAGTGTCGTTTACAATCAAAATGAGCAAAATGGGTTCCAATAAGATCGAGGGCTACTTTGATTATGTCGTTCCGCCACTGGAAGGACTTTGGTGGCAGAGCGGCACAGAGAAAATTGATTATTCCAGAAAAGAAAACTTTTCGTGGATTGCGATGATTCGTCTGCCGGAATTCGTGGGAAAAGATACGTTCGACTGGGCTGTGAGAGAAGTATCAGAAAAGAAACAGATGGATGTATCAGATGTATTTTATTTTACGTATCAGGAAGGATTGTGCGTGCAATGTATGCACATCGGCGGGTACGACAACGAGCCAGAAACGATGGAGCGAATGGAAGCGTTTACAGAGGCGGGCGGTTATGAGGCGGATTTGTCGGGAGGACGCCTGCACCATGAGATATATTTGAGTGATCCGAGAAGGTGCAAGGAGGAAAGGCTTCGTACTGTGATACGCACACCCATCAAGAAGAAAGATGCTTAAAGGGGCATGGTAAAAGATGTAGGAGAGAGAAATTCATATGAGGGAATGAGAGGATGAAGCAAAATGGTGCTTTATCCTTTTTTTGTTTGTTTTTGTTTGTGAATGTTTCCTTTATTTTTCAGAAAGAGTTTTTCTTGACATATCGTGTTTCGCCTGATAATATATAAAAATAATATATATAAAATTTTTATATATAAGAAAAAAACATATGAGAGGTGATGATTTGTACTATCCGGTTTCTTCACTTATGATAGAGTATTTAATTCTTGCGGTGATCAACAGGCATGACTCTTATGGGTATGAAATCAGCCAGACCGTAAAGCTTGTTGCGGCGATTAAGGAGTCAACGCTGTATCCCATTTTGAAGCGGATGGAAAGCAGTGGATTTGTGTGCACCTACAAAGAGGATTTTCAGGGCAGAACACGAAAGTATTATTCCATAACGGAGCAGGGAAAGGAACAGCTGGGATTTCTGGCACAAGAATGGATATCCTACAGAGATACGATACAGGCAATTATTGACGGGAGGTTATAGGTGTGAATAAGGAAGCATATTTGAATCAGCTGGAGAAATATTTGAAAAGGCTGCCGCGCGAAGAGTTTGAGCAGGCAATGGATCATTTCAGAGAGCATTTTGAAGATGCGGGAGAGGCGCATGAGGCGGCAGTGATTGAAGAGCTGGGAAGTCCGCGGGAGGCAGCGGCCGAGCTGCTTGGAAATCTTTTGGCAAAACAGACAGAACAAAAAGGAAAACAGAACCAAATTTTTCAGGGAAAAAGCATTAAGCTTACGGTGCTTGCCCTGTTGGCTGCACCAATCGGCATTCCGCTTTTTGCGGCGGGAATTCTGACGCTGCTGAGTGGGATTCTGGCAGGGATATGCGTGCTTGCGGGCGCGGCCTGTGCTGTAGCAGGAGGCGTATTGATCGGCGGGAAGCTTTTGATTCGGGGGATTCTGGCTGCTCCGTACTCGATTTCCGGATTTTTATTTATAACGGGCAGCGGAATTTTACTGTTTGGGCTTGCAATCCTTGTAGGAGTTGGGCTCTGGAAGCTAAGTCGTTTAATGGAAAGAGGTCTGATGGCACTTGTGAAAAAAATTTTGCGAAAGGGGAAAGCATAAAATGGAAAAAATAACAAAAAGAATTCTGATAGCAGGCTGTATTTGCAGCATTGCAGGGGCATGCTTCTGCGGTCTTGGATATGCGGCAGGCGGCTGGGATTATGCGAAGGAGGCAGATCTGAATAAGCTGGACGGGGCTGCAAAGAGAAGTGATACGCAAGGCATGAAAGAGGATTGTATTCTGCTGGACGAAGTTTCGGCTGTTGATGCAGAACTTGGCGATTATAATTTTGAGATCAGAAAATCAGAGGATGAAAACTATTATCTTTCTTACTGTTTGCAGGAGGAAAAGGGGGAGCTTCCACTGCTGTATGAGGTGGAGCAAGGAAATTTGAAACTGCGGAAAAAAAATTATTTTTATATTATGCAGATTTCGATACCGTGGTTTGAAACAGAGATAAAAGAGGAAAAGGTTATCCTGTATATTCCGGAAAATGCAGTGCTAAAGGAGTGCAGAGTTTCAGCAGCGGACAATGACCTTACATTTGATAATCTGGAATGTGAGGAAGTGGAAATCAAACAGAAATACGGCGTTTTGGAAATAAACGATTGTGTATTCCGACAGGGAACGGTTTCCTCAAAGGACGGAGGGGTAGATGCAGAGCGGTTCTGTTTCCAAAAGGTTGATTTTGAGTTGCATGACGGCGATCTGGAATTGCATGACGGGATTTTGGATGATGTGATATTGAAGTTTTCTGACAGCGATCTGGAAGCAGAAGAGCTGGAGCTCAAAAATGAGATTGCGATAGATGGTCATTACGCAGATCTGAGTCTGAAGCTGAAAAAGGGACAGGAGGAGAACCTTTCTTTGATTCTGGATACGAAGGACGGCAGTATTGAGGTGGCGCCGGAATATTACGGGGCATCGTCTGTGACGGAAGACGGAGACAAGGAGCATTTCGAATACAATACCAGGGAAGCAGCGGGAACACTGAAGGCTGAAATTCGGGATGGAGGTATAACGATCAGCTAGGGCGCGCAGAACGTGAGGCTGAGTTTTTAAATGTACCCTGGTATCTGCCAGGAGGAAACGGTACACAGGCGACCGCGTTTGTGTACCGATATTGCAGGAAAAGCTTGACTTTCCGGGCTTGTTCGTGTTACACTATACGAGCGTATGGAAGCAGGCTTTTTTTTTATGCCTAAAAAACAGCGGGTTTCCGCTGACGTAAACTAAACGGAAGGTGAGGTGGAAGTTGTGCGTGTAAGAATCACATTGGCATGTACAGAGTGTAAGCAGCGTAATTACAACATGACGAAGGATAAGAAAACGCATCCTGACAGAATGGAAACGAAGAAATACTGTCGTTTCTGCAGAACACACACATTACACAAGGAAACGAAATAATCGGTAGACCGTGCAAAGGAAGTGAGAACATGGCAGAAAAAGCTGAAAAGAGTTTAAAGAAAAGCTGGTTCAGTGGCCTGAAGGCTGAATTTAAAAAAATCATCTGGCCGGATCAGAAATCACTGGTGAAACAGACAGGTGCTGTCGTTGCCGTTTCTATCGTACTGGGAATCATGATTGCCATTATGGATTTTATTTTCAAATATGGTGTGGATGTTCTGGTAAATATCAGTTTCTAAAAGAATTGAGGGCATAGGTGATTGTATGGCAGAGGCTAACTGGTATGTAGCGCATACTTATTCAGGGTATGAAAACAAAGTAAAGGCCAACATCGAGAAGACGATTGAAAACAGACATCTGGAAGATCAGATTCTGGAAGTCCGTGTGCCGCTTCAGGATGTTGTCGAAGTGAAAAATGGTGTGAAGAAAACAGTTCAGAAAAAGTTGTTTCCGGGCTATGTGCTTCTCAACATGGTGATGAACGATGACACCTGGTATGTTGTACGGAACACACGTGGCGTGACGGGATTTGTCGGGCCGGGTTCCAAGCCGGTTCCGCTCACGGATACGGAGATGTTTAATCTCGGTATTCAGGCGAATGATACTACCGTTGAATTCGCAGAAGGGGATTCAGTTACAGTAGTCGGCGGTGTTTGGAAGGATACAGTCGGAATGATCCAGGCTGTGAACCAGGGCAAGCAGAGTGTCACAATCAACGTTGAACTGTTCGGCCGTGAAACGCCGGTAGAAATAAGTTTCACAGAAATCAGAAAGCTGTAATCCTGCTGGGCAGAGTGCACAGAGGATTCACAGAGTAACAGCAAGCAGTTCCCTCTGCAGAGGCAGAGGGGCGTGGGAGGGAAGAAACCCCCGACATTACCACATAGGAGGTGCCTGACATGGCAAAAAAAGTAACAGGTTATATTAAATTACAGATTCCTGCTGGAAAAGCAACACCGGCTCCGCCAGTTGGTCCGGCTCTTGGACAGCATGGTGTGAACATTGTTCAGTTTACAAAAGAGTTCAACGCAAGAACGGCAGACAAGGGTGATCTGATTATCCCGGTTGTTATTACCGTTTATGCGGACAGAAGTTTCAGCTTCATCACAAAGACTCCGCCGGCAGCAGTTCTGCTGAAGAAGGCATGCAACCTGAAGTCTGGTTCCGGAGTTCCGAACAAGACAAAGGTAGCTACGATTTCCAAGGATAAAATAAGAGAAATCGCTGAGATGAAGATGCCGGACCTGAATGCAGGCAGCGTTGAGGCTGCTATGAGCATGATCGCAGGTACTGCGCGCAGCATGGGTATCACAGTAGAGGAGTAGGCACTGAACGCTTAGCGAGCACGAGCGAAATATCGTGCGCCTTTCGTTGAGCGGACATACCCTTAAAGAATAAATATTTTGTAAACGAACAAATAAAGTGGGAGGGAATTTCCCGCAAACACCACCAGGAGGTCATTTAATATGAAAAGAGGAAAAAAATACGCAGAGGCTGCAAAGGCAATCGACCGTACAGTTCTCTACGATGTAAACGACGCTATTGCACTGGCTAAAAAGTCAGCAGTGGCAAAATTTGATGAGACAATCGAAGTTCATATCAGAACAGGCTGCGACGGACGTCATGCAGATCAGCAGATCCGTGGCGCAGTTGTACTTCCGCACGGTACCGGTAAGAAAGTTCGTGTCCTGGTATTTGCAAAGAATGCAAAGGCAGACGAGGCACTGGCAGCAGGCGCTGAGTACGTAGGCGCTGAAGAACTCATTCCGAAGATTCAGAATGAAGGCTGGCTGGATTTTGATGTAGTAGTTGCTACACCGGACATGATGGGCGTTGTAGGACGTCTGGGTCGTGTACTTGGACCGAAGGGCCTGATGCCGAACCCGAAGGCAGGTACTGTTACAATGGATGTAACAAAAGCTGTTAATGATATTAAGGCTGGTAAGATTGAATACAGATTGGACAAGACAAACATCATTCATGTGCCAATTGGAAAAGCTTCCTTCACAGAGGAGCAGTTAACGGACAACTTCCAGACGCTTATTGAAGCAATCAACAAAGCAAGACCGGCAGCTGTAAAGGGCCAGTTCCTGCGGAGCGTTACCATCGCACCGACTATGGGACCTGGAATCAAGCTGAATCCGACAAAGCTTGCTTAATCAGACATTGCATATGATCCCCGAAGGTACGCGCTTCGGGGATTTTTTGCGCGTTGGCAATGAGCCGTGCCATCAGCAAGATACCCCCGCTGCATGAGCTTACCTCATGTGCAGCGGGGGGTATCTTGCTGATGATAGGGCGAAGCCCGCGATCCGGACGAGTTTACTCGTCCGGATGCACGGTGTAGTTACAGTGGGGGTGAAAAAACACTTGACAAACCGCCCGCACACGTGATATCTTGTACAGGATGACTGCCGAAGACAGCAGGTGCCGAAAGGCATAAGGAGAAAACGCCTGCCGAGGAGTATAGAGATTCTCAGGAAGAATTTATGCCCTCTGTCTGACAGAGGGATTTTTTATGCACACGCCCGCATTAGGAATACAGTTGCTGATGCAACATGTGGGTGGCACAGCGAGCAGGGAAAGAAATTTTCCCTACTCGATTTATCTCCTGCATAATCCGGCGGTACACTTAAATCTATAAGGAGGTGCACCATTCATGGCAAAAGTTGAACAGAAGAAACCAATCGTTGCAGAGATTGCAGAGAATATCAAAGACGCTCAGTCTGTTGTTCTGGTTCATTACAGCGGTATTACGGTGGAAGCAGATACAAAGCTTCGTAAAGAATTAAGAGAAGCCGGTATCACTTACAAAGTATACAAAAACACAATGATGAACTTTGCATTCGAAGGAACTGACTGCGAGCCGCTTTGCAAACATCTGGATGGACCGAATGCGATCGCTATTTCCAAAGATGATGCGACAGCACCGGCAAGAATTATTTCCAAGTATGCAAAAGAAGCTCCGACAATGAAGATGCTGGCTGGTATCGTAGAAGGTGGTTACTACGATGAGAAGGCGGTAAACGCTCTGGCATCTGTTCCGTCAAGAGAAGAACTTCTTGGAAAACTTCTTGGAAGTATCCAGTCACCGATTACCAATCTCGCTCGTGTGCTTAATCAGATTGCAGAAGCAAAGGCTGAGTAAGAAAAGGGATCGCTATTAAAACGAAAAACTATTATAATCAGGAGGAAAATAAAATGGCAAAATTAACAACAGCTGAATTTATCGAAGCTATTAAAGAGTTATCTGTACTTGAGCTGAACGAGCTGGTAAAAGCTTGTGAGGAAGAATTTGGTGTATCTGCAGCAGCAGGCGTTGTAGTTGCAGCAGCAGGCCCGGCAGAGGCAGCAGAAGAGAAGGATGAGTTCGATGTAGAACTTACAGATGTAGGCCCGAACAAGGTTAAGGTTATCAAGGTTGTTCGTGAAGCTACAGGTCTTGGTCTGAAGGAAGCAAAAGAAGTAGTAGACGGCGCTCCGAAGGTAATCAAGGAAGGCGCTTCCAAGGCAGAGGCAGAAGAGCTGAAGACAAAACTCGAAGCAGAAGGCGCAAAAGTAACACTGAAATAATCGGAAAAATTTTCAGTTGTGCACAAAGAAATGAGGGCAGCCCGAAAGTCAGAAATGACTGGGGCTGTTCTTTTTTTATACTTAGTATAAGCATAGCAACTTTTGTCCTTGACACAACTTTCCAATTGTGCTAAAGTGTAAGTTGCATTATTGTGCAGGATTGTACCCCATGGTATAACTATGCCCAAAAGTTGAATCAGACTGCAGAAAGAACAGAGGTGAAACATCAATGGAGAAAAACAGGATACATCCTATTACAAATGGGAAAGGCTTCCGAATGAGCTATGCGCGCCAGAAGGAAGTCCTTGAGATGCCGAATCTTATTGAAGTTCAGAAGGACTCTTACCAGTGGTTTCTGGATGAGGGTCTGAAAGAAGTCTTTGATGATATCTCTCCAATAGAAGATTACAGCGGCAAGCTGAGTCTTGAGTTTGTTGATTTCAAATTGTGCGAAGATGATGTGAAGTACACGATCGAAGAATGTGTGGAGCGTGACGCGACGTTTGCTGCACCGCTTAAGGTTCGGGTTCGTCTTCATAATAAAGAAAATGACGAGATCAGTGAGCATGATATTTTTATGGGAGATCTTCCGCTGATGACAGCGACTGGCACGTTCGTAATCAATGGTGCAGAGCGTGTTATCGTTAGCCAGTTGGTTCGTTCTCCTGGCATTTATTATGCAATCGCGCATGACAAGCTGGGTAAAAAACTTTATTCGTGTACGGTGATTCCGAACCGTGGCGCCTGGCTGGAATATGAAACAGACTCCAATGATGTTTTCTATGTACGAGTAGACAGGACGAGAAAGGTTCCGGTTACTGTCCTGGTTCGTGCTCTTGGTATCAGTTCCAATGCAGAGATTATAGATCTGTTCGGTGAAGAACCGAAAATTGTTGCGACCCTCGCGAAAGATACTTCAGAGAATTATGAAGAGGGTCTGCTTGAGTTGTATAAAAAAATCCGTCCCGGTGAGCCGCTTGCGGTGGAGAGCGCAGAAAGTCTGATTATGAGTATGTTCTTCGATCCGCGCCGTTACGATCTGGCCAAGGTGGGAAGATATAAATTCAACAAAAAGCTGTTGCTGCGCAACCGCATCAGCGGACATATTCTGGCAGAGGATGTAATTGATACAACAACTGGAGAGATCATTGCGGAAGCAGGCACAGAGGTTACGCGGGAGCTGGCGGATCAGATTCAGAACGCCGCAGTGCCGTTCGTGCTCATTCGTACCGAAGAGCGGGATGTAAAGGTTCTTTCCAGCATGATGGTGGAACTGAGCGATTTTGTTGACTGTGACCCGCACGATCTGGGTATTACAGAGTTAGTATACTACCCAGCGCTTCAGAAAATACTGGAAGAAAATGAGAATATTGAGGATATCAAAGATGCGATCCGGAGATCGGTTCATGAACTGATTCCGAAACACATCACAAAAGAGGATATCCTTGCCTCCATCAATTACAATATACATCTGGAATATGGCATCGGCAATGACGATGATATTGACCATCTGGGCAATCGTCGTATCCGTGCAGTCGGTGAGCTGCTTCAGAATCAGTACCGTATCGGTCTTTCGAGACTGGAGCGCGTTGTCCGTGAGCGTATGACCACACAGGAGATTGAGGGTATTTCCCCGCAGTCTTTGATTAATATCAAACCGGTCACAGCAGCTGTAAAAGAGTTCTTTGGTTCCTCTCAGCTGTCACAGTTCATGGATCAGAACAATCCGCTGGGTGAGCTGACACACAAGAGACGTCTCTCTGCACTTGGACCGGGAGGTCTTTCCAGAGATCGCGCCGGATTTGAGGTGCGTGACGTACATTATTCTCACTATGGAAGAATGTGCCCGATTGAGACGCCTGAAGGTCCGAACATCGGACTGATTAACTCGTTGGCTACGTATGCGCGAATTAATGAATATGGCTTTGTAGAGGCGCCATACCGTAAAATTGACAAGACAGATCCGAAGAATCCGCGGGTTACAGAGGAAGTTGTTTATATGACAGCGGATGAAGAGGATAATTATCATGTGGCGCAGGCAAATGAGGCGCTTGACGAAGAGGGACATTTTATCCGTAAAAATGTTTCCGGTCGTTATCGTGAGGAGACACAGGAATATGAGAGAAGTATGTTTGATTACATGGATGTCTCCCCGAAGATGGTATTCTCAGTTGCTACAGCGTTGATTCCGTTCCTGGAAAATGACGATGCAAACCGTGCTTTGATGGGGTCCAACATGCAGCGTCAGGCCGTTCCGCTTCTGACTACAGAGGCTCCGGTTGTCGGTACAGGTATGGAAACCAAGACGGCAGTAGACTCCGGTGTCTGCGTGGTAGCACGCAATGCCGGTATAGTAGAGCGTTCAAGCTCCAAAGTAATTGTGGTTCGTACGGATGACGGTATGCGTGATGAGTATCATCTGATGAAGTTTGTGCGAAGCAACCAGAGCAACTGCTACAACCAGAGGCCGATCGTTTATAAGGGCGACCGTGTGGAAAAAGGTGATGTAATTGCGGATGGTGCCTCCACATCGAATGGTGAAATTGCACTCGGAAAGAATCCGCTGATCGGTTTCATGACCTGGGAAGGCTACAATTACGAGGATGCCGTTCTTTTAAGTGAAAAACTGGTTATGGAAGATGTTTATACATCCGTCCATATTGAGGAATATGAGGCAGAGTCCCGCGATACAAAGCTGGGGCCGGAAGAAATTACAAGAGATGTTCCTGGCGTCGGAGACGATGCACTGAAAGACTTGGATGAAAGAGGTATCATTCGTATTGGCGCGGAGGTTCGTGCGGGAGATATCCTGGTCGGAAAGGTTACGCCGAAGGGCGAGACAGAGCTGACCGCAGAGGAACGTCTGCTTCGGGCGATTTTTGGAGAGAAGGCGCGTGAGGTCCGCGATACTTCTCTGAAGGTACCGCATGGTGAGTACGGTATTGTTGTAGATGCGAAGGTATTTACGCGCGAGAATGGCGATGAGTTGTCGCCTGGCGTGAACCAGGCTGTCCGTATTTACATTGCTCAGAAGAGAAAGATTTCCGTTGGAGATAAAATGGCCGGACGTCATGGAAACAAGGGTGTTGTTTCTCGTGTGCTTCCGGTAGAAGATATGCCGTTCCTGCCGAATGGCCGTCCGCTGGATATCGTGCTGAATCCGCTGGGCGTGCCGTCGCGTATGAATATCGGGCAGGTGCTTGAGATTCATTTGAGCCTTGCTGCAAAGGCGCTTGGCTTTAATGTGGCAACACCGGTATTTGACGGTGCAAATGAGATTGATATTATGGATACTCTGGATTTGGCAAATGATTATGTAAATCTGGAGTGGGAAGAATTTAAGGCAAAACACGAGGAAGAGCTTCTGCCGGAAGTTCTGGACTATCTGTATGAAAACAGAGATCACAGAGCACTCTGGAAGGGCGTTCCGATTTCAAGAGATGGAAAGGTACTGCTTCGTGACGGACGTACCGGAGAGTATTTTGACAGCCCGACAACGATTGGTCACATGCATTATCTGAAACTGCATCATCTGGTAGATGATAAGATTCATGCGCGTTCTACCGGCCCGTATTCTCTCGTTACACAGCAGCCTCTGGGTGGTAAGGCTCAGTTCGGCGGACAGCGTTTCGGAGAGATGGAGGTTTGGGCGCTTGAGGCGTACGGCGCATCCTACACACTGCAGGAAATCCTGACAGTAAAATCGGATGACGTTGTAGGACGTGTCAAGACCTACGAAGCGATCATTAAGGGAGAAAATATCCCTGAACCGGGTATTCCGGAGTCCTTCAAGGTGCTCTTGAAAGAGCTTCAGTCGCTTGGCCTGGATGTCAAGGTGCTCCGTGAAGATAATACAGAAGTTCATCTTATGGAGTCTGTTGATTATGGCGATACAGACCTGCGATCTGTTATTGAGGGTGACCGCAGATACCACAACAAAGAGGAAGAGTCCTTTGGCAACTATGGTTTCAGCAAGCAGGAGTTTGAAGGCGGCGAGCTGGTAGACGTGGAAGAGGAAGAAGATACAGAGGGCGATGAGGACTTTTTGGAACTGGAAGAAACTTTTGACGAAGAGTAGCGTGTGAAAGGAGTACCATCAATGCCAGAAACAACAAACAATGAAGTGCATCAGCCAATGACGTTTGATGCCATTAAAATAGGGCTTGCTTCTCCAGAGAAGATCAGAGAATGGTCTCATGGAGAAGTAACAAAGCCGGAGACAATCAACTACAGAACTTTAAAGCCGGAGCGCGACGGACTTTACTGTGAGCGTATTTTCGGACCGAGCAAGGACTGGGAATGTCATTGTGGAAAGTACAAGAAGATTCGCTATAAAGGCGTTGTCTGCGACCGATGCGGCGTGGAGGTTACAAAGTCGAGCGTGCGAAGAGAGCGTATGGGTCATATTGAACTGGCAGCTCCCGTTTCCCATATCTGGTATTTCAAAGGCATTCCCTCCAGAATGGGACTGATCCTGGATCTTTCTCCGCGTACACTGGAAAAGGTATTATATTTTGCAAATTATATCGTTCTTGATCCGGGCACGAGTGATTTACAGTACAAACAGGTACTGACAGAGCGTGAGCACCAGGAGGCAAGAGAGAAATGGGGAAGCAGCTTCCGCGCCGGCATGGGGGCCGAGTCCATCAAGGAACTGCTGGAAGCCATTGATATGGAAAAGGAATCCGAAGAACTGAAGAAAGGTCTTCGTGAGTCTACCGGCCAGAAGCGTGCCAGAATTATCAAGAGACTGGAAGTTGTTGAAGCGTTCCGTGAGTCAGGAAACCGTCCGGAATGGATGGTAATGACTGTAATTCCAGTGATTCCGCCGGATCTGCGTCCGATGGTTCAGCTCGACGGCGGTCGTTTTGCAACCTCTGACCTGAATGATCTGTATCGCAGGATTATCAACCGTAACAATCGTCTGAAAAGACTGCTGGATCTCGGTGCGCCGGATATTATCGTAAGAAATGAAAAGCGTATGCTTCAGGAAGCGGTGGATGCACTGATTGACAACGGTCGTCGTGGACGTCCGGTCGTTGGTCCGGGCAACCGTGCGCTGAAGTCATTGTCTGATATGCTGAAAGGTAAATCAGGACGTTTCCGTCAGAATCTTCTTGGAAAGCGAGTAGATTATTCCGGACGTTCCGTTATCGTGGTTGGGCCGGAGCTGAAGATTTATCAGTGTGGTCTGCCGAAAGAAATGGCTATCGAGCTGTTTAAGCCATTTGTTATGAAGGAGCTGGTTGCAAACGGCACTTCACACAATATCAAAAATGCCAAGAAAATGGTAGAACGCCTTCAGCCAGAGGTTTGGGACGTGCTGGAGGATGTGATCAAAGAGCATCCGGTTATGCTGAACCGTGCGCCTACGCTGCATCGTCTTGGAATCCAGGCATTTGAGCCGATTCTGGTCGAAGGTAAGGCGATTAAGCTGCATCCGCTTGTTTGTACTGCGTTCAACGCGGACTTTGACGGTGATCAGATGGCCGTCCATCTTCCACTTTCAGTGGAAGCACAGGCAGAATGCCGTTTCCTTTTGCTCTCTCCGAACAATCTCTTGAAGCCGTCCGACGGAGGTCCGGTAGCCGTTCCTTCTCAGGATATGGTGCTTGGTATCTATTATCTGACACAGGAGAGGCCGGGAGCACCGGGAGAGGGCAAGTATTTCAAGGATGTAAATGAAGCAATTCTGGCATACGAAAATAAAGTTCTGACTTTGCAGTCCAGGATTAAGGTCCGTATGCGGAAAACACTGGAGGACGGACGTTATATAGAAGATGTTGTAGAATCGACACTGGGTCGTTTCCTGTTTAATGAGATTCTTCCGCAGGATCTCGGATTTGTAGATCGTTCTGTTCCGGGCAATGAACTGAAGCTTGAGGTGGATTTCCTGGTTGGAAAGAAGGGACTGAAACAGATTCTGGAAAAGGTTATCAATACACATGGCGCAACAAAGACTGCCGAGGTATTGGATAACATTAAATCCACAGGATACAAATATTCCACGAGAGCTGCCATGACGGTATCCATTTCCGATATGACGGTGCCGCCTGAGAAGCCGGAGCTGATTCAGAAAGCGCAGGACACTGTTGATAAGATTACAAGAAACTATAAGCGCGGTCTGATCACAGAGGAAGAGCGCTATAAAGAAGTTGTTGAGACCTGGAAGGAAACGGACGAGATTCTGACAAAAGCCCTGCTTGACGGACTTGACAAATATAACAATATTTTCATGATGGCTGACTCCGGAGCGCGTGGTTCTGATAAGCAGATCAAGCAGCTTGCAGGTATGCGTGGCTTGATGGCTGATACGACAGGACATACGATCGAACTCCCAATCAAGTCAAACTTCCGTGAGGGACTTGACGTACTGGAGTATTTCATGTCTGCACACGGAGCGCGTAAAGGACTTTCCGATACAGCTCTTCGTACAGCTGACTCTGGTTATCTGACGAGACGTCTTGTTGACGTATCACAGGAACTGATTATCCGTGAAGTGGACTGCTGTGCAGAGCGCGGTGAGATTCCGGGTATGTATGTGAAGGCATTCACAGACGGAAGAGAAGAAATTGAGAGCTTGCAGGAGCGTATTACAGGACGTTTCTCCGGTGAGACAATTTGCGATAAAGACGGCGAAGTGATTGTAAAGGCAAACCATATGATTACACCAAAGCGTGCCGCACGTATCATGAAGGATGGCGTGGACGCAGAGGGTAAGCCGTATGAGAAGATCAAGATTCGTACGGTTCTGACCTGCCGTTCGCACAGCGGTATCTGTGCAAAATGCTACGGCGCGAACCTGGCAACGGGCGAGTCCGTACAGGTAGGTGAGTCTGTCGGTATTATTGCTGCACAGTCTATTGGTGAGCCGGGTACACAGCTTACGATGCGTACGTTCCATACGGGAGGCGTTGCCGGAGGCGATATCACACAGGGTCTTCCCCGTGTCGAGGAGCTTTTTGAGGCAAGAAAGCCGAAGGGACTTGCGATTATTACAGAGATTGCAGGCGTTGCTTCGATTCGTGATACAAAGAAAAAACGCGAGATCATTGTGACAAACAACGAGACGGGTGAGGCAAAGACATACCTGATTCCGTATGGTTCCAGAATTAAGGCAGTAGATGGTGTCTATCTGGAGGCCGGAGATGAGCTGACAGAAGGTAGTGTGAATCCGCATGATATTCTGAGAATCAAAGGCGTTGAGGCTGTGCAGGATTACATGCTCCGTGAGGTACAGCGTGTATACCGTCTGCAGGGTGTTGAGATTAACGATAAGCACATTGAGGTGATCGTTCGCCAGACCTTGAAGAAGATTCGGATTGAGAACAACGGAGATACAGAATTCCTGCCAGGCTCTCTTGTGGATATTCTGGATTACGATGATGTAAATGAGCAGATGCTTGAGGAGGGTAAGGAGCCAGCGGATGGCAAGCGGGTTATGCTCGGTATCACAAAGGCAGCTCTTGCAACCAATTCCTTCCTTTCAGCGGCATCCTTCCAGGAGACAACGAAGGTTCTCACAGAAGCTGCAATCAAGGGTAAGATAGACCCGTTGATTGGTCTGAAGGAAAATGTTATCATCGGTAAGCTGATTCCGGCTGGTACTGGCATGAAGCGGTATCAGAGTGTGAAGCTTGATATTACAGGCACGGATGATTATAAATATGATCTGGCTATGGAAGATGAAGTGGCTCTGAATGAAATGGATGACGAAGATGAGCTGGATTTCGAAGAGCTGGATGACATGTTTGAAGAAATGGAAATTTCTGAAGAGCTTGACGTAGTGGCGGAAGAACCAGTGTTGGCCGGAACTACGGAGGAAGAATAAAAAGACAACAAAAAACAGGATACATCGTTTAAACCGATGTATCCTGTTTTTTTGTGTTTTTCTGTTCTGCTTTTTGTTCCTTCAGATTTTTTACAAGGTTTTTTAAGGACATGTCTTCGGAAAGGCGGTCCGAGGTCTCGGTTTTTGGAGAAGGAGCCGGACCCGGATAGGGAGGATACGGCATTTTCATATAAGGAGGCTGTGAATATCCCGGATTTTGTTTTGCGGGATGACCAGGTGGCATATTGCTGCGCGGCGGGTAATAGGATGCGCCGGGGTCGTGTGGATAGGCCATATTTGGTTGCGGCCCGGTCGGAGGATAGGGCGTGTTTCCAGGAGCGTTATTTTGCATGTAAGGCATTCCGGGATAGGGTTGGCCTGGATTTCCGGTATACGGGTATGGATAGGGCGCTTGTTCCTTTGATACGTCCGGCCGTTTCTTTTTGGAGAACGGACGGAAGATCGTTTTTCTACCGGTCCAGCCGATAATGCGCACTACGATGATTCCGAAAAAAATACCGATGGAATCAATGAATACATCACGTTTTGAGGGACTTCGGCCCGCGACGAAAGATTGATGGTATTCATCGGCACAGGCGAAAGCGACACAGAAGAAACCGGCCACAATCATCAGAAGGATTCCGCGGAGCCCGTAAACGTAGAGCGGGAATGCAACTGCCACAGCCAGAGCAAAATATTCTGTCATGTGAGCGATTTTCCGTACAGCACCGTGAAAACGTGTTGCAAGATTATCAATTTCCCAGGGATCGAAATGAGCTCCAAGCAGTTCGCCGCTGGTTTCGATGATTTTATAACTGACTTTGTAGCTGAGCTGGGAAGAAGTGAGGCCATCCTGCGCGGAAAATGTAAAGATCATATACATCAGTAAAATCGCAGGCAGGAAGGACAAAGGTTTTAAAAGTCTTAGCATATTCGTACCTCTTTTAATCTGTATTCTTTCCTATTATAATAGGAAAAGTGTCATGAGTTCCTGAATTTCCGATATTGTATCATCGGAGAAAACTTTTTGTCCAGTGGTTTAAGAAAATTCTAAGATAAATATAATCGAACAGATTCATAGAAAGCAAGTCCTGAAAATGAGAAAAAATGGCTTGACAAGGGGAAACTGCAAACGTATAATGTAAAAGTGCGTGACTACGTATTGTATTTTTTGCGCATTATTTCAGGCAACCACAGGAGTGAAGACTCAATCAAATCAGGAGGTGAAAGATTCATGCCAACATTTAATCAGTTAGTTAGAAAAGGCAGACAGACATCAGTAAAGAAATCTACTGCACCGGCTCTCCAGAAAGGATTTAATTCCCTTCAGAAGAAGGCTACGAATGCATCTTCTCCGCAGAAGAGAGGCGTTTGTACCGCAGTTAAGACAGCCACACCGAAGAAGCCGAACTCAGCTCTTCGTAAAATTGCCAGAGTACGTTTGTCAAACGGTATCGAGGTAACAAGCTACATTCCGGGTGAAGGACACAACCTTCAGGAGCATAGCGTTGTTCTCATCCGTGGCGGCAGGGTAAAGGACCTTCCGGGTACCAGATACCATATCGTCAGAGGTACACTTGATACAGCAGGTGTTGCCAAGAGAAGACAGGCCCGTTCCAAATACGGTGCCAAGAGACCGAAAGACGCAAAGAAATAATTACAGGGCGTTTCGGTTTTTCGTATCACAAACTGGATTTTGTTTCACCTTATGTATGTGGAGTTCTTGTTGCCGGGTGGTTGCAGGTTAATATAGAAGTCCCAGCATGAACACGAAACACAATCGTGAGTACCTGTGATTTAATGCAATATTGATTAAGGAGGGAAGTAACGTGCCACGTAAAGGACATACTCAGAAAAGAGACGTTTTAGCAGATCCGTTATACAACAACAAAGTGGTTACAAAGCTTATCAACAACATTATGCTTGATGGTAAGAAGGGCGTAGCACAGAAAATCGTATACGGTGCATTCGGAAGAATGGAAGAGAAGACCGGAAAACCGGCTCTCGAAGTATTTGAAGAAGCAATGAACAACATCATGCCGGTACTGGAAGTAAAAGCAAGACGTATCGGTGGTGCGACATATCAGGTTCCGATCGAAGTAAGAGCGGACCGTCGTCAGGCTCTGGCACTGCGCTGGATCACCATGTTCTCACGCAAGAGAGGCGAGAAGACCATGGAGGAAAGACTGGCGAACGAGCTTATGGATGCTGCAAACAACACGGGCGCATCTGTTAAGAGAAAAGAAGATATGCACAAGATGGCAGAGGCAAACAAGGCATTTGCGCATTATCGCTTCTAATTAGGAGGAAAAAATTTTGGCTGGAAGAGAATATCCATTAGAGAGAACCAGAAATATCGGTATTATGGCTCACATCGATGCTGGTAAAACTACCACCACCGAGCGAATCCTTTACTATACCGGTGTTAACTATAAGATTGGTGATACTCACGAAGGAACTGCTACAATGGACTGGATGGAGCAGGAACAGGAGAGAGGTATCACAATTACTTCAGCCGCTACCACATGTCACTGGACATTGCAGGAGAATTGCAAGCCGAAGCCAGGTGCCCTGGAGCATCGTATCAATATTATTGATACCCCAGGCCACGTTGACTTTACGGTTGAGGTTGAGCGTTCTCTGCGTGTACTGGACGGAGCAGTTGGTGTTTTCTGTGCAAAGGGCGGTGTTGAGCCTCAGTCAGAAAACGTTTGGCGTCAGGCTGATACGTACAATGTACCGCGTATGGCATTCATCAATAAAATGGACATCCTTGGTGCAAATTTCTACGGTGCAGTAGAGCAGATCAAGACTAGACTTGGCAAAAATGCAATCTGCATCCAGCTTCCGATTGGTAAGGAAGATGAATTCAAGGGCATCATTGATCTGTTTGAGATGAAAGCTTACATTTACAACGACGACAAGGGCGACGATATTTCTATCGTTGACATCCCGGAAGATATGCAGGATGATGCAGAGCTGTATCGGACAGAGCTGGTAGAGAAGATCTGTGAGCTGGATGACGATCTGATGATGGCATATCTGGAGGGCGAAGAGCCGTCTGTAGAAGATCTGAAGAGAGTTTTGAGAAAAGCAACTTGCGAATGTACAGCAGTTCCGGTTTGTTGTGGAACAGCATACAGAAACAAAGGTGTTCAGAAGCTTCTGGACGCAGTTGTTGAGTTTATGCCGTCACCGCTTGATATTCCGGCTATTAAGGGTACAGACATGGATGGCAATGAAGTGGAGAGACATTCTTCTGATGAAGAGCCGTTCTCTGCACTGGCGTTCAAGATCATGGCTGACCCGTTTGTTGGAAAGCTTGCATTTTTCCGTGTATATTCCGGTACGATGAATTCCGGTTCTTACGTACTGAATTCTACAAAGGGCAAGAAGGAGCGTGTAGGACGTATCCTTCAGATGCATGCAAACAAGAGAGCAGAGCTGGATAAGGTATATTCCGGTGATATCGCTGCTGCGGTAGGTTTCAAGATTACAGGAACCGGTGATACGATCTGTGATGAGCAGCATCCGGTAATCCTTGAGTCCATGGAGTTCCCGGAGCCGGTTATCGAGCTTGCAATCGAGCCGAAGACAAAGGCTGGACAGGGTAAGATGGGCGAAGCTCTTGCAAAGCTTGCAGAAGAAGACCCGACCTTCCGTGCACACACGGATCAGGAAACAGGCCAGACAATTATTGCTGGTATGGGAGAGCTGCATCTTGAGATCATTGTTGACCGTCTGCTCCGTGAGTTTAAGGTAGAGGCAAACGTAGGCGCTCCGCAGGTTGCTTACAAAGAGAGCTTCACAAAAGAAGTTACAGTTGACAGCAAATATGCGAAGCAGTCCGGTGGACGTGGACAGTACGGACACTGTAAAGTTATCTTCACGCCGATGGATCCGAACGGCGAAGAAACGTTTAAGTTCGAGTCAACCGTTGTCGGTGGTGCTATTCCGAAGGAATACATTCCGGCAGTTGGAGAAGGTATTGAAGAGGCTGCAAAGGCTGGTATCCTTGGCGGATTCCCGGTACTTGGTGTTCATGCAAACGTATACGATGGTTCTTACCATGAGGTCGATTCAAGTGAAATGGCATTCCATATCGCTGGTTCCCTTGCATTTAAGGATGCTATGAAGAAGGGTGAGCCGGTACTGCTTGAGCCGATCATGAAGGTAGAGGTAACAATGCCTGAGGAATACATGGGTGATGTTATCGGTGATATCAACTCCCGTCGTGGACGTATTGAAGGTATGGATGATCTGGGCGGCGGCAAGATCGTAAGAGGCTTTGTACCGCTTGCTGAGATGTTTGGTTACTCTACAGACCTTCGTTCCAAGACACAGGGCCGTGGTAACTACTCTATGTTCTTTGAGCGTTATGAGCAGGTACCGAAGTCTGTACAGGAAAAGGTTCTGAGCGCAAAAACGAAATAATAATATATGATATTCCAGCACTTTACCGCCTGGTGCAGACCGAGTTCTGCACTGGGTAAAAGGCTGAAAAATAAAGCATTACAATGAAAAAATAGCTTGAAAACCCGGCTGTTTTGAAATATAATAAAGTCTAGCTGGGTGTAATATCCAAGAAATGATGCGAAAAGCAATTGATTAAGGAGGACATTCAAAATGGCAAAGGCTAAATTTGAAAGAACAAAACCGCATTGTAACATCGGTACCATCGGACACGTTGACCATGGTAAAACTACCCTGACAGCAGCTATCACAAAGGTTCTGTCCGAGAGAGTTGCTGGTAACACAGCTACAGATTTCGAAAATATCGATAAAGCTCCGGAAGAGAGAGAGCGTGGTATCACAATTTCTACTGCTCACGTTGAGTACGAGACAGACAACAGACACTATGCACACGTTGACTGCCCAGGCCATGCTGACTATGTAAAGAACATGATCACTGGTGCTGCTCAGATGGACGGCGCTATCCTTGTAGTTGCTGCTACAGATGGTGTTATGGCTCAGACAAAGGAGCACATCCTTCTGTCCCGTCAGGTAGGCGTTCCGTATATCGTTGTATTCATGAACAAATGTGATATGGTAGACGACGAAGAGCTTCTTGAGCTGGTTGACATGGAGATCCGTGAACTTCTGAACGAGTACGAGTTCCCGGGAGATGACACACCGATCATTCAGGGTTCTGCTCTGAAGGCTCTGGAAGATCCGAGCAGCGAGTGGGGCGACAAGGTTATGGAGCTGATGGCAGCTGTAGACAGCTGGGTTCCGGATCCGCAGCGTGCAACAGATCAGCCGTTCCTTATGCCGGTTGAGGATGTATTCACAATCACAGGTCGTGGTACAGTTGCTACAGGCCGTGTAGAGCGTGGTATGCTTCATATCAATGAGGAAGTTGAAATCGTTGGTGTTAAGGAAGAAATCCAGAAGACTACAGTTACTGGTATTGAGATGTTCCGTAAACTTCTTGATGAGGCTCAGGCTGGTGACAACATCGGTGCTCTGCTTCGTGGTATCAAGAGAGAGAACATTGAAAGAGGTCAGGTTCTCTGCAAACCGGGCTCAATCAAATGCCATACAAAATTCACAGCTCAGGTTTACGTACTGACAAAAGACGAGGGTGGCCGTCATACACCGTTCTTCAACAACTACCGTCCGCAGTTCTACTTCAGAACAACTGACGTAACAGGCGTTATCAACCTTCCGGAAGGAACAGAGATGTGTATGCCTGGCGATAACGTAGAGATGACTATCGAACTGATTCACCCGATCGCTATGGAGCAGGGTCTTACATTCGCTATCCGTGAGGGTGGACGTACTGTAGGTTCAGGCCGTGTTGCTACAATCATCGAGTAATTATAATCTGTTTACAGAATATTAAGCTCAAATATTACCCCGGAAACTTCGGTTTCCGGGGTTTTGGTATTGTATGAAAATGAAAATTACGTTTGTGGTGTTATTATGGATAGAGGGAAATCAAGTGCCGGGAGGAAATACGAATGCAGGAAAGCAGATTATTTAAGATTGTGTACTATCTGCTGGATAAGGGACAGGCAACGGCCCCGGAGTTAGCAAAAAAGTTTGAGGTATCGGTCAGAACAATTTACAGAGATATTGATGCTTTGAGTGGGGCAGGTATTCCAATTTATGCAGAAGCAGGGAGAAATGGCGGGATTCATTTGATGCGTGGTTTTGTTTTGGACAAGGCTGTATTGTCAAAAGAAGAAAAGCAGGAAATTCTTACAGCTTTACAGAGCATAAATACTGCGCAGAATATGAACAGCAGTCAGACATTGCAGAAACTCTCAGCAGTGTTTCATCTTGAGTCGGAGAATTGGCTTGAGGTGGATTTTTCCAGATGGGGGAACAAAGCATTTGATAATAAAAAATTTGAATTATTGAAATGGGCAATTATTCATTGTAAGGGTGTGAAAATTCATTATGCAGGTTCTTATGAGACAGTAAGTGAAAGAGTTGTGGAGCCATATAAACTTGCTTATAAAGCAAAAGCATGGTATTTGAACGCGTATTGTACAGAAAAACAGGATTGGCGGATATTCAAATTAAATCGCATTTTGGATTTGGAAATCTTAAGCGAGAGTTTTTCACGCCGAAATTTTCCGAAAACAACGGAATGCTTAGAGGAAGCATACAATGAAATTTTACTTCGCTTCCCGAAAGAAATGGCATACCGTGTATTCGATGAATTTGATGAAACGCAAGTACAACGGCAGGAAAATGGAGATTTGATTGCTTCTGCGAAAATGCCGGAGGATACGTGGTTGATCGGATTCCTCTTGTCCTTTGGCACTCAGGTGGAAATCCTTTCGCCTGTTTATTTGAAACAAGTTATAGCTGAGCAGGCAAAACTTATATACGAAAAAAATAAACCCTGACATAAGGTGTCAGGGTTATTCTGCTAATATAATCAAGAAAGATTTAAAGTTTAGAACTGTAAAAAAGCAATACGGGCTTTCAATTTTAGGAAGGAAGAGAAATATGGGCAGACCAACTACAAAAAAAGACTTATTAACGGCAGCAGCAGCCAACTATGAAAAACTAAATGTATTAATTTCAGGATTAACAGAAAAAGAATTGGAGACAGCTTTTGATTTTTCAGAGGATGCAAAAAAGAAAGAGGCACATTGGAAACGAGATAAAAATCTGCGGGACATTTTAATCCATCTCTATGAATGGCATCAGCTTTTGCTTGACTGGGTTGCGTCGAACCAAAAGGGAGATCGTAAGCCTTTCATACCTGAGCCTTATAACTGGAAAACTTATGGGGATATGAATGTAGAATTTTGGAAGAGGCATCAAGATACATCCTTACATGATGCAGAGTGTATGCTTCAGAAATCTCACGCTGAGGTTGTAAGGCTGGCAGAACTCTTTTCTAATGAGGAATTGTTTTCGAAAGGGGTTTATAAGTGGGTTGGCGGAAGCACCCTCGGCTCCTATTTTGTCAGTGTTACGGCAAGTCATTACGATTGGGCAATGAAGAAACTAAAAGCACATAGAAAAATTTCTTACCGGACAAGGTGTGTCTAGTGCAGGAAAATACGGCAATTCTCGCTTTGTGTCGTGTTTTTTGCATGAGAGATGTACTATCTTGATTTCGAAAGGGGGGAAGGGTCATTGGATCAGAAAGTAATTGGAGGTTTCCTAAAAGAGCTGCGAAAAGAGAAGGGAATTACGCAGGAACAGTTTGCGGAAATCATTGGTGTGTCAAGCAGAAGCGTTTCCAGGTGGGAGACGGGCTCCAACATGCCGGATTTGGATGTTCTTATTCTTATTGCAGACTATTACGAAGTGGAACTCCGGGAAATTTTAGATGGAGAAAGGAAAAGCGAGAAAATGAATCAAGAATTAGAGGATACGGTATTAAAGGTTGCAGATTATAGCACAAACGAAAAAAGAGTGTATGCTGGAGACGAGTGGAAGGCTCGCAAAGTGGAAAAAGTTGAAAAAAAGGCTATGGGGCCGGATTGTTCCGTAAAAAGGAAAGTCAGGCTTTGCGCGGAAAGGGGCTGCACGATGTGCGGTCTTTTTCTTTTTTTAAAACAGGAAATGAAAAGGTATTGTGATACGCAGATGTTTTCTGATAAGATGGAAAAAGGATATAAGAAAAAAGATCGGATAAATATTGTGACGAACTGGAAACTTCTGCGTCTTATAGGCACAAGGAGGTGAAGAGGGACGGAAATGGATATAGAGGAATTGTATGATCGATATTTTACAGCTGTATACAAATACCTGTTTTCCGTTTCCCAGGATAAACATATTGCGGAGGAGCTGACACAGGAAACATTTTTTAAGGCATTGCAGAAGATTTATGAGTTTCGTGGGCAGTGTGAGATCCGGGTATGGCTGTGCCAGATCGGAAAGAACGCATATTATGATTATTTGAGAAAAAACAGGCGGTGTTGTCCGAGTGTAGAGGAAGAAGAAAGGGCGGACGGACAGAGTGTAGAGCTGAATTTTGAAAAGAAAGAAACAGCGCATCAGATTCATCGGATTCTCCACAACCTGAATGAGCCTTACAAAGAAGTATTTTCTCTCCGAATATTCGGGGAATTGTCTTTTCGGGAAATCAGCAGCCTGTTTGGGAAAAGTGAGAGTTGGGCAAAAATGACTTATTTGCGGGCAAAAAGAAAGATAAGGGAGGCGATGGAATATGAAGATCACGTGTGAGGTGATTCAAGATTTGCTGCCGCTTTTTGTGGATAATATTTTGAGCGGAGACAGCTGCCATCTGGTGGAAGAACATCTGGAAACCTGTGATGCTTGCCAAAAGGTATGGGAAGAGCTGCGGAAGGAACAGCATTATATCGAGGAGCCGGACAGCAAAAATGAAATAGAAAGAGAAGCAAAAGCTGCATTCCGGGGCGTGCGCCGTTCTATTTTGATAAAACGAGTATTGGCGGTGTGTCTGTCTATTGTCTGTGTGCTGGCAACAGTGCGTGCCGGATATTATTTTTATGCGGAAAAACAGACCTATATTCCTTTTGAAGAAAGCGGGCTTGTTATGGAGGGCGACCGGCTGTATGCGTCGAAAACCTATTATGGGAGGCTGACAGCGATCATTTCGCCGGATCAGAAGGTACAGTTCTGGCGTATGATGGAGACTGCAGAGATCAAAAAACGATATCCATCCAGGCAGGAAAATATGCTGATTGTTGATTACGGGGAACAGCTGGAACAAGGGCAGGGCACGCAGGGGTCTGAAAACAGGATGAGTGGAATTGAAAGGGTATACTATCTGCCGAAAGCATATGCAAATTTTCAATTTGATTATGACAATCCGGAGCTTGGGGCACAACAGACTCTGGAGTTGGAAAGTAAATCCGTCCTTCTGTGGGACCGAGCAGGAAATGGCAATCAGAAAACAAATGCAGAGATAGAAGCGGAAAATCATGTTGGCGAAGGTTTTATTCCTCCGAAAGGCTCCCGGAGAGATAAAAACGGAAATATTGTAGATCAGATGGGAAATACGTTCAATGAGAAGGGGGAGTGGCAGATTCCCGAGGGTGGAAGTGTGGATGCAAAGGGGCGAATCCTTGACCGCAACGGAAACATCATGGGCGGAGGCGCCGTTGTAGGAGCATCAGGCTGAGCACAGGAAAAGGAGGGAGAACTGTAAATGCAGACAAGAGAAGAAGCGCTTCAATATGGCCTGTCCTTTCCGGACACTTATGCCGATACTCCGTTTCATGATCCAAACTGGGTACTGGTCCGTTACAAAAAGAACAAAAAGGCATTTCTGTGGACATACGAGCATGAAGGGCGGATGCAGATCAATCTTAAAGTGCGACCTGAGTGGAGAGATTTTTGGAGGAATGCATTTGAGGCTGTCATGCCGGGATATCATCAGAACAAGGAACATTGGAATACCGTGATTCTGGATGGCAGTATTCCGGATGAAACAATTCAAATCATGATTGGGGATAGTTATGATTTGATTGTCGGGAAAAAATAGAACCGTGGCTGTCAGCAGAAAATTGATGTGGGAAAGGAAAATACAAGGATTCCACTTGTAAAAAGGTGCATTTTTGTGGTAGGATAAAAAAATAGGACAGGCGTACACCACAGGCAGACACAGGAAAGAACGAGTGTTGACTGGTTGGGATAAAAGCTCGGAGGCAAGTGCCATAGTAGCGCTTGCTGTTTGGCATAAAGACACGCAGGTGAACGCAGCACGAAGGAAGGAGAAAGAAAGATGAAGCAGGATATGATTGTAATTCTGGATCTTGGAAGTACAGAGAATACTGTGCTGGCTCGACAGATTCGGGCGCTCGGGGTTTACAGTGAGATTCACCCTCATGATATTACAGTGCAGGAGCTTCAGGCTCTTGACAATGTAAAGGGTGTGATTTTGAACGGTGGAGAGAACCGCGTTGTGGATGGAGTACAGGTCGAAGTACGTCCGGAGCTTTATGACTGTGGTTATCCGGTAATTTCCATAGATTATCCGCAGTCCCAGTGTAAAACGCAGTATCAGGTACTTCCCGAAGAGGCAGAATTAAAGGCGTTTGTTTTTGATACATGCAAAGCAGAGCCAAACTGGAATATGAAAAATTTTATCGAGGATCAGGTGGAACTGGTACGCCGTCAGGTAGGCGACCGTAAGGTTCTTCTGGCTTTGTCTGGTGGTGTGGATTCTTCCGTTGTAGCGGCCCTTTTGATTAAGGCCATCGGTCAGCAGCTGACATGCGTGCACGTAAACCATGGTCTGATGCGTAAGAATGAATCAGAGAGCGTAGTGGAGGTATTCCGGAATCAGCTTCATGCGAATCTGATCTATGTGGATGCGACAGAGCGTTTCCTCGGGAAGCTTGAACATGTAGCAGACCCGGAACAGAAGCGTAAGATTATCGGCAGCGAATTTATCCGTGTATTTGAGGAAGAGGCGAGAAAGCTGGAAGGAATTGATTTCCTCGGACAGGGAACGATTTATCCGGATATCATTGAAAGCGGTACGAAAACAGCGAAAATGGTGAAATCACATCATAACGTAGGCGGCCTTCCGGAAGACCTGAAGTTTGAGTTGGTTGAGCCTTTGAAGCAGCTTTTTAAAGATGAAGTACGTGCCTGCGGAATTGAATTGGGCCTTCCTGCCTCTATGGTATACCGTCAGCCATTCCCGGGACCGGGACTTGGCGTGCGCTGCCTCGGAGCCATTACGCGGGACCGTCTTACGGCAGTACGCGAATCGGATGCAATCCTGCGCGAAGAATTCGAAAAAGCAGGCCTGGACAAAAAGGTATGGCAGTACTTCACAGTCGTACCGGATTTCAAGTCAGTCGGTATGAAAAATCATGCAAGATGCTTCGAGTACATGGTTATAATTCGCGCTATTAATACCATTGATGCGATGAGCGCTACGATTGAGCGAGTTGACTGGGATGTGCTGCAGAAAATTACGGACAGGATTTTGGCTGAGGTGGAGAATGTAAACAGAGTATGTTATGATATGAGTCCGAAGCCGCCGGCTACCATAGAGTTCGAATAAGCAAAAATGCTTAGTAAACCCAGTGTTTATGCGGGTTTGCGGCATTTCAAAAGGTCTTTTGATAACAAATTGATAACAGTCGTTTGAGTGCGATTATTCTTACTGTCAAGTGGTTTATAAGTGGCAGAATGATTTTTAAGCGGTTTAGATGACTGAAATAAATCCATATTATAACGCCCTTAGCTGTGGGTAGGAACTCATGGCTAAGGGCGTTTTTTGTCGTGCTTGTCAATCAGTTTTTAGTTTGTCTTTAAATGATTCGACTAAGACATCGCTCAATTCCTTAGAGGGGACTTTCGCCCAATGCTGCGTGGTGTCAAACTTTGGATAATTATACCGCCACTGGTCGTAATTTTCCCTGCTGATTTCCTCGGCAGAGAGCTTGTCCGCCTGCTCTTTCCAAGCGCAGAGCATTTTCAGCAGCTCGTCGGCGTTCTTGCTTTTGTCTTTGCTGACTTTTAAGCAGATTTCACCGTCTGATTCACTGACGGTAAGACCGTAAATGTCCTCAAGGGTAAATAAGGTGTGCATAAGCCCGATGTAACTGTCAATGTCGGGTATGTCCAGAGCCTGCGGCGCAACGTCAAGAGCCTGCGCCAGTGCAGCCGTCAAGTCTGCCTTTGGCTTGCGTGAGCCAGTTTCATACTGTGCCAGACGCACGTCTGCGCTCCGTTCGGGAAAACCGACAAGCATACCAAGGTATTTCTGTGTCATGCCCCGCATGATGCGGAAAAAATGTATTCTTTCGCCAATCGCCATAATGTTTCACTCCTTGTTCGTATGTTTATAAGGAGTATAGCATATATGCTTAGAAAAAGTCAAGAATAAGCGAAACAAAAAAGTTTAATATTTTCTTGCAAACCTATTGACAGTAGCAAAAATGTTTAGTATTATGAATTAAGCAAAAACGCTTAGAAAGAGAAAGGAGAGGTTGTATGGACAATAAATTTATCCGTGTGGACGAGGTGGCGCAAGAGCTTTCCATATCGAAGCCTTACGCCTACAAGCTCATTAAAAAGTTGAATGACGAGCTGAAGGAGCAGGGATTTATCACGATTGCAGGGAGAGTCAACCGCCAGTATTTCCAAGAAAGGTTTTACGGGGCAGGAGAAAAACAGGGAAGGGAGATGGAATAAATGCCAGTATTTAAGAACGAGGGCAACGGCACATGGTATGTGATGGCTCGGTATGTGAACTGGAAAGGAGAACGGAAACAGAAGTGTAAGCGTGGATTTGCCACAAAACGGGAGGCGCAGGAGTGGGAACGGAAGTTCCAGTTACAAAATTCCGCTGACCTTGACATGGACTTTGAAGCCTTTACGGAGCTTTATGCGAATGATGTCAAGAACCGACTGAAAGAGAACACTTGGCTGACAAAGGAGCATATCATTCGGACGAAGATTCTCCCATATTTTGGAAAGATGAAAATTAGCGGGATTGGCACAAAGGAAATCATTGCATGGCAGAATGAGCTGCTTGCCTACCGTGATGAAAAACGTAATCCCTATTCGCAGACGTATCTGAAAACAGTTCACAATCAGCTTTCAGCGATATTCAACCATGCGGTACGGTATTATGACCTCCGCTCCAATCCTGCGGCAAAGGCGGGCAATATGGGGAGCGAGGAACACAAAGAAATGCTGTTCTGGACGAAAGAGGAATATAAGAGGTTTGCGGATGAAATGATGGACAAGCCAGTTTCCTATTATGCGTTCCAGATGCTTTACTGGTGCGGAATCCGAGAGGGAGAATTATTAGCTTTAACCGCCGCTGATTTCAATTTTGATAAGGAAACGGTCACGATTAACAAATCCTACCAACGCCTGCATGGGGAGGATTTGATTACCTCTCCGAAAACGAAAAAGAGCAACCGCACAATTAAGATGCCGAAGTTTCTCTGTGAGGAAATGCAGGAATATATTGGTATGCTGTATGGTTTACAGAAAAAAGACCGTATCTTTACAATAACAAAGAGCTATCTTCATCACGAGATGGACAGGGGCGCAAGAGCCGCAGGGGTGAAACGCATACGGATTCACGATTTGCGCCACAGCCATATCAGTTTATTGATTGACATGGGTTTCTCGGCGGTGGCGATTGCTGACCGAGTGGGGCATGAGAGCATTGAAATCACTTACCGCTATGCACACCTGTTTCCATCAAAGCAGACAGAGATGGCAGACAGGCTTGACGATTTAGGGAAGGGGGATTTTTGATATGTCGGCAAAGAATTTAGACAACTGCAATCGTTGGAGGAACAAGACCGTCGCCTTTCGGGTATCCCCCGAAGAAAATGAGCGGATTGACAAAGCGGTGCGGCTTTCGGGGCTTACCAAGCAGGACTATATTACAAGGCGGCTCTTATGCCAAGACGTGGTTGTGCAGGGCAATCCGAGGGTGTATAAGGCACTCCGCAATGAGCTTTCCGCCGTCCTTGCAGAATTGCAGAGGATTGAAGCGGGTGGCGTAAATGAAGAATTGCTTGACACAATCGAACTGATTGCGGTTATCCTCGGCGGTCTGAAAGGAGAAAGTGAAGATGGCGAATAAAAAAGAAGTGACTGCCCCGAATGTATCTGTTGGCGCAGATACGGAGCAGCCAATTCAAAAATGTAGTATTAACAGTATAACCCCAAAAAACGCAAAATTCAATATTTTCGTAGAAAAAGGCGGTGGTTGCAATGGCTGAGCTTAAAATTTTGAACATGGACGAGATACCTGCAACCGAGGTCGGGTGGCTTTGGTATCCGTATATTCCGTATGGAAAGATAACCATTGTCCACGGAGACCCCGGCGACGGAAAGACAATGATGATTTTACAGTTAGCTTCTATCTTATCGAGGGGAGATAAACTGCCTTGTGATGATACGGAGCGTGAGCCGATAAGGGTTATTTACCAAACCGCAGAGGATGGGCTTGGCGACACAATTAAGCCCCGCCTGCTTGCAGCCAATGCCGACTGTACGCAAATCAAGGTAATTGACGAGTCGGAAGCCGCACTTTCAATGCTTGATGAAAGAATTGAACAGGCAATTATTGAAACAGGCGCAAAGGTAATTATTTTAGACCCTGTGCAAGCGTATATCGGCGCACAAATTGATATGAACAGTGTTAGCGCCAATGATAAAATGTAAGAAAACGCCGAAGAAAAAATGTAGATTTATGGCGGAGAGAAAGAAAAAAAGATAGACTCCTGATAGGACGAAAAATGTCCGGGAAAGGAGTCGGAAATGAGAGGAGAAAGCTGGATGGACATACGAAGTGACAGACAAAAAGGAATGAGCTATGTGGAGCTTGGGAAAAGATACCACATGGATCCCCGGACAGCAAAGAGGTATGCACAGTCACCACAGAAGCCGGAGTACACACTGACACAGCCAAAGCCAACAAAACTGGATGCCTACAAGCAGCAGATAGACCAATGGCTGGAAGAAGCGCCCTATTCTGCGGTACGGATACTGGAGAAACTGCAGGAACAGGGATTTGACGGAAAATACAGCATCGTGAAGGAATACGTCCGGGGGAAGAAAATGGACCTGGATGAAAAAGCAACGGTGCGGTTTGAAACCATGCCGGGAAAACAGGGGCAGATGGACTGGGGCTTTTTTGAGGACCATCTGGTATACGAAGACGGGAAATGGAAGAAACTGTACTGTTTCCTTATGATACTGGGATATTCGCGGATGCGTTATATCGAATTTGTGACGGACATGAGCACAAATACACTAATCCGGTGCCATCAGAACGCGTCCCGGTATTTTGGAGGTTATCCGGAGGAGATACTCTATGACAACATGAAACAGGTGGTCATCAAACGCCTTTTAAAACAGGAAGATTCCACGCTGAACCGGCAGTTTGAAGATTTTGCAGGCTTCTACGGCTTCAAACCGGTTTTGTGCCGCCCCTATAGAGGACAGACAAAAGGCAAGGTGGAACGGACGGTGCAGTTTGTACGGGACAATTTCATGGTTGGAATCAAATACGAGAGTCTTTCAGACCTCAATGGCCAGGCGCAGGCCTGGTGCAACAAGATCAATGGAAAAGTTCACGCCACCACCAATGAAATCCCCTTTGAACGTCTGAAAGCGGAACGGTTAAACCCTCTGTGCCGGGAGTACATCATGGACAAAATCAACCTGCGCCGGGTACAAAAAGACTGCCTCATCTCCTATGCCGGAAACCAGTACTCCGTGCCGGCGGAGTACATCGGCAAAGATGTGGCAGTCGTAGCCCTCGACAGTATGCTGGCTGCCTACTATGAGGGAAAGCAGATAGCTCTGCACCGGATATCGTATCAGAAAAAAGATATGGTTGTCAATCCGCAGCACTATAGGCGGCTCACTATGAAACAGACAATGGATGCAGAAAATATACTTTTGGAACAGGACAAGGTCATTGATTTTCCCCTGAAATCTTCTGACCTGTCCAGATATGACGAGGTGCTGTATGAATGAATTGACCATGGACAGGCTGAAAGAGAATCTGGAAAGCCTCAAGATGAAGAACACTCTGGAGATTCTGGACAACTACCTGGAACGGGCGGTGGCGGAGAAATTAAATGTCGTGGATGTTTTGGATCACATTTTTGCTGAAGAAGCGAAATCCAAGCGCAGACGCGCATATGAGAAACAGATTCAGATGTCCGGTTTCCCCATTAAAAAGACTCTGGACGACTTTGATTTTTCTTTCCAGCCCTCTATTGATAAACGCCAGATCGATGAACTGGCAACCATGCGTTTTCTGGAAAACGGGGAAAATGTAGTCTTTCTGGGGCCGCCGGGAGTGGGAAAGACGCATCTTGCCTCAGCCCTTGGGCTTGTAGCTGCAAGACACAGGTTTTCAACCTACTACATCAACTGTCACCAGCTCATTGAACAGCTCAAGAAAGCCCACTTTGAGAACCGGCTGCCGGACAGGCTCAAAATCCTGTCCAAGTACAGGATGCTTATCATTGATGAGATTGGATATCTCCCTATGGACATTCAGGGGGCCAACCTGTTTTTCCAGCTCATCGCAAGGCGGTATGAAAAGACATCCACGGTCTTTACCTCTAACAAGACTTTTTCGCAGTGGAATGAGGTGTTTGCTGATGTCACCATTGCCTCAGCCATTCTGGACCGTGTTCTGCATCACTGCACAGTAGTCAACATCAAAGGCGAATCATACAGGCTGAAAGAACGCAAGGAATTCATGCGTCAAAAGCAGCAGATCGTAAACACACTTTTTGAGCAGGGAAACACTTGAAAAGGTTACATGACTCCGCCGAAAAACTACAAAATATAATCGGCGTTTTCTTACATTTTTAATTCGGCGTTGACAGATTCCGATGCCGACCAGTTTTTGCTATTTGTAAACTTTTTTGAATCGTATTGTCTTTTCATTTGTTTTGTGTTATAGTGTTATGTATAATAGTATAACACTTAAAACAGCAAGAAGGTGAGATGGATTGAAACTAATTATTTCAAATGTATCAGGCATACCCATCTATGAGCAAATTAAGCAGCAGGTCAAGGCGGCGATCCTATCTGGAGAACTGAAAGAGGACGAAGCCTTACCTTCTCTCAGAACGCTGGCAAAAGATTTGAAAATCAGCGTTCTAACGGTTACACGGGCCTACACAGAATTAGAGCAAGAGGGATTCGTCAAAAATGTTCAGGGGCGCGGCTGCTTTGTCATGGGCCGTGGCTCTGAACTGATGAGAGAGCAGCTTATTTGTAAAGTGGAAAATGGGTTGACCGATGCAATCAAGGCGGCAAGAATCGCAGATCTTCCAAACGAAGAACTGCACCGTCTTTTAGATATTTTATTGGAGGCGAATAAAGATGACTAACTATTTAGAGGTGAAAAACCTGTCGAAATCCTTTGACAGTTTCCAGCTTCACAATATCAGCTTCACCTTGCCGAAAGGATATATTATGGGGCTGATCGGGCCAAACGGCTCCGGCAAGACAACCACCATCAAACTCATCCTGAATATGCTCAAGCGCAACGGCGGCGAAATCAAAATCATGGGGCTGGATAATATCGCTGACGAGCAGAAAGCAAAATCGGAACTTGGTGTTGTATTTGATACCAACTATTTCAGCGATGATTGGCAGGTAACACAGGTAGAAAAATCTATCTCCGTTTTCTATCCCAACTGGAAGTCGGAACGGTTTGCGGAGATGCTGCGGAAGTTTCACATCGCTCCCACCAAGAAAGTGAAAGAACTCTCAAAGGGGATGCAGATGAAGTTGATGCTGGCCTGTGCGTTCTCTTACGACGCAAAGCTGCTGATCCTGGACGAACCTACCAGTGGTCTCGATCCGGTTTCTAGAGATGAACTGCTGCAAATTCTCTCGGAGTATATTGAGGATGGAGAACACAGTGTTTTGTTCTCTACCCATATTACCGGAGATCTGGAACGCGCTGCGGACTATATTACTTATATCAGCTATGGAGAATTGTTTTTCAGCGGCAGCAAGGATGAATTTGTCGATATGTTCCGCATTGTCAAGGGAGGAACGGAAGAACTGTCTGCTGACCTGAAAGAAAAAGCGGTTGGTGTTCGCACATTCCCTACGGGCTTTGAGGCTCTGGTCAAGGCCGAAGATACGGGTGCTTTTTCCTCTTTGAGCATTGAACCGGCAACCATTGATGAAATTGTTGTATTCACGAGCAAGAAAGGTGACGATTATGAGTAACACATTGAAAGCAACAAAATTGGACTTTTCGCTGGTAAAGCCATATATCAAGGTGATTGGGTTTACCATGCTTCTTCCTATCGCTTTTGCGGCCATTAACCGTTCGATCCTGACAGGCGTTTCCTTTGCCATGTGCTTTATCGCTATGACCACAGGCTACACTTTCTCGGTAACGGAGAAAAACAGCATGGAGCGTTTGTATGGGATTTTACCAATCAAGAAAAGCGAAATGGTAACAGGACGGTATCTCTTTGTTCTTGCGCTGGGCGCGCTGGCTCTGGTGGTTTCTCTTATCACACAGCCGATTGTGCTGCGGGTAATGGGTGAAAGTGTTGGAGCATTTGATATGATTAGCGCAGCCATCGGTGGCCTGTTCCTGTTCGCCCTTTATACCGTATTTCAGATTCCGGGCTATTACAAATATGGAGCCATCAAAGGCCGTGTGTTCATGTATATTCCCGTGGCTGGATTTTTGGCGACCTTGTTTTTCCTGCCCAAGATGCCCGCAGACAATCCCATTGTGGCTACGGTTGTAAGTTCCCCGGTACTGCTGATCGGCCTTGTGCTTGTACTCGTCGCTGTCATGTACGCTGTGTCTATCTGGTTCTCTATTCGGATTATGGAAAACAAAGAAATGTGAGGTGAGCAATATGGATTTTACAATTTTAGCGGTAGTCCTTCTGATTGGCGTTGGTATTCCTGTCCGTAACAAGCTGATCCGTAAGTATCGGGAGGAAAAAAGAAAAAAGGATGATTCTGAAAAGAGGCGTTGAAGCTCTTTGAACGAGGGATAAAATGAAGCAAAAAATATTGATGATAGAAGATGACCCGTTGATACGAAATGAACTGGACACCCTGCTACAAAGTAACGGCTATGAAACAGCCGCGCCGGAGGATTTTGACAATGTAATTGACCAAATCAAGGCGGAACAGCCGCACTTGATTTTGCTGGACATCAAACTGCCGGGAACCAGCGGATTTTCCCTCTGCACTCAAATTCGCACCTTCTCCCAGGTGCCGATCATCTTTGTGACAAGCTGCAACACGGATATGGACGAACTCAACAGTATCATGCTGGGCGGCGACGCCTTTATTACGAAGCCATACCATACGGCCATCCTGCTGGCGAAGATTGCCTCCCTGCTCAAGCGGGCGTACCCGGTCCAGCAAAGCGAGCAAATGACCTGCGGGGGTGCGGTGCTGCGCTTGGAATCCAGCAGTCTGGACTATGACGGGCAGAGTGTGGAGCTGACCAAGAACGAACTGAAAATCCTCTATTACCTGTTCAAAAATGCGGGGAAAATTTGCGCCCGCGGAGATCTGGTAGAGTTTTTGTGGGACAACCAACTTTATGTGGATGACAACGCCTTGAGCGTCAACATCAACCGCATCCGGGAGAAATTGGCGGGCATTGGACTAACCGATTTTATTAAGACCAAGCACCGGCAAGGGTACATGATATGAATAGCAGACGATATTGGAAAAACAGAATCCCGTTTTTGCTAACCAACCTGATCTGCATGGTGGCCCTCATCGTGTTCCTGCTGGTGTGCGGTAACTCCATCTCGGTGGTGCTTCTGATTCTCGTGGTGTGGGCGGTGGTTCTGCTGTCGGGACTGTTCCTCACCTACTGGAAACGGAAACAGCAGATGCAAAAACTTTTAGATATGGCTGGATGGCTGTCGGAACGCTATCTTATTTCCGAAGTGATGGAGCTGCCGGAGCAGGCAGAGGATCAGGTGTACTACCAGCTTTTGAAAATGGCCGGGAAGTCTATGCTGGAGCAGATCGGGGAGGTTCGGCGGGAGCGCCTGGAATACAAGGAGTACATTGAGCAGTGGATTCACGAGATCAAGACGCCTATCACCGCCATGAAGCTGTTATGCGAAAATCACCGGACGGACTGGACAAAGGAACTTCTTCTGGAACTGGAAAAGACCAACCGCTTTACCGAACAGGCGCTCTACTATGCCCGCAGCGAACACACCGAGAAGGATTATTCCGTCCGGGAAATGTCCTTGTCCCAAGTGGTGCATCAGGCGATTGCGGACAACAAATACCTGCTGCTTCAGAGCGGGGTGCGGCTGGAAGTAGAGGAAATGGCGGATACGGTTTATTCCGATGAAAAATGGGTGCGGTTTATCCTGAACCAGCTGATTGCCAACGTAGTCAAGTATCGGTCCGGACAGCCGGTTCTCCGCTTTTCCACCCGCAGGCAGCAGGATCAGGTAATCCTCGTGGTGGAGGACAACGGCATCGGGATTTCTCCCGCCGACCTGCCGCGCGTCTTTGAGAAGGGGTTTACCGGGCAGAACGGGCGCATGGTCCAGCAGTCCACGGGCATCGGCCTGTACCTGTGCAAACGGCTCTGTGACAAGCTGGGCATCGGCATTGCGGCGGAATCATCGGGACAAGGAACCGCCATTTCCCTGGCGTTTCACATCAACTGTCTGATCCATGAAGTGCAGGGCTGATTGTAGTCCTGCACTTCTTACATTTTTGTTAGAACTTTGTAAGAAAACTTGATACAAACGCCGTTCGCACTATTTTACAATAGAGAGCAGAGGTGATAGTTATGAAAGAAGTATTGAAGCTGGAACATATCCAGAAATATTACGGTAACGGCGGGAATGTCACAAAAGCCATTCAGGACATCAGCTTTTCCGTGGAGGAAGGGGAATTTGTGGGGATCATGGGCGCGTCCGGCTCCGGCAAGACCACCCTGCTCAACTGCATTTCCACCATTGATACCGTCAGCGCGGGACATATCTATTTAGATGGAACCGATGTGACCGAAATCAACGAAAAGCAGATTGCCCGGTTCCGCCGGGAGAACCTGGGCTTTGTGTTTCAGGATTTTAACCTGCTGGACACCCTGACCATCTCCGAAAATATCGCCCTGGCGCTGACCATCAACAAGGTCCCCGCAGGCGAGATCGATGGTCGGGTGCGGGAAATAACCAGAAAGCTGAACATCACAGATATTCTGGACAAATACCCCTATCAGGTGTCCGGCGGCCAGAAGCAGCGGTGCGCCTGCGCCAGAGCCATCATCAACAATCCCAAGCTGATTCTGGCGGACGAACCCACCGGCGCACTGGACAGCCACTCATCCCAAATGCTACTCTCCACTATTCAGGGCATCAACGAAACCTTGGGGGCGACCATTCTTATGGTAACGCATGATGCCTTTTCCGCAAGCTATGCAAACCGTATTCTCTTTTTACGGGACGGTGCGATTTTCACGGAAATCCGCAAAGGCAGCGATTCTCGTAGGACTTTCTTTAACAAGATTTTGGATGTCCTCACCATGATGGGAGGGGGGAGTGAATGATGTACTCTAAACTGGCTTTTCGGAACATCCGCAGGAGCTTGCGGGATTATATCATCTACTTTGTAACGCTCACCCTGACGGCGGCGTTGATGTACTCCTTCCTGGCGCTGGGGTTCTCCCCGGATATTCTCGCCATGACGGAGAATATGTCCATGCTCACCTCCGGTATCCTGATGCTGTCGGTGCTGGTCGCGCTGCTGTCCTCCTTTGTTGTGGGATACGCCATCCGGTTTATGCTGGGCCAACGGAAAAAGGAGTTTGCCGCCTACGAACTGATGGGCATGGAAGTGAAAACGGTCCGAAACCTGTTTCTGGTGGAAAACAGCATCATCGGCGGAGCCGCCTTTTTGCTGGGGTCTCTGCTGGGAACCGCCATGTCAGGGTTACTGAATCAGGTAGTCCAGAATATTTTTGAAATTCCTCACCGCTATCAGGTCTTGTTCTCTCTCCGTGCGTTAGGGATGACCCTTTTCTTTTTCATCCTGATGTATGGATTTGGGATGCTGCGCGCGGCAAAGGTGATCCGGCGTAGGAAAGTGATTGACCTGCTTTATGATAATCAGAAGAATGAAGAAGCCGGGTTCCAGCCCTTGCATCGGAGCGTCCTGACCTGTCTGCTTTCCCTTGCCGCGATGGTGGCGGGAGTGATTTTGCTGGAAAAGGGATTGCACATTCAGACCAATGAAGCAATGCTGTATTGGGGTGGGGCCTGTCTACTGATCCTTGCGGGCGTTTATGAGTTGCACCGCAAAATCCCCATGCTGTTGTACCAACTGGCAAAACGAAACCCGCACCGGAAGTACCGGGAAGAAACGCTGTTTTTCCTGGGACAGATCGGCAGGCGCATCCAATCTTCCGGGCGGACAATGGCGGTGGTGGCGATCCTGCTGACCGTTTCCCTTGCGACCATGTTTGTGGGGATGACGATGGGTGCGGGCTATAAGGCCAACATGGAGGCGTATTACCCCTATGACGCCGGTGTAGCCATTGACGCGCCGCTGACCAAGGACAGCATGGATTCCGTCCGTTCCTTTGTAGAGGAACGCTGCGAAGTGGAGGACAGCGTAACCTATTACCTGTATGCGGTTCCCAATGAAACGATTGAAGCCTTGTCCTTGTCCGATTATAACCACCTGCGGGAGATTCTGGGGCTTTCCCCTGTGTCCATGAACAACAATGAATTTCTGGTTCACTGTGATACCTGGAACTATATGGACGGCATCCGGCAGGGCTTAGAGCAGAAGCCGGAGATCACGCTGAACGGCTGGACGCTGACGCCTGCCGAAACTCCGATTTTGACAGAGCCGATGGAGCAGTATCAGATGGCCGGAACAAAGGGATATGTTCTGGTTCTACCGGATGAAGTGGCTTCCCGGCTGTCCGGGGAGAAAATCCGTCTGGTGATGAAACTTGAGGATAGCGGATACCCGGAACTGAAAAACGAACTCAAGCAATTCCTGAACAGCGGTAAATGGCAGCCTGACATCCAGCCCGGACAGGAATTGCCGGAACGGGTGACGATGGGGGTAACAGTAAAGGCGTGGGGCGTTGCCAATTCGCTCACCGGATTCACAACACTTTCTTTCTGCGGCCTATATCTGAGCATTATTTTTATCATTCTTTCCTGTTCAGTGCTGGCCTTTGAGCAGCTTTCCGCTATTGACCGGAACCGGAAAAATTATGCGGTGATTGACCGGCTGGGCGTATCGGGCCGCAGGCAGGCTTCCCTCGTCCGCAGGGAACTGTCCACCGTGTTCCTGATCCCGCTGTTTTTCCCTATCGTTCTTACGGTTCTGCTGATTGTGGGGACGCAGTTCTTTTTCGGGGAAGCAATTTTGCAGGAAGGACTGGTGCTGTTTTATGGTCTGGTCACAATCCTGCTGTTCTGCGCGATATATCTGACCTATTTCGGCGCCACGATGTCCCTGTTCAAACGGGTTATTTTGCGGCCTGAAATGCACTGAATTTTGAATTTCTACAAAAATGAAGCAATTCGGGCTGTTTTTCTGTCGAAAGAAGTGGGCGTTAGGACAATTCTGCAACAATTCAGTTTTAGAATAAAAAAATAATAGTATTTGGATCAACTGCCATGCGGCGGTAAAGAAAAAAAGCCGTTACATAGCAGTTGTATTCATACGCCTATTTTATTTTGTGGCGGCTCTAAATTTGAGCCGCCGCTTCTTTTTGCTCAAAGGGTAACGACGACCCTACACCTTGCAATTTAGCATGGCGGCAACAGGAGGACGCCGCCATGCACGACAAAGTTTTTCGACATAAAACGACAATACCCGTCTTGTCAAAAAAAGCCTGAGTTTTGCCCGGGTACATTATGCCCCTCCACCGGCATTATCATGGCAGTATTTCCGGCATTATCATACTTTATTCTGCTGCGCCAATTTCCTTTTACGGGAGACTGGCGCTTTTGTTTGCTCTTTTTTAGAAAGGCATCCTGGACCTTACCATTGCCGGTCCCCACCTCCATTCGATTCACCCGTCAACCACGCCTGAATCGAAATGGAGGAAAACTATGGGATTTCACTATGGATACGAAAAAAGGAAGTTTGATACAGAATGGACCCGGCTGGAACAGGAATACCGTGCAGCCGGTATGGACGATAGGCAGATCGCGGCCATGAAGGAATATGACTGGACCTGGTTTTGCAGCCAGCGGGCCTATCTAAACCGCGTACAGGCCCTTCCCGGCGAACAGTGTGAGGACGAGAGCGAGCAGTCCTGCCTGTTCCGAAAATTTGAATCCCTGTCCTGCACCTGGGACACCGGCGATGTGGATTCCCGGCGGTTTGGCTGGCTGTCCTCCCTGGAGGATGAACTGCTGTACCGGCGGCTCTGCAAATTGCCGGAGGACGATCTGGAACTGCTGACCCTGCTCATTGTGGACGGATACCGGCAGGCTGATGTCGCAAGGCTGTGGAACTGTTCCCGGAGCGCAATCACACAGCGAATAAATAAAATCAAGATTTTTTTGAAAAAGGCTTAACAAATCGCCTTTCCCAATGCCTACACATTGAAGGGACAAGTCCTCTTGCCCCTCATTGCAGCTTGACAACTGAATATACGGCATAACAGGTACATAACCCGTATCGAAGCGGAAAAGGCGCGCCGCCAGGACGGTTGCTTGCAGGAGGTGATGACAGACAGGCAATCCGAGCGATCTACGTCCAGCCTTAAACCCGGAGATGGCGTTCCGGGCGCGATGATGGTGCGGGGGCTTAAAGATACTTCCTCACGGCCCGCCAAAGACTTGGGGGGAACCCTGCGGCGCACGAGAAAAACGGCGCTGCGGAGTTATGACAGCTCTGCCGGGAGCGGCCTGTTATGTCCCCATCGTCAGGGGGCGTGGCAAATATGACGAACCATCCAAACAGAATTGCAGCAGCCGTACCGGACGGTATCCAGCGGCAACCGCCGCCCTTATCTTTCGATACGGCTGCTTTTTAACCATAGAGTAAAAACAATTTTTGAACGGAGGTGCGTCTTTATGACCAAACAGACAACCCCGACAAGCTCCTACAAAGAGGTGCGGATCGGGAAAACAATTTATCGCGTCACCAGCTTTTTTTCGGGAGAAAAGGACCTGGGAAAGACGCTGGAACAGCTGGCAGTCAGACGCGCCATGTCGGAAGCCATTCCAGCTGCCAGCGGTTCCAAATAACAGAAAGCCTCGCGGCCTGCCGTATCCTTGCGCGGCGGTGGATTCTCCGGTAAGATATTCATGCAGGGTAAAACCTGCGGAGCCATTTTGCCGCACGAGGTATGGATTCTGAGATGGTCGGGAGGTAAAAGAAAGATGATGGATACAACATACAACGTGGGCATCTACTGCCGGTTAAGTAACGACGATGAACGTGATGGGGAATCGGTCAGCATTGAGAACCAGAAATTGCTGCTTCAAAACTATGTCAGGCAGCGCGGCTGGAATGAGGTCGATGTCTATATCGACGACGGATACTCCGGCACGAACTTCAACCGTCCAGGCGTCAGGCGGTTAATCGAGGACGCAAAGGCCAAGCGGATCAATGTGATTCTGGTGAAGGACCTTTCCCGTTTTGGCCGCAACTACATCGAATTTGGGCAATATACGGATTACCTGTTCCCCTCTCTTGGATGCCGGTTCATCGCGCTGAACAACGGCATTGACACCATGAGTGACAACGGAAGCACCGATGTCATGTGCTTTTTGAACTTATTTAATGAGTTTTACAGCCGGGACACCAGCAAGAAGGTCAAGGCGGTCAAGAGGGCCTGTGCCGAAAACGGAAAATTCATGGGAACCTACCCCGCCTATGGCTACCGGCGCGACCCGCTGGATAAGCACCATCTGGTGATTGACGAGGAAACCGCGCCGGTTGTCCGCCGTATCTTTGAGATGCGGGCATCAGGCATGGGATTTCACGCCATCGCGGTGGCGCTCAATGAAGAAGGGATTCAGCCGCCCGGTGTGCTGTACTACCAGCGCAAGGGCCAGAGCGACCCCCGCAGGGTCAACCACAAGTGGGCCGACCAGACGGTAAAAAACATGGTCCGCAACGAGGTCTACATCGGGAACATGGTACAGGGCAAAAGCGGCACACTCTCCTATAAATCCCGCAAGCTCGTCAATAAATCGGAGGACGAGTGGATTCGGGTGGAGGGGACCCACGAGGCTATTATTTCGCGGGAACTGTGGGATACCGTAGCCAGCATCGGCAAAAAGAAGGTGCGGAAAAGCGCCCCGTCCGATGGCTGCAAGAGTATCTTCACCGGACTTGTGTACTGCGCCGACTGCGGTTTCAAAATGCGGAACCATATCGAAAAATTCACCTATAAGGACGGCAGGCCGGGACGGTACAGCTCTTTCATCTGCGGCAACTACTCCCGCAGCGGAAGGGGCGCGTGTACCATCCACACCATCTATGAAACGGTGCTGACCCAGCTGGTATTGGAGGACATCCGGGAAAAGGCCCGCTTTGCGGAATATGACCCGGACCGGCTGATGGGCGAGATTCTCCGGCTGAAGGAGAAGGAATCCCACACCCGGCTTTTCTCCTATGAGCAGGAATTAAAATCCTCCTTAGCCCGTATTTCCGATTTGGAGCGCCTGATGCAGAATCTCTATGAGGACAAATGCACCGGCTCCATCCCGCAGACGGTATTTCAGACCCTGATGCAGAAATATGAGGCGGAACGGGCAGAAAAGGCGGAGGCAGTCCCGGAGCTGGAAAGGAAAGTCCGGGCGCACCTGGAAAACCAGGTGGATACCGACCGCTGGCTGGAAATTATCCGGCGCTATACCGAAATTTCGGAACTGGACGAAACCATTCTCTTTGAACTGGTAGACCGGATCGAGGTTGGCGATACCCAGAAGGTCAACGGGCAGCGGATTTGTGAGGTCAAGGTCTACTACCGCTATGTCGGGAATGTGGATGGGGCGCTGGCACAGGAAAGGGGGCAGGATTATGGCGAAGCAATATAAAGTCGGTATCTACTGCCGCCTGAGTGTGGATGACGCCTCCAATTCCGCAAAAGCGAAGGGCTATATCCCCAGCGATGAATCGGTGAGCATTGAGAACCAATATGAAATCCTCTCCAAATTCGTCATGCTGAACGGCTGGATTGAGGTCAAGACTTATCAGGACGATGGGTACAGCGGCGGCAATTTTCAGCGGCCCGGATTTTTGGAAATGCTGGAGGACGCAAGGCATGGCCTGATTAACCTGATTCTGGTAAAGGACCTTTCCCGCCTGGGCAGGGATTTTGTGGAGGTGGGCCGTTATACGGACGTCATTTTCCCTTCCCTCGGATGCCGGTTCGTATCGGTTCTGGACTGCCTGGACAGCGAGGGGGACAACACCGATATGCTGCACTTCCGCAGTCTGATGAATGACTACCATCTCAAGGACCTGTCCAGCAAGGTCAAGTCAGTGCTTCATGCCAAGAAGAAAAGCGGCCAGTATCTTGCCGCCTACGCTCCCTACGGATACCGCAAGAGCGAGGAGGACAGACACAAGCTGGTGATTGACGGGGAATCCGCCGCTGTTGTGCGGCAGATATTCCAGATGCGTCAGTCCGGCATGGCCTATGGGAAAATCGCCGCCGCCCTGAATGAGAAAGGGATTCTCCCTCCCCGCTGGTACTGGGCGGTCCATTACGGAAATGGCAGCTGCAAGTATTCGCGGCTGTGGGCTTACGCAACCGTCCGAAGCCTTCTGAACGATGATGTTTATGCCGGTACGCTCACACAGAACTGCACCGGTTCCCGTTCCTATAAGGATAAGACCATGATAAGGAAACCGGAATCGGAATGGATTTCCCATGAGGGCGCGCACGAGGCAATTATCGGGCCGGAGCTGTGGGAGGCTGTCCAGAAAATCAATCAGGCGGCGAAACAGATTTCCGCTAACAATACGCCGCCCCAAGCATCTCTGTTTACCGGAAAGCTGGTCTGCGCGGACTGCGGGCATCCTCTGGTTGCCGCCCGCGAAACACAGCGCCGGAAAAATGGCACTGTCAAGCACTATACTTCTTATTTCTGCTCCCGGTTTGCCACTACCGGACACAGCATCTGCTCCTGGCACCGGATTTTTGAGATCAGCCTGAAAAACCTGGTGCTGAGTGAAATCCGGGCGCATGGCAAAGCGGTTGCAGCCGATGAAGCCGCTGTACTGGATAAGCTGAAACAGCACATACAATCCGCAAGCGCCGCGCAACAAGAGGACTGCCGACAGGAAATCAGCCGTTTGCGGCGGCGTTTGGAGGAGCTGGAACAGATCACCGCAAAACTTTATGAAGATAAGGTAAGCGGGGCAATCAGCGGCGATTCCTTCTCGGTTCTGATTCAAAAGAACGAGCAGGAACGCATCCAGAAATCGGAACGCCTGGACAGCCTGTTAGCCGGGGAACGGAAAGCCCAGCAGGACATCGCCAATATCCACCAGTGGGCCGGAACCATCCGGCAGTATCTGGACTTGCAGGAACTGAACCGGGAAATCATTGAGGAACTGATTGACCGCATTGAAGTTGGAGAACGAACCGTCATAGACGGTCAAAGACACCAGGACATTAAAATTTACTACCGCTTTGTTGGGCTGGTGTGATCGGGCAAAAAAAGCGCCTGACCGCATCAGCAGCCAGACGGAAACATTCTGTAACAGCAGCGATATTTGATTGTTGCACACTGATTTGTCGAATTGGAGAGAAATTAGCAGTTTACCCCTCCCAAATGCCTCGTGTTCTTCATCACATTTGTAATCGGGACGATAATACTGGAAACGCTGTCTGGGTTGAGATAGCTGTCCACATTTTCAGCAAGACTGATAAAGCGGACACCCATCTGAACAAACAGGTTATCAATCAGACTTCCCGCATCGCTGTAATTTCTTGCAAAACGGGAAAGGTCTTTTACTACCACGCAGTTTATTTTCCCGCTCATTACATCGGAAAGAAGTCGCTGGAAATTCTCCCGGTTGGCATCCGTTCCCGTGTGCCCATCGTCTACATATTCGGAAACACTTTCAAATTCTCCGATATGCTTCTGGTAAAAGTCATTGAGCAGATCACGCTGGTTGATGACGCTGTTGCTGTCGTCCTTTCCCTTTTTCAAGTCCTCCTTGGAAAGCCGGATGTATTCGCCCAACCGCCAGCGGCGGACGGTATAAGAGGGAGAGAAACTCTGTTGCAATCCTCTGTTTTTTGTTCGTGCCATTGTTCCTCCTTCCCTATCACATTACATCTATATTATACCTCTGCCCGGGCGGGACAACAAGGATGCCTCCGCCTCGGGACACTTTGTCTCGAAGTAAAAACGGGCCATAACCGCAGTTACAGCCCGCTTTTTTGCCGGAGCAGGAAGTCCGTTAGTATGTCCTGCAAGGACGGCCCGCTTTCCGCAAATTCAATTTTTACACCGATCCCACCGATGCAAAAGCAGTATGGATTTTCTACCGCCTGCAAAAACAGAGCGATCCGCTCCTCCTGGGGGAGAGAGGTGTCAAAGGCCATGCCACTCACATCCGGCAGGGACTCGGGAGCCACTGCGCCGATGTCAACGCTTTTCATTTGTTCCAGTTCCTTTGCCGTTAATCTCACGGTAAAATCTCCTTATCAAAAATAGGATACGCCTCCCGCATATCGTGGGGAAACGCAAGAGGGCAACACCCAAACGATGCTACCCTCTTGTCTTGCTCCACATTGGGACACAATGTCTCGAAGTCAGAAAAGGCTTTTTTGATAGTGGGCTTCGGCCTCCTCCAGAGAAACGAAGTCAAATAGCTCATGGAGCTCGGCCATCATACGGCGGATGTCATCGCCAGCAAAGCCGCAGTTTTCCATCGCCATAATCACATAACCACGGCAGGCTCCGTTGCTCCACGGCTGGGATAACAGGGCCGCCAATTCTGCGGGATCATAGTTCATAGACTGTACCTCGCTTTCCTAAAATTAAGGGATCGCCGCCCACATTTTCTTGACCTGTCCAAAGACAACAACTCTCGGAACGGCGATCCCGCACAGATTAGAGGGCGGCCCGGAGGGACAGGCGGCCAGCCTGTCCTATGCCGGATCGTGGCCGTGGGTTGGCCCGGCCCAGTTGCGGTGTTGGTGTTGTTCGCTCGTTCTTCCGAAGAAAAAGTCACAGCGCACCCACCGACCGGCTCCCCGGACTATGCCCGGGGCCGCCGCTGTTTATCTGCGGAAAGAAGAATATCTCCTTTCATAAACCGAGACATTTTTTCATCATTTCCAAGTGGGGAAAATGAAAAAATCAAAAAGTTTTTTTCATGCGCTCAAGCCCACGCTTGATCGACTGGCGGACAGACTCCTCATGTACGCCCTCGGCCTCGGCAATTTCCTTGATGCTCTTTCCGAGAATGATGTGGGCATCAATCCTGCGGCCCTGGATCTCCGGCAAAGAGTTGAGTGCGTTCCACAGACGGATAAACAGCTCCATGCGCTCCAGAAGCTCCTGGGGCGTTGGCTCGTGCAGGCAGGCGGAATATTCGATCCCGTCATCGCAGTCCAGAGAATACTGCGCCTTATGCCGGGAGAGCCGCCGCTGGTAGGCCATTTCGTGCCGGGCATCGGCCACAAATACTTCGGCTATCTCGTCAGAAACCTCGATAAACTGATCCTGTGTGTACCAATAATAAAAATCCTTCAGATTGATTGTAGTCATAAATAAACCTCCGTTTCGGTGTTGGGTGGATGAGTGACCGAAACGGGGCTCGGCGGAGAGCGGCATCCCGGGGAGCCGCCCCGCACCTCGGGACAATTTGTCTCGAAGTACAAAAAAGCGCCTGGGCGACACAAAGCCACACAGACGCATGAAGTTATATATTCATTTATGTACCGTCTAATTTCATATCCATAACCAGACTGCCCCGGAGGGGGAGCTACGCTTTTTTTAGTTGGTGCAGATTATGGGTATTGTGAAAAAAGGCAAAAATAGACACGGCGGCAATCCTCCTATATGCCGCCGTGGATTTACACGGTGTTAGGTCGTCGTTGATTTAGGATAGACGAAAAGGAACGGCGGCTCTGAAAATCAAAGCCGCCGTTTCATAGGCGCGTGAAAATGTGTCTGCTGTACGACGGCTTTTTTTCTTTTGCCGTCGTGCGGCAGCTATATTTTAGGTGATAATCAATTATCTATTCTCTTTATTGCGGTGCTGTATATTCTTTTTGTACGGCTGTGGGAAGCTCGTCATACTGAACTTCAACCCATTCCAGCACTCCACGAATGGGCATTACCGTCAGACGAATAAAGGCGTCCTCTTTCAATTCCCTCGATGTTCCAAAGGTAATGTCCTTTTCGTTTCCGTCCTCGTCATAACAACGCAGCGTGTAGGAGTAGTCCATGCTTCCCCCAAAGTTAATTACACCTCCGGCAGATCCCGTCTGCTCGATCTTGGTGTTGTCGATCTGTGAATAGTAATAGGTGCTGCCTGCACCTGAAAGCAGGAAAATACCAAAACAGATTGCCACGAAAGCACCGGCACCAATCCCAATCAATATTTTTTTCTTCATGTGTAAGTCCTCCTGTTTACCAGCCTTTTTTGAGGGCGGTTTTTTTCGGCTTTTTAACAACTTTTGCGGATGAAACATTTTTTGTTGTAACTACAATAGCCACAGAAATCAATAAGACGACTATCATACTTAGGCTGCATAAGCCTATATTCCAATGAACAGCCGCATCATGGCTTCGGTACTGGATCAGTCCCATACTCGCTGTAATCGGATAGAGATTTGCAAGGGACATATTTCCGGCTGCGAACATTCCCCCGTAGCCATAGACAAATGCAAGAATAACACCTATCATGTGCCCGTTAGGAATACGGGCGGTAAAGGCTATAATCGGAGTTACGGCTATATACAAAAATAAGGTATTAAGGGTGATCTGTATCAAAGCCTGTATTACGGCTGTTACCGAAAATCCCGGAAAGCCAACAAGTAATTCCGCAGCGACAGTAAAAAATGTACTTGCCATACCCAAAAATACGGACAGGAAACCGCAAACAATCAGTTTTCCGCCAATCAACGCAGGGTAGGAAACAGGTATTGTCATAATGCTTTTTAAGGTATCATCTGATTTTTCACGAGCAATGATATATCCTGCAATCAGAGTAATGCACATAGGAAAAATGGTTGTCGTATTATTTTGAATGACGCGTTCGACCAAATGAGGGAAAGTCCAAACTGTACCATCTAATGCAGTAGAAGCAAAAAGAGTAATTCCAACGGAAAGAAGCATTAGCAGAATACCAGCCCAAATGATATGATACCGCTTTAACTTCCATAATTCTGTTTTAATGATCCGATACATTTTATTCCCCCCTTTTCTTGTATAAGAAGTCGATCAATGAGATTGATGCAACAGCCATTATCCCAAGAATGATAACCGTCTGAAAGGTTGAGGGAATAATTGCTTCCAAGGCATTTACATTCAATGGAAACCCATGTTTCACCATATCTCCCGCACCCCAGAGCGTTGTAAGCGGGATAGGCATGAGCCAACATAACCATTTAGGCAATGTTCCGAACAATGTTTCGACGGTAAGGCTCACTACACTGTAAAACACACATAGCAGAATGGAGAAGATGTATGTTTTGCTGAAAAAGACCACAAGTACGATAATCGGCAAAGTTCCCGCTGTAATGAATATTCCAAGTTCAACTGCAACAAGTAGTTTATAGGTAAGACCATGCACTTCCATTGAGAAACTGCCGCAAACAATGGTAGCAAGCATGGAAGCAAGGCAAAAGATAACTCCAAAAATAAATAGCACAATGATCTTTGCCATAATCATCTGTGTACTTGTTACCGGGATTGTGCGTAAATTTTTGAAAGTGTCATTGTCCCGTTCCATAAAAAACAGCATTGCTGCAATGACACCGATGATACACGGCAAGAGAAAAATAACGCCATATCCCATAACCATATTGAACAATCCATCAAAAAGGACTGATTTATTTGGGTACTTCTCCAACATTCTCGGTGTTGCCATCAGAAAGGTAATGGGAATAGGAAATAAAAAAGCGGACAAAAACACAAGCGGGATGATTTTTTTTCTCTTCAATTTCGCGAACTCACATTGAACCAGTTTAAGCAATTCCCTCACCCCCTGTTACTCTCTTGAAATAATCCTCAAGACTTTCTTCACAGGTATGCGCCTCTGATACCTCCAATCCGTTTTCTACAAAGGCAGTTACAATTTTCCCCACAGGTAGATCAAGGTTGTGCAGGCGCAAATTGTGGTCGTCCTGTATGGAGAAATGGTTTTCATGGAAATTGCGTTCCAAAATTCTTGCCGCCTGTGCAGTATCAGAGAGCGTAAACCGGATATGCTTACTGCTTTTTTGCTCCAGCTCAGCAAGGCTTTCTTCTTCCAGCAATGCGCCGTGGTCGATAATCCCAATATCGTCAGCCAGCAGGGAAATCTCCGAAAGAATGTGACTGGAAATCAGAATCGTTTTTCCTCTTGCGTCGCAAAGCTCCCGGATAAAGGAGCGTACTTCTGCAATACCGATGGGATCAAGTCCGTTGATTGGCTCATCCAAAATCAAAAGTTCTGGATCGTGCATCACGGCAAGGGCGATGGCAAGCCGCTGCTTCATACCAAGAGAATACTGAGAAAAGAGCTTTTTATCTTTGTAGGGCAGTCCTACCAGATCCAGAGCATCTTTGATGGCATGATTGTTTGGTACCCCCCGCAGGGTGGCAAAGATACGCAGGTTCTCTGTGCCGGTCAGATTAGGATAAAAGCCGGGGGACTCAATCAGGCTGCCGATACGGGGCAGCAGCTTCTTTTCATTCCCCTGCAAAGATTTTCCCCAGATTTTTACCTCTCCGGAAGTCGGCTTCGTTAAGCCCAACAGCATTTTCATGGTAGTGGTTTTTCCGGCTCCGTTTCTGCCCAGCAGACCATAAATTCTCCCACGCTTCACATGGATATTTAAGTCAGCCACACTCTTTTGTGAGCCGTATTGCTTCGTCAGATTTTTTGTTTCAATGATGTAATTTGTATCCATATTCAAAACCTCCTGTTCTGTAAGGTATTCTATCACGCCAACCTTGCATTAACCTTGCCACAACCTTGCATTAACCTTGCAATTTGAAATCCGGCAAAATGACAAAGGCTCCCGCCATAAAGACGGGAACGCGCTTAAATCTCCAAAGGAAAAAGCAACATAAATGCAGTTCCTTTTCCCGGAAAACTTTCAACTGTTATGCTTCCACCCATCTTTTCTACAAGCTGATGGACAATAGAAAGACCAAGACCGCTGCCTTTTTCAGACCGGCCTTTATCACACTTATAAAGCCGTTCAAAAATGTGTTTCAAATCTTCTTTCTCAATTCCCACTCCATTATCCGCCAGCAGCAGCTCCATGTTATTTTCCTTCTTTGACAGGACAATTTTGATTTTGTCCGCATGGCTGTGAGCGATTACATTTTGAATGAGATTATTGATGATCCTCATATAGCTGTCCATATCCAGTCTTACCCAGACAGGCTGTTCAGGAATATCAATATCATAATCAACCTGTTTATCCTCAAAAATCGGTATCCAGTCAATCAGGATATTTCTTGTCAGCTCTGCGGCCTCAACAGGCTGGATTTCCAAAGCGAACTCGTCGGAATTTAACTTGAACCAGTCAAAGAGTACATCAATATATTCTTTCAAATCATGAGCTTTCCGGCGGGCGGTTTCAATATAATCATCCCGGTCTTTTCCTGTGACCAGTCCTTTGTGTGCAGCATCAAGATACCCAATCAGAGTGGTAAGGGGCGTCCGAACATCGTGAGAAAGGCTCGTCATAAGCTGGCGGTTGGTTTCTTCTGTCTGCCGGACAATCGAAAGTCTGCTTTCATAGGCCACAACGATCTCATTGATTTCATAGGCAAGAGGTGCGGTCAGTTCATTTGTTGCAGACAAAATACGCCGATTGCCATTTCCATTTTTCACATCAACCAGAGCGTCGGTCATTTCTGCTATTTGCTTTTTTACGCGCCGAACGAGAACGATGGAAGTCAACACAGCCACAACAGCAATCACAATGGACAAGAAAACGATGATTTCCATGCCGGCTACACCTCCTTATTAAAGCGGTAGCCAATCCCTTTGACCGTTTGGATATACTTTGGACTGGAAGGATTGACTTCTAATTTTTTACGAAGCCGACTGATAATCGCCATAATGTTACTGTCATCATAGAAATATTCTTCGTCCCATACTTCCTCATAAATCTGCTGTTTTGTCAAAATTTTTCCTTGATGCTTTGCACAGTACAGGAGCAGATCAAATTCCTTTGGCGGAAGTTCAAAAGTGCCGTTTTCCGTAGTGACAGAACGATTTTCAAGGTCAATTTGCAATCCGTCAAAATCCAGTTTTTGCATGGCTCCGGCTTGCTGATTAAAGCGGGTGTAGCGGCGAATGAGGGACGCAATACGGGCAATCAGTTCGTCCATATCAAACGGCTTTGTCAGATAATCGTCCGCACCGGCCCGTAACCCCCGCACTTTAGAAGCACTGTCATTTTTGGATGTGAACATCAAAATCGGCAGGCTGTTTTCTTTGCGGATTTCTTCCAGCGTTTCAAAGCCATCCATACCGGGCATCATCACATCCAGCACCACAAGCTGATATTTCTGCTCTTTTAATTTCTGCAATCCTTCTTTTCCGGTATTACAAAAATCGGCTTCTATATGTTCTGATTGTACGCTGCGTTTAATCAAAGCGCACAGTTCTCTGTCATCATCTATAATCAAAATTTTATTCATGGCGCAACTCCTTCCCTTGTCTTGTCCGCCCATCAATCGGCTTCTCCGCAGTTTTAGGGATCAGCCAAACACCGGCCATTTTTACAGCGCCGGGGATACGCCCTCCAGCGCAATAATAATTTACCCTACGAGGTGTCACGCCCCACTTTTCGGCGGCCTCTTTCAATGTCATATAGTCCATTTCGCACCTCCACAGGATATATTATAGTTCTCTACCTCGAATAATACAAGTTAGAGCCTACACGGATGCGAAATAAAATACTACTTAATGTAAAATTTCATTACATTCTCATAATCTAACACGAAATGTAGAATGATATAGGGTGATATGAGAATGAACCAAGATGAAAGAAGGTTTGACTTTCACGGCCTCGGGGCGGCTCTCAAAAGAGCCAGAGAAGAAAAGGGCTGGACACAAGCCTATGTTGCGGAATTAGTAGACCGTGACTCCCGTACGTTTTTGTTATTTTAGGATATTTCCTGCTCCATTTCTCATCAAAACTGTCCAGTTTCGCCAGCGCGGTCTCTTCTGTAGGAGCCGCATATACACGCTTCAAATCAGCCATCAGGGGTCTGATCTCCTTATAGGAAACAAACTTTGTTGTGTTCGAATCTGATAGATGATGTACTGCTGGATTTCTGCCTGCAGGAATTCAGTCAGCCCATCCACACAGGCAATCAGGATATCTTCCACCCCGCAGTTCCTCAGCCCGTTCAAAATGGAGAGCCAGAATTTTGCACTTTCATTCTGCCTAACATACATACCGAGCACATCTTTGCGGCCTTCCATATCAATACCGATCTCAATATAAACCGCACGTTTTACAATCCGGCCTTCGTTGCGTACATGATAATGGATAGCGTCCATGAAAACAACCGCATATATCTCTTCCAGCGGTCTTTGCTGCCATTGTTTCACAATAGGGAGTATCTTGTCTGTGATTCTGCTGATGGTACTGTCAGAAATCTCGATATCAGACAATTCCCGCATATGGCTTTCGATATCGTTTGTTGTCATGCCTTTGGCATACATGGAAGCTAAGCATTTCCGCCTTTCGATTTGATTGTATTTTGTACTGGCTGCTTGGCTTGTGGGTGACAGCTTACACATTTTTGGTGTGAAAGCAAGCTCCAAATTACTTATTTGATAAAATTACTGAAAGGCATTTCTTGTTTTATGATATGTTGAAAATAAGGATAAAATCTACTATAATATTTTGGGGAATTAAGGAGGCAAAAATTATGGAATTAAGAGTTTTGAAATACTTTCTGATGGTTGCCAGAGAAGAAAATATTACAAAGGCCGCAGCGTTATTACATCTTACACAGCCAACACTTTCCCGGCAGCTCATGCAGCTTGAAGAAGAATTAGGGGTAAAATTGTTTCATAGAAGCAAACACAGTATTATTCTAACCGAGGACGGTATGCTCTTAAAGCGTCGGGCGCAGGAAATCGTTTCATTGTCCCATAAGACGGTTCAGGAGCTTTCCCATAAGAAAGATGTGCTGTCAGGTGAAATCGCAATAGGCTGTGGGGAAACGAAAGGTATGCTCTTTTTTTCGGAACAGATCAGAAAATTCCAGCACAAATATCCCCTTGTGCAGTTTAGTATTCACAGCGCAATCGCAGATGATATTAAAGAACGGATTGAAAAAGGGATTTTAGATATAGGACTTCTTATGGAACCTGTGGATGTTGGGAAGTATGAATTTATCCGTATGCCGCAGAAAGAAAAATGGGGTATATTGGTAAGGAAAGATTCTGAATTGGCAGCGAAGAAATCTATCAATCCTGAGGATTTAACAGGTGTGCCTCTAATCATGGTAAAACGGGAATTGGTAAAAAATGAATTGGCCAGTTGGTTTGGGGATTATTACGAGGGGCTTCAAATTGCGGCTACCTATAATTTGATTTTAAATGCTGCGGCTATGGTAGAACGTGGGGTTGGCATTGCACTATGTTTTGATCTTGGTGTAGCTTTTTATGAAGACTTATGCTTTATTCCACTTGCTCCAACATTAGAAACGGGTTCGGTGTTAGTCTGGAAAAAGAATCAGACGCTTGGAGTGGCCACTTCCCAATTTATGAGTTTTCTTAAAAATGCTTTTTAGGTATTATAAGAGATTTGATGTAGGTATTAGATGTTTCTTAAAAAATAAATTAAAATGTAGGTGTTCAAGGAGGACGCCTGCATTTTTTATTATCTATGGAAAGGAGCTTACGAATGACGATTGATGAAGCAAGCACACGTTACAATATTCCCCTTGATATTCTACGTGAGTATGAGAGCTGGGGATTATGCGGCGCTGTAAAAAAGGTCATGGGCGCATGGCAGTATGACGATCAGGATATAGAACGGCTGAGTATGATTATGACGCTGCATGACATCGGCTTTCTTAATGACGAAGTAGAAAGCTATATGCGCCTGTCACTGGAAGGAGAAAGTACCGAGGCGCAAAGGCTTCATATGTTGAATAAAAGGCGCAGCGCTACTCTTGATGAAATTCATTTCAGAGAAATGCAGTTGGATCGAATGGATTATCTTCGTCACAAGATTCGGGAATCAAACAAAGGAGGAAGTAGATTATGAAGAAAAAATTATTCGCGGTTATGATGGCGAGTATGTTGACGTTTGCACTGGCAGCCTGTGGGAATACAGGAAACAATGGGGAGGAATCTACGATTCCGGAGCCGAGTACAATGAAAGCGCCGGTAGTAGAAACAGAAAGCGAATCAGAAACAGAGGAAAGCACTCTACCGGCGGATACATCAGAGGAGGCCACGGAGTCAGAAACGGAGCTGGAAGATATGGCGGTAACCGGGGTGGTTGTATATTTCTCATGGTCGGGGAACACGGAAGCGGTTGCTGCGGAAATTCAAAATCAGACAGGCGCGGATACTTTCCGTCTTGTACCGGCAGAGCCTTATACAGATGATTATGACGCGCTTTTGGATATTGCGCAGGAAGAACAGAGGAATGGGGCGCGGCCTGCAATCTTCGGCAGTATTGAGAATTTTGACAGCTATGAGGTGGTGTATCTTGGCTTTCCGAACTGGTGGGGAGATATGCCAATGATCCTTTACAGCTTTCTGGACGATTACGATCTGTCCGGTAAGACAATCGTTCCGTTTGTTACCAGCGGCGGCAGCGGATTTTCCAATACCATCCGTACAATCGAAAGTATGGAACCGGATGCGGAGGTTCTGGACGGGCTTTCTTTGGGAAGCTCTCAGGCGGCAAATGCCGGGGACGCAGTGGCGAACTGGCTGAGCGGACTTGGACTTGTAGAGTAGGCGGTGGCATAATGCAATATACAAAACTTGGAAATTCCGATCTGACAGTTTCTCGCATCTGTATGGGATGTATGGGATTTGGCAATGCAAATAACGGCCAGCATTCATGGACGATTGACGAGGAACATTCCCGTGAGATCATCCGCCGCGGGCTGAATTTGGGCGTTAATTTCTTTGATACGGCAATCGCTTACCAAAGTGGAACCAGCGAGCAGTATCTCGGCCGGGCGCTTTGGGAGCAGGTAAAGCGCGAGGATATGGTGGTGGCAACAAAATTTCTTCCCCGTACTCAGGATGATATCCGGGCCGGAATTACTGGACAACAGCATATTGAGCGGATGATAAACCGAAGCCTTGCTAATCTTGGCATGGATTATGTGGATTTATATATTTCCCACATGTGGGATTATGAAACGCCGCTTTATGACATTATGGAAGGCTTGAATAACGTGGTAAGAGCTGGTAAAGCCCGCTATATCGGTATTTCTAACTGCTTTGCCTATCAGCTTGCAAAGGCAAACGCACTGGCGGAAAAAGAAGGATTTGTAAAGTTTGTATCCGTGCAGGGGCACTACAATCTGATTTTCAGGGAAGAAGAACGGGAAATGGCAAAGCTTTGCAGGGAGGACAATATCGCCATGACGCCATACAGCGCACTGGCGGGAGGCAGGCTTGCAAGGCTTCCCGGTGAAAACTCTAAGCGTTTGCAGGAGGACAGCTATGCAAGGCTTAAATATGATTCTACTGCAGGGCAGGATGGAGTGATTATTGACAGAGTGGCGAAACTGGCGGGGCAAAAAGGTGTTTCCATGACGGAGGTTTCCCTCGCATGGCTTTTGACGAAGGTTACTTCTCCGGTAGTCGGCGCAACGAAGCTCCATCATATCGAAGGAGCGGCAAGAGCAGTAGAGTTGGAATTGTCAGCGGAGGAGCTTTCCTATTTGGAGGAACCCTATGCTCCGCATAATTTGGTGGGCGTTATGGCGCAAAATACGCAGGATTCTGCGAAAGAGAGCCATGTATGGTCTACCGGAAATCAGAAAATATAACGCAGGTACAGACATGAGCAAAAAATGGAGGATAAGATTATGGTAAAGCAGACAGCAGGCAGAGATCAGCTTGGGGATTTTGCCCCAAAATTCGCACAGCTAAACGATGACGTATTATTTGGCGAGGTGTGGAACAGGGAGGAAAAGCTCTCCCTAAGAGACCGTTCCGTTGTGACGGTGGTATCTTTAATGTCACAGGGGCTGGTGGATTCTTCCTTCCAGTATCATCTGATGAGTGCGAAGAATAACGGGATTACAAAAGAGGAAATCGCGGAGATTTTAACTCATGCAGCATTTTACGCAGGATGGCCGAAGGCATGGGCGGCTTTTAAGATGGCGAAGAATGTCTGGACAGAGGAATCACCAACGGAAGACGAAAGGGAAACCTATGAGAGGAATATGCTGTTTCCGATTGGAGAACCGAACAGCGGTTTTGCGCAGTATTTCATCGGACAGAGTTATCTTGCGCCGCTTTCCACTGAACAGGTGGGGATTTTCAATGTTACGTTTGAACCGGGATGCCGGAATAACTGGCATATCCATCATGCTGCTTCCGGCGGCGGGCAGATTCTAATCTGTGTAGGCGGGCGCGGTTATTATCAGGAATGGGGTAAAGAAGCACAGGAATTAAATCCCGGAGATGTCATCAATATCCCGGCTGGAGTGAAACACTGGCATGGCGCTGCACCGGATAGCTGGTTTTCGCATCTGGCGGTTGAGGTTTCCGGTACAGAGGTTTTTAACGAATGGCTGGAAGCAGTGGATGATACTTCCTATGGTTGTTTGAAATAAGAGAGGTGGTGGGCGGAAATATGAACAGAAAACGGAAAGGGGCCGTTGATGCTGCTATGACAGTGGCGCTGCTGTTCTTGATGGGCTATCAATTCTGGGGAGATGAAGCTCACGAATGGGCGGGAGCGGGGATATTTGTTCTGTTTGCCGTCCATCATATATTGAATTGGAGATGGCATAAAAATTTATTTCGGGGCAAATATTCACTGATGCGTGTTTTTCAGGTCGGTATGGATATGCTGACATGGTTTTCTATGATTGCCCTACTATACAGCAGCATTGTTTTGTCAAGATATGTATTTTCGTTTATGCGGATTGAAGGAGGAATGGCGTTGGCAAGGCGGTTGCATATCTTAGGCTCTTACTGGGGATTTTTACTGATGAATGTACATCTCGGTCTGCATTGGAACATGGTGATTCGTATGGCTCAAAAGAGGATACGGATAAGAAAATCATCAAAGATACGCTCTATTTTGCTGTTTTTCATTGGTACAGCCATTTCTCTGTATGGGATAGCAGTATTTATCAGAAGGGATTTTCTGACTTATTTGCTGCTCAAAAGCGAATTTGTGTTTTTGGATTACGGGGAATCTGTCTTTCTGTTCTATATAGATTATTTTGCATTGATGGGATTTTGTATATTTATTGCACATTATCTCGCAAAGCTGTTAAGAAAAGTACATGGACAAAATAATATTCAAAAAGATAAGCAGGAAAAAGAAAAGGAGGCTTCCTGATGAAAAAATGAATAATAGCTTTTCTGTCGTTCTGCATGCTGCTTGGAATGGCGGCCTGCGGTACTGAAAAAACAGAAAATATTCCAATGCCAGAGAATAAAAGTGAAAAACCGGCAGCAAATGCTTTATATGATATGCTCCCGCTGTACTTGAACTTTGAAGACTTAAATCTTGCCTGGAAGGTTAAGCTGCCTTGTGTAGATTGGCCTTTTTTTCAGAAATCTTGTTTTTGATTTTGGAAAGAATTATCTTTTTTGGATTAGGAGAGGCTATTTTGTTCTTGATTTATGTGGGTTTGCGGGCGTTGATAATAAGTTGTTTTGAATACTTCCTTATCACCGTAAAACTAAATGGCGGTGCGGTTTATATAGTAAAGGAATATCATTGCAGAGGAATTGCAGGACATCTGCTTAATATGGTTGTAGATGACTTGAAATCCAAAGATATAGCTCTAATCTATTTACTCACGGATCATATAGGATTTTATGAGAGATATGGTTGGGAATTTTTGTGCATGGTTCAGAGCGATAATGGACCCGATATGTCAAGAATGTATATTCATAGATAATTCCAGTTTGTTGGTGGTTTTATTCGCGGTTACAGAGCAAATGTTATCAACAGCAATAACAAAATGATAACATTAGCCCATATAGGCAGAATAATATGGATCATTTTACATAGCAGGTAATTTAAGGAGTATCTGCTATATATTTTTTTCTTTTATAAGCAGTCAATAGGTTCTGTCCAAATCTAGTTGGATTTACTGTGAAAAGTTTCCCAGAACAATACGTTAAACTTTAATAAATCAAAACAGTTTCCACCTCAACTGATGATATATAAAAACAAGTATATTCAAAATATCAAAGGGAAATTCTAAATTTTCTAATCCAGGAAAGACAGGCCGATTAAAAGATGTATCGGCTAAATTGAAAACAAATTCCTTGCGCATAGCTGGTAGAATGTGGAGGTATGAACAATTAATGATCAAAAGTCAAATGGAGCATTTTTCAGAGTGATTCCAGAAATATTAGCATAAAATTCACATTTTTGCCGTTAACAAAGATAAGAGAAATCAGCACAATGGAAACGATCAAAATACAAATTATATACCAAATGCAGGGTCATATTTTACGATGCCATTGAGCGGTCCGGCGGCCGGATTCAGCTTAATTGCCATAAAGCTATCATCTGGAACTTCAAAAGGAGGTTTCATTCCATACAGACGTGCAGGATGATATCCTGCTTTCGGATAATAATTCGGATGGCCAAGGACAATGGAATAATCATAGCCAGATTCCCGGGCAATTCTATGTCCCTCTGCTATCAATGCCAGACCGATCCCCTGACGTTGATAAGACGGCAAAACGGACAGAGGAGCGAGTGCGAGCTCAGTTTTCCCGTTTACAGTTACTTCCGTAAAAAGGATATGGCCTACGATGTTTTCATTGCAAATCGCAACAAGTGATAAATCAGGTACAAAGGCTTTGCTGCGGCGCAAAGCAACAACAAGCTCCGGTTCGCTTCCATCGCTATGTGTGACATTGGAAAAAGCGCTTTTGATAATTTGATAGACGGCATTGTGATCGCTGGCTTGTTCTTGTCTTATAATCATTGTTTTTCCTTTCGCTGGCTGCTATGGACAGTTTATTTTGTCGGTAAATGCTTCAGCTAAAGCTTCATAAGTCATAAAAAAGATAACATATATTTCACAGAAGTCAAGAAGGATAAAACAAAAAAGGTTAACAACTTCTGCGTGTTGATTGACATTGGGAAACCTGTTTTTCTCCCTAATAAAGAACCGTTTTAATCAGGTTTTAATTTTTATATAACCTGTGTTATAATAGTTCATGCAATTTTGTCTGCCTCGCTTTTCCCTTATCCAAAACCATAATGGCTTGCGGGAGGGGATAATGCAAGAAAAATGCTAAGGGAAAGCAGGGGGATTGTTTCCAAGGCAACGGTATTCTTTTTATTTGCGACAAGAATACATAAAGTATGAAGGGTGCTATCATTATGTACGAAAAATCAGAAAATATTGCTGACAAAGCTATTTTAGAAAAATTTGAATTCAGAAATATAAAACAGGAGGAAGCAGGGCAGGCAATCATTATAGAACAGATTTGTTTTCCTCCTCATGAAGCATGTTCAGAGCAAAATATGAAAGACAGAATTTCAACGGCGCCGGAATTATTTTTGGTGGCAGTCGATAAAAAGACGGGAAAGATAGCCGGGTTTTTAAATGGACTAGCTACCGATGAGTCTGTTTTCAGAGATGCGTTTTTTACAGATGCCAGCTTATATAATTCTGATGGGAAGAATATTATGCTGCTTGGGCTGGATGTATTGCCCGAGTATCGCAGACAGGGACTTGGCAGATCACTGGTATTCCAATATTTGCAAAGAGAGCGCGAAAAAGGCCGACATACGGTTCTTCTTACTTGTCTGAAGGAAAAAGTAAAGATGTATGAGAAATTTGGTTTTATGGATCAGGGAATTGCCAATTCTACCTGGGGCGGTGAGGAATGGCATGAGATGGGCTGTACATTGCAAGTCGAAGAACAAAAGATAGGATAATTTTTATATTTTGTGGAAACAACTACAATAATATAAAAAGAACAGGGAGCAAAACGGACGATGGAAGTCTTTGAACCATATCTGCGCACAATCGAAAATGAAGCGCATCGCACACAAATGCAGAAGGTCTTAGAATGGATAAAAACCAGGTTCCCTCAAATGGAGCCTAAAATCGCCTGGAACCAGCCCATGTTTACGGAACATGGTACCTTTATCATTGGTTTTAGTGCGTCAAAGCAGCATTTTTCTGTTGCTCCTGAGCAGGCGGCAATAAAGAAGTTTTCCGCTGAGATTGCAGCGTCGGGGTATAGTCAGGGCTCTAATATCTTCCGTATTCGCTGGGATGATGAAGTTGATTTCTCACTCCTGGAACAAATCATTCAATACAATCAGGCGGACAAAAGGAACTGTACTTCTTTCTGGAGAAAGTAACTGTCTGAAATTTCCTTATAAAAATAAAAAGATGGATGAGAAATAAGGCCTTCTGTGATAAAATTTAGCTGTCATAGATAGCCTTATTTTACGTTAAAAATAAGGCAGCAAGATGGGCGTGCTTAAAAAATTATTTTAAAAGTTTCGGGAGAAAGGGCGATATCATGAATCCTTTATTTATACAAAAGATCGGTATAGATTGGAACCGTATTGCGCCAACGAGTTATCTTCGGGGTATCCATGCACTGTGCGGACTGGAAGAGCTGGTGTTGGAGTGTCCGGTTACTTGTTTTGTGGGAGAAAATGGTAGCGGAAAGTCAACGCTTCTTGAGGCGATTGCGGTAGCGTATGGCTTCAATCCTGAGGGCGGGACAAAAAATTACAATTTTTCAACGTATGATTCTCATTCAGAGCTTTGCAATGCGGTTACGATTGGAAAGGGGTACCGTAGAAACCGATGGGGATATTTTCTACGGGCTGAGAGCTTCTACAATGTGGCCACAAAGGAGGAGGAATATGCGAGGGACCCGTTTGCAGGAGTTGTGTCGGAAGAGCTGCATTTGAAATCGCATGGCGAGAGCTTTCAGGCGATTGCTCAGAAACATTTCCGGCCGGATGGGCTGTATCTGCTGGATGAGCCGGAAGCGGCCCTGTCTCCGCAGCGACAGCTGAGTTTGATTCTTGATATCCATCGGCTTGTCAAACAAGGGGCGCAGTTTATTATCGCAAGTCATTCGCCCATTTTGCTGGGAATTCCGGGGGCTGAGCTTTTATCGTTTGATGAAGGTAAGGTTCATTCAATTGCATACGAGGATACAAGCAGTTATCAGGTGATGGAAATGTTTCTGAACAACCGGGAATATATGCTGAGCCGGCTGCTTGAAGAAGAAAAAGGGGAAGAAAGAACATGAAACAGCCGCAGGATAGAAACAACCTAAGATCATATTAGGCGAGGACAAATTTGTTCCATGATATCAAGATAGTATAAGCACTTATCAAAAATGATTACATACATCTTAAAATTGTTGAATGGTCTCTGTCCTCTCTTTTTGGTAAGCTGGAGGTACCGGTAGTTACAGGAAAAGCCAGTATATTTCTGTAACGTGTATCTTAAGTGGCGTATTTGAAAAAAGAGAACGGAGGAATGGTGTATGAAAAAGAGAAATGTGGCAGCAGTATCTTTGGGGATTCTTGCAATGGGATTTTGTGGTGTGACTGCAAATGCAAAAAACACAGATATGGTCATTACAGCCGATACGTATGTTGCTGATTTTGGTCAGACCGTGCGAAGCTTTACGCTGGAAAATGTTCCGGAAGAGGCGGCGAAGGTTAAGGCGAAAGATTTTGTGATTTCAAATGATCTGGTTATGGCAGTACAGAGTACACAGGGAACAGAGGATGTGCAGGAAGTTTCTTATGAGAATGGAAAGCTGACACTTACAGTGGGAGAGTTCCGCTATTTGCCGAGTGATTTTGTTGTAACCTACATAGGAGATCAGAATATCAATCTCAGCTTTACAAAAGAGCAGGTAGATACGGTCCATACAGAGATTGCAGATGATTTTGCAGCGTACAGTGAAGATGGTGTGAACTATAGGCTGTATATTCCGGAAGATGTATCGAAACCGCTTCCAATGGTCATCTGGACGCATGGAGGAGGGGAAAAAGGAACCGATAACTGGGCGCAGATTGCTGCCAACAGAGGGGCGACTGCGTGGATTGAACAGTTTGGAGATGTTGTAGTTCTTGCACCACAGGCTTCTGATAACTGGGATGAGACAATTTTTGAAAAAATCCGTTCGGTTATCCTGACGCTGGTTGAAGAGGGTGTGGTAGATGCCGGGAGAGTTTATGGAAGCGGCTGTTCTTTTGGCGGAGGTGGCTGCCTTTTGAACGCACAGTACAACGAGGACATTTTGGCTGCAATTATGCCGATCTGCCCGAGTATGAATGATGAAACCATGGCTGCAATGAAGAGCCTGACGGAGATTGGAGTATGGGCTTCTTCTGCATTTGAAGATACGTTCCCGACGAGAGATGATTGTATTTATGAGTGTATTCAGGCTTTGAAAGAAGCAGGCAATGAAAATGCGTCTTATACCTTCTATGCATCCGCAGAGTATCTGCCGTATGGCCTTGGTACAGCAACGATTGATTCAGAATTGGCGACAGAGTACCATCATTCATGGGTACTGACACTTCGAAATGAATATGGAATTATGGACTGGCTGTGGCGCCAGACAAAATAGGATTTATAGAAACAGAACTATCATTAGGAAAAATGTGTGATAAAAGAGCTCCTGGGCAAATGTTACATTGACTTATTTGCAGATAAAATTGTCTGTAAAAAGGCAAGGCATTCTGCGCGGGAGTTCTTTTATATCATAATCAACATTTATGATGCCGGGATGTGAATGCCTTTCCTGCGAGATAGACTTCCGAGATGAATCTTCTTGCAGTATATTGAGGCTTCTGAAAAGTCGGAAAAATATGTTAAAATAAAAGAAGGAGGGCAGAACATGGAGAGAAGAAAAAGGCAGATTTACTGGATTTCCGGTACATTTTTTATCGTGGTTCTTTATTGTATTGCAGCAGTTATTTTTTTGAAAAGCGGTTTTAAGGAAAAGCAAAGCAGCCGTGTGAAAGCGGAAAAGAAAATCACATTTATCGCGCCGCTCAGGTGGGATTTATGTGCGAAGGGTATCGAAGATGCTATAGGATCGAAAGATATAGATATAAAGCATATTATGTTTTCTAAATTAAACAGTTCTAAACAGATTGATGCAATTCGAAATGCAGTTTATGCCGGAGTGGATGGAATTATTACCGCTGGTATGGAAGAAAATGACGAATTTGTGGAGGCGATAGATGAAGCCTGGGGCAGGGGGATTCCGGTTGTCTTGATTGATACTGATCTTCCGAACAGCAAGCGGATCTGCTATGTGGGAACGGATAATTACAGCGCAGGTATGCAGGCTGGATACGACATGATGGATGCTGCCGGGGAGAAAGAACGGAAAGTTGCCGTTATTGTTTCCAACCTGGCGTCTGTTAATCAGAAAGAACGGGTCCAGGGTTTTAAAGACGTATTGAAAGATAACGATTTGATATCTGTCGAAACGATTATAGAAGGGCAGTCAAATGATATTCTGATCCGGACCATGGTGACAGATCTTTTAAAGGAAAATGAAGAGATCAATGCGTTTTATCTGGCAGAAGGCCATGCATCCGTCGTCGTGGGAGAAGTTCTGGAAGCACTTGCTTTGAGCCGGGAATTTACGATCGTCAGCTTTGGAATTTCAGATTATGCGATAGAAAAGGTCAGAGACGGATCTTATTTTTCAAATCTTTTTCAGCAATCATATGAAATGGGATATCAGGCGGCAGAGTGTCTGGTGTCGTATTATGAAGGAAAAAGTTTACCGGAAGATATTGTTTATACAGATATTCAGGATATTCGCAAGGATACGGTTGGAGAAATGGTAGGTGTGGACAAGAAGGAAGAGGGGATTATATGGCAGACGTATTATTGAAAGATAAAACAATGAAAGATTCACTGTACAGGCTGATTTTAAAAATGATTCTGATTGCAGCAATATTGTTGCTCAGTATGCTGTGGTTCTGTTCTTTTTTGTCTTATAATTATAGTCGTGACATGGAAGATATCTTTCTTCTGGATGACCTGTATGACAAGCTGGACGAGACAGATCGTATTCTGGAAGAATATGTGTGTCGTGGTGAGGAAGAACAATTTGCGCTGATGATGGAAAAAGAAACAGAGGTTTGTGATTATTTTGACCGTCTTGGCGGAATCGGCGGTACGCATTTATATCAGAGAAATTTGAGCGATGTCAGAAACATGTCAGCGCTTTATTTTGAGGAAATCCGCAGGATTGCGCAGGACATGGAAAAAATTTCTGCTAAGCCGGAACTGGAAATGAGAATACTGTACGAGGGACATGAAAAAGCGGAGCATGTTTATTTAGGAATTTTGAATGAATTTCAGGTGCTGCACAGACAGCTGATTTCATCTGTTCAGCAAAAGGAAGCAGAACGGAATCGGCTGTATCATTTCTGCATTCTGGGATTTTTTTTGATTTTACTCCTGTATTTGATTTATCAGACGGTAGAGGCGGGATATTTTGTGGCAGAGCTCACAAAACCGCTGTATTACGTAGCCGAGCATGTAAAAAATTTTAATCTTCAGAAGATTTTCGGTGAAAAAAGTTATACGGAAATCGAGACATTAAAGACGGCATTTAATTTAATGACAGACAAAATCAAAGAGCAGATGGATGAAATACGTGAAAATGCAAAAATGCGAGAAAAACTGGCACAGCAGGAAATGGTAAATCTGCGTATCAGCAATGAGCTCAAGGCGAGTGAACTGGCTGCTTTGCAGATGCAGATTAATCCTCATTTTTTATTCAATACCTTGAATATGATTGCGCAGACTGCTTTCCTGGAAAATGCAGACCAGACGATTGTGCTGCTGGATCAGACTGCAAAGCTGCTGCGGTATACGCTGGATGCTTCCGGCAGAGAAGTGACGCTGCGAAAAGAAATGGAAATGCTGGGCAGTTACGTGTTTTTGCAGGAGCAGCGGTTTGGCAAACGGATTCAGTTTATATTTACGCTGGATGAGAGTTTTCATGATATCAGAATTCCAAGCCTGGTTTTACAGCCACTTGTAGAAAATAGTATCACGCATGGAATCGGCATGCGCACAGAGGACGGAAAGATTACCATTTCGACCAAGACGGATGAACGGCGTCGAAGTGGTATGATTACGATTACGGACAACGGAGCGGGAATTACAACGGAGCGTTTGGATGAAATCCGGGAAGATTTTAGATCTGGCGGGATGGAACGCAAGAGAGTAGGATTGAAAAACGTTTATGCGAGATTGCAGCTGTTTTATAATGGACGTGCGGAAATGAACATTCATAGCATCTGGAAGCAGGGGACGAGCGTGGAAATAGTGTTGCCTTTAGACGAAGAAAAGAGGAGTGGAAGCCTTTAAAGGAGGATATCATGTATCGGATTTTGATAGCAGATGATGAGGAAATTGAGTGCCGGGCGCTGGAGCTTATGGTGCGCAATCATTTCAGTGAACTGGAGATAGTGCCAGAAGCACACAATGGAATAGAGCTGCTGGCCAATCTGGAGAGGTATAGACCGGATATTGCGATCGTTGATATTAATATGCCGGGACTGAACGGCCTGGAAGCACTTGAAATTATACGCATGAAAAACCGACGGCTGAAAATTATGATACATACGGCTTACAGTGACTTTGAATTTAGCCAGCGGGCGCTGAAGCTTGGAGTGGAGGAGTATATCCTGAAGCCGGTAACGCAGGATGAATTTGCTGCATCACTCAGAAAAATAGTTTTGCGGTTAAAAGAAGAAAATACGGCCTTTGAAGAAACTGAGAAAATACTGAAAATATCACAGGATATGCAAGTGATTGTGGGAGATCAGATATTGACATCCTTTATTTTGAAGGAAGCGGAAGAAAAAAATTTTCGGATTTACTGTCAGGCCATGAATCATACATTTACCGGGGCTGTTTTTAGCATTCTGCGTATAGATGGGGAGCTAGATTATAATATTGAAGCAAAATTAAAGCAGATTCGTGAAATTGCAAACATGCAGCTGCTAAAATTTACAAATTACGTGCTGCGGATTTACCGGGGAGAAATTTATATTCTTCTGTTGCCAGGCAGACATGTGGATGAAACGAATTATGAGGAATGGACAGAAAATATTTTTGAAATTATATTGAAAAAGGCACGGGAGATTACAGAAGAAAAGATTATAATAGGCTGCAGTAAATGGAAAACGGATTTCAGATCTATGCAGTATGGCGTGAATGAATGCAGGATACAGCTAAAAAAGCAGGGAAAAAAAGAGCAGATAAGTTTTTACCACGAAGAAAAGACGACGGATGAGGCGGATCAAGCAGAACAGATTTTTGAAGAGCTTCTTCTTTTGTTGAAACATTGGGAACATAACAAACAGGAGGTAGAAGCGAAGGTTTTTGAAAAAATGAAAAACAACCGCATCCGTTTGCCGGATCAGGCAGTTCTGTGCAGCAGCGTACTCCTTGAAGTGTTATCATGGCGGGAACAGCGTATGTGTGTTATGGAAGGCTATCATGTTGACCGTATTCTTGACTGGAAAACTTTATTAAATCCAGAGACAGAGGAACAGCTTCGGCAAAGCTTCCATGAAAGTCTGGAAAAGACCGCATTGGTTTCAGAGAAGGAACAGGCGAAAAATCCACATGTTGAACGAACTGTTATATATCTCGAAGAAAAGTATAACCAGGATATTACGCTGGAAATGGCGGCAGAAAATACGGGAATTACGCCGTTTTATCTGAGCAGGTTGCTTCGTCAGGAACTTGACCGGACCTTTGTGGAAATTTTGACGGAGATTCGTATGAGAAAAGCGATGGTGCTTTTGCAAAATAAAATGGTTTCCGTAAAAGATACAGCGGCGCTTGTTGGTTTTCAGAATTATACTTATTTTTATAAAAGCTTCAAAAAATATACAGGGATTTCCGTGGGGGAATACAGGGCTTCCTTTTTTGATGGGAAGGAAAAATAAAGCCAGGGCAGAAACTTGTTTTGAAACATTCAGCAAAAGATTTGGCCTGCACCAATTTTAGTCAGAGAAAAAAGAGGAAAGAATCTGATTTTGCAATCAGGTTTTTCCTCTTTTCTTGACTTTATTATATCACAAAATCATAAAAAATACCAGTCTTGTATGAAAAGGAAAAGAGGGTTATACTCAGCAGACATGTAAAGGGGGAGGAATGAGGATGGAAGAGAAAAACTGGCTGCTGTTGATGGCCCAGGGCCAACAGTTGGAGAAAGTGATGCAGACAAATCAGTACACAGAACAGTATGGTCTGTCGCTGTCTGAACAGGACGGTGAGCTGCTTGTCCAGGAGAGGAAAAACAATCTGAAAGCTCAGAAGAGAATCGAATTTGGGGAAGGGATTTTACCGAAGCTGATTTTCCGTTTTTGCGATTCGCCATATCTGTTTCAGGAAACGTATGTGGAGACTATCATTCGCTTACAGGAGATTTTTTATCTTTTTAAAAATGAATGTATGGATAATCTGACAGACGATGAGCTGCTGGAATTTATGAAGGAGCAGTTTGATACAGTGTGTTTTGGCGATCCGGATTATCTTGAGGGGACGTGCCTCGCGGTTTTTGCAGACGCGATTCGCTCTGGATATCGAGACTATTGCAAAACGGAAGGCCGGGGTGAGTTTTCGAAGATGGATATTGTTACCAGGTGGGATCGGGAATTATATATAGAGGCGCTGCGCGATGCGGAGTAAAAAGCGGGAGGAAGACGGAATCGCAGATGATAGTAGAAAATAAAATGCAATATACAATGGAAGAATTGCTTCCTGTGATAGCAGATCTGGCAGAAAAATATACGTCGGGCGAGAGTACATCAATTACCTTTGAGCGGGCCGAGTATCTGATGCAGGCTGTGTTGTACTGCATTGAGGAAGGTTGCAGGCAAAGCGCAGCGCTTGCCAGGGGAAGAAAGCTTTCTGCGAAAGAGTCGTACCAGCGGGGCTATGAGCTTGTAAAAGAAAAAGCGCGACTGTGTTTAAAGCAATATAATGAGATGCTTTCAGGATTTTGTTCGTATGGCAACGAGAATTATTATGATACGGTTTGTAAGGCACTTCCTGGATTTTTTCGTACGTATGATGCGCGGTTTGCTCCCCAGGAAACGATCATAACAATGGATTATCCGGTGTTGTTGCCCATGCACCAATTGACGGGGATCGATGTGATTGAACGATACATTTCGTATATTCAACTAGAACAGGTTTTTCTTGGCGCATTTGAAGAAGAGCAAGTTTGTCGTGTGCTTGGAATGTTTCAAAAGAACTATCGGAGGCAGTTTTACAATATATGCAGTGTTTTCCTGCGGCATTTGCTTGGAACGATCTTATTTAGATTTGGGAAGTGTGGAAAAATGGAAGATCGGTATACCGTTTTGCGGGAAATTGTTCAGGGGTATTCCAAAGAAGAACTGAAGGGGATTTTGAATCAAGCAGTTGATGCGCTCGTATGCAAAATGTGGGAAGGGCAGCAGGAACTTGCAGAATATCTGAAAGCGGATACAGAGGAGTACAGCGCAGCGCTTGTAAGAGCAGCAGAAAATGATTGTCTTCCCGCTGTTGTGGTGTTGTAAAGGCAGAATAGTCGATTTGCTGCAAAAAATTGTCGTCGAACCGAAAAATATACTGGACGATTTGTGATAGGGCATGTAAAATAAAAGGATGTAAAAGGAGGAGAGTACCGTGAAAAAATCAACGCTTGTTGGAGGAATGCTTGCTGCCCTGTGTACATTTGGAATCAACAGCTATACCATCAAGGCAGACCTGGATGGGGAGATCAACATTGTAGAGATCGAAGAAATCGGCTCAGGCACAGTTATGTATTCTGAGGAAGACGGAATTGACATTATCAGTGAGATTATAGTCGTTCCGGAGGAGACGGAAGCGGCAGATATAGAGATTGCTTTGGAGGAAGCGCCAGAGCGCGCGGCAAGTCGGATGCTTGGACTCATTTCTGGCTTTGCGGCAGAAAAAGCAGTGGGAGAAATGACAGCTGCTCTGAAAGACGCGGAGACAGAAGCAGAAACGGAAACTGAGATGCAAACGGAAATAGAGACGCATACAGAAACGGAAACTGAGATGCAAACAGAAACGGAGACAGAAACCGAAACAGAAATGCAAACGGAAACGGAGACAGAAACGGAAACCGAGATGCAAACAGAAACGGAAACAGAAATGCAAACAGAAACAGAAACTGAAATAGAAATAGAAACAGAAACCGAGGCGCAAACAGATACCGAGATAGAAATCGAAACGGAAACAAAAACAGAAGTAGAACTTGAGACAGAGATTTCAGTTGATATTGTTGAAGTCATAGAAACAGAGACAGAGCTACCGACTGAAAACAACACAGAAACAGAGACGGAAGCTGTGGAGGTAGCGATAACCGAAACAGAAGCGGTAACTGAAACAGAACCCACTACGCAGTCTGAGACGGCGCCTCTGACAGAATCAGAACGGATACAGGATGTTGATCTGACCATTTATGAGAAGCTGGAAAAGATGGTTTTACAGGATGAACGGATGCAGGAGATTGTAGATCATTATGACAGCTATCCGGAAGATATGCTGGCGTTGTTGTCCCGCAATATAGATATGCTGGATTTTGTGCTCGGATATCCGGAGAAAAAGGGCCAGGTATATGCGGATACAATCGGTGAGGCAGAAGAGGGAGTATTTCCTCTGCTTCTTCAGTGGGATGAGCGCTGGGGATATGGATATTACGGTGACGGCGAGAATACACTGGCGGTAAGCGGCTGTGCTCCGACAGCGCTTGCGATGATTGTGGCCGGACTTACCGGGGATGCTTCCAATACACCGTATGAAATTGCACAGTACGCACAGGCAGAAGGCTATTATGTTTCGGGGATTGGGACAAGCTGGGATTTGATGACCTGGGGCTGCCAGCATTTTGGTGTGTACGGGGAGACCATTTCGCTTTCAGAAGAGTCTGTTTTTTCAACACTTGAAAGTGGAACGCCGATTGCATGCAGTATGAGGCCGGGTGATTTTACGACAGGTGGTCATTTTATCGTATTGACAGGTATCGAAGATGGAAAAATCCGTGTGAATGATCCGAACAGCATTGTGCGCAGCAATCAGCTGTGGGATTATGAAGTGCTTGCAGGACAGATTAAAAATCTGTGGGCGTTTTGGAGATTGTAAGGAAAAGTCTGGAAGTATAAAAGAAACAGAAAAAACAAATGGAAAAGGAGAGACTGTATTCTATAAACAGGATGCAGCTTCTCCTTTTAGGTGTAACGGCTCAGAGAAATCGGGGAAACGCACGACTCTATACATGGAGCAAAGGATGCACAGTGTTTTACGGAAGCCTACTGCATATGCGATCTCAGAAATTTTCCTTTTCGGGTCTTTCAGCAATTCAATGGCTTTCTGAATACGGATTTCATTCAGGATATCGACAAAATTTTTTCCGGTTTCACTTGTAATCAGAGAACTGCAATAAGCAAGGGAACGGTATACCTTTTGCGAGATATCGTTCAGCGTAATCGTATTCTGGTAATTTTCGTGTATATGATGAAGGATTGTATCAATCAGAACATGTCTTGAAAATACCTTTCAGGAGATTCTCCCGTCACAGCCGGTCAGCCTGCTTGCATGGCTTCTCGAAAACGAGCCGGAAGTGCTGGAGCGGACACAGTACATTTTTTCCGTTAAAGACTACATTCGTTTCCGGATGAACGGTGAGTCTGTTGCTGACTATACAGACCGCCCCTACGCCCTGGGCCTGTATGAAAAAGCCATGCCCCCGCAGCTTCCCTGGAAAGAAAAACTGCAAAGCGCAAAACAGGCCGGCTATGACTACATAGAGCTGAGCATCGACGAAGCAGAAGAAAAAATCCGCCGTCTTGTCATGACAAAAGAGGAACGGCTGCGGCTAATCAGCGCCATGTACGAGACCGGTCTTCCGGTACGTTCCATGTGCGTGAGCACGCTGACAAAATATTCCCTTGGCAACGACAACCCGGCTTACTGCGCAAGAGGCATAGAAATCCTGCGCGGAGCAGTGAAACTTGCAGACGACCTGGTGCGGTCCTCGGGAACGATCGCGCAGGGATTTAATAGAACCGTCATAACGCTGATTCCAGCGGTAGATATACTGTCTGTCCCTTTACTTTTTTACAAAGAAACCTTTACTTTTTGGCTTTTTAGGATATAATAAGTAAAGGAAGAAGGTGAATCCTATGATTTCATATTCCGGTCTGCTGCAAAAACTGAATGAAAAAGGTCTGACGAAAACTGCATTGGCTAAGGAGCTTGGTATATCCTCCCGCACCGTGGCAAAAATCCGCCGGAGAGAGAAAATCGCCGATTATGTTCTTGAAAAAATGGCTGTTTTTTTCGGTTGTTCTGTAGATGAACTATGCCAGACCATTTCGGATAACAGTTTGCTTCAAACGCTCAGAGATGAGAAAAACATCCGTATGCCCGGAGGTCTGTACCATGAACTTCAAGTACGGATGACCTATAACTCCAATCACATAGAGGGCAGTAAACTCAGTGAAGATCAGACCAGGCTGATTTTTGAAACAAACACAATAGACATCGGAGAAGGTATCCCTGTTGATGACATTATCGAAACTGTCAATCATTTTCGGGCCATTGACTTTTGTATCGATATGGCAGAAAAACCGCTTACCGAGGATATCATCAAAGAACTGCACCGCATTTTGAAGCAAAGCACAAAGGATTCCACGCTTGCATGGTTTGCCGTTGGTGATTACAAGAAAAGAGCCAATATGGTCGGCGGCCGTGAAACTGTAAAGCCGAAAGAGGTTGCTCCATGCATGAAAGTTCTGCTTTCCGAATATGAAGCCAAAACTGCTGTCACCATTAACGACATCATTCGCTTCCATTACGCGTTTGAACGCATTCATCCATTCCAGGATGGCAACGGAAGAGTCGGCAGGCTGATCGCTTTAAAAGAGTGCCTGCGATTCGGGCTTATTCCGTTTATCATTGAGGATGCCAAAAAAATGTATTATTACCGAGGGCTCTCTGAATGGGAACGGGAGAAAGGCTATCTGACAGACACTTGTCTGGATGGACAAGATACTTTTAGAAAACTGATGTCCATGTTTGATATCCAGTCATAACCCCCTCTTTGGAGAATTACTTGATATTAGGATTTTCTCCCTATCCGGATTAACGTATGTATTATGATCTTACATCATCAGAAATGCTCAGCTCCATGTGTCCTTGACATGGGGCTGAGCATTTTGCTATAACAGCTCTTTTGGTTTTCATGCCAGATATAACGGCAGGTGAGTGATGGTTCCATCTTTCCGGCAGCCGTGCTTTGAAAAACGAAGCGCATGATCTGGCTGGTGTATGGAAAAATAACCTTAAAAAGAAGGAACGGTTTTGAAATTTACATTTTTTGTTTGGTTTATTTTTAAATTCAGACATTAAACTGATTGGGCGTTACACCGGTATATTTCTTGAAAAGTTTGATAAAATAGCTGACATCCTAAAACAAGAAAGGAGCCCCCAAAAATGCCAGACCGCCCCTACGCCCTGGGCCTGTATGAAAAAGCCATGCCCCTGCAGCTTCCCTGGAAAGAAAAACTGCAAAGCGCAAAACAGGCCGGCTATGACTTCATAGAGCTGAGCATCGACGAAACAGAAGAAAAAATCCGCCGTCTTGTCATGACAAAAGAGGAATGGCTACAGCTAATCAGCGCCATGTACGAGACCGGTCTTCCGGTGCGTTCCATGTGCGTGAGCACGCTGACAAAATATTCCCTTGGCAACGTCAACCATCTGAAAGAAGCCGCCAGGATTGCAGAAAAGGCGGGAGTTCAAGTTACTTGAAGGTATATCCGCATATCGGGAACCTTACAAATGCGGCAGCGGTGTACCAGACGGATATCCTGGAGGATTGGGAGCTTGGCAGAGGCAGTATTACTTCAATGCATTTAAAAGAGACAGTCCCAGGCAGGTACCGGGAGGTTCCGTATGGAGAAGGGCATGTGGACTTTGAACAGGCGATTGCAAAAATGTGGGAGATGGGTGTTCGAAGATATGTAGCAGAATTTTGGTACAAAGGGAGCGCTACATGGCGGGAAGATTTGCAGGACGCGAATCGGAGGATGCGGAGAATTTTAGATAAACAGCAAGTATGAAGAAAGGGATCTGGAAGGTCCCTTTTTGTTGCAATTTTTGTTCCGCTTATATTCTGTCTTTTTGAGGATATGACAAGATTTTAACGGAGATACTAAAAGAAAGGGTTGCAAAATACCCATAAGGGGTATATAATGTTAAATGTAAGATACCTGGATGGGGTATGGGAAGGGAGGAGAGAGGATGGAACAATATACAGTGACTGGTATGAGCTGTGCAGCGTGCAGTTCCAGAGTGGAAAAAGCAGTTTCCAGTGTTCCTGGTGTAGAGAGCTGTTCCGTGAGTCTTTTGACTAATTCTATGGGCGTAGAAGGAACTGCAAATATGGAAGAAATCGTTCGGGCTGTGGAAGCGGCCGGATATGGTGCAGTTCTAAAGGGAAGTAAAGGCGCAGAGGGGAACTCTGGGGTAAATACGGTTGCAGAGTATGAGGATATGTTGAAAGACCGCGAGACGCCTGCGATGAAACGGCGCTTGATTGCATCGCTGAGTCTGCTCATTCCGATGATGTATGTGTCCATGGGGCATATGATGTGGAACTGGCCGCTTCCGGCTGTTCTTTCGGAAAATCATGTAGCCATGGGGCTGATTCAGCTTTTGTTTGCAGCAGCGATCATGGTGATCAATCAGAAGTTTTTTATCAATGGTTTGAAAGGCCTGATTCACCGGGCGCCGAATATGGATACCCTGGTAGCCCTCGGTTCTGCCGCATCTTTTGTATACAGCACGTACGCACTGTTTGCGATGACAGATGCGCAGATGCACGGAGATATGCAGACCGTTATGAGTTACATGCATGAGTTTTATTTTGAATCAGCAGCAATGATTCTCACGTTGATTACGGTTGGTAAGATGCTGGAAGCACGTTCAAAAGGCAGAACCACAGATGCATTGAAGGGATTGATGAAGCTTGCACCGAAAACTGCCACGCTGCTGCGAAATGGACAGGAAGTGGAGGTTGGCATTGAGCAAGTACGGATCGGCGACCGCTTTGTGGTTCGGCCGGGCGAAAATATTCCGGTGGACGGTATTGTCGTGGAGGGAAGCAGTGCGGTCAACGAATCGGCGCTGACAGGAGAGAGTATTCCAGTGGATAAGGCGCCGGGAGACGGCGTGTCGGCCGCAACCTTAAATCAATCAGGATTTCTGACCTGTGAGGCGACAAGAGTCGGGGAAGATACGACCCTGTCCCAGATTATCCGAATGGTCAGCGATGCGGCGGCGACGAAGGCGCCAATTGCCAAGGTGGCGGACCGGGTATCTGGTGTGTTCGTTCCAATTGTGATTGCCATCGCACTAGTGACGCTTGTAGTCTGGCTGGTTGCGGGAGAGGGCATTGGTTTTGCACTTGCGAGAAGCATTTCAGTTCTTGTGATCAGCTGTCCGTGTGCGCTTGGGCTGGCGACACCCGTGGCCATCATGGTGGGAAATGGGATGGGAGCCAAAAGCGGTATTCTGTTTAAAACAGCCGTATCACTGGAGGAGACAGGCAAAATTGAAGTGATAGCGCTGGATAAAACGGGAACGATTACAAGCGGAGAACCGCGGATTACAGACTTGCTTCCATCAGACGGTGTGACGCAGGAGGAACTGCTCATTCAGGCATTCGCATTGGAACAAAAGAGTGAACACCCTCTGGCCCGCGCGATTGTGGAGCGGGCAAAAGAACAAAAACTTCCGGCCAGAGAGCTGCGGGATTTTGAGGCAGTGCCAGGAAACGGACTTACCGGAAACAGTGACGGACGTTTGCTTGCAGGAGGCAATCTGACCTTCATTCGCACGAAAGCGGAGGTGCCGGAGCGTGAGCAGCGTGCGGCAGAGCAGTTTGCGGCAGAAGGAAAGACGCCATTGTTTTTTGCACAGGATGGGAAGCTTATCGGCGTGATCGCAGTGGCAGATGTTATAAAGGAAGACAGTCCGGAGGCCGTAAAGCAGTTGCAGAATATGGGAATCCGGGTGGTGATGCTGACAGGCGACAATGAGCGGACCGCAAAAGCTATCGGTGCGCAGGCTGGCGTGGATGAGGTGATTGCAGGAGTTTTGCCAGACGGTAAAGAAAGCGTGATTCGAAATCTGAAGCATCATGGAAAGGTCGCAATGGTGGGAGACGGAATCAATGATGCGCCGGCCCTGACACGTGCAGATATCGGAATCGCCATTGGCGCCGGTGCGGATATTGCGATTGATGCGGCGGATGTGGTTCTGATGAAAAGCAGACTTCTCGATGTAGCAGCCGCAATCCGTCTGAGCAGGGCGACACTGAGAAATATTCATGAGAACCTGTTTTGGGCATTTTTCTACAATATCATTGGGATTCCGCTTGCAGCAGGACTGTGGTATCCAATCTTTGGCTGGAAACTGAATCCGATGTTTGGCGCCGCGGCCATGAGTTTGTCAAGCTTTTGTGTTGTGGTAAATGCGCTACGTTTAAATCTGTTTTCGATGTATCAGACATCGAGAGATAAAAAAATAAAACATCATAAAGAAAAGGAGACGAAAAAAATGGAAAAAACAATGAAAATCAATGGGATGATGTGCGGACACTGCGAGGCACGTGTAAAGAAGACTCTGGAAGCTCTGCCGCAGGTAGAAGAGGCGATTGTGAGCCATGAAAGCGGAACAGCCGTCGTAAAGCTCAATGCAGAGGTAGATCCTGCTGTGCTGAAGAAAGCGGTAGAGGAGCAGGACTATGAGGTGACAGATATCCAATAAAAGGATTGTGGGAAATATGTGATTTATTTATGCAAGGACAAAGCCAATTTTCGGGCTTTGTCCTTTGTATTACATAGATTTTGGCAGAAAAGAAGGGAAAAAGGTATCTTTACGCAGAAAAGAAAAGCATGTATACTGAATGAAAAGAACTAAGGAGGAACGGTAATGTCTGAATTTTATGATCAGGTGAGGGAACGGCTTATTCGTTATGCAAAAGTAGATACACAGTCTCTGGCAGGGACTACTGCTACACCGACTACGGAAAAGCAGAAGGATTTAGGACGTATGCTCAGAGATGAGCTCGTAGAAATCGGAGCAGAAAATGTTTATATGGATGAGGAGAAGTGCGTGGTATATGGTACGATTCCCTCAAACCTGCCGGATGGCGCAGGAAAATCCGTTGGTTTTGTGGCACATATGGATACGACGCCGGATATTACCGGCACAAATGTAAAGCCGTGGGTGCTGGAAAACTATCAGGGCGGAGATATTTTGGTGAATCCGGAGAAAAATATTATTATGGAAGAGTCCGTATATCCCAAGCTGAAAAATTATATTGGTCATGATCTGATTATGACGGATGGAACGACACTGCTGGGCGGAGACGATAAATCTGCAGTGGCAGTAGTTATGACAATGGCTGAATATTTTTGCAAACATCCGGAGGTTTTGCACGGCCCGATTCAGATTGGATTTACTCCGGACGAGGAAGTAGGACGTTTGGCTGAAAATCTGGATCTGGAGCGGTTTGGCGCAGAGATTGCCTATACGGTAGACGGCGAAGAAGTAGGACATTTCAGCTATGAGACCTTTAACGGAACAGAAGCTCAGATAACGGTGAACGGACTGAATGTGCATCCTGGTTTTGCAAAAGATATCATGAAAAATGCAGTGGAGATCGGCGGCCAGTTCATGGAAATGCTGCCTGCGTTTGAACGTCCTCAGTTTACAGAGGGAAGAGAAGGGTACTTCCATCCGTTTATTTTTGAAGGTACTGTAGAAAGAACTTTTATTCGCTGCCTGATTCGTGACCACGATGGCGAGCATTTTGAGCAGCGCAAAGCTTATGTTCAAAAATGTGTGGATGCGCTGAACCGTCAGTATGGAAGCGGAACTGTGGAACTGAACTATGTATCCACTTATTACAGTATGAAGAAGGTAGTGGGCCAGGTGCCGTACATGGTGGACTATGCGAAAGAGGCCATGGAGGCATGTGGCGTAGAAATGATTAACGAGGCAGTGAGAGGCGGAACCGATGGCTCGGCGCTTTCACAGAGAGGACTTCCCTGCCCGAATATCAGTGCAGGTTATCAGTATGGACACAGCCGGTTTGAGTTTGCATCCATTCAGTCTATGGAAAAAACGGCGGAGATTCTGGTAGAACTGGTAAAGGTGTACGCGCGGCACGCGTAAGCAAAACGATCCAAATAAAAAAGTTATTTTAAAATGAATATGCTCCTTTCAGGCAGACAAGTAAAAATCAAACTTGTCACTTAGAAAGGAGCATATTTTATGCTTTAAAGATAGCGCTGTTCAGAATGAGACCGATGCGCAGCATTAGGATTGATTTTTGATCTGCATGTTCCACATAATCTCATTTACATTTTCTTCGGTCACTTTCTGATAAGGCAGACGTATATATTTTCCGTCGATCAGTTTGATATCGTCCGGAAGTTCGGTATGCATAACTACGGACCGCGCGAGCTCCAGCATACTGATTGCCTGGCCCTTTGCATCATTGAGGACGGTTCCAAGCAGATCGCCTGCCTGCAATGCCTCGAGACCAACCTTGGTTCCGTCGATTCCGATGACGACTGGCCATGGATGCCCGTCTTCACTGGCCTGACGCCTGGAACCCAGGTTTTTTTTCAGAGAATCTACAGCGCCGAGCGCCATATCGTCATTGTTGGCAAGTACCACTTCGATCTGACCGTCAAAATTTTTCAGAAACTGATTCATTTTTGTCTCAGCCTGTGCGCGATTCCAGTTGGCAATTTCATCACCAAGTTTTTCAACCTGGTATCCTTTTTCTTTTAGTGTGTTGATTACATATAAGGTACGGACCATGGAATCCTGATGCCCGGCTTCTCCTTCGAGCATCACATATTGAATCACTCCATCACCGTTGCGATCAATAGCGGAAAAATCTTTTTCACATGCCTCGGCAAGAATTTCACCCTGAAGAATACCGGATTCAAAAGCGTCGGCTCCGACATAATAGAGATGATCCCAGCGCTGAAGGTCTTCTTCTACGAGCTCACGGTTGAAAAAGATAACCGGTACTCCGGCGATTTTTGCTTTCTCGATAATACTGGAAGCGTCGGTGCGGTCTACCAGATTGATGCATGCAATATCAAAACCACGTCGGATAAAATCATCCATCTGGTCATTCTGTGTAAGTTGAACTTTGTTTGCATCCTGAACTTCCACAGTAATAGTTATATCCCATTCCTGTTCCTTTTCTTTCGCATAAGCTTTTAGCTGGGAAATTTCTTCCGAAATAAAAGTATCATACTGGTCATAAACGCTGATGCCGATTTTCAGACTTTTTACCTCTTCTTTCTGTCCGGAAATTGCGCCGCAGCCTGTGGTGAAGGCAGTGGCAATCAGAAGAACCGGAAACAGACGTATGATTTTACGAGTCATATGTTTTTCCTCCATATGTTGCGCAGCTTTTTTGTGTTGTTTCTTTGCGTCGTTTCTTTGCGATTGGAACGACACGGCAGCTATTTTAACGGAAACAGTAATCTTTGGTGTTCCGGGTCATACAGGGTCTCTCTTGTGACATAATAATATTTGATTTCGGCAGTTGGTATGAGTTCCCTGTTCTGACTTTTCTGGATCAGTGCCTGAAGGCCCTGATAACCGATATTGAATTCATTCTGATAGACAAGTCCGCAAATTTTTCCGGAATCCAGACCGCTAACGGTTTTTTGGGTATTGCCTATTCCAAAGGCTCTCTGGCGGAAAACATCTTCAAATTCCCGGGCAATCTGGGGGTGGTCAGAAGCGTCAATCAGAGCTTCTGTACAGTACTTGTCCAGTGCAACGACATAGGCCCCCGCATAGCCCTGGCCGTACATATTGGCAATACAGACTGGCAGGCTGTAGTCTCCTACGGAACGGGTGTATTCGGTGATATTTGCGTCCGGGATTTTTTCATTGACGGCATCTGCAAATCCCTCGAAACGACGCTGCACGCTCTGACGTTGGATGTATTCTGTTATAACGCAAACCTCTGTGGAAGCTGTTTGTTTCATGTCCTGGGCCACGCGTGTGCCAAGGAGGTATCCCATTTTATAATTGTCAGCTGAGATATCAGCGTCCTGTGAGCCAAGGCCTGTTTCGAGCGTTAAGATGGGAATGGGCTTTTCCAGTTGTTTTATTTCTTCCATCAGGGCTTCGCTGTCTACCGGGGCGAGCAACAGACCATCCGCACCATTTTCAATTTCCCGTTTGATCAGCTCCAGCTCATTTTCCGGCGTTCCTCCAGATGGCATGGTAACGTAGTTGACCACCGCGTTAGTATCTTCTTCCGCTTGCCGGATTCCTTCAAGAAGAGCTGTCCAGTCATTGTCTGTGTACTGATAGAGAATGACGGAGTAGTGTCCGGACGAAACCTGAATGGGAGGCGTCAGTAGAATCAGGTAGACAAGTGCAAAAATCGCGCTGATGAAAAGAAAGATGAAGGAAAAACGAAAATATTTATTTTTCATAAGATCGCTTCCTCCTTTATTTTTTCAACAGTGTCCTCGCAAAGTGGCAGACGGATACGTACCAAAGTACCTTCATCTGGTTCGCTTTCAATTTCCAGACCATAGGCGCTGCCAAAATAAAGCTGGATACGCTGGTGAACGTTACGCAAGCCAATGCCCGAGCCGCGGCTGCGTTCCCTGGTTTCCTCTGTGAGGAGGGAAGAGAGCCGTTCCGTCGGAATCCCGGGGCCGTTGTCAGCCACCTCGATGGACAGGTCTGCACCGTCCGGTTTTACACGGATGTGAATCTCGCCATCACCGTCCATGAATTCCATACCGTAATAGATGGCGTTTTCGATCAGAGGCTGAATAATCAGCTTGATTGTCTTGTAATGTGTCAGCGAATTATCCACATCAAAGAATGCTTCAAAGCGATTCTTATAGCGGTATTTTTGAATCGCCACGTAGCTTTGGGCATGGCGGATTTCATCTTCGATCGTGATTAATGTTTTGCCCTTGGAAAGGCTGATGCGAAACAGACTTCCAAGCGCCTGTACCATGGAGATCGCGTCCTCGTATTTCTCTGCTTCAATCATCCACATGATGGAATCCAGGGTGTTATACAGGAAATGCGGGTTAATCTGGGATTGCAGTGCATCCAGCTCGCTCTTTCGTTTTTCTTCCTGCTCGCGGACAATATCATCGGTCAGACGACGCATTTCCACGACCATGGACTGAATTGTTTTGCCGAGATGCTGGATTTCATGCGGCCCTCCGATGTAAATCTGCGGAGTGGGTGAAAAGTCAATTTCCTTCACAGAATTTTCCAGACGCTTCAGCGGTTTGACTACGCGGACCGAAACAAGCTGATTCAGGAAAATCATAACAAGAATTGCGATTGCGACAACAAGGAATGCCATGAGCTGGCTTCTGAAAAATGTGCCGTACAGTCGCTTGATCGGAGTGACACTTATGATTTTCCAACCAGTATAACCAACTGTTTTTACAACCAGCATACGTTCCTCGCCGTGAAACGATTCTTTGTGAATGCCGTCTTCCAGTGCGGCATCCTGTATGTTATTCTCTTCAATTAAGTTAGAAAAGATCAGATTCTGTTTCGGATGGTAGATCAGCTTTCCGTTGCTGTCTACCAGATACACGTATCCGGGGCTCTGGATATTTACTTTTGTGAAGAGCTGCTGGATTCCGCTGAAATCCATGTCGACGAGCAAAATACCGCTTTCTAGGCTGCCGTTTCGTGTGATTTCCACACCACGGCTTAAGGAAATAACCCAGTAATACCGGTCACTGCTGTTATCGAAAAGATTCTGTACGTGAATATCGGAAAAGTGCAGATTTTCCATTTTCTCGGAAGCTTTTAAAAACCAGTCCTGTTCTGTAACGTCGATATCGGGCTTCAAAGAAGAGAAGGGGACAGCGCTGATGAGTTGTCCTTCTTCTGAAAAACAGGCGAGACTGACCAGGGTGTCCTTGTTGGCTTCGTACAGAAGGTTCAGGTCGTTGTCAATACCTGAAGCTCCGAAGTCAATCTGTTTGATACTGTTATAATAAACAGAATCGGAAATTCGCATCATATTACGCAGATAGCTGTTCAGGTTAATGTCCACCTGATTCAGAAGCCGTTCATTGTCTTCAAGAGCCAAAGTTTCCATGGCAGACTGATAGCTGCGAAGCAGAAAAATACCGAGCAGCGCCATGCCGATTACGGTCACGAGCGTAAAAGAGATGGAGATCGTAAACTGCATGCTTTTCTGCTTGTAGTAGTGCTTGATGTATTTCCAGCGTTTTTTGAACCAGCTCATTCATTTACCTCTTTTTTCAGGTTTGCGCGGTACTTGGATGGTGAAATACCAAATTCCTTTTTAAATACATAACTGAAATAATTCGGTTCCATATATCCGACAGCTTCTGCGATGATATATGTTTTATCTTCTGTGGAGGAGAGCAGCTGCACCGCGTGTTCCAGGCGGATTTTTGTCAGATAAGAGGCAAAGCCAAGTCCGACCTCGCGTTTGAATACAGTGGAGAAATATGCGGCGCTGACATTCAGATACCGGCAGAGCGTATCAGCAGAAAGATCACTTTCCATATAATGTTCCTCAATGTATTCTTTTGCCTTTTCCGTAAGTCGCATGGTAGAGTCTTTTCGTTCATGCCGCAGTTTGCGGCGCAGATTGGTGCAGATATCCAGAAGCCAGGCCTCAAGCTCCTCCAGGGAAGAGAACTGGTCAATTTCCTGCCACGGTACCCGTTCCTGTCCGAAAATATCGCGGACGTCCAGCTGATAGGAGCGTCCTACCTTGGTAAATTCCGTCAGAAGTTCCATACAGGCAAGCTGGTACTGGCTTGGCGTGACAGCACGGCAGCGCAGCGTTTTAATAAACTGATGGATAGCCTGATAGGTTTCTTCCCGGTTGCCAAGCTTGACGGCGCGAAGAATTTCCTGGTAATTGTATTCAGGAAGCTCCACAGAATCTTCCGGGCGCGGTTCAATATCATTGATATAGATTACCTGACTTTCGGCAGCAATGATGGTGCGGTATTCCATCGCATTTGCAGCTTCCTGAAAGGAGGCCGTGAGATTTGTGAAGTCTGTCACAATCTGACCGACAGCGGCAGTCACGCGGATTTTCAGTATGCGGTCCGCCATCTTGCAGATCTGATCCAGGTGATAGAGGATGTTGCTTAAAGCTTCCGGTGTTTCAGTCAGAAAAATGATAGCAATCCGGTCCAGATAATTGATGCAGTGGTGGCGGATTTTATCGGTCAGGTAGTCCTGAACAAGCCCCATTAAAGAGAGATTCAAAAGCTGTAAAGGATTTTCCCCTCCGCCGGTAGAACTGCCTCGGAGAATAGCGGCGGCATAGCAGGGGCTGTCAAGATTCAGATCATACGTCTGCAACAGACTTTTGGCGCGTTCTCCGGTGGTGTGGCCTTCCAGGATACTGGTGAGAAGCTGTTCCTGCATGGCAGGCAGACTTTTTTGATAATATTCATTCAACCGGTACACGTTGCGGCGCTCGGCGATTTCGTGATCCAGAGCTGTTTTGATTTTGCGAAATACTTCAGTCAGATCTTTGGAGCTGATTGGCTTCAGAAGATATTCCTCTGCTTCCAGGTGGATGGCTTCGCGTGCGTATTCAAATTCGTCGAAGCCGGAATAGATGACCACTTTCATGTTCCGGTAGTTTTCTTTTAATTTACGGCAGAGCGTCAGTCCATCCATAAACGGCATTTTGATATCAGTCAGCACGACATCAATGTGCGTCTGCTCTGCAATCTCCAGAGCTTCCTGTCCGTTTTCCGCAGTGCCTACCATCGAGAAGCCAAGTGCCTCCCAGTCTATTTTTCGTTTCATAACCTGGAGGACGTCTGCTTCGTCGTCGACCAGTAAAATGTTATAGAGTTCGTTTTTGGTGTCCATGTGTATGTCTCCCTGTATAGATGGCATATTTTTTCACAATGTGAGGGATTTTTATAGGATTAATTATAAGGGGTGAACCCAAAAATAACAATGAAATTCCGTAAAGAAAGATTCAAAAAATGAAAAAGAAGCGGTTCTCCGCCCGGGAAAACCGCTCCTCATCTTATCTGCTAAAAATCATTCCGCATATTACGACAGCAATTCCAAAAATCGCCAGTCCGGCAATCAAGCGATCCATTACCTTTACAGTGACATGATGGTCATAAAGCCAGTCGTAGGCACGTTCGCGTATACTGCGCGGATCTACTTCGCGTTTTTTTCTACGCCTTGGTTTTCTGCTCATAGAATGTCCTCTTTTTCAGATATTTTTTCAGGTTAATTCCTGATAAATTATTCCCGATTAGTTATTTCTTTGCGATGTACTTGCGGATATCGAGTGCGATAGCGATTACGATAACGACACCCTGTGCCACGTACTGCCAGCTCGGGTTGAGTCCCAGGAACTGAAGTGCGGACTTCAGAAGCTCGAATACAGCAACACCGATGATAACACCGGAAATTTTACCGATACCACCGTTTACGGATACGCCACCGATCGTACAAGCTGCGATAGCTTCCAGCTCGTAACCATTACCCATAGCAGTAGAAGCACCGCCGGATTTGCCGCCAAGCAGGAAACCTGCGATTGCATACATAGCAGCAGCAGTAATGTAGATGATGATTTTGGTTTTCTTTACATTTACACCGGAAACTTCAGCAGCGGCTTCGTTGCCACCGATTGCGTACATGTATTTACCATGACGGGTATAATTGTAAATAAACCAGAAAATAGCAGCTGCTATAATCAAATAAATAAACAGGAACGGAACGCTGCCGGCAATTTTGCCCTGAGCAACTGTGATGTAGTCCTGACGGTATCCGCCGAGCGGAACGTTGTTTGTGATGACCTGAACAATACCGTAAACAATAAGCTGCATACCGAGCGTACCAATGAAGGCCGGTACATTCAGATAGGAAATTACAACACCATTTATAAGACCGAAGATACAGCAGATTGCAATAACGATGAGCAGAACGATCCATACGTTAAGCTGCGGGAAACTCGGCCACAGTTTGGAAGATGTTTCCGCTTTCTGAAGCATAGCGCCGGCAAGACATGCTGCCAGACCTACCTGACGTCCTGCGGACAGATCCGTACCTTTTGTAATCAGACATCCGCTGACACCGAGAGCGATGATAACACGCGGAGCGGCATTGATTGCCAGGTTCCACAGGTTCTTTACGCTACGGAAGGTCGGAACAGTAATACCTACATAAATAACAAGAATTGCGAGGAGAACGATAATACCGTTGTCCATCAGTAATTTCTTTGCATCAAATTTCTTATCGTTTGACATTGATTTTTCCTCCTTTACCTAGAACTGAGTCGCATACTGCATGATATTTTCCTGAGTTGCCTCATCGCCGCTTACTTCACCGGTAATCCGTCCGTTACACATAACCATGATACGGTTGGATACGCCGATCAGCTCAGGCATTTCGGAAGAAATCATGATGATAGCTTTGCCCTGCTTTGCCAGCTGAATCATAATCTGGTAGATTTCATATTTCGCACCTACGTCGATACCACGGGTAGGTTCATCCATGATCAGAATGTCAGGGTTATTGGCCAGCCAGCGGGAAATAATAACCTTCTGCTGATTACCACCGGAGAGCGACTGAATCAGCGTTTTGCTGCTCGGTGTCTTGATGCTCAGTTTCTTGACATTTTCCTGTACCAGATCTTCAATTTTCTTTTTGTTCAGCTTAACGCCGGCTTCAACATACTGACTCAGGGATGCGATGGATACATTGTCAGCGATGGACAGACAGCCAAGAATACCGGTACCACGGCGGTCTTCTGTGATCATACCGATACCGTTATTGATAGCATCCTGCGGACGTTTGATAGAAAGCTGCTTGCCATTCAGTTTTACTTCGCCGCTTTTGATGTGGCGGATACCGAAGATTGCTTCCATCAGTTCTGTACGCTGTGCGCCTACCAGGCCGCCAAAACCGAGAATTTCACCTTTGCGCAGCTTGAAGGAACAGTCCTTAAAGGAGTTGTCATGAATACTTGTAAAATTATTAACCTCAAGAACAACCTCGCCAGGTGTATTTTCAAGAGGAGGATAGATGTTGGTCAGTTCACGGCCAACCATATTTTTAACGATCTCGTCGTCTGTGATATTTTTCATTTCCCAGGTGCCTACATACGTACCATCACGCATGATTGTGATATCATCGGATATCTTACGAAGTTCAGCCATTTTGTGAGAAATAAATACGAAAGAAACACCGCGATCCCGAAGATCTCTTACAATCCGGAACAGAGCTTCTACTTCATTGTCTGTCAGAGACGATGTTGGCTCGTCCAGGATAATCAGGCGTGCTTCCTGAGAAACTGCTTTCGCGATTTCAACAGACTGCATCTGAGAAATAGAAAGACTGCCTAACTGAGATTTGGGGTCAAAAGGCATTTTTACATTTTCAAGCCATTTTTTGGCTTCTGCGTTCATTGTTTTATGATCGATTACCTGGATCGGTCCGCATTTTTTGGTCGGATATCTGCCCAGGTACATATTTTCAGCAATTGTTCTGGCCGGAATCGGCTGCAGCTCCTGGTGAACCATGGCCAGGCCTTTATGTAACGCTTCATCCGGGTTGGCAATATTTACTTTTTCTCCGTCTACGTAGACTTCACCCTCATCCATGTGATAAATACCAAACAGACATTTCATCAGGGTAGATTTTCCAGCACCGTTTTCACCCATCAGAGCGTGGACTGTACCGGGACGTACTTTCAGATTAACCTGATCCAGCGCTTTGACTCCGGGGAAGCTTTTGCTGACCCCGCGCATTTCCAATCTGTATTCTGCCATTCCACTCTCTCCTTCACAAAATCGGGTGTGTCGTGCAGGACACACCCGAAATAGAGTTTGTTAAATTATTCTGATTTTAAAGCTTTGATTACTGAAGCAGTGCAAGAATGTCACCTGCGTTTTCAGAAGTAGCTTTTACATAGTCAACCATGTTGATCGGAGCAACTTCTTCACCCTTCAGGTAGTTAACTGCCATGTTAACAGCTGTCTGAGCCTGGCTGATGTGATCGTTGAATACGGTACCTGTCATGTTGCCGTCCTGGATGTTCTGAAGAGCATCTGTAAGAGCGTCAACACCTACAAGGTAGATATCCTCATTAACAACTCTGCCTGCTGCCTGGATGGACTGCAGAGCGCCGAGTGCCATAGCGTCGTTGTTACAGAAAACAACTTCGATCTGCTCGCCGAACTGTGTCAGAGCGTCCTGAACGATCTGCTGGCCTTTTGCCTGATCCCAGTCACCTCTCTGAAGCAGAAGCTCTTCAACTTCTACGCCAGCGTCTGTAAGAGCTTTAACAGAGAACTCTGTTCTGTACTGAGCATCAACGTTCTCCGGATCACCCTGAACCATGATGTAGCTAACTTTTCCGTCGCCGTTGATATCGCCGCCGTTAGCTGTTTCAAGGATTTCTTCACCCTGGAAAGTACCGGACTGTCTAGCATCTGCACCTACGTATGTAGCTTTGATGCCTTCAGATTCCCATCTGTCAGACTCAGCTTCTTCCGGCTGACGGTTGATGTAAACTACCGGGATACCAGCTTCGTTGCAAAGGTCTGTAACCTGCGGAGCGGAAGAGGACTGAACGAGGTTCAGGATCATAACGTCAACACCAGCTGTGATGAAGTTGTTGATCTGGTTTGTCTGCTCAGCCTGGTCATTCTTACCATCTGTAACAGTGATGTTTTCCTCTTTGAATCCAAGGTCTTCTGTCAGGTAACGAACGAGCTCTGTTCTGTACAGAGTCATGAAGTTGTCGTCAAATTTGTAAATAGAGATACCAACTTTTGCGTTTTCTACGTCAACGCCTGTCAGGTCGATCGGAGCTTCTGCTGCCATAGCCGGAGCTACCATCATAGATGCTGTCATTGCTGCGCCAAGAATCAGGCTTAAAAATTTCTTTTTCATGTTTTTCTTCCTCCTTATTTTTGGTGGATGTGTAATCCACTGGTTGATGTCGTAATCATAACAAATGAGTCTTGAAAAGGAAATACGATTTTTTCTCCTGATTCTATAAATTTTTTAGCAGGTCACCGAGAAAAAAACAAAAATGAATGAAAAAATTGTATGTTTTTATGGTATAGGAAGAAAGCGGTTGGGGGAAATGACGAAAGATAACGGGAACCTGAGGGAAGATAGGGTGATTCCGCTGGATATGAGAGGGAGTATTTATAAAACCGGTTTAAGATGATTGAAATGTAATTAAAAAGGAGGCAGCCCCCTGACTGCCTCTTATGTATGTTAAAGCTCTTTTTTTCCTTCTGTTTTTAAATGCGCCATGGAACCATAAAGCTTTTGCAGCATCTGGAACTGTTCTTCATCATAAAAACGGCATTTCCCGGCACCGTAAAATTTCGCGGTCTCTACGGCGAAACGCGCGGCGCTTTCGATGCTGACAAACTGGCTTGCACCGGTTGCACAGCCGGCAACCATGGTTTCTGTAGTAATGGCTACCCCGACCACGGGGGCGTCGGTGGATGTGGCAGGCTGCAAGATACTGTTTAAATGATAGAGATTGTTTTCATATGGAGTGATATCCTGTGTGGAAAGCGGAAATATTTTCGGCATGGCTCCGGTTACAGTCTGCATGATGTCGAGAAGATCTTCGGAGACACTCAGGATGTAGCCGGATTTTACGGTATTTGAGATGGCGAAGCCATTGTGGTTGATGATACGGTTGCCTTTTGTTGTGTCGATGGAAAGAATCGCGTCCATCTCGGGAAGAACTTCTGTTTCATTATTCTGGAACATCTCCACCGGAGAACCCATAAATGGAACCGGCTCGTGCGGGGAAGTGGGCGCGTCGGGACAGATATGGGTACACACGATCACGTCGCCCTCTAGTGTATCGCCTTTTTTTTGCATGTCGAGCAACTTTGCAGCAGCAGTGAGGGAAGCGCATGCGCCGTCGCCGTCAGAGACGAAGCCTGTCATCTCCGGACGGGCGCCGAGTCCGCCGAGACGCCCGATGATGCCGAGCGTGGGGCATGTGCCTTGGTTTGTTTTACCGTTTTTGCCTGGGATATAAATACGGATTACATCCGTTGTCTGATAGGGGGGATTGACTCCCTTTAAAACTAAAACTTCTATTTTGGTATCCGGGTTTATAGAGAGCAGGTATTCTTTCATTGCCTGGCCGGAAGCAGTACTGCGGTCAAGCAGGTCGAAAACGTCTGTCAGTTGTTTGAGTAACATAGAAATTATTTCCTCCTTTTAGTAATTTGAGCATCATTATAATACGGTTTAAAATAAAAGACAACCTAAAAAAAGCTGTAAAATACAGCGATTTTTGAAAATATATCCATTTTTCAATATTGTGCATAATGCATATTAATTATCTGCAATAATATGCAAATAAACCATGACAAAGAAAATGGCGTAAGGTATAATAAAGCGAAAATATAGTTTGTTGCCGACGTAAGACGCAGGGCATTGTGTCAGGATAATACGGCAGCCGAAAAAGGAGGAAAATCATGAAGAAGTTAACGAAAGCAGTTAGCGTAGTGACAGCATTGGCAACCGTTGTTACAGCAGGTTCTATGGCAGTAATGGCAGAGGGCGGAGAAGATAAGACGACGATTACATTCTGGCATAGCTGGAGTGGAAGCGAGGCAGATGCTCTGCAGGCCGTTGTGGATGATTATAATGGAAGCCAGAACGAAATCTATGTAGAAGTTTTATCCTCCCAGACAGAAGATAAAATGCTGACAGCTATCCCGAGCGGTGCCGGTCCGGATCTTGTATACACAGCGGATACAACGTGCAGCAAATGGGCACAGGCGGGCATGCTGAGCGAAATTGACGAGTATATTGCACAGACAGGAATGGATGTTTCCAATATTTATGAGTCAGAGTATGCGCTGGGAACGTATGGCGGAGTTCAGTATGGTATTCCGTTTACGATGGATTCCTATATGCTGTTCTATAATGCAGATGTTCTTACAGAGCTTGGCGTAGAGCCGCCGACAACGCTGGAAGAGATGGCTGAAATTTCACAAAAGGCAGTTCTTACTGATGCGGACGGTGATTACACAAGACTTGGTTATGTTCCGGATTATCCGTGGATTGACCGTGTGGAAATGCCGTATCTGTTCGGCGCAGATTTCTATGATTTTGAGAATGATGAAGTAACGTGTAAGACAGATGCGTTTGTAAATGCGATTACATACAAAGCAAGTTTTTATGATAATTATGACAGAGAAAAAGTAGAGAAATTTAAGAGCGGCTTTGGCGCATATGCATCTTCAGACAATGCTTTCTTCCAGGGGAAAGTGGTATTTGCGATTGAAGGCGAGTGGTTTGAGAACTTTATCAATGAGTTCGCATCAGATGATCTGAACTGGGGCAGCGTGAGCGTTCCGGTAACAGAGAGCCAGCCGGAGCTTGCAGGTTCTGGCAGACTGCAGGGCGGTATGCTTTCCGTTACAGCTACAAGCCAGAACCCGGAGGCGGCCTTCGATGTAATCAATTATCTGACATCGGATGATGCTTACGTAAAATTCTGTGCAGCAAAAGGCAGCCTTCCGACCACATATTCCGCACTGAAGTCTGAGACACTGATCAGTGAAGCACCGCAGCTTGAAAAGTTTGTAGCATCCGTGCTGGAAGGAAAGGCAAAAGCATTCCCGGCAGTGCCGTTCAGCGCAGAGTATTCTGATTATCAGGGACTTGCAGAAGAAGCGGTTTACAGCGGAGATAAAACTGTAGAGGAAGCAATGGCTGATCTTTATGATGAACTGCAGCCGTTGGCTGATGAATGGAAAGAATCCAGATAGGAATATAAAAAAGATGGGCTGCTGCGCAATGGGGATTTTCGTGCAGCGGCCTTCTTTTTCAGTGTGGCAAAAAATGTGTCAACAAAGAGGTGACCAGAATGAAAAAAAGCAAATATCATATGCAGAGGCCACAGATACGTCTGGCAATTCTGTTTTTGATTCCGTGGATCACAGGGCTGATTCTGTTCAGCCTGTATCCGATTGTATCGACAATTTATTACAGTTTTACCGAGTATAACCTCATGAAACCACCTGTGTTCACAGGACTGAAAAATTACAGGAATATTTTTCAGGATAAGAATTTTTACCAGTCTGTGTATAATTCCCTGTATTTTGTTGTTGTTGGCGTGACTTTAGAGCTGGCGTTGTCTATTTTTTCGGCTATTCTTCTGAATGCCAAAGTAAAGGGCCGCGGAATTTTCCGGACCTTGTTTTATCTGCCGTCCATTGTATCGCCTGTTGCGAATGCAATTATCTGGATGTGGATGTTGAATCCGCAGTACGGTCTTGTAAATTCATTCCTGAAGACATTAGGTGTACCTCAGCCATTATGGCTTTCTTCGGCACAGTGGTCGAAGCCGGCCGCAATTTTAATGGCGCTCTGGGCAGTCGGCAATACGATTATTGTATACCTGGCAGGAATCGGTGATATTCCGACCGAGTATTACGAGGCAATTGAGCTGGATGGCGGCGGACCGATTGCAAAATTCCGTTATATTACGTGGCCGATGTTGTCCAATGTGACGTTTTTCCAGCTGATCAATGGTATTATTGTTGGATTTGCGACGTTTACGCAGTCCTACATGGTGGCGGCAATCGAACCTAAGGGGAATGGTATGCTCGGCGGCGTAAAGAATTCTTTGCTGTTTTATGCTGTGAATATTTATAATGAAGGTTTCCGGTATCTGAAATTCGGGTACGCCAGTGCTTTGGCTGTGATCATGCTGCTAGGCATGATATTGATTACCGTCATTTTATTTGCAACATCCAAAAAGTGGGTGTATTACGGAGGAGGCGGAAGAGATGAGTAAGAAAAAATTAAAGAGAGTCGGAATCTATGCGATTCTGCTTCTTGTCGCTGCCTTTTTCTTTATTCCTATTGTTTGGATGATCAGTACATCGCTGAAAGGTTCGGATGAAGTATTTTTGAGTCCGCCGCGGTGGATTCCGAAAAACATTCTGTGGAGCAATTATACGGCGGCATTTGAGGCGATTCCGTATCTGAAATATCTTCTGAATACGTTGCAGACAACGGGGCTTGCCGTGATTGGAAATATTATTTCAGCGCCGATGATCGGTTATGCGTTTGGAAAGCTGAGGTGGCCGGGAAGAGATAAAGTATTCCTGCTCGTGATTGCGACGATGATGCTGCCGTTTTCTGTCACGATGATTCCGCTGTACAGTATGAGTGCAAAATTTGGATGGATTAATACGTATATTCCGCTTGTTTTGCCGGACTTTCTCGGAAAATCCTACTTTATTTTCCTGATGCGTCAGTTTTATATGAATCTGCCGGATGAGCTTCTGGAAGCGGCACGGATTGATGGCGCCGGGGAATTTTGGGTTTATAAAAAAATCGCGCTTCCACTCGTCAAACCGGCGATCGTAACGGTTGCACTGTTTTCAGCTGTGTGGTCCTGGACAGATTTCATGGGCCCGTTGATTTACCTGAACAGAGCAGAAAAATGGACGATCTCGCTCGGACTGAGCCAGTTTACGAATACGTACGGTGTGGACTGGTCGCTGCTCATGGCGGCAGCCGTTATCGCGATTGTTCCGATGGTAATCCTGTTCTTCTGCCTGCAGAGGTATTTTATCGAAGGAAGTATGAATTCCGGTATTAAGGGTTAGCGGTTGGACTTTTGAAATAACCAAGTTCGTGCACACAGATGCACAGATACAAGGTGAAAAGTGCGTCAATGTTGTGCTCAAAATCAAAATCGAACTTCAACAGTTCCTTCAGATGCTGCAACCGGTAGGACAGCGTATTGCGGTGGATAAAAAGCTCTTTTGCCGTTTTTTGTATATTGAAGTTGTTGCGGAAATAGGCTTGCAGTATCTGATAATAATTCGTATGATTCTCGGTATCGTACTGGATCAGGGGCAGAAGAATATCGTGTGCCAGATTCCGGAAGTACGACAGCTGCGGAATATTCAGCAGATGAAAAATAGTCTGTTCGTAATAAGAGGATGCACAGCATGGCAGGCGAAGCTGCTTCTGTACCTCAATGGACTGCATGCTTTCTTTGTAGGATAGATATAAAGTTTCCACGCCGGAGTGGGCACAGCTGATACCGATTCGGATTTCAGCTGTTGCTTTTATCTGGTCAAAAAGCGCAATGGAAGCCATGTAAGCCTGTGTGATAGCGTCCAGTTCCTGATGAGAGGGTGGAAAAAGAAAAAAGGCACAGATCAGGTTGTCCTCATAAATCAAAAAGATTTTGTGGTCGCACAGCTGTTTTGCGATCGTTTTGGACAGCTTTTTCAGCTCATCCGGTGTGATCTTTGTCTGCAGCTGAACGGTCATGCAGACGCGTTTCAGGTTATAATCAAACTGGTAATGGTGGCAGAGCTGTTGAATGCTTTCCAGATTTTGGGACGCATTGTCCTTGAAAATCTGGAAAAACGGCCTGAAATGAGAGGATTTCTGGTTAAACGGTTCCAGTCTTCTTTTTTCAAGCAGGAGAGCCAGAAAGGGCAGAGCATTTTTGATAATTAATTTTCGATATTTATCAATATGTTCGTATCTGGATTCGATACATAAATAATGTTTGCTGTCAGGAAGCTGCAGCGTGAGATAGACAGACAGTTTTCCGGCAATTTCGAACGGAATAATGTCAGATTCTCCCGGAGTAGTGTACAGAGGGACAATCTGGTCCATAGAGAGCTCTGCCATTTGTTCTTCTGAAAAGTAGGTGGAGATCACGCCGAACGAAGAGGTTGTCAGTATGACGGACAGATTTGCAGTATCGGAAATATATTTTAAGAGCTCTTTTATGCTGCAATTATGGTAATACAGGTTTGTGAGATTATTTAATTCCTGATAAATGATTTCGTTTGAGACTTTTTTGCGGCTCATATTGCCTCCTGGCTGTGTGGTGATAGGAAGGTGTAAACAGTTTTTAACAGTATAACTGATTTCATAAAAAATGAAAAGAAAAACTGCTGATTCGGGAATAGAGGAGTAAATGAATGAAAAAGAAAATATTTGTGGCAGGAATGCACCAGGAAAGTAATTCTTTTACTGCATTAATGTCAGAAAAAAAGGATTTTGATGATTACTGGGAGGGGGAGGAGCTGCTTCGGCGGATGGCCGGAGTAAAAGAGCTTCAGGATGCCGGCTATGAGGTCCTGCCAGGACTGTATGCGGATGCGCTTCCGGGCGGCATTTTAAAACTGGAAGACTTCCGGAAAATGGCGGAAGAGATGCTTGCAAAGCTTCCGACAGACGGTTCTGTGGATGGTGTGTTTTTTCCTTCCCACGGCGCCCTGGAGGTAGAGTTTATTGGAAGCGGCGATGCATTTCTGATTAGTCAGATCAGGGAGCGGGTAGGCGCTGACGTGCCGATTGCGGTGGCTCTTGACCTTCATGCGAACAATACCTATACCTTATGCAGGCTTGCAAATATTGTATATGGTTATCGCACAGCGCCGCATATTGATATAGAAGAAACCAGAATTAAAACAGCAGAAATGCTGATTCGGGCGCTTGAAGAAGGAGAAAAGCCGTGGACAGAGATTGTCCGGCTGCCTTTTATGATGCCGGGGGAAAATATGATGACTTCGTCAGGAATCGGGAAGGAAATGATAGACCGTCTCGGCGAGATCGAACGTGCAGAAGGCGTATGGTGTGCTTCTTTCTTTGCAGGAATGCCATGGGTTGACTGTGCGCAGGGCGGAGTTTCCATCGTACTTTCGGGCATTGGAGACAAAAAGGATGGCGTGGCAGCAGCCAAAAAGCTGGGGCAGGAAATTTGGGAGCGTCGGGAAGAGTTTGCGTTCCAGGGTGTGTCAATGGAGCCGAAGGAAGCATTGCTGGCGCTTGACCAGGGGGGAATATTTCCGGCAATCCTGTCTGATTCCGCAGATAATATCACAGCAGGGGCGACAGGCGACAATGCGTATATGCTCAAGATAATTTTGGAGAGCGGTGTGAAGGATGTCCTGTACGCGGCCATGGTTGACCGGCCTGCGGTACAAAAAGTTTGTGAGCTGAACGCAGGAAGCGTCACGGATGTTTCTCTCGGAAGAACCATGGATGAAAAGAGTGAAGTGGTAATGCTTCATAACGCTGTGGTGCGGGAGACCTTTTGCGGTGAAGAGGGACCGGAGGCTGCAATTCTGGAAAAGGATGGGGTGACGATTCTGGTTTTTGCGAAACGTCTTCCAGTACCGTCAGAGGAAGTGCTGGAAAAGTATCATTTGAAGCTTTCTGATTACAGAATCCTTGTTGTAAAACAGGGGTATTTGACGCCGGCGCTGGAACGTGTGGCAAAGAACTATATTATGGCGCTGACGCCGGGTAACTGTGCGCAGAAACTGACGCTTTTGGATTACAGGCGTGTAAGAAGGCCAATGGAACCTCTGGAGCGTGTGGCGGATGAAAAGCGGATTCTGGAATCTTATGAATGATGAAGAAAGTAAGGACGCGTTTTGCAAAACGAGATAGAGGCGGAAAGAAGGAATCGGACTGTGAATAATTTTGTATTGGAAGTGTGCGCGGATTCCGTTGAATCCGTGCTGGCAGCACAGAGCGGGATGGCGACCAGAATCGAGCTGTGCGGAAATTTGCTCATAGGGGGGACGACGCCGGGAATCTGTCTGTTTCAGAAAGTGCGGGAAGTATCGGATATCCGAATTCATGTTCTGATTCGTCCGAGATTTGGTGATTTCTGTTATACAGATTATGAGTTTGAAATCATAAAACGAGAGGTAGAGCAGTTTCGTGGGCTCGGTGCCGAGGGAGTGGTAATCGGTGTTTTGAAACAGGATGGAACGCTGGATCTGGAGCGTATGGAGATACTGATGGAAGCTGCGGGAACAATGTCTGTGACGCTGCACCGGGCGTTTGATTTGTGTCGAGATCCGTATCAGGCAATGGAGCAGGCCAAAATGCTTGGAATCCATACGATTCTGACGTCGGGCCAGAGAAACAGCTGCCGTGAGGGAAAAGAACTTTTGCGAGAGCTTGTTTCGATGGAAAAAGGAAAAACGGATATCCTGATCGGCGGCGGTGTTGACGCGGATGTGATCCGGGATCTGCAACCGTATACGAAGGCGCATGCGTTCCATATGTCTGGAAAAGAAAAGATCGAAAGCCCTATGAAATATCGGAAAGAGGGCGTGAGCATGGGGCTTCCTTTATTTGATGAATTTACGATTTTCCGGACCGGGGAGGAGAACGTGCGCAGGGCGCGGACTGTATTGGAAGAATTGTAAACATAATTTTAAAATAAGCCAGGGTGATGGATACAAAAACAGGAGGTGGAGAAGGCTCTTGTATTTTGTGGACACTACCCTGGTTTTGATTTTGGAAAATAATTTCGTATGGTCTTGCCTTTGTAGAGTGTCCGGATGCAGGAAGAGGGATTGTATTTACAGGAGTTTTTTGTTACATTAAACGTAAAAAAGAACAGGTATTATGCTGTGAATGTGTCTGCGGCCTGCGTATGGATGAAGATAAATACAAGAGGGGAGAAAGAAATAGATTATGGAAGAAAAAAAGACGATGCAAAAGGTGGATGTTACGGAAAAACTGTTTGATCAGAGCAGTGCAATCAAAGAATTTACGGCAGTTGTCAGATCTTGTGAAAAGACGGAAGGCGGATACCAGGTGGTGCTCAACCGGACGGCTTTTTTTCCGGAGGGAGGAGGACAGGACGGGGATAGCGGCTGGCTGTATGAGGCGGCCGTAGCGGAAACAGAGCCGGAGACCTCTTTTTTGGAGCAGAGAAGAAGCGCAACACTGCTCGGTGTGGTATGCGATACACAGGAAAAGAACGGAATCATTTATCACAAGACAGACCGACCAGTTGAGCCGGGGACGTGTGTAATTGGAAGGCTGGATTTTGAAGAACGGTTTATGCGGATGCAGCAGCATACCGCGGAGCATATCATATCCGGGATTGTACATCGTTTGCATGGATATGATAATGTAGGCTTTCACCTGGGCGTAGATGTGACGACGCTGGATTTTAACGGAGAACTAACCTGGGAACAGGTGCATGAGGCGGAGACTCTGGCGAATCGTGCAGTTTTTGACAACCTTCCGGTAGAAATCCTTTATCCGACCTCGCAAGAGCTGGAGCATTTGGTGTATCGCAGCAAAATTGAGATTGAAGGCCAGGTACGCATTGTTTCGATTCCGGGGGTGGATGTCTGTGCTTGTTGTGCGCCGCACGTGAACCGTACAGGTGAGATCGGCCTGATTAAGATTTTGACCTGTGACCGGCATCGTGGCGGATGCAGAATGACAATGGTAAGCGGAATAAGGGCGCTGGCGGACTATCAGATGAAACAGAACAGTGTGAGTGAGGTTTCGAGCGCATTGTCAGCAAAGCCACAGGAGATAGGGGCTGCGGTGCTTCGCCAGAAGCAGCAGATACAAAAGCTACGGGAACATTTGAATCAGCTTCAGGCCTCGTATCTTTCGGAAAAACTGTCCGGGATCACAGGGGAAGAAAAAACGGTATGTATTTTTGTGGAAGACTTTGATGCAATTGCGGTGCGCAATTTTGTCAACGATGCCATGGAGCGGTGCTCTGGAATCTGCGCTGCATTTGTGGGAAATGATTTGGACGGATATCGATATATTATAGGAAGCAGAAGTGCTGATACGAGGAATCTTGCGAAACGGTTGAATCTTACGTTTGAAGGGAAGGGCGGTGGAAAGCCTGAGATGGTGCAGGGGTCACTGAAAGGGATGCAATCCGAAATTCGCAGGGCGCTGGACGGACAGGCATGAATGGTAATGCGAATGAGGGAACAAAGTGGATGGAATTTATTTTATAAAATCTGTTGATAAAAATGATGAAGAGGGAGCCTCGATTCCGGAGAATCGACTCCTTCTTTTTAATTAAAAAATAGTATTGACAATCTGTTCATACTGTATATAATGAATATATACAGTATGACAAAATAAGTACAGTTAAACATTATCGGGAGGGAGGATACGGATTGAATATTATTATCAGTAATTCCAGTCGCCAGCCCATCTATGATCAGATTACTTCGCAGATGAAATCCAAGATTCTTGCCGGAGAAATGAAGGAGGGAGACGCGCTTCCTTCGATGCGTTTTCTGGCAAAGGAGCTGCGTATCAGTGTGATTACGACGAAGAGGGCATATGAGGAGCTGGAGCGGGATGGGTTTATTGCAACCGTTCCCGGGAAAGGAAGTTTTGTTGCCAGGAAAAATCTGGATTTTGTCCGGGAGGAGCAGCTGCGCAGAATTGAGGAGCACATGCAGGAAATTGTAGAGTTGTCGGTAGGATGCTCGCTGAGTTTGAAGGAACTGCAGGATATGCTGGAGCTGATTTACACGGGAGAATGACGAGTACATTAGAGAAATATTATAGAAAATATGGATAGATATTGTTTTGAAAAAGAGGAGCAGGAGGCTTTGCCGCCGGAAATGGAGGAGATATGGAACACGCACTGGAAATTAAGAATCTGACGAAAACGTATTCAGATTTCAAGTTGGATCACGTGAATATGGAGTTGCCGACCGGCTGTATTATGGGACTGATCGGGGAGAATGGAGCTGGGAAGAGTACGACAATCCGGCTGATTCTTGATCTTGCAAAAGCAGACAGCGGCGAGATCAAAGTACTGGGGGAACATCTGACAACGGAAAGCCGGGCATTGAAGGAGCAGATTGGTGTTGTCATGGATGAATGCAATTTCCCAGAGTGTCTGAAACTTCGTGAAATTGGGAAAATGATGCAGGGATGTTACAAGACATGGAACGCAGCGCGGTTTGAAGAACTGAAACAGAAATTTTGTTTGCCGGAGGGTAAATGTGTGAAGGATTTCTCGCGGGGAATGAAGATGAAACTTTCTATTGCAGTGGCGCTCTCTCATGACAGTAAGTTGCTGATTCTTGACGAGGCGACGAGTGGCCTGGACCCGATTGTGAGGGATGAGATTCTTGATATTTTTCTGGATTTTATTCAGGATGAGAGTCACAGCATTTTTATTTCCTCGCACATTTTAAGTGATTTGGAAAAGATTTGCGACTATATTACTTTCTTACATGAAGGCAAAGTGGTTTTCAGTGAAGAAAAGACAGAGCTGCTGGATAAATATGTGATTGTGCGGTGCAGCGAACAGGAATTGTCCTGCCTTGATCCGTCAGCGGTGATCGGCATGCGTAAAAGCAGTTTTGGAACGGAGGCTCTGGTGCTGCGGGGGCGGGTGCCTGAGGGCTATATCAAAGATCCTGCGACGATCGAAGATATTATGTTGTATCATGTAAAACATGGAGGGAAAAGATTATGATGAGTTTAGTATATAAAGATTTTATGAATCTGAGAGTTCAGGCCAAATTGTATGCACTGATTATCGCAGTGTGGACCGTAGTTGCAGGAATGGAAAAAAATCCGTCCTTTCTCGGAGGCGTCCTTTCGATCTTTTCAATATTGATTGCAATTACCTCCTGTGCATATGATGAAAGAGCTGGGTGGGATAAATACGCGCTTACTATGCCGATTGGGAAAAGGGAGCTTGTTTTGTCCAAATATGTGGTGTCATTTTTGATTCTTGGCGTTGGTATGCTGGTATTTACTGGATTAAACCTGTATCTGCAAACAGAACCGATGGAATTTCTGGGACAGATCGGCATTTTTGTGGCGCTTGGTCTTCTAGCGGCTGATATCGTATTGCCGATAATTTTCCGGTTCGGGACAGAAAAGGGCAGGACATTTTTGATGTTAATCTTTCTGGTTCCGGCGGTACTTGGGCTTGTGCTGGGCGAGTTGGAACTCCCGTTGAAGGTTACACTGACAGAAATGGAACTGAGTATAGGGATGCTTGGAGTGGGAATCCTGTTGCTCCCACTGTCTATGTGGATGAGTTTTCGGATGTATGGGCGCAGGGATATGCGGTCAAACGAAAACAGGAAGAACAGTATTTAAAGATAAAATAAGCTGCTGTGCAACTATAAGTTTTGAGGCAGGATGGATATTTGAAAAACATACCGTCTGCATCAAAAGTGAAAGTTGCGCGGCAGTTTTTTTGATGCGTTTTTTTATATGACAGATAAATTCTGAAATAGAAACACAGGAGAGGTTCATTCAGGGGAACGCTGCTGGGCATTGTCAGATAGAACCTGGAAATGGGATTAGTAAAATTTAATAAAAGGTTGGGTTAGATTTTATAACATATAAATGATAGACAGTAGAAAAAGATTGTGCTATCATATCTATACTACAGGTGAAAAGGAGATAAGATAAAACGGAGAAAAGGAGGAGATATGAAGAAAGTACTGGTATCCGCGTCGCATTTTGATACCCTGTGTGTTGAGGCGTGGAAGTTGTTTGAAGCACAGGGGATAGGTGTTATCTTTGACGCAAAGAAGCCGTTTCCTGCGTATACGACAGAGGAAATCGAGAATTGCCCGGAACGGGAGGATATTGCTGCGGTGCTGATCGGAATGGATGACTATCGGGATGAGCGGAAATACCGGGCGCTTCCAGGGTTGAAAGCAGTGGCAAAATTTGGTGTGGGTGTGGATAACATTGACGGAGAAATGGCAAAAAGGTATGGCGTGAAGGTATTAAATACGCCGGGACAGAACGCAAATGCAGTGGCAGAACTGGCAGTTGCCTTTATTCTGAATCTGCTTCGCCGCGTGCTCCCGCTTCATCAGGATATGGAAAAAGGAGAATGGAAACGCTGCGTCGGCGGTGAGCTCAGAGGGAAGACAATAGGGCTTCTGGGATTTGGGGCAGTTGCGCGCCTGGTTGCCAGAAAACTACAGGGGTTCGATGTGACTGTGCTTGCGTTTGATCTCTTCCCGGATGAAGAGATGGCGAAACGGCTCAATGTTAGGCTTACGACGCAGGAGGAGGTCATTTCAAAAAGTGACGTTGTCAGTATTCATATTCCGGCAACACCAAGGACGTATCATTTTTTTGACAGAGATCGGATTGCCGCTATGAAGGATGGTGCCTGCCTTGTAAATACGGCGCGGGGGGCGTTGGTAGATCTTGAGGCTCTGACAGAGGCGTTGCTTTCTGGTAAACTTGCGGGAGCGGCACTTGACGCGTTTGAGGAGGAACCGCTTCCTGCGGACGCCTCGATTTTAAAATGTGAAAACAGGATTCTTACGCCGCACACAGGGTCAGAGACAAAGGAGGCATATTATAATGTGAGTATGGCAGCGGCACGTGACATTATCCGGGTTTTGCAGGGGCAGGAGCCGGAACACTGTGTAAATGAGTGAAATACGCTGTGGTAGGGCAAAACAGAATATGATAAGATAACGGTAACTATGCCTGCCGGGCAATTCGGTGGAATGGATACGGACAGGCGCTATGATTGGAAAAGGAGACACGGTTAAGGGTACGATGGCAGAGCAGAGGTTTAAAATCGTCAGGGCAAAATTATCAGAACAGATTGCAGACAGGCTGGAAGACAGTATTTTGAATGAGGAGTTTGTAGATAGTGAAAAGCTTCCGTCGGAACAGCTTCTGGCAGAGGAGTTTCAGGTCAGCAAAAATGTAATAAGGGAATCGCTGAATCTATTAAAAGAGCGGGGCTTGCTTGAGACACGAAACGGAAGCGGGAATTTTGTGACGCGTCCGAAAGCGGATAATTTGTCAGATGTCATCGGACGGATGATAGTTCTTGATAATATTGATTACGGACAGATTTATGATACCAGAATGATTCTGGAGGTATCCGCATGTAAACGGGCGGCGCAGCGGATTACACAGGAAGAGCTTGACGCGTTGGGACATTTGCTAGAAAAACTGGAAGACAGGGGACTGCTTGTTTCACAGCGCAGAGAGATGGATCTGAACTTTCATATCCTAATTGCAAAAGCCTCCGGGAATCATCTTCTTGTAATTTTCATAGAAGCGATGAAAAATATTATTGAGGGCGCCATGTTTTTGAAGCGTGATATGAAGCGATGGGAGAGCGTGGAGGAATCGGTTGGCTTTCACCGGCGCATTTTGAGCGCTTTGGCCGCGCATGACGCGCCGGCGGCAGAGCAGGCGATGTCAGAGCATCTTTCTACCGCGCTGAAAAATATCGAAAGAATCATGCAGGAGCAATAGGAGTGGAATCCATTTGGGAGAAAGTGAAGTTGAAAAATTCAAAGCAAAGGCAGGGGTGAAAAAATGAAAAAGTTATATGGAACCGTGGTGCCGATTGTGACACCGTTTACAGAGGAAGATACCATTGATGTGGAATCCCTGAAAAATCTGGTGGATCATGTGATCGACGGCGGTCTGCAGGGAGTGTATCCGTGCGGAACGACAGGGGAAATGATGTACCTGACCGTTGGGGAGAGAAAGCAGGTTACAGAAGTGGCGGTGGCGCAGGCGGCGAAACGTGTTCCGGTATTTGCGCAGGTTGGCGCATGGAATCTGAGCGATACGATTGAACTGGCACAACATGCTGAGAAGACGGGGGCGGATGGCATCGGCGTTGTGACACCGGTTTTTTATAAATTGAGCGACCAGGGGCTGATTGATTTTTATACAGCGGTTGCAAAGAGTGTCTCAAAGGACTTTCCGGTTTATCTGTATGCGATTCCGCAAAATGCAGGGAATGATATCAATGCAGCTGTCTGTGAGGTCCTTGTGAAGCAGTGTCCGAATATTGTTGGGATTAAATACAGCTATCCGGATTTTACGAGGCTGCAGCAGCTTATGATGGTAAATGACCAGAAGTTCAGCGTGCTTGTGGGGCCGGATCATCTCTTTCAGCCAGTTTGCGCAGCAGGCGGAGACGGCGTGGTTTCCGGTAATGCGGGAGTCGTGCGCGAACATTATGCGGCTATCTGGGAGGCCATTCAAAAGAAGGATTTTGAGCTGGCTGCAAAATATCAGAGGCGTACCAACATTCTGAACGCTGTGATGTGTGCAGTCAATAATATTGCAGCGTACAAAGTGATTTTGAAGGCAGAAGGTGTCATCAGAACGAGCAATATGAGACGACCGATGGAAAATCTGACACCGGAACAGGAGTGGAGATTGCTGGATGAGATGAAGCGGCTGGACTATAAGCGGGTATTCGTCTGAGTAGGTTTTATTTATGTTAGATTGGCAGAAAGTTATAAAGGGAATATACATATGGAAATTATAAAAACAGTTTCAGAAAAGAGTTATAAAGAAAAGACGGAGGCTCTCTGTGAGAGGCTCCGTGTGCTCACGTTGGAAGATACCGTGGTGGCTTTTTCCGGTGGCGCGGACAGCAGTCTGCTTTTAAAACTTGCGGTATTGGCAGCCAGAGAAAACGGGACGAAGGTTTTTGGAATTACGGCTGGTACAAAGCTGCATCCGTTGAGCGACCTCGAATCTGCCAGAAAAATTGCAGAGGAAATCGGAGCAGAACATCTTGTGGTGCACATGGACGAGCTTGAGAAAGCAGGAATTATGAAGAATCCAGAGGATCGCTGTTATCGCTGCAAAAAGTATTTATTTGAAGAGTTGCAGAAAAAGGCGAAGGAACTGAAGGCCCCTGTTTTGCTGGAAGGAACGAATGCGGATGACTGCAAGGTATATCGGCCGGGGCTTCGGGCTTTGCAGGAACTTGGGATTATCAGTCCGCTTATGGAAGCGGGGGTTACAAAAGAAGAGGTGCGTCAGCTATCGCGGGAGTATGAGATTACGACGGCTGACCGTCCGGCGGCACCGTGTCTGGCTACGCGTTTCCCATATGGGACGGTTCTCACGTGGGAAAAACTTCGGCTTGTAGAGCAGGCAGAGACTTTTTTGAAAACCTTTGGGTTTTATAATGTCCGGCTGCGTGTGCATGATTCCTGTGCAAGAATTGAAGTGGATGAGAAAGAGTTTGCGCTTGTGTGCAAGAATAGCAGAGCGATTGTTGATTTTATCAGTGGGCTTGGATTTGATTATGTGACGCTTGATCTTGGCGGATTTCGTTCGGGGAGTATGGATTTGCACGTGGCGAACCGGAAAATGGTGGAAAAAGAATAAGAAAATATTTTGTAGATTAGTTGCCGCAGGTAAGATATAATAGATAAGAATAGCGAAAAAATGTAGTAAAACGTTGGTGTTTCTACGACGGGAGAGGTTATGTACAATTTACAGTATTCTTATTATGAGCTGACCTGGCTGTTTCTTGCCTATTCTGTGATGGGCTGGTGTGCCGGCGTTGCGGTTGCAGCAGTGAAACGAAAGCGGTTTATCAATACCGGCGTGCTGAATTTGCCGCTATGCCCGGTATACGGTGTTTCTGCGGTTGCCTACAGTGTTTTTCTGGCAGATCTGAAAGAGTATCCTTTGTTTTTATTTCTGGGCGGTATTGTGATCAGTTCTTTTCTGACCGTAATTACCGGGATTCTTCTCGAACATATTTTTCATCGGAAGTGGTGGGATTACAGCAAATATCGTATTGGCTTTAATGGGTACATAACGGTTCCGTTGCTGCTGTTTTTTGGCGCAGCTGCACTTGGAATCATCTGGATTGGAAACCCACTTTTGCTTCAGGTGATTCATCTGATGCCGTACGCGGCAGGCAGGCTGAATCTGATGATTTTCATGGGCTTTGTGGGTGTCGATCTTTTAGGAGCGCTGGCAGTTGTCCTGAAATGGCGCAGTTATATTGATACCATGTCAGGTATGACGGACAATATGCAGAAGGTTTCGGATTCATTTGGCAATGCGATTTCCAGGACAGTCAAGAAGCGTCTGGAGCGCTCTTATCCGAATCTTTCCACAGAAAAAATTCTGGCAAACCGGGCAAAGGAGCCGGTCAAAGAAAAAACAAGGTTTGCGGAAGGTTGCGGATTTTATAAGCTGGTATGGCTGTTTTTGCTGGGTTCGTTTTTCGGTGATCTTGTGGAAATGATATTCTGTCGTTTTTCTCTTGGCTGGTGGATGAGCAGGAGCAGTGTGGTGTATGGTCCGTTCAGTATTGTATGGGGGCTTGCATGCAGCCTGTTGACTGCACTGATGTATGGCTACAGAGGAAAAAGTGACCGCTATCTGTTCTTCTACGGAACAGTTGTGGGTGGTACGTATGAGTATGTGTGCAGTGTGGCGACGGAGATTCTGTTTGGAACTGTTTTTTGGGATTACAGCAGTATTCCATTTAATCTTGGAGGCCGGATTAATCTGCTGTTTTGCTTTTTCTGGGGGATTGTGGCGGTAATCTGGGTGAAGGGGATCTATCCGTTTCTGTCACGGTTGATTGAGAAGATACCAAAACGAATCGGCCCGGCGTTTACCTGGATTCTGATTGTATTGATGGTGATCAATATAGGTATATCGGCACTGGCGCTTGACCGTTATGCAAAAAGGCAAAGAGGCCAGAGCCCGCAAAATACAGTGGACCAGATGCTGGATGAACATTTTCCGGATGCGCGCATGGAACGGATCTATCCGAAAGCCAAGATTGTGGATATGGAGTCAGTCCAGCAGAAATAACGGCGTTTTGACCAGAGCGCTGGCTGAACAAAAGAAAAAGATAAAAAAGAGGAAAAATATGAAAAAGAGGGATTATAATGCGGATTTGATTCGCTGCGTGGCAGTATATTCTGTCCTGTCCGTGCATTTTTTGCTGCGCACCGGGTTTTACAGTGAGATTGTGGAAGGGCCTTTGATGGTTTTTATGTGCATGTACCGTTCTCTGTTTATGGCCTGTGTTCCTCTGTTTATGATACTGACCGGGTATCTGATGTGTCAGAAAATACTTTGCCGCAGTTACTACAAGGGCATTTGGAAAACAGTGGAGATTTATGTACTAGCGAGTATCGCGTGTCTGCTTTTTAAGCGTTTTGTGCTGAATTATGATATGACAATCAGGAAAGCAGTACTGGATATTCTCAGCTTTGATGCGGCGAATTATGCGTGGTATGTGGAGATGTATTTCGGACTGTTTCTGCTGATTCCGTTTCTGAATCTGATTTACAACGGGCTGCGTTCACAAAAGGAAAAGAAAATACTTTTGCTTACTATGATCGCGCTTACAATGTTGCCAAAGATTCTGAACAATTTTGATCTTACTACAGAGGGATGGTGGAGCAATCCGCCCGTATCAAAAGAGTATAATCCCATAGTACCAGGATTTTTTACAGCGATGTACCCGATTACCTACTATTTTATCGGGGCATATCTGCGGGAATATGGCTGGAAACTCAAGAAAAGATGGAATTTGCTGCTTCTGTTCGGAGCAGTGGCAGGATTTGGTTTGTACAATTATTACCGAAGCTACGGCGTTAAATTTATCTGGGGCAGTAATTCTACCTGGGGCGGGGAAAACATGATCACAGCAGTGCTTCTGTTTACGCTGCTGCTTCATTTGCATCCGGAGCGTTGGCCGCGACCAGTGAAGTCCTCTCTGGTATTTATTTCAAAAGTGTCCTTTGGGCTTTATCTGGTATCGTGGATTGCGGATCAGATTGTGTATGGCAATTTTCTTAATCCGCATGTCATGGTAGTGAGTGAACGTTGGAAATATTATCTGGCGGCAGTGCCGGCTTCCTTCCTTCTTTCCCTTGGAATGTCCACAGTCCTTTCACTTGTGCAGGGAGTACGGCGCATGGGCTGGGCACTTGTGAAAAGCAGGAAGTAAAAATAAAAATGGAGTTGAATTTTTACAGCGGGATGTATATACTAACTATAGATCAGCGTTGTGTTTGACGGTGACATGTAAAAGGGAGTAACTGGCATATTCGTATGTATCTTCCTGCGTCAGTACGAGGATGGCCTTAGGCCAGAATCCGCAGAAGGTTGAAACAGTGAGACTTTTGCTGCAATGTTTTATTGTGGCAGAGGTCTCTTTTTTTGTACCTTTCAGGCATGGGGCTGGTGAAGAACAAACAGAAGGATATCGAACGAGAAAGGGAGGAAATTTTATGGAGTTTTTAATGGAGGGTCTTTTTATGCTGACCTGGCAGCAGCTTGTGATGTACGCAGTGGGAATTGGCCTCATCTACCTGGCAATCAAAAAAGAGTATGAGCCGGCGTTGCTTTTGCCGATGGGATTTGGAGCCATTTTGGTCAATTTGCCGGTCAGCGGCGTTTTGAATCAGGTGCTGCCGGGAGTCGGAGAAATCAATGGTATCATCGAGTGGCTTTTTCAGGCGGGGATTGAAGCTTCAGAGGCAATGCCGATTTTGCTTTTTATCGGGATCGGTGCGATGATTGATTTTGGACCGCTTTTATCGAATCCAAGAATGCTTTTGTTTGGAGCTGGCGCGCAGTTCGGGATTTTTGCGGCGATTCTTCTTGCAACAGTGCTTGGGTTTGATCTGAAAAATGCTGCATCAATCGGAATAATCGGTGCAGCAGACGGGCCCACCTCCATACTCGTTTCGCAGATTCTGAAATCCGATTATGTCGGACCAATCGCAGTCGCTGCGTATTCTTACATGGCCCTTGTTCCGGTATTACAGCCTTTTGCGATTCGTCTGGTAACGACGAAAAAAGAACGCGGAATCCGCATGAAATATGAACCGGCAAGTGTGAGCAAAAAAGCCCGGATTGTGTTTCCGATTGCAGTGACCATGGTCGTGGGACTGGTGGCGCCCTCATCGGTAGCTCTGGTTGGTTTTTTGATGTTTGGCAATCTGGTGCGGGAATGTGGCGTTTTAAATACCATGTCGGAGACTGCACAGAATAACCTTTCCAACCTGATCACCTTGCTTTTGGGAATTACCGTTTCTTTCAGTATGCAGGCAGAACGTTTTGTGACAGTTCAGACACTTATGATTCTTTTGATCGGTGCGTTCGCATTTTTTGCCGATACCATTGGCGGCGTTTTGCTGGCTAAATTAATGAACCTTTTTACGAAAGAAAAAATAAATCCCATGGTCGGGGCAGCAGGAATTTCTGCGTTTCCAATGTCATCACGGGTGGTACAGAAAATGGCGCTTGAGGAGGACCCGGGAAATATCTTGCTGATGCATGCAGCGGGAGCAAATGTTTCCGGACAGATCGCATCGGTAGTGGCAGGCGGCCTGGTGATTCGTTTGGTGACAGGATTTTTGGGATAGTAGCTTGAATTAAAAGAGATTTGCAGCACAGGATCATCAATATGATATAAAAGAAGGAGTGGTTTTATGGGAAATATTCAGATTGCATTTGAAATGATGTGGAAAGGTATGTCGGGAATTTTTGTTACGGCTCTGGTGCTTATGGTGATTGTGTATTTGCTTGGTAAAATTGGAAAATAGAAAAATTGGGGCTTGTTGTATCTCCATTTATTCCAAAATTATCAGAAAAGTGTTAGATTCAGGAATTTTTTTGGAAAAATATTATTAAGAAATCCTTAAGAATGTCCCCTTTACTTGGTATGAAGGAAAAACTGTGTTACGATGAAAATCAGTTCAGAAGAAAAGCCGGAATGTTGCCGGAAGAACACAGCTTTGTTGGCGGATTTATTACAGCAGGGAGAGACAACATGATTAAGATATTGATAGTGGAAGACGAGGAACCGATTGCAAATTTAATCCGGATGAATCTTGTAAAAGCAGGGTATCAGTGCGAGATTGCGCCCGACGGTGAGGAAGCGGCCAATATCATACAGGAACGGACCTTTGATCTGATGCTTTTGGATATTATGCTGCCCAAGCTGAATGGCTATGAGGTGCTGGAATATGCGAAAGCAGTGGATATTCCTGTGATTTTTCTGACTGCAATGGGAGAGACACAGCAGAAAGTCAAGGGACTTAAGATGGGAGCGGAGGACTATATTGCGAAGCCGTTTGATATTGCAGAGCTTCTGGCACGTGTGGAGACGGTACTTCGCCGTTACCAGAAAACAGAACGGCATCTCGTTTTTTTGGATATAGAGATTGATACGGATTCTAGAACGGTGATGCAGGGCGGACATCCGGTAGATCTTACGACAAAAGAATATGAACTGCTGCTTTTGTTTCTGCGGAATAAGAACCGGGCGCTTTACCGTGAGACGATTTATGAGAGTGTCTGGGGTGGAGAATACAGCGGCAGAGGTCGGACGGTAGATCTGCATGTGCAGCGGCTGAAGAAAAAGCTTGGCCTGGAAGAGCACATTGCAGCGATATATAAGGTGGGGTATCGTCTGATCGTATAACGGAGGAGCTATGAAGTTATCCTGGAAACTGTTTTTTATCACGACACCGGTATTTATCATTTTTTTGACGCTGTTTGGTACATGGATCATTCAGGAAAACTTCCAGAGCAGCCTGAAGCAGGAAGTGGAGCGCTGCATGGTAGAGAATCAAATGTTCCAAAATTCTTACGAGCTGACGAAAAATGCGTTGTCTGAGGATCAGTTGGAACAGGCATCTGTGCGGAAGATTGTGGAGAGCTTTTACCGCAGAAAGGGAGAAGCATACGGAAATGCCAGAGTGCTCGGGGCCGGCTGGGAGGTGCTATATCAGGACAATAGCCTGCATATTGAACATCATATTATGGATGCATTGGATAGTGAACATAATGTGGGCTATGAAATTGTGCAGAAGGAAGATCAGTTTTATGTAATCGTTATGTGTAAAAGCACATTTGGCGATTATATTGAGACAACGAAGAATATTACCGAAATATTTGATGATAGGACAGATCAGTATTCAAGGTACCAGCTGGGCGTGTTGACGGTTGCGTCTCTGGCAGGTTTCTCCATATTGTTTGTGCTGTTTTTTGTAATGCGTAATATGAAAAAGCTTTCCAGGGCAACAAGACAGTTTGCAAGAGGAAAATATGATGTACGCGTGATGATCCGGGCGCATGATGAGATCGGAACGCTGGCGGAAGATTTTAACTGGATGGCAAATGCAATGAACATGCAGATGCAGCAGTTGCAAAATGAAGTACAGAGGCAGGAGGAATTTACGGCAGCCTTTGCCCATGAACTGAAAACCCCTCTGACTTCGATTATCGGTTATGCAGATACCATGCGCCAGATGGAGCTGTCGCCGGAGGAACGGGATATGTGTGCGGATTATATTTACCGTCAGGGAAAACGTTTGCAGTCGCTTTCGTATAAGCTTTTGGAGATGACACTGGCAGGGAAAAAGGATGTCGACAGCAAAGAAATTTCCGTTCCGGAATTTTTACAGGAGATACAGAAAATAGTTTGTGTTTCGCTTGAAGAGAAGCAGCTTACGCTTTATGTTTCTGCGCAGGAGGGGATGATTTTCGGAGATCGGGAGCTGCTGGCTTCTGTTTTTATCAATTTGATTGATAATGCAAGAAAAGCGTCTGAGCCCGGAAAATCAATTTGGGTGACGGGAATGGCTTTGCCGGGCGGTTATTCGATCGTAGTGGAAGATGAAGGGCACGGACTTTTGCCGGAAGAGCTGTCGCGGATTGCGGAGCCTTTCTATATGGTAGATAAATCAAGAGCCAGAAAAGAAGGAGGGGCAGGACTGGGGCTGGCACTTTGTCGGAAGATTATTGAACTGCATCAGGGAAGCTGGCAGTTTGAGAGTGAGCCGGGAAAAGGGTTGCGCATTACGGTACTGTTCGGGCTTCCGGAAGTAACGGGGCGCAAACACAAAAGAATGCGGCGAATAAAGCGCCGTGAACTTGCACGTAAAGGGCGCCATGCCGGCAAAATAGGGGTAATCGAATGACAGAAAGACATAGATGGAAAACGGTGTTGCAGTACGTGTTTGGGATGTTGGCGCTTGCTGTATGCACTGCGCTTGCTATTTTTATTCCTGGCTTGTATGCCACATGGCAGGATGAGAATCTGATCCATAAGGTGACACTGGAAAACAGAGAGAATATTGAATTTATTGATGTGCACTCTCTGGATTTAGAGGGACGTTTGAAGATTTTACAGGAAGCGGAATCGATAGGAATCGCGGAAGAATTTAATACCTGGACTTATGGCGTAAATGAACACGAAATTGAGATAAAGGTAGAGGAGCTTATAGAAAGCTGGTATGAAGCGGGGCTTTTGCCAGAGCCTCCGAAAAAGGAGACCTCAGTGGAACTTCCGTATTACATGATGAGTTTTTCTCCTGTAAATATTGAGGCTGGACATGCTCGGCTTCCTGTATATATCGGACGTTTTGGTCTGCAAGGTTCTGAGGATGTTCTGACCGTTGTTATAGATCAGGAAAAAGAAATTCTTTATTATGCATCGGTAAGTGGAAACTATGCGATGAATTATATGGCAAATGAGCTTGGATATGAAAATGCAGATGTTTTGAAAAAAGAGTGTCTGACAGGAGATGCATGGGAAAGATTTTTAGGCACCCAAGGACAGACAGGAACAGAAGAAAAAGATTATGCTTCCGTCTGTGGGGCTGCGGGGGCGAAGTATTCCGAAGCTGGGGAAGCTTTTGAGGAGAATGTCGAACTGGAATTTGAGACATTTCAGGGTTATGCGTACCGGAGGATCATATACAGTGAATATGGATTTGGTGTGGCAGTAATGTATGGAACGGAACAGTGGTGCGATGTATTGCAGAATGCGTCAGATTGGTACGGTTTTCAAGAGAGACGCTGCAGTGTAACTACAATGTATCTGACCTTGCGGGAAGAGATGGATGTTGTGGTACAGAATGAAGTTTCAGAAAAAGAAATAAAAGCGGAAAGTGCCAATCATAACATTCATTAAAAAAGATACAAATTAGATACAAATTTGAAGAAATTATGATACATTAAAGAAATATTCTCTTTGTAGAAACTGGCGTCAGGCATGTATGCAGCATTTTGAGGGGAACCATGCTGCCGGGGATTGGATATGGAGGGGATATTTGAAATGTCTATATATGAATATGCGATACAAAAGGAGAGGCGAAAAGAAAGCAAAAATGCGGCGCAGGTGCGTCGGCGCATTTTGACAGGTGTGGCGATTATCCTGGGAGGCGCAGCAATTTACTGGGGAACACAAGCTTCTCTGGTAGGCGTTCCGACGGTTGGACAGCATTTTCGGGCAGAGCAGGTAAATGAGGAGGGGAGCAGCCAGGCACGTATTACAAACGCGACATGGAGGACAGAAAAGGGAGCAGAGGAGGCAGATAGTAGTCAGCTTATATCGACAGACTTTGATCCTCTTATACTGGTAAATAAGGAACATGCGCTTCCGGCAAATTACAGTGTAACACTTCACTGGCTGGCGAACGGGTCCTGTGCAGTCGCGGAGGAGATGTACGAAGCACTTAGCAATATGCTGACGGCTGGTTCAGATGCAGGACTGGAATTTGTGGTGGCATCCGGTTATCGCGATGCAGCGTATCAGCAGCGGCTTCTGGAGGAGGATATTCAAGCCAGTATGAGCCGGGAGGGGATGACTTGGCAGCAGGCATACGAAAAAGAAACGCAGGAGACAATGCCGCCTGGCTACAGCGAGCATGAGACCGGACTTGCGGTGGACATTGTGTCGCTGGGGTATCAGATTTTGGACAGTGGACAGGAGAATACTCCGGAAAATAAATGGCTCAGAGAGCATTGCAGTGACTACGGCTTCATTTTAAGATACCCGGAAGGAAAAGGGGATATTACGGGGATTCATTATGAGACGTGGCATTTTCGGTATGTTGGGGATACCGCAGCGCGTGAGATTATGGGCCGTGGCATTACATTAGAAGAATATTTAGACGGAAAGTGAAACTTTTTTGGGAATTTCAGCATCTAATAAACAGAAAGGTACCTGTCGGACAAGCAGCAGGAGAGAGCGACAGGGGAGGAAGAGTTGATGATAACAGCAGAAGGTATTGGAACAGCCCTTCGTGAGAGGGGGCTGCTGAGGAGGATCGAAGGGGAACAAGGGGGAAAAGAGATTCGTTGGCTGACCAGTGATTCTCGGAAAGCAAAGGCGGATACTTTGTTTATTTGCAAGGGGGCGGCGTTTCGGGAAGTGTATCTTTCCGAGGCCGCAAAAAGGGGAGCAGTTGCTTATGTCAGCGAAGTATCTTATGCCAGGGGGAAAGGACTGACTGGTTTTGTAGTGAGCGATATCCGTAAGGCAATGGCAGTTATTTCCGGTGTATTTTTTGCTTACGAGCCCGGACGTCCGCAGCTTACCGGAATAACCGGGACAAAAGGAAAAACCACCACGGCCTGGTACCTGAAGTCTATGCTGGATGAATGGAAGCGGGAACAGGGCGAACCGGAGACCGGACTTCTGTCAACGATACAGAATTATGATGGGGAAAACTGGGAGGATGCTGTTATGACGACCCCGGAGGCTCCAGAGCTTCATGAGTTTTTGGCGAGAGCGCGGAAAAACCACGTTTCTCATGTGACCATGGAGGTTTCGAGCCAGGCGCTGAAATACAGGCGCGTCAGCGGTATCCAGTTCCAGGTGGGGATTTTTCTGAACATTTCAGAGGACCATATCAGCCCTGTGGAGCACGAGGACTTTGAGGATTACTTCAGTGCAAAGTTGTCGATGTTCCGGCAAAGTGAAGCGGCCTGTTTGAACCTGGACTGCGACTATGCGGAGCGGATTTTGAAGGCAGCCAGAAAAGCAGGCAAAATTGTGACATTTGGTCATCATCCTAAGGCGGATTTGCACTGCTGTGAAGTGCGGGTACAGGATGAGCATATCAGCTTTCGGGTAAAGTGTGATCGTTTTTCTGAGCGATTTCAGCTCGCCATGAAGGGTAAATTCAATATAGAGAACGCGATGGCCGCGATTGCGGCAGGATACGTTTACGGGATACCGGTTCACTGCATGCAGCGTGCGCTCGCAGAAACGCTAGTGCCGGGAAGGATGGAGACTTTTTCAACAAAAAACGGAAAAATCTGTGGAATTGTAGATTTTGCACATAATCGGCTGAGTTTCGAAAAGCTTTTCGATGCGGTTTTTCAGGAGTATAGTTCTTATAAAAAAATAATTACGGTATTTGGCTGTCCGGGCGGAAAGGCATTGAACCGCAGAAGAGAGCTTGGTATTATTGCGGGTTTGTTTTCGGATCATGTGGTGATTACTTCAGATGATCCTGGCCTTGAATGTCAGGATGCGATTGCCCGGCAGGTACGTGGTTATGTGGAGATGACTGGCTGCATGTGTGAATGTGTGGAAGAGCGGGAAGAGGCAGTGGCACGGGCAGCAGAGATTGCAGAGGCATATGGGGAGAAAACGATGATTCTGCTGCTTGGAAGAGGCAGTGAAAAGTTTCAGAAGATCGGCACGGATTCTCTGGCATATCCGACGGATTCAGAACTGATGCGGGCGGCGGTGCAGCAGTATGACAGGGCAGAAACACATCGATAAACATCGAATTATGGACGGGCGTTGTTTTTGATTTACATTTTCCGGAAAATGATTTATGATGAGTTTGAGGTAAATCATCGAATAAATCATAGAAGAACAAGGCATCCTTTTTAGGAGGATGTGCGTCAGAGGAGAGCGGAAAATGTTAAAAGATCTGGTAATTGCAAACAGAAGTTATCGCGGCTATGATGAGAGCCGTCGTATTACGCGCAGGGAATTGCTTGAGATGGTGGATTGTGCGAGACTTTCTGCCTCGAGTGTTAATCAGCAACCCCTGCGCTATTATCTTGCCTGGGAAAAGGACGAGGTAGACCAGATTCAGGCGTTGACGAAATGGGCGAGGGGCCTTCCGGATATGACACTTCCTCATCCTGGGATGTGTCCGACGGGTTTTATTGTGATCTGCCAGGATACGAGGGTATGGGAATCACTTACACGTTTCCAGAAGGATGTGGGAATTGTGGCGCAGACAATCTTACTCAGTGCAGTTGAAATGGGACTTGGAGGTTGTATGATCGGAAATTTTCATGCCTCTGAGGTGAAGGAGACATTGAAACTGGAGGAGTATCTGGCGCCGCTTCTGATTGTTGCGCTGGGGAAGCCGAAGGAAGAAATTGTACTTACAGAGATTGAGGAAGGCGAGCCGGTTGCTTATTACCGTGATGAAAACGATATACACTATGTGCCGAAACGCCGGTTGGAAGATATTGTACTGAATTGACAAAAAACAGGGTTTCTTTCCGCGCTGTGTAACCAGACTGGCAGGAATGTAATATGCTATGATAGAGTCATAAAAGAGAAGGAGTCTTTCAATGAAAGAGATAATTGCAGGGCTGTTGGTTCCGTTTCTCGGAACATCGCTGGGAGCGGCCTGTGTATTTTTTCTGAAAAAAGAATTGAATCAGAAATTACAGAAATCGCTCCTTGGGTTTGCGTCAGGCGTCATGGTAGCGGCCTCCGTATGGTCGTTATTGATTCCGGCTATGGATATGTCAGAGAAAATGGGACGCTTTGCATTTGTCCCGGCAGTAGTTGGTCTCGGGTTGGGCTTTGTTTTTTTACTTGCAATGGATAAACTCGTGCCGCATCTTCATCTGGGATGCGACGAGGCCGAAGGACCAAGTGCGAGACTGAAAAAAACGACAATGCTGCTTTTGGCAGTCACGCTGCATAATGTTCCGGAGGGAATGGCAGTGGGCGTTATATTTGCGGGCATGCTTGCGGATCAGTCTGAAATTACACTAGCGGGAGCTTTTGCACTTTCGATTGGTATTGCAATCCAGAATTTTCCGGAGGGGGCCGTTATCAGTTTGCCGCTTCGCAGTGAGGAGGGCATGAGCCGTCCGAAGGCATTTCTCATGGGGGTGCTGTCCGGCGCCGTGGAACCAATAGCGGCAGTGATCACAATTTTGCTGTCACGTTTCATTATTCCACTGTTGCCGTATCTGCTTGCGTTTGCCGCGGGCTCTATGCTTTATGTCGTTGTCGAGGAGCTGATACCGGAGACGGCCGAGGGGAAACACAGTAATCTTGGTACAATTGGATTTGCAGTGGGATTTGCACTGATGATGATTTTGGACGTGGCGCTTGGATAAAGAAAGTGTCAAATGCAGTACGGAGCATCCGGGCTGAGGAGACAGGATAAAGTGGTGAAGGTACAATGAGAACAATGAATCTTACAGAGGGCAGACCCTGGCGCCTGCTCCTCTTTTTTTCTTTACCGCTGATGGCGGGAAATATTTTTCAGCAGCTGTACACGATTGTCGATACGGCAGTTGTGGGCAGGGTGCTCGGAGTGGACGCGCTGGCGGCCCTCGGAGCCGTAGACTGGTTGAACTGGCTGACACTTGGAGCGATACAGGGATTTACGCAGGGCTTTGCAATTTTGATGGCGCAGAAATTTGGCGCGCAGGAGTATCAGAGGCTTCGTCAGGTTGTTGCAAATTCTGTGATTCTTTCTGTGATCTGTGCAGCAGTGCTGACGGTGACAAGTGAAGGATTGGCAGGAACTGTACTTGGACTTTTGCAGACACCGGAAGAGATACGACAGATTTCCATGGCATATCTGAGAATTATTTTTGGCGGGATTCCGGTTGTGATGGCGTATAATCTGGCGGCGGCAATCCTGCGGGCACTCGGTAATGGAAGGACGCCGCTTGTCGCAATGGTGATTGCATCTGTAATGAATATTGGCCTGGATTTTCTGTTTGTTCTGGGATTTGGCTGGGGAGTGCAGGGGGCTGCTGCGGCAACTGTTCTGGCGCAGGGGCTTTCTGCGGTCTATTGTTTTTTACATATTTGCAAACTGGAAATTCTGCGTATGGAGAGGACTGACTGGAAAATGCAGGCAGCCCTTGGTACCAGACTGATGAAGCTCGGTGCTCCGATGGCTTTTCAGAATACTGTCATTTCTGTCGGAGGAATGATTGTCCAGATGGTTGTAAATGGCTTTGGCGTTGTTTTTATTGCAGGATTTACTGCAACCAACAAATTGTACGGACTTTTGGAGACTGCGGCCACTTCCTACGGATATGCAATGGTTACGTATGCAGGGCAGAATCTGGGCGCAGGAAAATTAAAGCGTGTTTCGAAGGGGTTGCAGGCAGGGCTTGTAATTTCTGTGTTTACTTCGCTTTTCATAACCGCATGTATGATTGGATTTGGGAAAGTGATTCTTGGGTGCTTTATATCTGCGGAAGGCGCGCAGGGAGAGGCAGCACTTCGAATTGCCTACCGTTATCTGTGCATTATGGCAGTGTTTTTGCCGGTTCTGTATCTGCTGCATGTGACAAGAAGCTGTATTCAGGGACTTGGCAATACCGTGCTTCCGATGGTGTCCGGCATTGCGGAGTTTATCATGCGTACCGGCGCAGCGCTTTTGCTTCCGGTGCTGTTTGCAGAAAATGGTATTTTTTATGCAGAGGTTTTGGCCTGGGCCGGAGCGGATTTGATTCTGGTTCCGAGTTACTTTTATGTCAGGCGGCGGTTGGAGCAAAATGGGATGAAATGGAATAGAAGCACATAAAGAAAAGGATAAATAGTCAGAAAGGAGCACAATATGCAGTATCGGGGAGATAGCAAGGGGAATCAGATTTCTATTTTGGGTTATGGATGTATGCGTTTTACGAAAAAAGGGTCCGCAATTGATCTGGAAAAGGCGGAGCAGGAATTGATGTATGCAATCCGACATGGGGTAAACTATCTGGATACGGCATATATTTATCCGGGAAATGAAGAAGCGGTGGGAAAGATTCTGGCAAAAAATAAGTGCAGGGAAGAGGTGTACCTTGCAACAAAGCTGCCGCATTATCTGATTCGTTCCGTAGCGGGGGCGCAGAAGAAGTTTCAGGAAGAGCTTGTCAGGCTTCAGACGAATTATGTTGATTACTATTTGATGCACATGTTGAATGACGTAAAGACATGGGAGAAACTTGTGTCCATTGGCATACGGGAATGGCTAGAAGGGAAAAAGGCCTCGGGAGAGATTCGTCAGATTGGTTTTTCTTACCATGGAAACAGTGGAAATTTCAAAGCGCTGCTGGATGCATATGATTGGGATTTTTGCCAAATTCAGTATAATTATCTGGATGAGTACAGCCAGGCAGGCCGGGAGGGATTGAACTATGCGGCTTCAAAAAACATACCCGTGATTATTATGGAGCCTCTGCGCGGAGGTCGTCTGGTAAACAATCTTCCTGTACAGGCAGAGGAAAAGATTGCAGGCAGTGGTTTTACGCCGGCAGAGCTGGCACTTCGCTGGCTGTGGGATCAGCCGCAGGTGACTTGTGTGCTTTCGGGTATGAACTCCCTGGAGATGGTACAGGAGAATATTAGGATTGCAGAGACGTCTGAGGCCGGAGTCTTTGGGGAAGAAGAGTACGAGCTGACCAGGCAGGTAAAAAGAGAGATCAACCAGCGAATGAAGGTGGGCTGCACGGGATGCGGCTATTGTATGCCCTGCCCCAAAGGGGTTGATATTCCGATGGCGTTTCATTGCTACAATGTGAAATATACAGAAGGGGGAAAATCAGGGAAGTGGGAATATTTGCAGTCTACGGCAATGCGCCGGGAATCCTCGAGTGCGTCCTTGTGTATCGGGTGCGGCAAGTGTGAGACGCACTGTCCACAGGGAATTCCCATCCGGCAAAAACTGAAAGAGGCGGTGGATGAACTGGAGACACCGTCGTATCGCCTGATAAAATGGGCGGTAAAAACATTCGGGATTTACTGAGAACGAGACCACAGTGACCTTCCATGCAGAAACAGAATATGATAAATGGTAGGATGTTTTTTATGCTGTTTTGATTTGAAAAAAGGAAGGAAAATGGTTTTATGGATATTATTGTGCGACCTGCGACAAAGAATCCCTGTTATCAGGCAGGAAGAAGAATTATACCCAAAGGAATTATGCTTCACAGTATCGGGGTGCCGCAGCCTGATCCGAAAGTGATTGTGAACAACTTTAACCAGCCGGGAGCGGACAGCTGTGTACATGCCGTGATCGGTTTGGGCGAGGAAGTATATCAGCTCCTTCCGTGGGATTACCGTGCCTGGCACTGCGGGAGCGGACCAAATGGAAGCGGAAATAATACGTATATCAGTTTTGAGATGACAGAACCATCTACAATCAAATATACATCCGCGGCCAACTGGGTGGACCTTGATCCGGCGGCAACTCGCAGTTTTATTCAGCAGATTTATAAAGTTGCCGTGAGATTCGCAGCATATCTTTGCAGACTCTACGGATTTGACCCGGAGGGGAAAGATGTTATCATATCACATGTGGAGGGGTACAGAATGGGAATTGCCTCGAATCATGCAGACGTGGAGCATATCTGGGATCGTGAAGGACTGTCTATGGCACAGTTCCGCCGTGACGTGGCTGCCGAGCTCAAAAATCCGGGTGGCGACGATGGGGAAGAGGAGAAGCTTCCATATATTGTTCAGGCGGGGGCCTTTCAGGATGAGGAGAATGCCCGAAGGCTGGTCGAACAGCTGGAGGTAGCAGGATTTTCCGCTTATGTGAGAAAAATCTGAGCAGTTGATTTATGGAAGTGCCTGTGATAAACTGGCAATACATGACACAAAAAAGGGTCCGGGGCTGTCTCACATTTCATGTGCCAGCCCCGGAATACGGAAAGTTGAGGATACGATGCGCTGGAACAAATTTACATTGAAAACAAAAACAGAAGTTGAGGATATTGTGATTTCATCTCTGGCGGATGCCGGAGTGGAGGGTGTGGAAATCGAAGATAAGGTGCCGCTCTCGGAGTCCGATAAACAGCAGATGTTTGTGGATATTTTGCCGGACTGTCCGGAGGATGACGGGATTGCGTATCTGAGTTTTTACCTCGATGAGGATGCAGATAAAGAAGCCATTCTTGCCAGGGTGAAAGAAGAGCTCGAGGAGCTGAGAAATTTTTTGGATATCGGAGAGGGAACGATTACCGAGAGCCAGACGGAGGACAAAGACTGGATCAATAACTGGAAGGAGTATTTTCATCAGTTTTATGTGGATGATATTCTGATTATACCGTCGTGGGAAGAGGTAAAAGAAGAAGACCAGGATAAAATGATCATCCATATCGATCCGGGAACTGCTTTTGGAACCGGGATGCATGAGACGACACAGCTGTGTATGCGTCAGCTCAAAAAATATGTGACACCTGAGACAGAGCTGCTGGATGTTGGGACAGGCAGTGGCATTTTGTCCATTGTGGCCTTAAAGCTCGGGGCAAAGCACGCAGTGGGGACCGATCTTGATCCGTGTGCGATTACCGCTGCGAAGGAAAATCTCGAAGTGAACGGGATTCCTGAGGGTATGATGGAGGTTATGATTGGCAATATTATTGATGATAAAGCAATCCAGGATGCAGTCGGCTATGAAAAATATGATATTGTAGCTGCGAATATTCTCGCAGACGTACTGGTTCCGCTGACTCCTGTGATTCTCGGGCAGCTGAAGAAAGGCGGTATTTATATTACATCGGGAATCATCGATGAGAAGGAAGAGACGGTAGTGAATGCGGTGAAAGCAGCAGGACTTGAAGTCGTCGAGGTAACACGCCAGAAGGACTGGGTATCTGTGACTGCACGGAAGCTGTAATCATACGACAGGAGACGGGGAAGATGTATCATTTTTTTGTGCAACCAGACCAGATTGGCGAACAGGAAATCCGGATAGAGGGCGGCGATGTGAACCATATCCGGAATGTGCTGCGGATGGCTCCGGGAGAGCAGGTGACAGTCAGCGGTATGGAAGGTGAAAAAGAGTACCGCTGTGAAATCTTGCAGATGGAAGAGGACTGTGTTAAGCTGAAAATTCTGTGGGCACAGGATGCGGATACGGAGCTGCCTTCGCGCATCTGTCTGTTTCAGGGATTGCCGAAAGGCGATAAGATGGAGCTGATTATCCAGAAAGCTGTGGAGCTTGGGGTACATGAGATTGTGCCGGTGGCGACAAAACGCACAGTGGTAAAGCTGGATAAAAAGAAAGAGGAAGCAAAAAGAAAACGCTGGAACGCGATTTCTGAGAGTGCGGCAAAGCAGTCAAAACGGATGCTCATACCGCAGGTGAGGCCGGTCATGAGTTTTGGAGAGGCAGTGGAATACGCGAAAACATATGACAGAAAGTTCATTCCCTATGAACTGGCAGACGGTATGGAAAAGACAAGGGAGCTGATCGGGACATTGCGTCCGGGCGAGTCCGTTGCTGTTTTTATCGGACCGGAAGGCGGCTTTGAGGAAAAAGAAGTCGCATTGGCAGCTGAAGCTGGGGCGCATCCGGTCACGCTTGGCCGCCGGATTTTGCGGACCGAAACAGCTGGGATTGCGGTATTGTCTGTTCTGATGTTTCATCTGGAAGCCGGAGAAGAAAGCAAAAAAGCAGAATAAAAGGAGGATGCATATGATTTATCATATTGTTATGTGGCAGTTTAAAGAAGAAATAGAAGCAGACAGAAAGCCAGAGCTGAAAGCAGCGATGGCAGAAAATCTCTGTGGTCTCGTAGGACAGGTACCGGGGCTTTTGAACGCGGAATTTGTGACTCATCCGATACCGTCCAGCACGCACGATATGGCGCTTGTGACGACGTTTGCTAAAGCAGAGGATATTGCAGGGTATTCCAGTCATCCGGCACATCAGCATGTGGCTAATACGTATGTGAGGCCGTTTGTGCACAACCGGGCTTGCCTGGATTTTGAGATGTAGGAGCGGTGCTGTAGTTTAATAGAAGAACCAAATACGGATAAAATGTTTTGATTTTCCGGGACTGTTGCAAAAGCGCGAATCCATACAATATATGGCATAGATGTAAAAGACATCGAAAACATATGTTGCAGGATCGCTATTTTGCCGCAGTCTCATTTTTTTGGCTGAAAATTTATTGCATGAAAGTGAAAAAATATCTGTTGCGTATCATAGAAGGGAAATAAGAGAATTGTTTTACAATGTCTGACGTTTGCTGCCCGAATGGTATCAGCCGGATTCGTACATAGAAATGGGAGATGTGAGCAAAATAAACAGAAATAAAAAAACAGGAGGACGAAAGATGCTTGGTTTTTTTAAAAAGAAAAAAAGTGAGCCCGAGAAAGAGGTGATTTATGCTCCGATTTCCGGTGAGGCGGTGGAAAGCAAAGAAATTAACGATCCGACCTTTGCGGAGGAAATGCTTGGAAAAGGAATGGCAATCAGACCATTGGAGGGAAAGGTATATGCACCGGCAGACGGTACGGTGACAATGGTTTTTGAAACAAAACACGCAATCAGCATTACGACCAAAGAGGGCGCGGAACTCCTGATTCATATCGGACTTGACACGGTCAGTCTGAAGGGAAAGTATTTCACTGCACATGTGGCGGAGAACGCTTCTGTGAAAAAAGGGGATCTCCTGCTTGCGTTTGATAAAGAGGCTATTGAGGCGGCTGGGTATGACACAATTTCTCCGGTTATTGTCTGCAATACGGACGCGTATCAGAGCATCAGAGAGATTGCCGCAGGAACTGTGAAAGCAGGAGATCCGATTTTGGAATTGAAAAGGTAACTCGTAATTTAGCAGGAATCGCAGTGCCCTTCCAGAGGAATTTTTGATAAAATTCTCGTGAGGGTGTCGATTGCCTGCCTGAAATCCGTGAGATCTTTTTCATCCATTTTTTCGAGCAGCGGCCCGAAGCATTCTGTGTTTTTGGTTGAAAACTGCTTGATGTAGGCCAGTGCTTTCTCTGTAATCTGTACTTTGATGACCCTTCGATTCTGCGGGTCATAGACACGGCTGACAAATTCGTGTTCTACCAGCCGGTTTACAATTTTGGTCATCTGCTGTTTTGACATATGAATTCGTTGCCCAAGTTCTGACATGGTCATGGTTTCGTCAAAACTGCGGATGGCCTGAAGACAATAATACATTTCCATGCTGACACCGTCATCAAGAAGCTGCTTGAATGGTCTGGCAATCTGATAATTCCAGAAAGGCAGCACTGCCAGCAATGATTCCTGTATTGGTCCCGTTTCCATAACTCTCCTCCTGTCAGTAAATGGCCCGCGTAGAAATATCGCTTTGCGGTAACCCTGACTTATTGATATAGAATAAATAATTATAAAATCTCACGATTTGAGTGTACTATCCGATGCAAAAAATGTCAAGAAGTGTTGAAAAATATCGAATATGAAGAATATGTACAAAAAGTGTCAGAAAAATCAGAAAAATTTGAACATTTGCTTGACGCAGGGCCGTAAAATGTAGTAAAGTAACTATATGTTTACTGTAAATAAAGAGCCACTGCAGAAAAAGAGAACAGATTCGGGACTATTGCTTGGCCGGATGAGTGGCTTTTGCACTGAAAGGGGGATTTCTATGAAAATTTGGCAGGAAATGCTGCGGCAGGGTTACGATGATATGAAAGAATTACAGGAAAAGCTTCATATTCCGGATGAGGAGATGAAGCAGCTGTGTGAAATACAGGAAAAATTTCCGATGTATGTCAATTCCTATTATTATTCATTGATTGATCCGGATGACCCGGGAGATCCGATCCGGAAGATGAGTGTTCCTTCACTTTCTGAGCTTCTGGCAGGAGGGCATAAGGATACGAGCGGCGAGCAGGATAATACGGTAATTACGGGAATGCAGCATAAATATCGTCAGACGGTTCTCATCCTCTCAACGAACCAGTGCGCGATGTACTGCCGCCATTGCTTCCGGAAGCGTATGGTAGGTTTATCCTCCGAGGAAACAGCAAAGTACATATCTGATATGGCAAATTATGTGAGGGAGCATGAGGAAGTTGATAACATTCTCATCTCCGGCGGCGATGCATTTTTAAATACAAATGAGATTCTGCGGAAATATCTGGACGAATTTATTGACATTCCGCATCTGAATCTGATCCGGTTCGGCACCAGAACACCGGTCGTGCTTCCGCAGAGAATTACCGGAGATAACGAGCTGGTACAGATGTTGGCAGAGTACGGAAAGAAAAAGCAGATCTACGTGGTGACGCAGTTCAATCATCCGAACGAGGTGACTGAAGAAGCAAAGGCGGCTGTCCGCGCACTGCTGGAAGCGGGAATTATAGTGAAAAATCAGACGGTTCTTCTGAAAGGAATCAATGATACACCGGAGATTTTAGGGACACTTCTGAAAAAAGTCGTATCAATCGGTGTCATTCCGTACTATGTATTCCAGTGCCGGCCGGTTCAGGGTGTTTACAGCCAGTTCCAGGTGCCGTTGCGCGACGCATACCGAATTGTAGAAGGCGCGAAGGCTTTGCAGGACGGACAGGGAAAATGTATTCGCTATGTGATGTCGCATGTGACTGGGAAAATTGAGATCCTCGGAGATCTGGAAGACGGCAGGATGTTGTTTAAGTACCATCAGGCAAAATATCCGAAGGATCAGGGCAGGATTTTTGCACAGGATATCGAAGCAGATCAGTGCTGGCTGCCATAAATTTGTTTGCTGGATGCACGAAGCGGCTTGTATAAAATATGAAAAGACAGATATGCTCCTCTTTTCCAAGATTTCTCTTGAAAAATCTCAATTCTGCGCTATAATTGCCAAGGGATAAGATTTGCGTTATCGGACAGGGGTTTTTGAAAGCCTGTCCTATGACGACAGAGTAATCAGAAAAGAGGAGATTATTATGGAACAATTATTTTGTCTGAGCATTGCAATGATGGCAGGACTTCTGATGTCTCGTGCAGCGAAGGTACTGAAGCTTCCGGCAGTGACTGCTTATCTGGTGGGTGGTATTCTGATTGGCCCGTATGTTTTGGGACAGTTTGGAATACGGGGCTTTGGTTTTGTGGATGCGGCCAACGTAAAGGAATATTCGATTTTCTGTGATGTGGCGCTTGGTTTTATTGCATTTGATATCGGAAATGAATTTCGTCTGAAACAGCTTCGGGCGATTGGCAGACAGGCCACGGTGATTGCATTTACACAGGCGCTGACAGCGACTGTTTTTGTGGATGCGGCTCTGATCGGACTGCATTTTATGATGCCGGAGCTTGTGACAATGCCGATTGCGATCATTCTTGGAGCGATTGCGACAGCGACGGCACCGGCTGCGACGTTGATGGTCGTGCGCCAGTATAAAGCTAAGGGGCCTCTGACCGACATTTTGCTGCCGATTGTTGCTTTGGACGATGCGATTGGTCTTGTGGTGTTTGCTGTGTCCTGCGGGGTTGCGGGAGCAATCGGAAGTGGTTCCATCAGCATTGTGTCAGTACTGGTACAGCCGCTTCTGGAAGTGATTCTGTCCTTGTTACTTGGTTCCTTTATGGGCTTGCTTCTGACAATTGCAGAGCAGCATTTTGAGTCGAACAGCCGGAGACTTTCGATTGTTATCACATTTGTGTTGTTTACAGTGGCTCTTTCGATGTTGAAGTTTGAAGTGGGCGGACTGGAAATCGGATTTTCCTCCCTGCTCGTATGTATGATGCTTGGAACGATTTTCTGCAATATCTGTGACTTCTCAGAAGATATGATGGCAAGAGCGGATAAATGGACCGCACCGTTGTTTGTACTGTTTTTTGTATTAAGTGGAGCAGAACTGGAGCTGGGCGTGTTCCGGAATCTGGCGATTGTAGGAATCGGTATTACATATATTATTTTCCGGTCAGGCGGAAAATGTGTGGGAGCATACGCAGGAGCAAAAGCGATGAAATGCAGCGATACAATCCGTAAGTACCTCGGAATTACCCTGCTTCCGCAGGCAGGCGTAGCGCTTGGAATGTCGATGACGGTGACGGAAACCATGGGAGAAGCAGGAAGACTGATTCGAAATATTACACTGTTTTCGGTACTGGTATATGAGCTTGCAGGTCCGCTTATGACGAAGATTGCGTTGATGAGGGCAGGAGAGATTTCGCCAAGACCTGAGATTGTGAAAACGCCAAATCAGAAATGATGATTCGGTGATACGGGATTCGTATATTTATCTGAAAAAAAGAGAGAATAGAAAAGAACGTAAAAAGAGATTGCCTGTTCTGAAAAACATGATATAATTGATAAGAAAAGATTTTAGAAAGGAAGTAACTGACTATGAAAAAGTATGTATGTGGACCATGTGGTTATGAGTATGATCCGGAAGTAGGCGATCCGGATAACGGAATCGCACCGGGAACAGCTTTTGAAGATCTTCCTGAGGATTGGGTATGCCCGATTTGCGGTGTGGGAAAAGAGGACTTCGAGGAAGCGTAAAATCATATAAGGTCAGAATGAGCTGACTTGTATGTAAAAAGGAACTGTTGCAGAAATTGGTTTTTATAAAACCGGTTTTCAAACAGTTCCTTTTTTCTTTTCAGTAGAAAAAGGGATGCTTATTGATTCTGTATTTTTTCGTATAATTCGGTCAGGTACATCCAGCGTTCCATTTTTTCGTCAAGCGACTGTTGCAGTGTTTCTTTTTCCTGCATGAGCTGATTCAGTCGGCCATAATTCGTTGCGGCTGTGACCATTTCCTGTTCAAGTGTGTCAAGTCGGGCCTCAAGTGCAGCGATATCGTCGTCAATGGTTTCAAATTCTTTCTGCTCTTTGTAGGTAAATTTCAGCTTTTTTGGACCTCCCCATGTTTTCCTGCTGTCAGTGTTGCCAGAATCTGCTTTTTCAGCGCCAGTCAGCATTTGTGCTCCAGGGTGTCCTGCGTTTGGCAGGGCTGTTTGATTTGCAGCCCGGGCATTCAGATAGTCCGAATAGCCTCCTTCATACTGGCGAATCTGTCCATCTCCCTCAAAGGCGAAAATCCGGCGCGCCGTGCGGTCAAGAAAATACCGGTCATGGGAGACTGTAATGACAATGCCTTCGAAATGATCGAGATATTCTTCGAGAATTTCAAGCGTCTGGATATCAAGATCGTTGGTTGGCTCATCAAGAATCAGTACGTTGGGCTCATTCATCAGTACGCGCAGGAGGTAAAGACGCCGTTTTTCTCCGCCGGAAAATTTTTCGATTTTGGACCACTGCATGGTCCCGTCAAAGAGAAAACGTTCCATCATCTGTGATGCAGTGATACGGCCGTCTGAGGTTTTTATGTATTCTCCGACTTCTTTGATGTATTCGATTGCGGTCAGCGAGGCATCCATTTCCTCACTTTCCTGAGAAAAATAGCCGATGCGGATTGTCTGGCCGACGGTTACGCTGCCTTCGTCCGGCGTAACGATGCCGTTTATGATTTTCAGGAGTGTACTTTTGCCGCATCCGTTTGGTCCCACAATACCAATGCGGTCATTTTTCAGGAAAATATAGGTGTAGTGATCTATCAGACGTTTTTCACCGTAGGATTTGCAGATATCCTCCAGTTCGATTGTGGTGCGCCCCATACGGCTCGTGACGGAACTGATCTGTACCTGAGCGTCTTCGATGGGGCCCTGGATTTCCTGCATGGCCCGGATTCGTTCAATATGCGCTTTCTGTTTGGTAGAACGTGCTCTGGCACCGCGGGAGAGCCATTGCAGCTCTGTGCGAAGAAGGCTTTGCCGTTTACGCTGCGATGCGATTTCCATATTCTGCCGCTGTGCCTTTTGCAGCAGATATTTTGCGTAATCTCCGGGGTAGCTGTATATTTTTCCATGATCAATTTCAATGATTCTGGTGGCGATGCTGTCCAGAAAATAGCGGTCGTGAGTAACCATGACAATCGCGCCCCCAAAATCGGTGAGATAATCTTCAAGCCACCCGGCCATTTCACTGTCCAGATGGTTGGTCGGCTCGTCAAGAACGAGAATGTCGACCGGAGCCAGAACAGCATTTGCAAGAGCGATACGTTTCCGCTGGCCGCCGGAGAGCAGGGCAACCTTTTCATCGGCTGCCGGGAGTGCGAGGCGGTTGATGGAAGCCATGGCTTCGCTCTCGATGCTCCATTCGTTCAGACTGGTTCTGTTATTTTTCAGAATCGCTTCAAGAACGGTGGCTCCTTCATCAAAGACGGGAGTCTGCGGAAGATAACGGACAGTAAGATTTCGTCCTTTTGTTACAGTTCCCCCATCGGGCTCCTCCAGACCGGCTATGATACGCAGAAGTGTTGATTTTCCGGTGCCATTGACACCAATGACACCGATTTTTTCTCCTTCGTTGATGGAGAAATCTGCGTCGTCCAGAAGCTTTCGCTGGGTAAATATTTTTGTCAGGTGTTCTGCTGTGAGTAGATTCATAGATAAAATCTCCTGTAAATAGTATGATGAAAATTAGAAAGAATATTTTAGCAAAGCGGGAGACGGACCGAAAATACATTGACATTCATCGAACTTTCGCACGAGATTTTTCCTTTATGCAAAAGGACAATATTTTCGGCAATGGATAATCCGAGTCCGTAGCTTTTTCCCTGGGTGCGGGCTTTATCTGCACGGTAAAACCGTTTGAAAATATTTTTCTGATCCTGAGGAGAAATCGTTTCTCCCGGATTGCTGACCGTAATTGTGCAATGTCTGTTCCCCGATTTGGTCAAGGAGACAGCTGTTTTTCCTTTGGGGAAAGAATACTTGGCAGCGTTGTCGAGCAGGATATCCAGCAGTTTTTCCAGATATGCGGCATTGCCGTTTACAAAAATATCCGGTTCAAGACTGCTTTCAAGCTCCAGATGTTTTTCAAAAAACACAGGCTCAAAAGGAAGCAGGGCATGCTGCATCGTATCACTGAGGTTGATTTTGGAGAAAGCGGCTGTATCTGTTCTTTGGTCTGTTCGTGCCAGCTCCAGCATTCCCTCTACGAGATTCTGCATCTGACAGGACATGGTAAGAATGTTATCCGATAACTGTATTTGATCGTCGGGATGAAATTCTCCGGACTGGAGCATTTCTGCATTGGCACGGATCACGGTCAGAGGAGTTTTGAGGTCGTGGGAGGCGTCAGCGACAAAACGGCGCTGTTCTTCCCAGGCATGGGCCACTGGTTTTACGGCCCATCTGGCCAGAAACATACTGATAAAGAAAAAGGCCATAAGGCTGAACAGTCCAACAAAAATGCAGGTACGAAACAGATGCCGCAGCGTGTTTTGCTCCCTGGAGATATCTGAAAACACAAGCCGTTCTCCTCCTGGACCGGGGGTCATGACGTGAAGATAGCGCAGTTGATATTTGTCAATTGTTCCGCTTTGCGACAGGGAAGAAAAAACAATGTCAGCAAGCTCCTTTAAAAAGGTTTTATCGGAAAGATCATAAATGCTGTTTCCGGATGCCATGATCTCCCCCATAGGACTGATCTGGACTGTAAAACAGGGAAGCTGTACTTGGGAAGCAGTATCCCCGGACCATTCAAGAGGGCTTGGAATGGCGCCGGCTTTCTGCATCATAAGCATGCTTTCCTTTTCAAGATTTATGCGGGTAAAGTGCAGCAGAAGCAGGAAAATCATACACAGCGTTACACTGATCAGAGCCATCATAAAGCAGATGAGCTTCAGACGTAATTTTTTCAGCATGTAGGATTCACCTCCAGATGATAGCCAAGTCCGCGGATTGCCTCAATGGAGATGTTTGATTCAATGCTCGCAAGCTTTTTGCGCAGAAAGCCGACATAAACTTCCACATGATTTTCCACTGCATTGGAATCATATCCCCACACTCTGGAAAGAATTGCTTCTTTGGAAAGATTGCGTTTGCCTGCCTGTAAAAGCAGGCGCATCACGTCAAACTCCTTGGCAGAAAGCCGGATGTTTTTTTCACCGTGAAAGAGTACCCCGCAGGAGAGATCAAGGGCAGTATTTCCAAACGTCAGTACATTGACTTCACTTCCCTGTCTGCGCAAAAGAGCATTGGCACAGGCCAGAAGCTCCCGCGTATCAAATGGCTTTGCCAGATAATAATCAGCTCCGGAATTGAGGCCCTGAATCCGGTCTGCAACCTCTGATTTTGCGGTCAGCATCAGAACCGGAACACCGCAGCGTTTACGCCGGATTTGTTGCACCATTTCAAAACCATTCATTTTTGGCATCATCACGTCAACAATCAAAAGATCGTAGATCCCAAGCAACGCCAGCTCAGCGCCGGATTCTCCGTCGTACACCACATCTGCTTCAAAGCCTTTTGCAGTAAAAAGTGTCTTTAAAGAGGCGGCAAGTAGTTTTTCATCTTCCACAATCAATAGTTTCATAAAGGTTCTCCGATGTTGTAATTTCCTATTATAAATGATTACGAAACAGGTTTCGCAATTGCTGTAAACAGGATAATACAAAATACAATAGAAGAAAAGAAAAAAATGCAGAACTGCCTGAATAAATTTATTCAGGCAGTCTCTGATTGCCTTACTTTCATTATAAATAGCCGAGGTAAATATTTTTATATTTTTTAGTTGACATTTTAAATGATTTGCGGTAAAATAAATCTGTTGTTAAAAAGAACAGATTTGCGGGTGTAGTTCAATGGTAGAACACCAGCCTTCCAAGCTGGATACGTGGGTTCGATTCCCATCACCCGCTTTTTTCATGTCCTAAAAGAGGTATTGCAAAACGTTTCGATCTATCTGCGCAATATGCAGACCGAAAGTTTTGCAATACCTCTTTTATATTATTATATTTTATTACATTCAGCCAATTGAGCGGTGTTTTCTTGAAATGCTCTATTTATTCTACATTTTTGTCAAGAATCTGTTTCAATTCATTAATCATTTCCTCATCCTTCAGGCTGAATTTGATTTCCACACGGCGTGAAGCGTCCATGTTGATCTGGCCGTCTTCTGTATATACAGGGTTGCTCATGGAGTGGCCGTTGGCTGTCAGCTTGGAACGAAGCGCTTCGTGTTCTTCCGTGGTCAGGAAGGAGTCTGCGCTTGTCATCAGATAGTTGGCGACTGCCAGGGCGCGTTCCTGAGAAAGCCGCAGGTTGTAGAGATAATCCCCGCTTGTATCAGTGTATCCGTCTATGCGGACTTCAGCCAGATAATCTTGATACTTTTCGTTCATCAGCACCTTGCAATAGATCGGAAGGATTTCGCTCAGCATCGCGTTTCCTTCGTCCGTCAGTTCGTTTTCGTTGTAGCCGAAAAGGACGTTGGAATCAAGTGCGATAGAGCCGTCGGCTTCGTCAATAATCACGTTCAGGCTTTGCTGGTCAAATTCCTGTTTGAGATCAGCGATCAGATCAGCTTTGATACCAATGATCTGTTCAATTTTCTGCTGCTGCTGGGCCATTAGCTGCTCCTGCTCATCCAGGGCGGCCTGCTGCTGAAGCATCAGGGAATTTTGCCTTTCGAGCTCCTGCTGCTGGGAAAGCACAAGTGCAGACTGTGCATCAAGATCTGCTTTTTGCTGCGCAGCGAGCGCTGTCTGCGAATCAAGATCTTTTTGCTGTCTGGCAAGAAGTGCAGACTGTTCGTCCAGTGCGCTTTGCTGGGACGCAACGAGACTTTCGCGTTCTTCGAGTTCGGAGAGAAGCTGGTCTTGTGTCAATTGGTGTGCGGCTTCTTCCGCAAGCTTTTCCTGATAATTTTTCTGAGCCTGCATAAAAGAAATACACATAACAAGTACAAAAAGAAGTAACAGACCCGCCATCATATCAGAATAGGAGCGCCAGATATTATGGCGTTCATAGGTTTTTTTGCGTTTCGAATACATGTGGTCACTCACTTTCTGGAATATTGGTACACGGCTGTATCAGAAATTATTTCTTTTTCCGGCTTCGGAACAGCTTCGGGGTATCGACAAGCTCCGTCAGCTCATCCAGTTTGCGGAGTGTCCGTGCAATCATTTCGGTTTGTGTCTCACTGTCGTTCATTTCGGCTGACAGGGAGGCGGCATGCTGGCTTCGCTGTACCTCGCGAATCTGGGCTGCGAGGTTGTTCAGGCTGTCAAGAATTTCCTGGTTGGAACGCACGGGTCCCATACGGCCGATTTCTTCTGTATACTGCTGCATTTTTTCGCCGTTCTTTTCCCATACTTCGGAAAACTTTTCAATGGACTGATACATAAAGCGGATATAATCTTGATAAGTCTCTTTTTGCTCCTGGTTGACACGCATGGCCTCACGCTGCGCGGCATTTAGTTTGTCGAAGGAGCTGGTGTTGTACTCATCCATCTGGGACATGTTTTCCTGCATAGACACGAAAGTCTGCTGCAGACGGACCATGGAACGGTCCATAAAATCAGTGTAGGAATGCTGCGCTTTTTCCAGATTTTGAATCGTGTCGCTGAGCTTAGCAAAGTCATCGTTTAATTCGCTGCGCATCTGCTGAACGACTGCCTCACAGACCTGAGTCATAACTTGTGCCTGACTCTGTGTGAAGGATGCAACCACCTGATTGATTCCGTTTGTCATGCGGTCGTAGGCTGGCGTGATGACTTCTTCAAAGCTTTTGGCCATCTGTTCAACAAAAACAGAAGTCAGATCCTTTGCCATTTCTTCTCTTGATTTCTGTCCTTCCAGAAGGCGGGACAGAGAATCTACTTCATAAGGAGGACGTACATTCAGATAATATACGTCAAGGAATTCTTCAATCAATGTCGAAAGGTTTGAAAATTCACTGCGCAGGTTAAAGGAGAACGAAAGCGACAGTGATATACCATAGATGGATGTGATGAACGCAACTTTGATACCATTGATCAGCGGTGTGATCGAACCGGCCATCTGCTCATATCCGGAAGGGTCAAAGCTGCGAAGTCCCATGACCAAGCCTACAAACGTACCAAGAATACCGAGGCTGGTGAGGATATCAGGAATCATCTCCAGAATGCCGCGATGTACATAAGTCTCAACGGATTCCTCACTGATAAAGCCGCGGATATCGCAGGAAGCATCCGGATTGCCGTCTGTCATATGGCAGTACTGCTGGTAACAGTCGTCCAGAAAATCATTCTCAAAGAGTGAAAGGGTGCCATTTGACGCATTTAAAGTCTGGGCTGTACCGTTTTTGACAGCAGCTATGCCATTTTTCAGACCTTTGCATATCTGCATAAGGCGGAACATACCCGCGGAACAGGCTGCAAAGACCATCAAAAGCATGACGGCGAGGAAAGAAAGATTGAAAATGATTGTGCCGAAATCCACGTCGCGGCTTATGTAAGTGATGAAAACACAGATGCCGACAGAGATTGCGGCAGCTAATACGGATATAAATCTGCGGATATACAAGGAAAATTCCTCCTTTTCGTAATATTTGTCGAATTAGCGCACATTTGCTCCATTATAAAATAATATTGATCGTTAGTAAAGTTCCCCAAGAAAAGTTTAAGAAAAAAAGTGCAGAAGACAGGTGGGCAGAAGACTTAAGAAACGGATCATTGAAAATGTTCCGAAAGAGATACAGAGATAGAAGGAAATGGTGGTTGACGAAGCGGAAAAAAGAAGTAAAATAGAAGAAGATAAAGTGAAAAAAGTGTAGTATCAGTATTGTAAACAGGAGGAGATCGGTGTGGATTACGCAAAAGAGTCATTGAAAAAGCATTATGAATGGAAAGGGAAAATAGAAGTAACGGCACGGGCTTCGGTTGACAGCAAAGAGGCGCTTTCGCTGGCCTATACGCCTGGCGTTGCACAGCCCTGTCTGGAGATTCAGAAGGATGTGAATAAGAGCTATGAGCTGACTCGCCGTTGGAATACGGTAGCTGTTGTGACAGACGGTACAGCAGTTCTTGGTCTGGGGGATATCGGTCCGGAGGCAGGTATGCCTGTTATGGAAGGGAAATGTGTGTTGTTTAAGGCATTCGGCGATGTGGATGCAGTGCCGCTTTGCGTGCGCAGCAAAAGTGTGGATGATATTGTAAATACCGTAGCGCTTCTGGCAGGCAGCTTTGGCGGAGTAAACCTGGAGGATATCAGTGCGCCGCGCTGTTTTGAGATTGAGAAAAGACTGAAAGAGTGCTGTGATATCCCGATTTTCCATGACGATCAGCATGGTACGGCTGTTATTACGCTGGCAGGACTGATCAATGCGCTGAAGCTGGTAAAGAAGGATATCAGTGAAGTGAAGATTGTGACGAGCGGTGCAGGAGCAGCCGGCATTGCGATTATCCGTCTTCTGATGAGTATGGGGCTGAAAAATGTCATCATGACAGACCGCCATGGGGCAATTTACAAAGGAAGAGAAGGACTGAACCCGATTAAAGAAGAGATGGCGGAGATTACGAACCAGAACTGTGAGAAAGGGCCCCTGAGCGAAGTGATCAAAGGCGCTGACGTATTTATCGGAGTTTCTGCGCCTGGTACCCTGACAAAGGAAATGGTCCAGACCATGGGTCGCGATCCGATCATCTTTGCATGTGCGAACCCGACCCCGGAGATTTTCCCGGAAGAGGCAAAGGCAGGCGGTGCTGCTGTTATTTCTACAGGACGCAGTGATTATCCGAACCAGGTGAACAATGTTCTTGCTTTCCCTGGCATTTTCCGCGGCGCCCTGGACGTGCGTGCAAGTGATATCAACGATGAGATGAAGGTAGCTGCTGCATATGCGCTTGCATCTCTTGTGAGTGATGAGGAGTTGAATGCCGAGTATATTCTTCCGGCAGCATTTGATCCGCGTGTGAAAGATGTTGTGGCAAAGGCAGTTGCCGAGGCGGCAAGAAAGAGCGGCGTGGCAAGGATTTAGACGCATGGCAAGGGAAGAGTTTGCTGTATCGAGAGTGAACCTTTATGAACAGGTAGCAGACCAGCTTGAAGAGTGGATGATTTCCGGCAGTTTTGCAGAAGAAACAAAGCTGCCGTCCGAGCAGGCGCTTGCGGACGAGTTTTCAGTCAGCCGGAATGTCATCCGGGAAGCTCTTAAGCTTTTGAAAGAACGAGGGCTTGTAGATCTGAGAAATGGGACAGGATCTTATATCACAAAGCCGAAAGCGGAGAAGTTATCAGATGTTATCGGCCGTATGATTGCAATGGATCAGATCGAGGATAAGGCAGTTTGTGAAGCATGGATGATTCTGGCGACAGCCGTATGCAGGGAAGCTGCGGGGCGTGTGACACAGGAGCAGCTTCTCGAAATGGAAAAGCTGCTTGAGAAGATGAACTGCGGGGACTATACAGAAAAAGAATACTGGGAGTTGGATTTTGCCTTTTTCGCAGAAATTGCAGAGGCTGTGGGGAATCCGCTGTTGGAGATTTTGGTTCGGGCAATGAAACATATATTTACCGGGAGAGCAGCCAAAGAAACGTTGATGTTAAATACTGCTGGAGAAGCGGTTCTGTACTATGAGAAAATTGTGTATGCGCTCAAAGCTCACGACCCGGTTATGGCTGAGGCGGCAGTGCGCGAGTATTCTGTTTTTTATGAAAAGTGTGAAAAATATATAGCACGGACAGACAGTAGATAGAAGAGTAAAAGAAAGAGTAAAAAAAGTAAAAAAGACAGCACCTGGTAAGTTGAGGCTGTCTTTTTTGCTGTTTTTGTATATTATGCATTGGTCTCTAAGGTAATTGGGAAAACAGGAAGCAGTATACCATTGTGGGCTGTGTAAAGTTCTTTGTTCACTATATGATATTACAAAAAGTAAAATATAATTGACAAAATGACATAGAAGGAATATGATAGTGCATAGAAATGGAAAAAGAGGAGGGGATAGGTTAAAAATAAATGAAGAATCTGAAATTGAAAGCAGCCAGGGCATTGCTTGACATGTCGCAAAAGGATCTGGCGGAAGCAGTACAGGTTTCGAGGCAGACGATTCATGCAATTGAGAAGGGGGATTATAATCCGACCATTAAATTGTGCCTGTCCATTTGTCATGTGCTGGGCAAGACGCTTGATGAACTGTTCTGGGAGGATGATGAGAATGAAGAGAAATAGAAAAATCTTGAAGAACAATCTGGATGAAATGCAGGAACAGAAACTGCTTCATATTGAAAAGACGGGTTTTTGGATGCTGTATATTCTGATTGCGTTCGATCTGATTATAAAGGTGATGACAGGAGTTTCAAAAAAGGACGTTCTGGTTGAGCTGCTATGTTTCATGGCTGTGGGCATCTATACGTTCGTCATGTGTGTGAAGAATGGAATTTGGGATCGTCACATTCAGGCCGGGGCCAGAACCAATATTGTAGTCAGTATCATAAGCGGACTTATCGTAGCAGTATTATATCTGATTGATTACGCGAAAAGATCAGGTGCTCATTACAACTGGAAAGCAGCTGCAGGAGCGGCGGGCTTTTCTGGGTTGCTGACTACGTTGATTACGTTGCTGCTTCTGTGCCTTGGCACGGCGTTTTATCAGAGGCGCGTACGTGTATTGGAGGAAGAAAGTGAGGATGAGGAATGATAGAAGTTACAGGGCTGTGTAAGAAGTTTGAACGAAGTGTGAAGCAGGGAAGAAAGACAAAAAAGGAGGAATTTTTGGCAGTTGACCGTGTATCATTGCATGCCGATGCAGGAGAGATTATAGGAATCCTTGGTCCGAACGGAGCCGGAAAGACAACGCTACTGCGTATGCTGGGGATGCTGATGACGCCGACGGAAGGGAATGTCCGAATTTTTAATCAATCTGAGAAAGAGCTTTTGGAGCTGACCGAAAAAAAGGCAGCAATCGGCTATCTCTCCGGAAATACAAAACTGTATCCACGTTTTTCGATTCGGGAATATCTGGGCTTTTTAGGCGAGCTTTATGGCTTTACAAAAGCAGAGATCGAAGGCAGAATTGCAGAAATATTTCAGGTACTGGATATGCAAGGCTTTGCAGATAACCGGATTGAAAAGCTTTCCACAGGGCAAATGCAGCGCGCATCGATTGCAAGATGTCTGATGGCAGACCCGGAAATATATATTTTAGATGAGCCAACTTTAGGGTTGGATATTTTGAGCGCAGATGCGATCATTCATTTCATGAAAAAGCAGAAAGAAAATGGAAAAACAGTGCTCTATTCCACGCACTATTTGGAAGAGGCACAATTTCTCTGTGATCGTATTTATATGATTCAAAACGGTCGTATCGTTGCAAAGGGAACTCCGCAGGCTTTGATGGAGCAGACAGGATGCAGCAGTCTGCGGGATGCGTTTCATGCAATTTATGAGAATTATGCAGATAATGTTCGGGTACAGGAGAAAGGGGGGAACCGGATATGAAAAAAATTGGGATTCTGATCAAAAAAGAGGTTCGGGATATCCTCAGGGACAAAAAAACATTGATTATGATGGTAGTAGTCCCAATGCTTCTGTATCCTTTGATCATCATCGGAATGTCGCTCGCGGTCAGTATGTTTATGCAGTCTCAGGTGATTGAAGCACATATTGTGGAATATAACGCGCAGTATGAGGAAGAAGTGAATGCACTTGAACGGCTTTACAAAGAACACGAGGATGAGATTGACTGGCAGCTGGAGTTCCAGCCAGGACAGAAGCGTATAGAGGAGGGCAGTCAGCCGACAGAGGAGCGTGTGGACACAGAAAATGCGTCTGCTAATCGTACGGGGGCAGTCCGGATGGAAATGTCACGGGAGGCGGATGGTACCCTTAACGTGTTGCTTGATTATGCGTCGACCGATGAAGGAGCGAACAGTACAAGACGCGCTGTGGAGCAGGTACTGGAGCTGTACCGTGAAGAGCTCCTGACAGAGAGCCTGAAGCAGGCAGGTCTGGACGAACGTGCGCTGTATCCGGTGGTATATGAATCGAGAGACAGTGCGACTATGTCAGAGAGTTTTGGCATGGATATTGGCGGAAGCATCGGACTGATGCTTATGGTTACGATTCTGCTTGGCGCTGTTTATCCGTCCATTGATGCGACGGCAGGGGAGAAAGAACGAGGAACGCTGGAGACACTACTGACGCTTCCTGTTACGAATTTCCAGATGATATTCAGCAAGTTTATCTCGGTCTCTCTTTTTGCATGTGTGACAGCAGTACTTTCAGTTTTGTCACTGGGCGGGTCTGTGTTGTTTTTGATGTTTGGCCTTTCCGATACGGTGGCGGAGCAGTTTCAGGGGATTTCCTTTACTGCCATACTTCCGTATATTCCGCTTTTGCTGATTACGCTGATTGCCACAGCACTTCTTGCCACGGCTCTGTGCATGTGCTTCTGCGTGTTTGCAAAGAGCTTTAAAGAGGCTAATAATTATATTACGCCGGTGCTCCTGGTGGTGATGTTTGCATCCATGACTGCTATGGTTCCAAGTATACAGCTGGACTACAAAACAGCGATGATTCCGATTGTTAATGTATCTCTGATGGTGAAACAGATGATTTCCGGACAACTTCAGATGTCGCTGGTTGGAATTACGATGGTGGTAAACTTTGGCTGTAGTATTCTGATTGCATGGATTCTGGCAAAGCTGTACGACAGTGAGGCAATTCTGTTTTCTGACGGGTTTCGAAGCTTTCGGATTTTCCAGAAACGGTCGGATATAAAAAAGGGAACCGTACCGGCACTCGGTGATGTGACGATTTCAATCGTTGTGGTTCTGTTGTTGACACTTTATGTGGGCACAATGGCAGCAGTACGACTCGGCAGCTTGAATGGAACGGCAGTGAATCAGCTTTTGATTGTAACGGTTCCGGTTCTTGTTGTTTGGTATATGAAGAGTGATGTAAGGACGTTGTTTTCACTGAAAAAGCCACAAAAGGGGACTCTGATTGGAAGTGTTATTCTCTACCTTGGCACATATTGTTTGCTTCTGGCACTTTCTGCGATTCTAATGAATTTGATGCCGCAAAGCACAGCAGATTTGGAAACGACATTCGCTCCAATTGTTGAGGCTCCGCTTCCTGCCTTGCTGGCAGTTACGGCTCTGATGCCGGCGATCTGTGAGGAAACACTGTTTCGTGGCCTGCTTTTTGGAAGCTTGCGGGAACGGTTAAAAAGTCCGTTCTGGGCAATTGTGATTTCCGGCTTTGTGTTTGGTGCTTTCCATATGAGTCTTGTTAAGTTGCTTCCGACTGCTCTGTTAGGAATGTTGTTTGCATTTCTGATATATCGGACCGGCAGTATTTATCCTGCAATGGCCCTTCATTGCCTAAATAATTTGGGTTCTATGATGAGCCTGAAATATCCGGAAGAAGCAGGGCGGATTCTACCGTTTCTTGTAAAACCTCAGTTAAGTGTGATGGAGATTACCGGACTGCTGGGAGTAGGGGCTGTATTGGCTGCACTTGGCTTCTTACTTCTGAGGAAGAAAAAAGAGTGACAGGAAAATAAAATATAATACTGAAAATGGGATTTAGTTGCAGAGCAAATTTGCTGAAAGGACCCAAAAAGCCACTTCACGATTTATGAATTGTGAAGTGGCTTTCTTACTTTTATAATCGTTATCCGAGTAATGCAGAGTCATTTGCAAACTGTTCTCCGCTGGCCTGTTCGAACTGATCCAGCAGATCGCGAACGGTCAGCTTCTTTTTTTCTTCTCCTTCAATGTCGAGAATAATCTTTCCGTCCATCATCATGATTAGGCGGTTTCCGTGGCGGATAGCATCCTTCATGTTGTGGGTGATCATCAGCGTTGTGAGATGGTCGCGGCTTATGATCGTTTCGGTGATTTCAAGAACCTTGGCAGCTGTCTTTGGGTCCAGAGCAGCTGTGTGTTCGTCAAGCAGGAGAAGCTTTGGTTTCTGGAGCGTTGCCATAAGCAGCGTCAGTGCCTGGCGCTGGCCGCCGGAGAGGAGACCTACTTTTGAAGTAAGACGGCTCTCAAGGCCGAGGCCGAGAATTTTAAGAAGTTCCTGGTATTCCTCTCGTTCTGCTTTTGTGATACCCTTGCGCAGAAGGCGCGGTTTGCCGCGACGTTTTGCGAGTGCAAGGTTTTCCTGGATTTCCATTGTTGCGGCAGTGCCGGTCATGGGATCCTGGAAGACACGTCCAAGATAAGCGGCGCGTCTGTATTCCGGCAGTTTCGTAACATCTGTTCCGTCAATCAGTATCTTTCCTTCATCGACGAACCAGGTGCCGGCCACTGCGTTGAGCATTGTGGATTTTCCTGCGCCATTACCGCCGATCACGGTGACGAAATCTCCGTCTTTCAATTTTAAAGAGAGCCCGTTTAAGGCTGTTTTCTGGTTGATTGTGCCGGGATTGAAGGTCTTATAGAGATTTTGTAATTCAAGCATTTGCATTTCCTCCCTTCTTTACCGGTTTTGAGAAATATTTACTTTTCCAGTACGGAACCGCAAGAAAGACTGCAACGACAACTGCGGTGAGCAGTTTCAGAAGGTCTGTATCGATACCGCGCCAGATGACCGTTTGTAGTACAAGGTAATACAGGATGGAGCCGAGCACAACACTTAACAAAGAAAGTGCAAAGTTGCGGAAAATCTTTCCGAAGATTGCTTCTCCGATGATAACGGCAGCAAGACCGATTACGATGGCGCCGCGGCCCATATTGACATCAGCAAATCCCTGATACTGTGCGAGCAGCGCGCTCGAGAGGGCTACCAGGCCATTTGAAAGCATGAGGCCGAGTACTTTGCCGAAGTTCGTATTGATGCCCTGTGCGCGGGACATGTTTGGGTTGCAGCCTGTTGCGCGCAGGGAGCAGCCAAGCTCTGTACCGAAAAACCAGTAGAGAAGAGCAATCAGCGCGATAATGGCGATTGCAACAATCAGAATTGTATTCTCCCATACCGGGACATTTTTTATGTAGCGAAGGGAAACGAGAAGGTCGTATTTGTCTACGTTAATCGCCTGATTGGCTTTTCCCATGATTTTCAGGTTTACGGAGTACAGGGAAAGCTGAGTGAGAATACCGGAGAGAATAGCCGGGATTCCCATAAAAGTGTGAAAAATGCCTGTGACCAGACCAGCCAGCATCCCAGCTCCAGTGGCAGCCAGCATAGCAACCCAGACATTACAGCCATTTAACATCATCATAATACATACGGCGCCGCCCGTGCACATCGTTCCGTCCACGGTAAGGTCCGCGACATCGAGTATGCGGTAAGTCAGATAGACGCCGATTGCCATGATGCCCCAGATCAGGCCCTGTGCGGCAGCACCAGGCAAAGCGTTAATCAGGTTCATAATTTCCATTCGTATAGTTCCTCCCAAATTTTCAGTGCAAATAATGTAAAATCAAAAGTACAAGCCTCGGAAAAAGAGGTGCCATCCTTTTGCACAAATGGACAGCGAGAGAAAAAGCTTCTTCCCGCTGTCCGAATTGTATGTCTGCAAAATGAATTGTCAAAACAGAGTGTCTGTTTTAAAAATAATTTCCAGGAAATAAAATAATTTATTCAGCAGCTTCGATGGCTACGTAATCTTCCGGAACTGTAACGCCAAGCGTTTCGCAGAGCTGTGCGTTGTATTTCTTTGTGAAGTTCGGAGCATATTCAACAGCCATGGTAGAAATATCCTCTCCATTCAGAACGCGTGCAGCCATTTTTCCGGTGCCTACGCCGAGATCATAATAGCTGATCGAAAGTGTGGCAACGCCACATCCGGCACAGATTCCTTCTTCACCGGCAATCACCGGTACGCCTGCCGGCTGGCAGATGTTGTTTACAATTTCCGTGTTGGACGCTACCGTATTGTCTGTCGGTACGTAAATTACGTCAGATTCAGAAGAAGCAGTGGTAGCTACGGCCGACAAATCGTTGGAATCTGAGAATGCATAATATTCACAGGTGTAGCCGAACTCTTCAAGCGCAGTCTTTACGGTATCTACCTGATACTGAGAATTTGCCTCAGCAGAGCAGTACAGAAGACCGATTTTTTCTGCATCCGGAAACAGTTCGTGCAGCATAGCTGCCTGTTCGTCAAGCGGAGCAAGGTCTGATGTACCGGAAATGTTTCCGCCTACGGTACCGTCAAAATCGTCAAGTGCAAGTGCCACACCGTACTCCGTCACAGAAGTACCGAGAACCGGAATCTCGCTTGTAGCGGCAGCAGCAGCCTGGAGTGCAGGCGTTGCGTTTGCAAGAATCAGATCAACACCGTTTGAGACAAAACTGTTGACGATGGTGGAACATGTATTGGAGTCACCCTGCGCGTTCTGCTCATCAAAGGTAACAGCATCGCCGAACTCTTCGGTCAGTGCATCTTTGAATCCCTGTGTAGCGGCATCCAGCGCGTCGTGCTGTACAAGCTGGCAAATACCAACAGTAAAGGATTTTTCTTCCGCAGATACAGACATTCCGAACATGCTGCCAGCCACAGAAGCAGAAAGAAGAACAGCTAAAACTTGTTTTTTCATAAATAGAATCCTCCTCAAATAGATTACAGAATACTTTTGTCTTTCGACATGTCAGATTATAGCGCTTTAAAGCAAAGAAGTCAAGCGCTATATCACTTTAATGTATAAACGTGTGTCATTTGTTCCTGTAAAGGAAAGGACAATCACGATTGTTATAGTAAATGGAGAGGATTCCTGGTTACACGGTTTGTGTAGCGGTTCCTGTAATGTGCCGCGCTACATAGACGCCGCTGGCTGAGGCATGAGACAGAGAATGTGTCACTCCGCTGCCGTCCCCGATGATATAAAGTCCTTTGTATCTGGTTTCAAGGTTTTCGTCAATATCGACTTCCATGTTGTAGAATTTTACTTCGACACCGTACAAAAGCGTATCGTCGTTTGCTGTTCCGGGCGCAATGTTGTCAAGCGCATAAATCATCTCAATAATTCCGTCCAGAATCCGCTTTGGCAGAACGAGGCTCAGATCTCCCGGTGTCGCGCCGAGTGTCGGTGTGACCAGTCCTTCCTCGATTCGTTTTGCGTTGCTGCGTCTTCCGCGGACCAGATCGCCAAATCTCTGTACGATTACACCGCCGCCTAGCATGTTGGATAAGCGTGCGATGCTTTCGCCGTAGCCGTTGCTGTCTTTGAACGGTTCAGAGAAATGCTTTGCGACGAGGAGTGCAAAGTTTGTGTTTTCTGTCTGCTTCTCAGAACCCTCATAGCTATGCCCGTTGACCGTCACAATGCCGTTTGTGTTTTCATTTACAACGATGCCGTTCGGGTTCATGCAGAAGGTACGTACATTGTCTTCGAATTTTTCGGTGCGGTATACGATTTTGCTTTCATAGAGCTCATCTGTCAGATGCGAGAAAATAACAGCCGGAATCTCTACGCGCACGCCGATATCCACGCGGTTGGATTTGGTCGGGATGTCCAGCTCATTACAGATTTTTTCCATCCATTTGCTGCCGCTGCGGCCTACTGAGACGATACATTTCGAGCAGTCTGCGGACTGGGCTGTCTGGAATTCTCCGCTTTTTTCCATATACCATACCCGATATCCATCCGGAAGGATTTCAATCTTATCGACCGGGCTCAGGAAATAAAAATCTACCTTTTCCTTCAGTTCCGCATACAGATTTTCCAATACAATGTAATTAATATCAGTGCCAAGATGGCGCACAGAGGCATCCAGAAGCTTCAGTTTGTTCTGAAGGCAGAGCTTTTTGAATTTAGTGCCAGCAGTAGAAAACATGCGGGTTTCTTCACCGCCATGAGTGATATTGATTTCGTCGACGTATTTCATCAGGTCTGTGGACATGGAACGGCCGATATGTTCGTACAGCGTGCCGCCGAAATCGTTGGTAATGTTGTACTTGCCATCAGAGAAAGCGCCTGCGCCACCGAAGCCGCTCATGATCGCGCAGGTTTTACATTTGATGCAGCTTTTTACTTTTTTGCCGTCGATCGGACAGTGTCTCTTTTCAAGCGGGTAGCCGGATTCAAAAACGGCAATTTTTATAGAAGGGTCTTTCTGGGTCAGCTCGTAGGCAGAAAAAATACCGCCCGGTCCGGCCCCGACAATGATAACGTCATAGTTCATATATTCGTGCTCCTTTTATGTATTTTACCATGGGACTGATTTGAAAAAGTCCTGCGATTTGCGTATCGTGCCAGGAATCAGTTTCATATTCAAAGGATACCATATCAGATCAAGTATATCGTTGCAGGCACAGGGCGTCAAGCACAAAATATAGTTGATATGCAGGCGCAGAGTCGGCGGAAAGCCAGGAAAAACAAAATGATTTCGACGGAGGGGAAGGGCGTGAGTTAGGTGGATTTGAGGCAGATTTCGTGTTATGATATATGCTGATAGAAGTAAGAAATTCAAACAGAAAGACCGGTGTGGAAGATGAAACGTACAATTCTGGAGTTAGGGGCGGTTGCCCTGGCACTTTTTGTTATGCTTTCAGCATTGAATTACAGGTCTGTTCCTTCGTATGACAGCGAAGAAACGACTTTGATCTGCGTGATCAATCCGGGATATTATTACTGGGATGATATGAAAGAATGGTCTGGAACAGACAGAGGAGATATACCGCAGGATTCAGCTGTTTGCAACTGACGGGAGTGTTTGAACCAGTAGAGCTTCAGCAGAAACGAATGGAGATCAATAAAGATATATCGATGTTAATCGATAAGCTTAATCAGATGAAAGTGCAGATTAAAAGTCAGATCCACCTTCTGAAAGAAAATATGCAGATTCAAAAGAAGAAGGAAACGCTGATAAATAAGGCAAGCCGACAGCATAATGCATTGCAGGAAGCCGGGAACTGTGTTATATTTTGCATATGGGAAACCAGAGAGCCAAGGCGGCTTGCCCTCCATATTCGGAGGGGCTACCCTCCGGACGGAAGAAAGGAGGGATTGCCAGTGATTACATACGAGGAATTTTTCTTGTTTTGTACATTCATTATGGCCCTTGTTGGTCTGTGTTATCAGATTTTCAAGGACAGAAAATAGCCGCCAACTACTGCAATAGTTGACGGCTAAGCTGTAAAGTTTAGTTGCAAACTTTTGAGGGGTAGGCCGCTTCTCTGGCTTTCCCTGTTTCTACGTTTAATATAACATTACAGAGAAAATTTTTCAAGAATAATTTAGGACTGGACAGATTTATCGCACGCGACACATAATTGATTTTTATATTTTTTATAAAAAATGTCTGCCAGGGCAGAGGAACAGGAGGAAGGATGTACCGGATTTTGATTGTGGAGGATGACATGGCAATTGCGCAGGCCATGCAAAAGCAGATCAGTCTGTGGGGGCTGGAGGCGAAGTGCGCAGAGAATTTTCAGGATATTGTTGCGGAATTTCAGGCATTTGATCCGCAGCTTGTGCTGCTGGACATCATGCTGCCGTTTTACGGCGGTTATCACTGGTGCAGTGAGATCAGAAAGATATCAAAGGTGCCGATCGTATTTATTTCATCCGCTTCAGACAGTATGAATATCGTAATGGCCATGAATATGGGCGGGGATGATTTTATTGCGAAACCGTTTGACTTGAATGTCCTGATGGCAAAGTTGCAGGCAATTCTGCGGCGGACCTATGATTTTGGAGTAGCCTCTGAGACCTTGCAGGCGCGCGGCGCAGTCCTGAATCTGTCGGATGCGAGCCTCAGTTATCAGGGTGAGCGCATTGAGCTGACGAAGAATGATTACCGGATTTTGCAGACACTGATGGAGCGAAAGGGAAAGGTGGTCAGCCGGGACACCCTCATGCAGCGTCTTTGGGAGACGGACAGTTTTGTGGATGAGAATACGCTCACCGTCAATATCACGCGGCTTCGGAAAAAGCTGGCAGACGCAGGCCTGACGGATTTTATTGTGACCAAAAAAGGAATGGGATATCTAGTGGAATAAAAAGCCGGGAAGAGCAAGTTTGCCAGAAAGTAGAAGGAAACGGAGGAAAAGATGTGTGAAGAAAAAGAGGAGTAGTCAGCTGTTTGGCAGCTATCTGCAAATGCATTGGAAAGGCTTTCTGCTTTTTGCAGGCTTTTGTTTGGTTGAGGCGGTTGTTTTTGGACTGTACCATCTGCCAGTGGCGGCAGTCGGATATGCGGCAGCGATTTGTGCCTTTTTTGGAGGCATACTTATTTTGATTGATTATGGAAAGTTCCGTTACAAGCACATAAGACTGCAGCAGGTTGCCAGGGAAGCTTTTGTTACACTGGACAATCTGCCGTGTGCGGCAAATCTGACTGAGGCGGATTATCAGGAAATTGCTCAGACACTGCTTGTATGGGGGCGGAAGCTGTCTGCGGAAAAAGAAGAGAATTACCGGGAGCTGGTAGAATATTATACGTTGTGGGTCCATCAGATTAAGACGCCGATTGCGGCCATGCGTCTGATTCTTCAGGGCAGCGAGGCGCCGGAGAGCCTAGAGCTTGCGGAAGAACTGCAGCGGGTGGAGCAGTATGTTGATATGGTACTGTGTTATCTGCGGCTGGACGGGGATTCTACTGATTACATGATCAAAGAGTACAGCCTGGATAAAATGCTCAAACAGGTCATCCGAAGACATGCGTCTGTTTTTATCCGCAAACGCATCCAGCTGAATTATGAAAATACAGGCGTATACGTTGTGACGGATGAAAAATGGCTGACGTTTGTTCTTGATCAGATTTTTTCCAATGCGCTCAAATATACGCCGTCCGGCAGTATTACGGTTACTGTGGAAAAACCGAAAACGCTGTGCATCCGGGATACCGGAATCGGAATTGCATCGGAGGATCTGCCGCGTATTTTTGAGCGGAGCTACACCGGAAATGGCGGAAGAACGGATCAAAGGGCCAGTGGGATTGGACTGTATCTGTGCCGCCGTATCTGTGACAATCTCGGCCACAGAATTTTGGTAACTTCCGTGCCGGGAGAAGGAACAGAGGTAAGGATTGATCTCAAAAATGCAGAGCTGGAGGTTGAGTAGGCGGCAAACGCGGAGGTAAATGCAGCCTTACAAAACTGTAAGGCAGATGTAAGCTATATCGATGGTAGCGGGAGACATTGACTGTTATACTGTGCCAGAACAAAGAAATAAACTGTTGAACGAGGAGGAATCGATATGGCAATTCTGGCCGTGAATAATTTAAAGAAAACTTATACGACGCGTTTTGGCGGGAATCAGGTAAAGGCTCTGACGAATGTCTCATTTCAGGTTGAGAGCGGAGAATACGTGGCGATCATGGGAGAGTCCGGCTCCGGAAAAACAACGCTGCTGAATATTCTGGCAGCGCTTGATAAGCCGACAGGCGGAACGGTGCTTCTGGAAGGGCAGGATCTCTCGCGAATCCGTGAGGCTGATAAAGCAGCTTTTCGCCGGGATAATCTTGGCTTCGTATTCCAGGATTTTAATCTGCTTGATACATTTACCCTGCGGGACAATATTTATTTGCCGCTTGTACTGGCAAATATGTCTTACCGGGAAATCGAAAAACGACTGGCGCCGATTGCAGAAAAGCTAGGAATTACAAGCCTGCTGGACAAATACCCATATGAGGTATCCGGAGGCCAGAAGCAGCGTGCAGCCGTAGCGCGGGCGCTGATTACACAGCCGAAGCTTGTGCTGGCAGACGAGCCGACGGGAGCGCTTGATTCCAAGGCAACAGATGAACTTCTGCGGATGTTCAGTACGATAAACCAGGACGGCCAGACAATTTTGATGGTAACGCATTCCGTAAAAGCGGCCAGCCATGCCGGAAGGGTGCTTTTTATCAAAGATGGAGAGGTGTTTCACCAGATTTACCGGGGAACCAGTACGAATGAACAGCTTTACCAGAAGGTTTCCGATACGCTCACGATGCTCGCGACAGGTGGTGACCGGTCATGAGAGAGAAAAAGGGTAAAATTTATTCAAGGCTGGCTGTTACCGGAATGATGAAAAATTACAGGATTTACGTACCGTATCTTCTCGCTTGTATTGGAATGATCATGATGTATTATATTCTGAATTTTCTGATGAAAAGCAAAGATATTGCGTCCATAAAAGGCGGGAATAGTCTGCAGCAGATGCTTTCCTTGGGAAGCGGCGTGTTTATTGTATTTTCAGTGATCTTTCTGTTTTATACCAATTCGTTTCTGATCAGAAGCAGGAAACGGGAATTTGGCCTTTATAACATTCTCGGAATGGGCAAGAAAAATCTTGCAAGGATTCTGGTCTGGGAAAACGGAACAGTGGCAGTGATTTCACTTGCAGGGGGGATTTTCTGCGGTATTCTGTTTTCAAAGCTGGCAGAACTTTGGCTTGGGTACGTTCTGGAAGGAACGGTTACGATGAGCTTTACTATAGATACCCGGGCTGTTTGGGAATCTGTGAAACTTTTTTTACTGATCTTCTTGCTGCTTCTGTGCAATGCACTGTTTCAGGTGGGAAAAGCAAAGCCAATTGATCTTCTGCACAGCGCTGAAGTGGGAGAAAAGCCACCGAAAGGGAACTGGTTTTTAGCGATTGTGGGATTTGGAATGCTGGGGGCAGCCTATTTCATAGCAGTCAGCATTGAAGACCCGATGTCTGCATTTATGATGTTTTTTATAGCGGTAGGAATGGTAATTGTTGCCACGTATCTTATTTTTGTCGCGGGTTCTGTCCTGTTGTGCAGGATACTTCAGAAGAATAAAACATATTATTACAAGGCAAATCATTTTATTTCGGTTTCGTCCATGGTATACCGGATGAAGCGAAATGGCGCGGGTCTTGCATCTATCTGTGTGCTGTCAACAATGGTCCTTGTAATGCTTTCTGCGACATCCTCTCTGTATTTTGGTAATGAGGCGCGCCTTATGGGCCGATATCCGCGCGAGATTGAGCTGTATGCGTATACTTCGGATGAGGCGCAGCAGCAGAAGATTTCAGATACAGTGGATGAGATTTTGAACCGCAATCAGATAGAGCAGGAAAATGTATTGCAATACCGTTATATGTCTGTTGGCGGGTATTTTGAAGGAAATCAGGTGTATCTGAATGAAGAGAAACTGAATCAAAACTTTGGAATGATAGATTTTTCAAAGATCCGGGATATTTATCTGATACCGCTGGAGGATTACAACCGTCTGATGGGACAGACGGAGAGCCTGAATGAAAATGAGGTCATTCTCTATACGGCAAATGCAGCTTACGATTACGCCACACTGACGCTAGAAGAGTGCGATACCTGGACCGTCAAAAAGACGGTGGATCGTTTTATTGATAATGGAGACGCCATGTCAACAATTCTGGATTCATTATTTGTTTTTGTGCCGGATAAATCGTATCTGGACCGGTTTGCGGAAATAGGGGAGGAGAAATTCAATGAGAGTGGTGTTGCCATGACCTGGTACTATGGCTTTGATCTGCCAGCCGATGAAGAAGTACAGCAGCAGATTGCGGCAGAGATTAGTGACGGAATAGATCAGGCATTTGGAGAAAATGATAAAATGCCGCGTATCAGAAGAGAGTGCCGTGCAGCGGAGAAGGCTGATTTTTACGCTCTGTTTTCCGGATTGTTTGTTCTGGGAATCCTGCTTGCGATTGTGTTTCTGGCAGCTACGGTTCTGATTATGTATTACAAACAGATTTCGGAAGGTTTGGAGGATCAGTCGAGATTTGATATCATGCAAAAGGTCGGCATGACAGACCGGGAGATCCGTAGCAGCATCCATTCCCAGATGCTCACCGTATTTTTGCTTCCGCTGCTTCTGGCAGGACTGCATACATGTTTTGCATTTCCAATTGTACAGAAACTGCTTCTGGTCTTCGGCATTATGGAATCAAGAGTGCTGCTGTACACAAATCTGATCTGTTTCGCGGTTTTTGGGCTGTTCTATGCAGTGGTTTACCTGATTACATCACGGAGCTATTATCGCATTGTGCGGGGCATTCGCAGATAGACATATCAGGCTTTCAGGAGTTTTACGGCAAAGAAATGTGAGGACGGAACTATAAAAGGAGCACAATCTTAATTCGCCGCATATAATAATACGAAGGAATATACGGCTGGAGGCTGTAAAGTGGCGAAAGTGATTTTGGATGCAGGGCACGGCGGCCCGGAACCGGGAGCTGTGTACGAGGGGAGGAACGAAAAGGACGATACGCTGCGCTTGGCGCTTGCGGTAGGAGAAATTCTGGAGAGAAACGGAGTGGATGTCGCATTTACGAGGACGGAGGATGTGTATGACACCCCGTTTGAGAAGGCTCAGATTGCAAACCGGGAGGGCGGAGATTTTCTGATTTCCATTCATCGAAATTCAAGTCCGGAGGCAAATCAGTATTCCGGTGTGGAGACGCTGGTATATGATAAATCCGGAAAAAAGGTGGAGCTGGCAGAAAATATCAATGAAGCGCTTTCACAGGTTGGATTTCGCAATCTTGGCGTGAAAGAGCGGCCGGGCCTTGTGGTTCTTCGCAGGTCACAGATGCCGGCAGTTTTGGTGGAAGCAGGATTTCTGAATACAGATGCGGATAATGAACTTTTTGATGAACAGTTTGATGCGGTCGCGCGCGCCATAGCAGACGGCGTGCTGAAGACCCTGGGAGCCGGAAGCATCGGGGCACAGGAACGGTATTACCGTGTGCAGACAGGTGCGTTCCGGCGCAGAGAGTACGCCGAGGATTTGCTGTACCAGCTTTTGGGACAGAATTTCCCGGCGTACATTTTGTATGAGGACAATTTTTACAAAGTGCAGGTAGGGGCATTCCGCCAGCTCGATAATGCGGTAAGAATGGAGGAAGCGCTTCGGAGGAAAGGGTATTCGACGTTTTTGACAACGTAAACTGTCATTTATCAACTTTCAAAAGAAAATATGAAAAATGATAAAGATGCTGACAAGAACACAATTTCAGTATATAATGGACGAATGGAAAATGAAAAAGAACGATTCGCAGACAGGTCAGAAATGACAGGAGTAAACAAGACGAAAAAAAGAACAGAATATACAGCAGAAGATGCAGCAGGGATAGGCGGGAGCAGGCTGGAGAATCTTCCGGAGCCTCTTCTTATATGGTTTGGGGAACATGCGCGGGTGCTTCCCTGGAGGGAGCGCCCGCTTCCGTATTATGTCTGGGTGTCAGAGATTATGCTGCAACAGACAAGAGTAGAGGCGGTAAAGCCTTTTTTTGCGCGCTTTACGCAGGCGCTTCCTGATGTGGCGTCTCTTGCTGTCTGCCAGGAGGAGCGGCTTTTGAAGCTGTGGGAAGGGCTTGGATATTACAACAGAGTCCGGAATATGCAAAAAGCAGCGCAGCTTGTGATGGAAAACTACGGAGGCGAGCTGCCGGCTTCCTACAGCGCGCTACTTGGTCTGCCCGGAATCGGAAGCTATACGGCGGGAGCAATCGCCTCCATTGCATACGGAAAAAAAGTTCCTGCTGTGGACGGCAACGTGCTGCGTGTGATCAGCCGCATAACGGGTGATGCGCAGGATGTTATGAAGCAGTCTGTAAAACGTCAGTATGAGGACAGGCTTCGGGAAATCATGCCGGAAGAAGCGCCGGGGGTATTTAACCAGGCGCTGATGGAGCTGGGGGCAACTGTCTGCCTGCCAAACGGAGCACCGGAGTGTGAGCGGTGTCCGGTAAAGGATCGCTGCTATGCAAAAGCGCATGACTGTCAGATGGAGTTGCCGGTCAAGGCGCCAAAGAAGGCGCGGAGAGTCGAAAAGCGAACGGTTCTGGTGATTCGCGACAGCGAGCGGGCGCTGATTCGAAAAAGACCGTCCAAGGGTCTTCTGGCGGGGCTGTATGAGCTTCCGAATCTGGAGGGATGGCTGAAACAGAGAGAGGCGCTGGATTATGCGAGAGACTGTGGGTTTCGTCCGATCCGTATTATGCCGCTGCCCGATGCAAAGCATATTTTCAGCCATGTAGAATGGCAGATGACAGGCTATATGGTTCAGGTGGAAGATGCAGAAGATTTTTCCGGCTCCATTTTTATTGAACCTGCAAGGACAGAACGGGAATACCCGATTCCTGCGGCATTTTCCGCATATGTAAAATATCTCAGCATCCGTCTTGGACAGGAGAAGTATGAAAAAGGCTCAGAAATGGAAATCATAGAGAGTGTATTATTTGAGAAGAAGATAGCAGAAGAGGAGTAAGAAATGAAAATATTATCCGTGGCAATTCCGTGCTACAATTCAGAGAGCTATATGGAAAAGTGTATTAAGTCCATGCTTCCGCTGGGGGAAGATGTGGAAATACTGATTGTAGACGATGGTTCTCAGAAAGACCGTACCCCGCAGATCGCAGACAGCTATGCAGCAAAATATCCTGGCATCATCAAGGCCGTACACCAGGAGAACGGCGGACATGGAGAGGCTGTAAATACAGGGCTTCGCAATGCAACCGGACTGTACTATAAAGTAGTCGACAGTGATGACTGGGTGAATACCAAGGCGCTGGAAAAGATCATAGAACGTCTGAAGGTCCTGGAGCTGGAAGGCGGTGTGGACATGTTGCTGGCGAACTTTGTGTATGATAAAGTCGGCGTTCACCATAAAAAGCTGATGCGTTTTGCAAATGTATTTCCGCGTGACGAGGTGTTTGAATGGGACGCCATGCGGCATATGCGTCAGACACAGTACATTCTGATGCACAATATTATTTACCGCACGCAGCTGCTTAAGGACTGTGGGCTCGTACTTCCGAAGCATACCTTTTATGTAGACAATATTTTTGCATTTCAGCCGCTTCCGTATGTGAAACGCCTGTATTATATGGATGTGAATCTGTATCACTATTTCATCGGGCGTGACGATCAGTCTGTGAATGAAAAGGTCATGATCGGCAGAATTGATCAGCAGATTCGAGTAAACAAAATGATGATTGATGTCATAACAGCAGAAGATTTTTCAGATAAAAGCAGTCAGCTGAAAAAGTATATGACGATTTACCTGACAAAGATCATGACAGTGACTTCGATTATGCTGATTCTTTCCGGGACGTCAGAGGCGCTTGAAAAAAAGAAAGAGGTCTGGGACTATTTGCGCAGCAAGGATGAAGCTCTGTATAAAGAGATACATGCAAGTCTGTTGGGTGTGGTGATGAACCTGCCGGGTTGGCTGGGCCGGAAATGTTCAATCGGGGCCTATAAGATTGCACAGAAATTTGTAGGATTCAATTAAAAAATAATACGGTCGTCTGACAGGGACATACACGGTCAAAAGAAAGCAACTTGTGATTCTGTGTATGTCCTTATTGGGTATCGGAAGAACAAGAACGGAAGGGGTACGGAAATGTTAAAGATAGAACGAGGGGATATGCTGGAGCTGACACGGAGAATGACAGTGTCCAGAAACTGCTTCAGCCGTATTGCAGGAGCGTACATGGATGAAGAGGGATTTGTGGATGGAACGTTTCATACGCATTTTCTGAAGCTGTCGGGAGCTGATAAGACAAAGAATCTGGCACTTGCAAAAGAGATTCTGATCGCTGAGACGAACAACAATCTCAGACATTACAGATTTGCGAAGGAGAGTCAGAAGCCCGGCAGCTTCTGGCAGCTGTTGATGGCGCTTCGCGAATGCGAGCTGAAAAATGATGCATTGCTTTATTCAGCTTATGAACACATAGGTGAGGTCTATCAGACAGAGCATCCGTATTCGATTTATTTTTATTTCGGAAATTATGACGTTCCAAGAAAGGGGGCAGATAAGGCAGAACAGTGGGAATCAGAAGAGGTTTTCCGCTTTCTGATCTGTACGATCTGTCCGGTGAGCGGAGATTATGAAGTGGGAAAGCCGGAATGTGGTTTTCTGTTTCCGGCTTTCAGTAATCGAAGTACAGACTGTGATGGAATCAATATCTATCAGGCAGATCTGCAAAAGCCTCACAGGGAACTGGAGCAGATCATCGGGATATCAAATCGATGATTATCGAAAGATTACCGATAGCTTTTCAGGCCTGAGACAGAAGCTGACTTCCTTATAGAATCCAGGCACTTCTCCGTCTGTATGTGTACAGATGGGTGTCTGCGCAGTCACAATGGCACTTTGGCATCGGACAATCTGTATTCCCTTGTGGCCGACATGCTTGCCCAAAAGAGCCAGGGGCAGCAGCATGAGTGCCCGAGGGCGGGAAATACCATTGGCAATGATGAGATCCAGACAGTCATCGTCCGGCTGTGCGTTGGGGCAGAATTGAAAACCGCCGCCCTCATAGGGCAGGTTCATGGCAGCCGCAAAATAGACTTTCCGGAAAGAGACTGCGGGACCGGCATCTGTACGGATCTGAAGACTCTGACGTTTCATGGTAAAGAGCTGCCACAGAGCAGTCAGGAGGTAGACCAGTTTTCCGCAATGAAAAAGATTTAAGGCTTTTTTCAGCTGGGAATCCTGAATTGCATAGCAGACAGCAGCATCAAAGCCGACTCCGCTGCTGACTGCAAAAGAGGTTCCTGCCACCTGCCCGATATTAATTCTTTTAATTTTCGTGGGGTGTAGAATGCGGTGCAGTGATTCAAGCGGTTTTACAGTAAGACCAAGCCCCCGCACAAAGTCATTTCCGGAACCGGTGGGGATGCAGGCAAAGGTGATATGCTCAAAAGATGTAAAACCGCTGATGATTTCATTGATGGTTCCATCACCGCCCACTGCGACAACAGTAATGCGTCGGTTCATTTCACTCAGGCTGCGCGCCAGTTTCCGGGCTTCTCCCTTTCCGGACAGAAGATAAAACCGGTAATCTGCGCCGAGTCTGTCAAGCTCTGCTTTTACGAGGTTCCACACAGTGCGTCCACGGCCTGAGCCGGACGCCGGATTTACAATAAAATAATACATAAAATTCCTCCGGATTTATCTATATTTTAGCCATGTTCATTCTATCAGCATTTCGGTTGGCAGGCAATATTTTTTGACAGTATTCGTCTGCCTTGCTTATTTTTCCAATCCACTTTATAATAAAACAGATAATGAAAAATTTAGGAAAGGAAATTGGCATCAAATATGAAATCAGTTACCCTTTTGCGTGTATTTATTGGAATCTGTTTTTTTATTCTGTGTCTTATTTTTCTTGGAAATTTGTTTGTGCCATCATCGACGCAGCCGTTTGAGCGCCGTTATACGTTTGTCTGTCCGCTGCAGTGGGCGTATACTGCGGCGGGAATCCAGGACGCAGACCGCGACTTTTCTGTTAATACAAAGCTTGTGGGCATGGAAGAGCTGAATGCCGGGAAGCAGGCACAGGCAATCCATGATGCAGTTCTGGCAAAGGTGGATGGCATCATTACTGCGGGGATGGAGGATTCCGAGGTATTGCAGGAAGCGATTGACCATGCACAGGAACAGGGGATTCCTGTAGTGCTTGTGGATAATGATATGCCGGATACGAAGCGAACGTGCTATATCGGCACAGACAATTACGAAGCAGGCGTGATGGCAGGTGAGGCGATGTACAAGGCGACAGAGGGAAACGCGAGAATCGGTATTCTGGTCTCATCTTTGAGTGCGCCGAATCAGCAGGAACGGCTGGCAGGCTTTGAGAAAGCAATCAGAGCATATCCGGATATGCAGGTTGCAGGGGTCCTGGAATGTCACTCAGAAAAGCTTGAGGTGAAAGAAAAGCTTCCGCAATTTCTGGAGGAAACAAAAATAGATGCATTGTATATTACGGAAGCAATTGCGACTTCTGTAGTCGGTGATGTTATGAAGGAGAGGCAGATAGAGCCGGACCGAATGCGTGTGATTGCATTTGACAACACAAATGAGGCAATTTCTTATATGGAAGAGGGGCTTTATCAGGCATTGATTGTACAGGCTCCATATTTGCAGGGCTATCTGGCGGTACAGACGCTAAATGATATTCTGGATGGAAACGGGATTGATGAGATTATCCACACAGAATGCAGGTATATGGACCGACAGAGCAGCAAGAATCAGGAATGGTCAGATGGAGGTGCAAAATGGCACATGTACTGACAAATACAAAGAAAAAGCGGAATACCATCCGCGAAGAGCTTCACGGCTATCTGCATCAGATTTTTTTCATTGTCATATTTATGATTGTTTTTACGGTTTGTTTTTTTGTGCTTTCTATGTTCCATATGCAGCAAGAGACGGACCGTATTTATTTGGTAAACGATTTTTATACAGAGCTTCAGGCGGAACAGGAGCTTTTGTATCAGTATACGCTGAAACAGGATGTACTGATGGAGGAGCGGTTAGATGATGGTATGGAGAAACTGCAGGAAGCGCTTAAGGGGTTGCTGGTTCTTGAGGTAAGCACGACATTTCGCCGGGATGTACTGGATTTGATCGGTGTGCAGGAAAATTATTGCGGCAAAGTAGAGGAGATTCGCGGACTCATTGCGTCGGGCAGTAAAATACAACAAATCAATGAGGCGTATTACACTGCGAGAAATATGCATGATATCATGTATGATACTTTCCAAAATCTGTATCAACAGGTATTGGAAAAAAGCAGGGAAACGGCAAAGCGCTCCTGGATGTATTTTTTCTGTTTTGTGGGAATGCTGGTGCTCACACTGTTTCTCTTGATTCGTTATCTGCTTTTTCAGATACAGAATACGGAAGAAAAAATTGCGAGCCCGATTCAGCATCTGGCAAAGGACGTACAGAAGATTGATCTTCTGCATCTGGATGCTGGGGATGATCTGGCGGAGCTTTCTGATGTGGGAGCAAACGAGGAAGTCACGCTTCTGATTGAAAAATATAATGCAATGCTTGATAAAATCAAGCGGCAGCTGGAGGAGCGGGAGGAATATCACCGCACGGAGCTGAAGCTGAGGGAACAGGAAGTATTGCAGCTTCAGACAAGCAATGAGCTGAAAAAAAGTCAGCTGATGAATCTGCAGATGCAGATCAATCCTCATTTTCTGTTTAATACCCTGACCATGATTTCCCATACGGCTTATCTTGCCAAGGACCGGGAGACGGTGGAGCTGCTTGACATTACTTCAGAACTGCTGAGATATGTGCTGGATTATTCCGACAAGGCGGTTACGCTCGGCAAAGAAATGGAAGAGCTGGGAAACTATATTTATCTGCTGGAAAAAAGGTTTGGCAGGCGGATCAGCTTTCTGTTTGATCTAGATGAGTCATTTCATGATGTCCTGATCCCGAATATGATCCTGCAGCCGCTTCTGGAAAATGCGATTGTTCACGGTGTGGGGATGTATACAGAAGGAGGACGTATCCTGATCCGGACGTTTTATGATGAAGAACAGGGGATCGGGAATATCTGCATTGTGGATAACGGTGAGGGTGTTTCCAAACAAGAGGCAAAGCGTATTGAGCAGGAGATGAAGTCAAATCAGATCGCAACAGGTAAAATAGGGCTGTGCAATGTTGCGTTCCGGCTAAATATTTTTTTCCAGGGCAACGCACGGATGTATTTTAGGAGCATGCCAGGTGAAGAGACAGAAGTACGGATTGAGATTCCATGCGAGAGGAGGACAGAGCGTGTATCGGATTGTGATTGCTGATGATGAAGCGATGGAACGGAAGGTTCTAGAAAAGATGATTCGCGAAAGCTGTCCCGAGGCGGAGCTTTTGCCGAGTGTGTCTAACGGGATTGAGCTGGTGAACAGCATTGAGACGTATGCACCGGATATAGCAGTGATTGACATCAATATGCCTGGCTTTAATGGACTGGATGCCATGGAAATTGTGCGGCTGAAAAATTTGCAGACACATTTTATTGTAGTGTCAGCGTATGGAAAATTTGAATATGCCCAAAAGGCGATTCACCTTGGCGCATGTGACTATCTTCTGAAACCGGTATCTGAAGCAAAACTGGCACAAAGTATTCAAAAAGTGGCCGGGCAGCTTCAGGAGGAACAGAGGCAGCAGGCCGATAAAAACGGTATAGCGAACATGGTTCAGACGTATCAGACAACGAGAGAGAATGAACTGATGTCCGCGTTGCTGCTCGGTGAGCTGTCAGGAGAACAGACGGAATCCTATTTGTCTGAGCGGAACCGGAAATTTTATGCAGGCTGTATTTTGTGTGTCCGTTCTCTGGAGGAATGCGGAAATACAGATACAGAAAGGGATATTTTTCTACATTTCCTGGAACAGATGAAAAGAATCAGCAGCTGTATGGGAAAGGTCTACAGACACGACCTGATTGTGTGTCTGTTTTTGGGAACGGAAATTTTAGACCACGAATGGAGAATCGGCGTGGAAGATACGCTGACATGCGTGCTTTCTGCACTGGGTGAAAAGAAACTGAAAATCGGAGTCAGCGGGTACAAATATGTACCGGAAGAGCTGTATGACGGGATTCGGGAAAGCCAGGCCGCTCTTATGGGCGGTTCTTCGGAGAGCGGGCAGTTTTTTTCAGAGGAGATTGTATTTTACTCTGCTTTGGCAGGCAGGGGCAGGAAAAACAGCATACCGTCGATGCTTGACCAGTGCATGGAGTTTCTCCGCCAGAAGAACCAGGCCGGATTTTCAGATGCGTTGAAACAGATTGAGGAACATGCCGGGGGCTCGAAGGCCCCAGGAAACATACTCAGTCTTTATATGGCAGTGTTCTTATACCGGGCAGTGCAGCAGATTGCCCCTCACAGGCGCATGGAGCTGTTTTGCAGCAAAGCATACAGCTCAATATTTGAACAGACCGATACAACCGCTTTGCTGACAGATGTATATGAGCTGGCAGCCCGCCTGATTTTTGGAGGAGAAGAGCCTGCGTATCACCGCTATGTCCAGAAAAGCCTGGCGTATATTGAGCAGCATTATATGGAAAATCTGACTCTGGACCAGGCGGCAGGGGAAATCGGAATCAGCAGTTTCTATCTGAGCCGCCTTTTTAAGCAGTGCCTGGACAACACATTTTTGAATATTCTGACGAATCTACGTCTGACAAAAGCTTTGGAGCTGCTTGCATCGGAAAAATACACAGTTCAGGAAATCAGTGAGATGGCGGGATATCTGAATGTGTCCTATTTTTACAAGCTGATTAAAAAGCAGACGGGACTGACGGTCAGTGAGATAAAACGATTGCTGTGAGTCGGGGATTTTATCTTTACGTAATTTTAAGCACGTGATAGAATTAATCAATAAAGCGTAAAAATAGTGATTACTTGTAGTGATAACATGTTTGTTGTCAGAAAGGGTGATATGTGAAGTAATAGTAAAATAAATAGTATTTAATTCCCATTAATCAGGAAAAGTATAAATTGGATTAATGGGAGTTTTTTTATTTGCCAAAATGTTTTTGTATTTGAATGATCTGAGGAAAAGAAGAAATAAGACTTCCTGTCTTTTTTTCTATTTTTGATTCAAATTTCCTTGTTATATTGTTAAAAATTAATAAATTTTTGATACTTTCATGCTGGAAACCAGCAAAAACGTTGAAAATTTTTGTTATTATGTTATACTCTTAAAAGATGTCTATATTTGCAGGAAAATGGCGATATCCAGAATCGTATGAATTGATTACAGGGCTGATTAGCTAAGCTGCTACCATAAGATTTACGCTTCAGGTAAACGATAAAAACGAATGGAGGAGTGGCATGAAAGTTAGTTCGGAGCAAAAGCGAGAAGCTATCGTGTTTTTTTGTTATTTACTGCTTATCGGAATTGATACGGTGGTTTTTGGTATACTGTGGAATTATTATTATAATGCCCGGCTGTTTTCGGTCAACAGTGCAATTATTACTGGTTTGTTTCTGATCACATATACAAGTCTTGCCAGGTTGTACAGTGGATTTGATATTAAAATGCAACGCATTCAGGAGCTTGTTTATTCCCATATCATTACATCATTTATGACAGGTACACTCATATATCTAGTAACCTGGATTATAGAAAAAGAAATGCCTAATATGCTGCCGATTTTCGGCTGCATATGTTTTTGGTCGGTTGTTTCAGTATTATGGGCATATTGGACAGTCCGTTTGATGAAATCGATTATTATTCCGGGAAGGGCACTTGCTGTTTATGATAATCTGATTGCGTATAAAAACGGCATAAAAATGTCATCGAAACTTAACTGGAGGTTTTCTCTGGAAAAGGAGATCAGTATAGGTGAAGGGCTTGATAGGATTTTTGATGAGCTTGCATCTGGATTGTACAATTTTGTTCTTTTGCTTGGTGTGGCTTCCAGCGAAAGAAATGATATTATCAAATACTGTATATCAAATGATATTGAGATATGTGTCCGGCCGAATATAGGTGACTTTCTGATACAGAGCGGTCATATGGCGCAAATTGATCACCTGCCGGTGATGTTCCTTGGCAGAGGAAAGTCAGGTGTATTTTATTTGGGGGTTAAACGGTTTTTGGATGTATTTTTTTCATTTCTGGCACTGCTTGTTTTAAGCCCGGTTCTGTTGCTTACTGCTCTGGCTATAAAACTGGAAGACGGCGGTTTGGTTTTTTACAAGCAGGACCGCTATACAATTAACGGTAAAGTGTTTTCTATTTATAAATTCAGAAGCATGAAAGAGAACGCTGACAATGGTGGCACAGAAGGGATTATCACAGTGCAGAATGATATCAGAATCACAAGAGTAGGCAAAGTAATCCGCAGGTGCCGGATTGATGAATTGCCTCAGCTTTTGAATATCCTGAAAGGCGATATGTCAATCGTTGGGCCGCGTCCAGAAAGGATTGAGGCGGCTGACATTTACCAGAAAGAAATCCCGGAGTTTAAACTACGGCTGCAGGTAAAGGCAGGATTGACAGGTTATGCGCAGGTTTACGGGAAAGCAAACAGTGCTCCGTATGATAAATTGCAAATGGACTTATACTATATTGGGCAGCAGAGTATTGTGACTGATATGAAGATTGTTCTTGCAACAATAAAAATTATTTTTATGCCCGAGAGTACAGAGGGTTTTTCAACCGGGATTGAGAAAGAAACAAAAGGAGACAGGAAATAAAGGAAGGGGCGTATGAGGATGACGGAGGCATATGAGAAAGGAATGACAATATGGCTGATACAGCAGCACAGTATGCCGCCTGAACTGGGACATTATAACCGGCAGAATAATTTCGGAAAATATCTGAAGCGGGACGGATACAGGCCGATTGCATTTGCAGGAAGCAAGCTCCACAATTCTGATGTCCAGATGATTACGGATGGAAGCAAATATAGGATGTATACGAAGTCTGATTGTCCATTTTGCTTTATCAGAACCTGTGATTACGGGGAGAGCAAAAAAAAGCGGATTATAGCGGATTTTCAATTTCATTGGCGTTTATATAGAATCAGAAAAAAATTTCCGAAACCGGATCTTGTGCTTGGTTCCTCCTCTTATATGCTGTCCGCCTGCCTGGCGATCATGTTTTCTAGAAAATTCAAGTGCAGGAGTATTGTTGAAGTCAGGGACTTATGGCCCCAGGCAATTGTTGAGTATCTTGGATTTTCTCCGAAAAATCCAATTATTAGGATGTTGTATCAGGTTGAGAAGTGGATGTATACAAACGCAGATGAGCTTGTATTTACGATGGAAGGAGCGAAGGACTATATTGTAGAACATCGGCTTGACAAGGCGCATGGAGGACCGGTTGATCTGAAAAAAGTGCATTATATTAATAATGGTGTGGATTTAGAAAAATTTATTGAAGTGAGAGAGCAGAATTACTTCTACGACGAGGATTTGGCTGATCCGGACAAGCTGTGTATTGTTTATACTGGCTCAGTGAGAAAAGTTAATCGTTTGGAGTATATGTTGGACATTGCGAAGTATTTTGCGGGGACGAACGTATATTTTCTGATCTGGGGACAGGGGAATGAGAGAGAGAGGCTTGAGAAAAAAGCAAGAGAAGAAGGGATTGTAAATATCAAATTTAAAGGACATGCGGAAAAAAATAAAATTCCTTCGATTCTTTCGCAGGCTGATTTTTTATTTCTTCATTTTGAGTACAAGCCGCTGGTAAAATACGGTTATAGCCCGAATAAGCTTTTCGATTATTTCGCTGCACAGAAGCCGATTATCTCTGATGTGGACTGCAAATATGAACTGGTCAGAAGCAATCAGGTAGGTATTGTTGTTCCAAATGATGATGCAGAGATGGCGAGCCGTTTCATTAAAGAAATGATTGAGAATAAGGAAAATCTGGAACTATACAAACGTAATATTGCGGAAGTTGTGAAACAGTACGATTTTGCGAATTTAACGAAAAAGTTAGAGAGTTTGATCGCAAGCGATTCATGAGATACAGAAATCCAAAAACAGAAAATGTGGGTACGGATGAAAAGAAAAAGAGCATGGTAAATGTGGTGGAGGAACATAGCGAATGAGATACGCATTGATTGGCTGCGGAAGAATTTCTCTGAATCATATTGCAGCAGCAAAAAATAACCTTCTGGAAATTGTCGCTATATGTGATATGGTACCTGAACGTATGAACGGGAAGTTTGGGCTTCCTGACAGTGTGAAAAAGTATACGGATTACAGGGAGCTTCTTGAAAAGGAAAAACCTGAGTTGGTGGCAATCGCAACAGAGAGTGGAAAACACGCTGCTGTTGCGATTGATTGTATTCATGCGGGCTGTCATGTGATTATCGAAAAGCCTATTGCTCTGTCCATGGAGGATGCTGACCGCGTGATTACATTGGCAAAGAAAAAAGGGGTGCTGGTTTGCGCGAATCATCAGAACCGTTTTAATAAATCAGTTCAATACATCCGAACAGCAATGGAGACAGGGCGGTTTGGCAGGCTTCTCCATGGAACAGCACATATCCGCTGGAACAGAGGAAAAGATTATTACATGCAGGCTCCGTGGCGAGGTACATGGGAGCAGGATGGCGGTGCATTGATGAATCAGTGTATCCACAATATTGATTTGCTTCGATGGATGATGGGCGATGAGATCGACGAGGTGTTTGCCTACACGGACAATTTGAAGCATCCGTTTATGGAAGCGGAGGATTTTGGAGCAGCGCTGGTAAAATTCAGGAACGGTGCGTATGGAGTGATAGAAGGAACCACGAATATCTATCCGAAAAATCTGGAAGAAACTCTTTATATATTCGGAGAATATGGGACAGTCAAAGCTGGAGGAAAATCTGTTAACAGGATTGAAGAGTGGAACTTTGCAGATGCGCTTGATGATCCGGCTTACGTGAAACATGCATACTGTGAAAATCCGCCGGATGTGTATGGGTATGGGCATACTCCTTTGTATGCAGATATGATAGAAGCAATACAGACAGGCAGAGAGCCGTACGTAACCGGAGAGGATGGAAAAAAAGCTCTGGAGCTTGTTCTTGCCATTTATAAATCAGCTTATGAGGGACGGCCGGTCAAACTGCCGCTTCAAAGCTGTGCTACTCTTGATTTTAAGGGGCGATTTGAGCCATGAATCAAAACTATTTCGTTCATGAAAGCAGCTATATTGATGAAAATACAATCATTGGTGAAGGGACAAAGATCTGGCATTTCTGCCATATTCAAAGTGGGGCGCACATTGGGAAAAACTGTTTGTTGGGACAGAATGTGAATATCTCGAATCATGTGAAAATTGGCGATGGCGTGAAGATACAGAACAATGTTTCTGTTTATGAGGGCGTTGAGCTTGAGGACTATGTTTTCTGTGGTCCTTCCTGCGTATTTACAAATGATCTGACACCGAGATCAAAATATCCGAAAGGCCCGCAAGGTTATAAAAGAACGCTTGTCAAAACAGGGGCAAGCATTGGTGCAAATGTTACGATTGTTTGCGGCCATACAATTGGAAGCTGGTCATTGATCGGCGCCGGGGCAGTTGTTGTATCAGATGTTCCGAACTATGCTCTGATGCTTGGTGTTCCTGCGAGGGTATCAGGTTGGGTATGTGCGTGCGGGAGAATACTTGATAAAGAGTTGCATTGTGCCTGCGGACGTAAATATCAAAAATGCAGGGACGGATTGGAGGAAATCGCGTGCAGTTTAGAGACCTGAAAGCACAGTATCAGGCATTGCGGCCTGAAATAGATTCGGCGATTCAGACAGTCCTGGATCATTCCGAATTCATTCTTGGCAAACCGGTAGCAGAGCTGGAAGAACGGCTTGCCGCATATGTGGGACGCAAGTATTGCGTTTCCTGTGCAAATGGCACAGATGCACTGCAGCTTTCTTTGATGGCCATGAATATCGGCAAAGGTGATGTGGTATTCACCTCTGATTTTACTTATTTTGCTTCAGCGGGGGCTGCTTCACTCCTTGGGGCAACTGTGATTCTGGTGGATATTGACAGGAGAACGTTCAACATTTGTCCTAAAGCACTGGAAAGGGCTGTGCAGCGTGTTCTTGCAGAAGGGCAGTTGATTCCAAAAGTGATTATTCCCGTCGACCTTTTTGGTTTGCCGGCAGATTATTCTAATATTATTCCAATAGCCGAAACGTATGGCTTGAAAGTTTTAGAAGATGGTGCGCAGGGCTTTGGCGGCAATGTGAACGGCAGGTCTGCCTGTTCCTTTGGGGATATTTCAACAACTTCCTTTTTTCCGGCAAAGCCTTTGGGATGCTACGGTGACGGAGGGGCAATCTTTGTGGATGATCATCAGCTTGCAGAGCGGTTGCGTTCTCTGAGAGCACAGGGAAAATCATCTGCGGATAAATATGATAACCGTGAAATCGGCATTAATTCCCGTCTGGATACGATACAGGCAGCAATCCTTTTACCGAAGTTGCGCGCGTTTATAGAATATGAGCTGAGCGCAGTCAACCAGGCAGCACAGTGGTATACAGAACGGCTGAAAAACACAGTTGCTACGCCGTATATCCCGGATGGATTTTATTCCAGCTGGGCGCAGTATACGATTATGCTGGAGGATGACCGGACAAGAGATCGCGTACGGGAGGCATTAAAGGAACATGGTATTCCTTCAATGATCTATTATCCGAGGGGGATTCATCAGCAGGAAGCATATCAAGCAATGTGCTTTTCGGATGAGTGGTATCCAAATACCATCCAGGCAACGAAAACGGTTCTCAGTCTTCCGATACACCCTTATCTGAAGGAGGAGGATGCAGACCGGATTTGCAAGGTGATTATTGACAATGTATAAGAGGAAAAAGATGGAGTTTCATACTATTTATCAGGGGCTCATTTCTGGAAAAGAAAAGCTTGCACTGGTCGGGCTTGGATATGTCGGACTGCCGGTTGCAGTAGAGTTTGCAAAGCATGTGCACGTGGTAGGTTTTGATATCAATGAGAAGCGTGTGACTGAGTACCGAAATGGAATTGATGCAACGAATGAGATCGGCGAGGCAATCAAAGATACGACGGTAGATTTTACCTCTGATCCGCGAAGGCTGAAAGAGGCAAGGTTTATTATTGTAGCTGTCCCGACGCCTGTGAAAGAAGATAACAGCCCGGATTTTTCATTTCTTGAAGAGGCTTCAAGAATTGTAGGACAGAATTTGCATGCAGGAACCATTGTTGTATTTGAGTCTACGGTATATCCAGGTGTGACGGAAGAACTATGTGTTCCGATTATGGAACGGGAATCCGGGTTAAAATGCGGTGTGGATTGGAAAATTGGCTATAGTCCGGAACGGATTAATCCGGGAGATCGTGTACACACGTTGTCTTCGATCCGGAAGATTGTTTCAGGAATGGATCAGGAAGCAGCGGACGAGATTCAAAAAGTATACAATATTATCATTACAGGAGGCAGTTTCCCGGTATCCAGTATCAGAACAGCAGAGGCCATAAAAGTGATTGAAAATAGCCAGAGGGATATTAACATTGCGTTTATGAATGAAGTTGCTATGCTATGCGACAAGCTGAACATAGATACAGCTGAGGTCCTTGCAGGTATGAACACAAAGTGGAATGCGCTTGGTTTTAAACCAGGACTGGTAGGCGGGCACTGCATTGGCGTCGACCCTTATTATCTGACAGAGGTTGCAGAGAAGCTAGGCTGTGACAGCCGTATGATTTACAGCAGCAGGGAGATCAATGACAGCATGGGTGCGTTTGTTGCAGATGTGGCTGTCAGGGAAATGACGGAAGTTCATAAAGATCCTGCCAAAGCCGTTGTTGTGATATTAGGATTTACCTTTAAAGAGAACTGTCCGGATATCAGGAACACCAAAGTTATGGATCTGGTAAAACGGCTCAGAGTGTATGGGGTGGAACCTGTTGTTGTGGATTTATGGGCGGATGCTGCGTCTGTAAAAAAAGGCTACGGAGTGACTTTGACACCATTTGATGAAATACCAAAAGCTGACTGTATCATTGTTGCTGTCGGACATAAAGAGTTCAGAGCAATGTCTGTGAGCCAACTTGGAAATATGTTCAAAAGCGAATTGCCTGACCATGAGAAAGTTCTGCTGGATGTAAAGAGCCTGTATCGTATAGATGAGCTTTCAGCATCTGGTATGAGGTTCTGGAGATTATAAGGATATGAAAATATGTTTTGTAGGCCCTGCGAGCAGTGTGCATCTTGTGAAGTGGTGTAACTGGTTCGCCGGACGCGGCCACACGGTTCATGTAATTTCATTTACAAAAGGAGAAATCCCGACAGCTGATGTCCATTTGATTGACACAGGCGTTGACCCACAGGGAAGAGCGCTTGCTAAATTAAAATATATGCTGACCGGAAAACAAATGAAACGGCTGATACAGGAAATCAGACCGGATATCATCAACGTTCATTTTGCGACAAGTTATGGAATTGCAATGGCTCTTTCCGGGATAGAGGGCTACATTCTGTCAGTATGGGGTTCGGATGTTTATGATTTTCCAAAGAAGAGCCCGTTGCACAAAGCATTGCTGAGATTCAGCCTGAGGAAAGCCGCATACTTATTTTCCACAAGCCGGGCAATGGCCGGTGAAGCCGGCAGATATACGGATAAAAAGTTTGAGATTACGCCGTTTGGGGTGGATATGGAATTATTTCACCCTGATAAAAGAACGGGGGGAGAAGCAGAACGGTTGTCTGTTTTGAAAAAAGAAGATTTTGTTGTCGGCACAGTAAAAGCGCTTTCGGATAAATATGGCATTTCGTATCTGTTAAAGGCTGTTGCAGAGGTCAGGAAGCATACGGTTATTCCGATAAAACTGCGTATTGCCGGAAAGGGCGTGCAGGAGGAGGAATACCGGCAGTTGGCGAAAACACTGGGAATTGACGATATTACAACGTGGCTTGGCTTTATTTCTCAGGATGAGGCGGCAGAGGAGTGGGCGAATATGGATGTCGCGATTATTCCGTCCACATTAGATTCGGAATCTTTTGGCGTGTCCGCCGTGGAAGCACAGGCCTGCGGAACAGCAGTGATTATTTCCGATGTTCCCGGACTTATGGAAGCAACAATTCCCGGAAAGACGGCTGTTGTTGTAAAGCGAAAGGATGTGCAGGGAATGGCCGGCGCGATCATTGCACTTTATAATAATGTTGAAAAACGAAGGGCCATGGGCAAAAGCGGCAGACAATTTGTGCGGGAGCGTTTTGAGCTAAATGATTGCTTTCTTTCAATAGAACAATTCTATAACAGATTTAAGGAAAAGGCGTAAATGAAACGTTGTATATTTTATCTGCCGTATAAATTGGAGGAACATGGAAAGGGCGCAAGAATGATGCGTCCGCGCAAAATGATACAGGCATTTCGGGAAATCGGCTATGATGTCTTTGTGATTGAAGGCTATTCCAGGGCAAGAAAACGGCAGATCAGACAATTGAAAAAATGTATCAGACATGGTTTTCAATATGAATTCATGTATGCGGAGAGCAGCACGATGCCGATATTGCTGACAGACCCACATCATTTGCCGCTGCATCCGTTTGTGGATTTCGGTTTTTTTCGCTGGATGAAAAAAAGGGGGATTCCAATCGGATTATTCTACTGCGACATCTACTGGAAATTTGACAGCTATGGTGAAACATTGCCTGGGTGGAAACGATTTTTCTCATTAAAATGTTATGTATATGATATACGGCAGTATGTAAAGCTGCTCGATCGTTTTTATATACCAAGCGGGAAGTTACTGGATTATCTTGCGTCAGAGGCACTTTCGGAACGCTCAGTTTTGCTGCCTCCGGGTGCAGAGGAGCTGCGTATAAGACGGGACGCAAGCAGAATCCGTGATTTTTCGGTAAATCCGCTGCATGTATTCTATGTCGGAGGAATCGGCGCACATTATCAGATAGAGGCATTGATCCGGGCAGTGAGCCGTACGGAGAACTGTGTTCTTACTTTATGTTGCCGTGAGCATGAATGGCAGAAGGAAAAAATACGGTTTGAAAAATTCCTGAATGAGCGTATACAGATTGTTCATAGAAACGGGGATGAATTAGAACCTTATTATGACAATGCAGATATAGGCGCTCTTATATTTGAAAATGGAGCGTATATGAATATGGCTATGCCATATAAAGCTTTTGAATATCTTGGCCATGAAATTCCCGTTATTGCAACAAAAGACACGGCAATTGGTCATTTTACAGAGCAAAATGGTACCGGATGGGTGATTCCTTATCATGAGGACGCGGTCTGTTCCTTACTGAACAAAATTCTGCACAGACCTGAAATGTTAGGTGAAAAACAGAAAACTTGTATAGAGACGAAAAAGCAGAATCTGTGGAAGTGCCGTGCGGGAATGGTTGAGAAAACGTTAAGTCAGATGAAAGCGTAGGAAGGACTGGGCGAGAGAATATGGTGGTCAGCCGAAAAAGAACTTATGAATTATTGCTTATTGTTTCCGTGGGTTTTGAACCAATTAAATTATTCATTGATAAATTATTTTTTTTCATGCCTGGAAATTTAATTGATGTATTTTTGTAACTATTCAGCACCCCGTTTAGTGCATATTGATTTTTGGTCAAAACAGAGAAAATAAAATTTCTGTTTTACCATTACTTTATCACGAAAAGTGGATAACTTTTCAATATAACTGCCAAGTGCTTTTGGCCTGTGGATTATGGCATCATCAATCCTTGATCACAGCCTAATAATGGACTATTTGTCAATTTTATCCGAGAGTTATCGGCAGTTAATCTCTGATTTTTTCTGGTTATCCACCGTCATTTTGACAGTACACCAAAACGATATGATTCGCTTTTTGGCTCATTTTCCGTTAAAATAGAAGTATCAAATTTTATCGGAAGAAGGTGGTCCGGTTGACAAACGATGAACTGATTAAACAGTTATTACAACAAAATGAAGCATTATCAACAACTATCGCTGCTCAGACTCAGTTGATTGCCCAACTCAATCAGACCATACAGGAACTGAAGGAACAGCTTAACAAGAATTCCAAAAACAGTTCCAAACCGCCATCCAGCGATGGCTTTAAAAAGCCTGCCCCAAAGAGTCTCCGGAAGCCATCCGGGAAAAAAGCTGGCGGGCAGAGCGGACACCAGGGAACACATCTGGCGGTGATAACAGCTCCGGACGAAATCGTCAGGCATATGCCATCCTCATGCGGAGGATGTCCGCACTATCAGATGTGTAAAGGCACCGCATGCATCGCAGAAAAACGCCATGTGATTGATGCGGTTGTTACAGTCAATGTAACAGAACATCAGGCACTGGAACTTCCAATCTGTATGCTGCATGGGGACACCCGCAGAGGAGAATTCCCTTCTGATGTAAAAGCAACCGTACAATATGGTGAAAACCTGCAGGCACTATCTGTCGCATTAAACACCGTGGGTGCAGTCAGCATCAAACGCACTCATGAGATTCTTTCCGGAGTATTTAACATTCCGATTGCAACAGGAACGATCAGCAGCATGGTAAAAAGATGCGCTGACAGCCTGAGTGAAACAGTCGGTAAGATAAAGGATAAGATGATCGGTTCCTCACTTGGACATTTCGATGAAACCGGAACCAGAGTGGATAAAAAGCTCTGGTGGGTTCATGATGCCTCAAACTGTGAATATACCTATCTTGATATCAGTCCCAAACGTGGGACCGAAGGCATGGAGCAATGCGGTGTTCTCCCAGAATTCAGAGGGATTGCCATGCATGACTGCTGGGCTTCCTACTGGAACTACTTGGATATACGGCATGCAGTCTGCTGTGCCCATCTACTCCGTGAGCTGACAGGGATAAATGAAAATCATCCTGACCAGAAATGGACATCTGCGTTTATAAACCTTTTACTGGAAATGAAAAAGGTCAAAGAGAAAGCGATAGAGAAAGGCAAGGACTCTCTGAGCTATTATCACTATCATAAGTTCGATAAGAAGTATGATGAACTCCTCGAACTGGCAAGGAAAGAAAATCCTCTTCTGGAAACCACAGAGAAAAAACGTGGACGGAAGAAAAAGGGAAAAATCCTTGCCTTGGTAGAACGCCTTGCGAATCACAAGGCCTCGGTCTGCCTTTTTATCCATAACTTCATGGTTCCGTTTGATAACAACCAGGCAGAGCGTGATCTTCGGATGATAAAGGTTAAGACCAAAGTATCCGGCTGCTTCCGAACTGAAGAAGGCGCCAGAGATTATCTGAAAATCATGTCCTACGTTGGTACGGCACATAAGCAGGGATACAATGCTTACGAAGCAATCAAAAATGCAATTTCAGGCCACCCTAATTTCATCTTTGAATAGTGTTGGCTCTGAATAGTTACGTATTTTTTTATACTATTTATCTTGGATTGCTTCTCTGTCATTTTAAAGATATATTTCCTTTGCTGAGTATAAGAAAATATATTCTGCTCGGTTTCTGGTTCGCATACTGCCTCTTTATGGTGCTTAGTTTTGGGGCGGACCGTATGGTGTACCTGGAAACATATATAAAGGCTATGCCAAGGTGTTTTTTCTTCTTTGTGACAGGATTTTCGTTCTGTTATCATTTTGATAAAGTGGAACAGATATTTGAGAAACTTCCAATTGTACTGCTTGCCTTTCAGGCGCTGAATTTTATTTTGTACGGTGTCAGGGGAGAGATGGTGGCGACATCCGGCTATGTGAAGGAAATCACGTATTCGATGGAGCTCGGTCATGCCTGTATTTTTCCTGTTTCTCTGGCTGTTGTTATGTTTTTCTTTCATGACAGGAGGAAAATCGTTTATCTGCTTACTTCTATTCTGGGAATGATTCTGATTATTGGGGCGGGGTCAAGAAGTCCGGTTGTGTGCGTAATGGCTGTTATATTGATCTGCATCACGATAAAGAAGGCGAAAAAGGTCCTGTATGTTCTGATATCAGTAGCGGTACTGGGATTCCTGGCGTTTGTTTTTCAAAAGGAAGCAGTTTTGTCATTGATGGAAGCTATTTTTGGACGGATCGGCCTGAGTACGAGGATTATTGACGCATTGTCTTCCATGGACATCTTTAGTTTTTCCAATCGGGATTCTATTTTAGGAATTGCATTAAGCGGGATAAAAGAGCATCCTTTTTTGGGGCTGGGCGTGTTTCGTGACAGGTTGTATTTATTTGAAAACTGGGAAACATATTTGAAAAATTATCACATTCATTCGATTAGCTATTATCCCCACAATATATTTGTCGAGTTATTCATGCAGTTCGGCGTGTTTATGGGCGGTATTTTGATCCTGTTTCTTGTAAAATGGATCAAAAACAGTTTTCAGTATGCACGTAAGTCAGGACAGCTGATTCTCTATTTGCCGTTACTGTCTACAGGATTTTTGATATTTTTGTTTTCAAAAAGTTATGTGATGACGCCTGCATTTTATTTGTTTTTGGGTTATGCAATCTCATTATCAGAAAAAGCGGGCAGTTTTCAGATGTGGAAAGGGCTGAAACTGCGATATGGGACAAAAGAGAAAACAAAATCAGTCTAAGATTTGGACCCAGCTCCAAAAGGGTATTTTGCAGGTGTTTAGCGCGAGCGTAATCAACAAGATTGTTGCAATGTTCAGCAACATGGTTCTTACCAGGATGCTGGCCCAGAACGAATATGGAATATGGAGCTATGTGCTCAATTTTTATTCTTATGCACATCTGATTATGGGGCTGGGCCTGGTTGCAGGAGCTTTGCAGTTTGGCGCGGAAAACAGAGATACACCTGAAGAAAACAGGTTTTACCGGTACTGTGCCATGACAGGACTGGTAGCTAATTTTGCCATTATCGTTCTTTTTATTAGTGCGTCGTTTACGGGAATACTGTCCATCAGACAAGCAGGAGTCTATATTCGAGTTTATTTGCCGATTATTCTGTTAGAATATCTGTTTGATTTGCTGATGACAATTCTCCGCTGTAAAAACAAATTCAGTATTTACTCGAAATTGCTGACTTTGAATACGGTTCTCGTTGCAATGTGTACCTGTTTTGGCGCAGTCTGGGGCGTAGGAGGCGTGGTTGCCGGAAAGTATCTGGCAGCGATGGTATCTCTGCTTATCACTATTTGTGCTACGTATCAAATAGTGTGTTGCGTCCTCCGCGCTGAAAAGTTAAATTTCGCACAGAAAAAGGAACTCTGGCATTATTCGATTTTTAATGGCATCAGCAGTGTTTTAAGTAGATTCCTGTATCTGATTGATGTTTCAATGATTGCAGTGCTGCTCGGTTCCACAACGGAGCTGGCGATTTATAAAGTAGCTACTCTGATTCCCAATGCGCTTACTTTTATTCCCGGCAGTGTTATCATATGTATTTTGCCTGATATAGTGGCAAATAACAGAAACTTACCGTGGCTGAAAAGAAATATCAGAAAAACGTTCCAGTGTTTATTGGCTGTGAACGTGATGCTCAGCTTGCTCATTATTTTATTTGCCCCTTTGATTATACGAATTGTTTCCGGTGAACAGTATCTTTCTTCCGTGGAACCATTTCGAATATTGGTAGCAGGCTATTGCATATCTGGTACGTTCCGTTCTTTAAGCGTTAATGTACTTGCAGCGCTCAGGGCAGTCAGATTTAACGTGATATGTGGTTTGCTTATGTGTGTCGCAGATATAGGATTAAACTTACTTTTTATTCCGCAGTTCGGAATGACAGGTGCAGCTTATGCTACCTTTGGAGGAGAATTCATCGGAAGTGTGCTGTCGTTTGGTTATTTAATCTGTGTTTTACGAAAAAGGTCTTTATGAGCAAGAATAAATGATGTGGAAACAGAAGAAGGGCAAAGCCGGAAAGTGGCTTTGCCCTTTAGTTGTGAAGTACTGTAACTTATTTCCAAAGAGTTGTCTCAATATAATTTTTCAGAATCTGCGGCCAGGTGAACCAATCGTGTCCGCCCTGAACGGTGTAAACTCCCTTGGTACCATTGTTGTAGGCAATACCGAGCTCGTCAAATTTTTCGGCAAGGCCAATGGAAGTTCTGTCTTTGTCTGTCTGGTAGCTGTCGTTTTTGAGCGCCATGTCAGCCCAGCCTGCTGCCAGATACAGATTCGGTATGTTGTAGCTGGAGTAGTCGTCCTGCTGCGGCAGATCGAATGCTGCAGAGCCGCTCATGATGCCGTAGTAGCCAAAGAGCTCCTGATCGCGGAACAACAGCTCGCTTGTTGTCATACCGCCCATGGAAAGGCCTGCGAAAGCGCGTCCGGAGGCATCCGTTACCACGTTGTAATTTTCTTCCATATACGGAATCAGATAATTCTTTGTATTGTCATAAATCGCGTCATAATCCCAGCCAAACTGAGAATTGTTCATCATAACGATGATAAACGGTTCGCATACGCCCTCAGCAGTCAGACGGTCTGCAATGTCGCCCGCGTGTCCCTGATAATCCCAGTCAGCTTCATCTCCGCCGCCGCCGTGTGACAGATAGAGAACTTTGTAAGCCTCAGCACGGTTAGCGTCATAACCAGCCGGAAGGTGGATTCTTACCGGGCGAACAACGCCGTCAGCGCTCAGATAACTCATATGATACAGGGTACCTCTGTCCGCTTCGTTTTCTGCCGGAGTTGTATACGTCCAGTCATCCTGCGGAGCCTGTTTTTCAGCATTGTACGGCACATAAAAACGGCTTCTCACCTGCTGCCCGCCAAGGCTGTTGCAGCCCGGAAGATTTCCAGGATCACTGATGCTTGTATAGAAAGCGCCGTCATTATAAGAAACATTGTACTGATACAGATACCAGCCGCCTGTCAGGTCAACCGTATAGGTCCATGCTCCGTTTTCATCCTTTTCCATATCAAGAATACATGCCTGGTCATTTACATGATAAAGATTTGCATCCTTTGACCATGTATCCGGCGTGAACAGATGCGCATCCGTAGAATCTCCCTCAGCCAGATCAACCCCGTAACCATACGCATAATCCGCATTCTCCTCATAAAAATGGAATCCTCCAGCTACCTGTACATTCGTTGCATTTTCATCATAATAACGGAAGGTAATCGTGTACCCGGTTGCAGAATCCTCACTCTCCTCAACAAAAACACCTGCCGGTAATTTCTCGGCCTGCTCTGCTGCAAGTGATACAGAACCCAGAGCTAAAATACTGATCCCAAGCATCGCCGCACTCAAAAACACTTTCTTTTTCATCCTGAAACTCTCCTTTACTGTTAATTGATTGATTCCGCTGTTACGAAAACGGATTCAAGATCAGCCCCCGGTAAGCATCCTCTTTCATCACACTTCCGCAACTACCATTCACTATAAACATTTTAAATGCGCGAAACAAGCAAACTTCTTGCCCCCTTTTGGTAAAATTCTGACATGCGTGTTTGGCACTTTTTTGACATGACAGGTATATTCTTGACCGGAAAGAGGCAGAGTATCTAAAAAAGCAGGTAGTTAATCTTACGGGTGTGATGAAGCACAGGTTTGCTTTCGTGAATATAGGTAACTGTTATGAATATAGAGTCAGATTTTGCGGTACATATTGTCATTTTGCGGCGGTTGTGCTATGATGAGGAAAGCTGATTTAGGAGGGAAATTATGGAACAGGAAAGAGAAGTTGTATCAAAAAATTTTATTGAGCAGATCATTGAGAAAGATCTTTCAGAAGGACACTGCACTGCGGTGCACACGCGTTTTCCACCGGAACCGAACGGCTATCTGCATATCGGACATGCCAAGTCCATCCTGTTGAACTACGGGCTGGCAAAAAAATACAACGGAAAATTTAATTTCCGTTTTGATGATACAAATCCGACAAAGGAAAAAACGGAGTTTGTTGAGTCGATTATCGCAGATGTGAAGTGGCTGGGCGCCGACTGGGAGGACAGGCTGTTTTTTGCCTCCGATTATTTTGATCAGATGTATGAGGCGGCGGTTAAACTGATAAAAAAAGGGAAAGCCTATGTATGTGACCTTTCCGCGGAAGAGATTCGCGAGTACCGCGGTACTCTTACGGAGCCGGGTAAGGAAAGCCCGTGCCGGGAGCGCAGCATAGAAGAGAATCTGACGCTTTTTGAAAATATGAAAAACGGCATGTATGAAGACGGTTCAAAGGTTCTGCGTGCAAAAATTGATATGACCTCCCCGAATATTAATATGCGCGACCCGGTTATCTACCGTGTAGCCAGGATGACGCATCATAATACGGGCGACAAATGGTGTATTTACCCGATGTACGATTTTGCACACCCGATTGAGGATGCGATCGAAGGGATTACACATTCGATCTGTACGCTGGAGTTTGAAGATCACCGCCCGCTCTACGACTGGGTGGTAAGAGAGCTGGAATATGAGATGCCGCCCAAGCAGATTGAGTTTGCAAAGCTGTATCTGACGAATGTTGTAACGGGAAAGCGTTACATCAAACGGCTTGTGGAGGAAGGCATTGTGGACGGCTGGGATGACCCGCGTCTTGTCTCCATTGCAGCGCTGCGCCGTCGTGGATTTACACCGGAATCCATTCAGAAGTTTGTTGATCTGTGTGGAGTCAGCAAAGGCAACAGTTCCGTTGATTACGCGATGCTTGAGTACTGCATCCGTGAGGATCTGAAGCTGAAACGGCCGCGTATGATGGCTGTGCTTGATCCGGTGAAACTGATTATTGATAACTATCCGGAAGATCAGATTGAGTATCTTGATGTGGAAATGAATCTGGAAAATCCGGAGCTCGGTATGCGCAAGGTGCCGTTTGGCCGTGAGCTTTATATTGACCGTGAGGACTTTATGGAGAATCCTCCGAAAAAATATTTCCGTCTGTTCCCGGGCAATGAAGTGCGCCTGATGGGCGCTTACTTCGTAAAATGCGTAAGCTTCGAGAAGGATGAGAACGGCAATGTAACAGAAATTCACTGTACGTATGATCCTGAAACGAAATGTGGCAGCGGATTTACGGGACGTAAAGTGAAAGGAACGATTCACTGGGTAGCGGCAAAGACTGCCATAAAAGCAGAAGTACGTCTGTATGAGAATATCATTGACGAAGCGAAGGGTGTATACAATGAGGATGGTTCTCTGAATCTTAATCCGAATTCCCTGACGGTTCTGAAGGATTGCCTGCTGGAGCCAGAACTGGCCAAGGCACAGCCGTACGACAGTTTCCAGTTTGTAAGACAGGGCTTCTTCTGTGTGGATGCAAAGGATTCCAAGCCGGATGCGCTGGTATTCAACCGGATTGTATCTCTGAAGAGTTCGTTCAAGCTGCCGAAAGCAGAATAAAGCCGGACATGCCAGAAGGACCTGTGGAATGAAAAGCCGCAGATGGCTCAAAGTACACAGGAGTGTGAGGATGAAACTGTATGAATGATTTAACGATAAATCTGGAGATACATTCATCAATACCGCTCTATGAGCAGATTTATAAATATATAAAAAAGGAAATTCAAAATGGAGGGCTGCCTTTTGGTGAGAGGCTGCCCTCTACGCGAAAACTGGCAAAATATTTGCAGGTGAGCCGTACCACCGTGGATATGGCATACGAGCAGCTTGTATCAGAGGGATATATCGAAGCTCTTCCATATAAGGGGTATTTTGTCTGTGAGCTGGATGGTCTGTATCGTCTGATGCCGGTACAAAATCAGGTAAAAAGATTTCGTGAGGAACCAAAAGAAATCTTTACGTATGACTTTTCTCCGAATGGCATTGATCTGGACAGCTTTCCACAAAATGCCTGGCGCAGGCTGTCCAAGACGATCTTACAGGAAGAAAACCGTAAGCTCTTTCAGCTCGGAGACCCGCAGGGGGAGCATGAGCTGCGTCTGACGCTGGCGCAGTATCTGCGTCAGGCGAGAGGTGTTGAGACTTCGCCGGAACAGCTTGTGATTGGAGCAGGCAATGATTTTCTTCTGCTTTTGCTGTGCAGTATGTTTGGCACAGGGCAGAAGATTGCAATGGAGAGTCCGACGTACAAAAAAGCGTATGAACTCTTTGGCAACCTGTCAAATGAGCTTCGCGTCATTGAGATGGATGAGTCAGGCATGCGAATTGACCGGCTTTCGGATACGGACGCGCAGATTGCATACGTGATGCCGTCTCACCAGTTTCCGCTTGGAACCGTGATGCCGGTAAAACGCCGGATGCAGCTGCTGGAATGGGCGGCGGGAGCAGCAGACCGTTACATTATAGAGGACGATTACGACAGTGAGTTTCGGTACAAAGGAAGGCCGATTCCTGCTCTGCAAGGCTACGATCGAAACGATCGTGTCATCTATATAGGTACTTTTTCGAGATCAATCGCACCCGCGATCCGTGTGAGCTACATGGTGCTGCCCAGACGGATGCTGTCGTTATACCAAAGCCGCGGTCGGTCTATATCCTGCACGGTATCACGTGTAGATCAGATGCTGATTGCAGCATTTTTAAATGAGGGTTATTATGAGCGCCATCTGAATAAAATGCGGGCCGTATACAAAGGCCGCCATGATGTTTTGCTGGAAGCGCTTCGGCCTCTGCGCAGTATTTGTGAAATCAGAGGGGAACACGCAGGCGTGCATATCCTTCTGACTTTTACAAACGGAATGCATGAGGAGGAAGCAGTGCGTCTGGCAGCAAAACAAGAAGTAAAAGTATACGGTCTGTCCGGCTACTTTGTAGGAGCAGCCGGATTACGCAGAGAGGATACCGTAATTCTTGGCTATGCCAATCTGTCAGAAGCTGAAATACGCAGTGCAGTGGCGCGTCTCAAAACAGCTTGGATGCCGCTGAACGAGTAAGCATATTTTGAAAACCTTTAAAGTCAGTCACAGACTGATTCAAAGTTCAAAATCAGCCCCTTGGCAGCCAAGGGGCGTCCGATTTTATACCAGGAGCAAACATGGAATTTTACGAGTGTATCACTGACTTTATTTTTGTTGCAGATGAGCCAAAGCCGTCCGACATCATATTTGTGCCGGGTGGAAATTATCCGGAAACGGCCGTGCTTGCAGCGGAGCTGTACCAGAAGGGATATGCTCCGTATATTTTGCCATCTGGCAAGTACAGCATTCTGAACGGAAAATTTGAAGCTTCGCAAAGCGTATATTCAGACATTAGTTGTGAGACGGAATGCGATTACCTTTGTGAAATTTTACGGCGAAGAGGTGTGCCGGAGCATGCGTTGATTCGTGAAAACCAGGCTACGTTCACCTATGAGAATGCGTGTTATTCCAGAAAATGTGTGAAAGATCTGGGCGTGAAGGCAGAGCGTGCGATTCTGTGTTGTCAGGCATTCCATGCGAGACGCTGTCTGATGTATTATCAGGAGCAGTTTCCGGAAACAGAATTTTGCGTGTGTCCTGTTGTGACAAAGGGAATCAGCAGGGAATCCTGGCATCAGAGTGAACTGGGGATTGATACTGTATTAGGTGAGCTGGAGCGCTGTGGCCGCCAGTTCCATGAGATTATGCGCGCGCATATACAGTAGTTGTAAAAAATGAGATTGTGTTTGCGTATATACAGCAATTTTTATAAAAATAAAATTTAATTTTGCGGACAGGAGGAAGCGAATGATTAAATTAGTAGCGTCAGATATTGACGGAACACTGGTTCCGGAAGGAACCGATCAGATCGATCCGGAATTGTTTGAGATGATCCGTGAGCTGAAGAAACGGGGAATTATGTTTGCGGTGGCAAGCGGACGCCAGTATGTCAGTATGCGTTCTGTATTTGAACCAGTCGCAGACGATGTAATTTTTATCGCAGAAAATGGTTCCAATGTCATGTGCCGCGGCAAAAATATGTCGAGCAGCTTTATTGACCAGAAGGTGGCGGAAGAACTTTTGCTGTACCTGCGGGAACAAAAAGAGGGTGATATCATTCTTTCCACGCCGGAAATGCTGTATCTTGATACTCCCAATGAAGCGTTCAAAGAGCTGCTGGAAAACGGCTATCACAATAAAGTCGTGCGGGTGCCGGACCTCCTTCCGTATTGCAGCAGAACAAATAAAATCGCAGTCTATTATGCGGATGGAGTGGATGAAAAAGCGGAGCAGATGAAGGAGAAATTCGGTACACGCCTCAATGTCGTAGTGGCAGGCGCCCGCTGGGTCGATTTTATCAATGATTCGGTGGACAAGGGAAATGCGCTGGAGACGATTCAGAATTTTATGAAAATCCGTGTGGAGGAGACCATGGCGTTTGGAGATAACTGCAACGATATCGGCATGCTGCGCCAGGCCGGCGAAAGCTATGCAGTGGCAAATGCGCATCCACAGCTGAAGGCGGCTGCCAAACATATCGCTCCGCCGCAGCAGGAAAATGGTGTACTTCAAATCATCCGCAGAGAGCTTTTGAGCTGATGATTTTAGATCGCAATCAATTTGAAGTTGTATAAATGAATCATACCGCATACGGAGAAGAGGAAAGGAAAACGATATGACGTATAAGAAAGAATATGTGGAAGCATTTTTGGAAAAACAGGGCCAGCTTTTTGATGAGCCGGTAGCGCAGACGCTGGAAGAGGCAGACGAGTTTCTCGATGAATGCATGGCGTATGTGGCTTCCAATTACAAAGAAGTAAAAGAATATTTCGAAGAAAACGGTGCAGATACGTCTGAGATGGATGAGAACGAGCTGCTTTCCCAGGCAGAGGTTTTTGCGATGCCGGATGGAAAATATCTGATTGTGGAAGGATAAAAGCAGGTATATTTTTCAAAAAGATGGGGATTCTTTTATTAAATGCGAAATGTAGTAGATCATTTGCAGAATTTGGCAGCCTCGTATTTGGGGTTGCGGCGAGAGAGAGGAAATCCCATGGCAGATATTTTACAGCAAAGAAAACAGCAGGAATATCAGAAATATGTCAAACAGGTGACACCGACGCATAATCTGTTTCTGAATATGTGTAAAGCTTTTGTAACAGGCGGTGCGATCTGTACGATCGGCCAGTTTATTTTAGATCAGTGTGACAGAATGGGAATGAAGGAGGAAACGGCAGGAGGCTGGTGTGCGCTCTGGCTCGTACTTCTGAGCGTTGTTCTGACCGGACTGAATCTCTACCAGAAGCTTGCAAAATTCGGCGGAGCCGGTACACTGGTCCCGATTACAGGTTTTGCCAATTCCGTGGCATCGCCTGCCATTGAATACCAGAAAGAGGGACAGGTGTTTGGGATTGGGTGTAAGATCTTTACGATTGCGGGGCCGGTAATTTTATACGGAGTATTTACGAGCTGGGTACTCGGGGTAATTTACTGGATCTTGAAACTGACGGGAGTATTTTAGAAAGAGGAATTGCGTATGGATGTATATGCGAATTTAAACGATGAGGAAAAACGTCAGGTGGTAGAGGCAGCAAGGAATGTTACTACGAAATCAGAGATGCACCAGATTGTAGAAGGTCTGGAGCAGAAGTTCTATTGATGTTGCACGTGTACTTGGCCTGAGGACATTTGCTTTGCATGTTAATTCCACAATCAATTGGGCTATGAAAAGAAATCGGCGTACTGTGATAAAGACACAGTACGCCGATGTAGTTTTTACCACCAAAATATAACTGAATTGCAAAGACCATTTTTTATTCTTCTATCGCCTCCGGATGTACAGCGGTACGTACCGGAATGCCATTGACCTCAACGGATTCATCGGCAGGGATGACGAAACAGGTACGTCCCTCGAGCACACGCGTCTCGATCAGGTCTGCACATTCCGGTTTTACCTGAATCGTGATTGCAGGAGTTTTAATTTCGAATTTTCTGGTATTGATGACGTTGGAGACATAGAGCGAGGTCTGATTGTTGCCCCCGGCCTGTTCAAATTCTTCGTCGAAATGTTCCAGCGTTTCCGCAGCGGCGCCGTTTTCAGCCAGAAGACGTTTGACATCGTCCTTGGCAAGCGCAACGGGATTCGGATCATCCTTGCGTTCCTCCAGAAGATTGTTCAGCGTTTCGTGGATGGTTTTTACGGTTTCATATGTACAGTCATTTTGCAGCGTATCCGCGATCAGGGACTGAAACGTCTCTTTCTGGGAAGATGCTGAGAGAGGCAGTTCACAGCCGAGAAGCAGGCGGGCAAATTCTTCGTTCAGTTCCTCCGGGTTTTTGGAATAGTAGAGGATACTGTGAATGTCGGTATTGCGGTCTGTGAAGGCAGGGAAGAGAAAGCCAGTCACGGGAACTTCCACAAACCAGTCGCGGATGCGCTGCTCGATTGTATTCGTTTCTTCATTATAACAAAGACCAGGCTTTGTCAGCTTTACCGGACAGATGGAGCACAGAACAAAGTTATAAACGTCGTCAGAGGCGTCAAACATTTCGAGATTGTCGGAAGCCTTCTTGGGAATGTCATAGGCTCCATGAATGAGCACAATATAATAATTCTCCGGGTACAGAAAGGTTTCAATGATCTTGTCATAAAATTCTTCGAGCAATTCTTCATCCTTTAACTGGCTGTCGCGCAGCTTCAGCAGATATTCCTGAGCGCCGCCGCCTGCTTCCTGTGAAAGGGGAAATTCCATATCGAGAAGATTGCGCCCGATTGTACCGGACAGTGTTTTTTTCAAAATCTCAAAATATTTGAACATTTCTTCTTCGGGCAGTGAGAGAAAGGCTTCCCGGAATCTTGTTTTTTTATTCTTTTCGCCATCTACATAGCAGCCGCAGATCCGGGTAATGGGACAGCGGTCAGGATGAAAAAGGCGTTTGATTTCAGCAATTTCTTTTTTATTCATAATGACAATCTCCTTTGTAACTGAGGTATAATCAGATCATTGAATGAAAATAAAAACAGTATCTACAGAGGCAAAAGTGGAATGAGGTATTTTGCCGCTGCATAGAGAAGCAGCAGGTGCACGGGATAGAAGAAGTAGAAAAAGTATTTCATGCGCAGCCCCCTTTTTCCGTTATATAGATATACGGGAAGGAATGCAAGAGGAGCCGGAAGCTCCCAGGTGACAGAAACAGCTCCTCCAATGCACTGGTATAGACGGCTGCTGCGCATCAGATAAAGCACAGCGATCAGAAAGACTCCTTTGTAGTTGTAATCTGTGTCAATCCAGGAAGCGGCATACATGCCTGCTGCAATGGGAAGCAGGGCCAGAATGAGATTCTGTGTGCCGCCTCTGGTGATCCATACAATGCCGGCCATAACCATAAGCCCGATCAGCAGAGTAAAGTACACGTTCTGTTTTCCGGGATAAAACCAGTTTCCCTTTAATGCAAGATCGAAAGGAATTTCAGACAGAAGAGCAAATAAAAAGAGCCTTCCGGCGTATTTTTTTACGTTTCGTGTATGCAGAAACCCTTCCACGATTAAAAAACAGAAGATTGGGAAAGCAAGCCGCCCAATATCGCGGGATATGCGGTAGACGTGGCTCCAGAAGATACGTTTTTCCGCAATGGATGTAATACCGGGATGCCGCACGATGGCCTGTAAGACTGTGGCTCCGGCGTGGTCGATAAACATGGTGATAATGGCGATCAGCTTCAGAGTGCTCCCTGAAATGCCGCCAAATGGTCTGAACTCGTTTGACATAAAAGAACTCCTGTATCTGTTTGATGGGAATTAAAACATAATCTTTGAAAAGAATAACTTTTTTTTATGGGTTTGTCAAGGCAGGCTGCGGTAGCGGGGAAGGGGCGGAAAAGTGTGAAACAGGTGTAAGTATGGAGGGGGAGATACTGGTAATCCAGAATTTTATATTTGAAACTCTTTTATCTATGTGATAAACTAATTTTTTTAAAGAATAGATAGAGAAACAGGCTGTATAACAGGAAAACAAAAGAAGGGGTGTATGAGGTACATGAAAGAACGGTACAGGTTGTTTGCTATGGCAGGAATTTTAACTGCGGGAATGGCTTTGGCACCTTGCTATGGTCAGGCGGGGGAGATCGTCTGGACAGAGAGTGAGGAATATGGAGAGGGCATCGGTGTGTCGGACGAGGAGTTCTCGGAAAATGACGAGATGCTATTTGAAGAGGGAGAGGCATCTGGAAGTATAGGTGCAAACGAAGAGCAGGGCGGCGCAGGGGCGTCCGGAGAGCTTGTGATAGAATCCATGGAAGTCGTTTCTGCCAGAGAGCCTTCACCGGAAGAAAAGAAGGCTGTGGAAGAAGTGAAAAGAGAGGCAAGAAAACGGGATGAGGAAAAGCTTCGCCAGCTTCAGGAAGAACGTCGGCAGATGGAAGGTTTTCATGTAAACCCGCTTGATTATCCGCCTGCAAATATTTCGGAAAATACGAGAAAGATATATGCGTATCTGACGGAAAAACTGGAATTAAATCATGCGGCTGCGTGCGGTGTGCTTGCAAATATTCATCTGGAATCTTCCTTCTTTCCGCTTGCTTTGGGTGACGGCGGCACGAGCTATGGAATCTGCCAATGGCATCTGGGGCGTTTCCAAAGGCTGATTTTGTATTGCAATGTGAACGGCTTTGATTATAATACGCTCGAGGGGCAGCTTGAATATCTGAATTATGAATTGCATACCGGTTACAAAGGAATACTGGATGATCTGAAGGAAATTCCGGATACGGCAGATGGAGCGTATGCAGCAGCATATCGCTGGTGTATCGGTTTTGAAATGCCGGATGATATGTATTACCGGGGAGCGCGCAGGGGAAACCTGGCGGCAAAAGAGTATTATCCCCGAAATTTCAGGGATGAATCGAAAGAGACAGACGCAGAGAAAGCGGCGAAAACAGGAACAGAGACAGAAAAAGAGTTAGAATCCGGCAAAAATCTTCCGGATATGCACACCGTTGCAAAAGAAATGTTCCCGGGGCTGTTGTCAGGAGACACCGATCTGTTTTGATCTTTAGAAGATACGGCGTGCGTTCCATATACGCATGGCAGAACAAAATGCCCTCAGTGAACAACAGGACACTGAGGGCATAAGTAATTGCGGCAGAGATTCTTCTGCCATTTTTTATTTTGTAGGTGTGTGACACACACTTTTTTATATCTGCATTTACTGCGCAAGCAAAAGCAGAATTTCGTTGCTTCTTGCAATGAATCTTGTCATGGCTTCCGGAGCGAGCGGTTTGTGTGCAATCATGGCGAGATCGTAAAGCTGCTCGCAGATCATCGAAACCTTTTCTGAATCCTGATGGTCGGCCACATACTGTACCAGCTGATTGCCGGCATTTAAGATCAGTGTTTCGCTGCCGCCGAACATGGACGGGTCCATGCCGTACATATTGTACATTTTCATCATTTCCTGCATACGACGGCTTTCCTCAGAGAGCGTAATCATGGAAGAAATGGATTCGTTTTTAAGTTTTTCTACTTTGACTTCCAGATTTTCCTTTCCGAGAGCTTTGCGGAACAGGTCAGTCAAAGTGGCGGTGATTTCTTTCAGGGCCTCCGCATCCGTTTCTTCTTTTGCAGATGATGTGACATCAGCGTCAATTCGCTGGAATTTAAGCTTGTCGTTGAGCTGCTCCATATGGGAAATGAAAGCGGTATCAATGTTGTGACGGAGAATAACCGCATCCATGCCGGATTCACGGAACAGGTTGATATATTGGCTCTGCTGTACCTCGTCTGTTACATAGTAAATCGTCTGTTTTTCCGGTTCAGCGTCTGCAGCTTCACTGTCTTTTGTAGAACCATCTTCAGTCGAGGAAGCTTCTGGCTGCGTGTCAGTCTCGGTTTCGCCAGATTTTTTGTCCTCGTCTTCTTTTACCAGGTCTTTGATAGTCAAATATTTGCCGTCGAGATTTTTATAGAGTACATAGTCCATTATTTTTTCACCAAATTTGGCGTCCTTGATACAACCGAATTTGATGAATGGACTGATATCATCCCAGTATTTTTCATAATTCTCTCGGTCTGTCTTGCACATACCGGTCAACTTGTCAGCAACCTTTTTGGTGATATAATCGGAAATTTTCTTTACAAATCCATCGTTCTGTAAAGCGGAACGGGATACGTTCAGCGGCAGATCCGGACAGTCGATCACACCTTTTAAGAGCATCAGAAATTCCGGAATGACCTCTTTGATATTATCGGCAATAAATACCTGGTTGTTGTAAAGCTTGATTTTTCCTTCGATGGAATCGTACTCGGTGTTGATTTTCGGGAAATACAGGATTCCTTTTAAATTAAACGGGTAGTCCATGTTCAGATGAATCCAGAACAACGGCTCTTTATAATCAAGGAAAACCTTACGGTAAAACTCTTTGTATTCCTCGTCTTTGCAATCATTCGGATGCTTCGTCCACAGAGGATGTGTGTCGCTTAATGAGACAGGACGCTGGTTGATTTTTACGCGGTCACGGGCCGGAGATATTTCAACGACTTCCTTCTCACCGTTTTCGTTCTCTTTTTCCTCTGTCTTTGCGTCTTCATGAATGCGCTCAACGATTACGTCATCTTCGCGGAGCTCATCTTCATCAATTGTCTCATACTGCTGCGGAGCGTTTTCCTTTGAGAGGAAAATCTGCACCGGCATAAAGGAACAATATTTCTCAATAATCTCACGTGCACGGTATTCATTGGCGAATTCAAGACAGTCCTCGCTGAGGAACAGTGTAATCTCAGTACCGACCTGTGTACGGCTGCCTTCTTCGATTGAATAATCCGTACCCCCGTCGCATTCCCAGTGTACAGCCTGTGCGCCGTCTTTATAAGAAAGCGTATCAATGTGTACCTCGTCAGCAACCATAAATGCAGAATAAAAACCGAGACCAAAATGTCCGATGATTTCGTCATCCGTGGTCTTGTCCTTATATTTTTCAAGGAAATCGGTGGCGCCGGAAAATGCGATCTGCGTGATATATTCCTCTACCTCATCGGCAGTCATACCAAGACCGGTATCAATAAATTTCAGCGTTTTTTCTTCCGGATTGACAATGACTTCGATTTTTTTCTTATAATTGTCCGGAAAAGTATATTCGCCCATCATTTCCAGCTTTTCCAACTTTGTAATTGCGTCACAGCCGTTGGAAATCAGCTCGCGGAAAAAAATGTCGTGATCAGAATACAGCCACTTTTTTATGATTGGAAAAATATTTTCGCTGTTAATGGAAAGGCTTCCTGTTTTCTTGCTCATTGATCAACCACTCCTTTATCAAATGTTTTATAAATTTCTTTTATAGTAATACCGGAAAAAAGAAATGTCAAGAACAAATTAGCACTCAATTAGAAAGAGTGCTAACAAAAAGGAATTTCTTTCTGACGGAAAAACTTTTGCAGCATGGAATCCCAGGCATGCTCGAGTGATTTGTCAAGGGAGAACGTGCGAAGAGAGGTGCCGCTGACACAATTCACGGAAGAACCTTCGTAGTGAATATTCAAAAACAGTCCATCAATCTCTTCCGGTTTCATCCGGATTCCTTCTTTCAACAGCAATGCCTGAATATTGTGAGGAGCCAGCCGAAAAACAATCCGGAAGTTTAGCGGCGTATTTTTTCCTTTGGTGAGTTCCAGAAAAAACGGCCTTACCCGCTTCCAGAGCGTAAACCCGGATTTTTCAGGCGGCGCTGTTTCCAGCTCACTGTCATGCAGATATTCCGGATGAAACGTTCCGTTTATATGGAAGGTAGCAAACGTAGTGATCGAAGCTTCCGAGAGTAAGAAAGTATCAAATGTCTCTGAAAGCAATAGTTTTTTCATAAAATCCCGGGTATCCTGTATCTGATATGCCTGCATGGAGATGCCTCCTTATAATGTTGTGGATTGGGGGCGGAAAGTTTTGGAAACGGACGCCCCCGTTTTTGTATTCCTTATCCTGATTTGTCCGGTTTCCTGTTTGCTCCGGAGATCCCCATTTATATACATTATACAATCCCCCTCCATTTTTGGCAATTCGAAAAAGAAATGATGAATGCCCCCTTTTCAAACAGGAGAACATATGATATAGTCATGTAGTAATGAAAACTACATTGCGAAATATTTAAAAACATTTTTTAGAGTATAATAAAGCGCAGGAGGTTGCTATGGAATACGTAGTTGTGATGGACAGTTGTGGAGAGCTCACAGAGCAGATGAAAGCAGATGAGAGGATTATTCGCGCCCCTTTGACGATGCAGGTTGACGAGTTTCACTTTGTGGATGACGATACCTTTGATCAGGCAGATTTCCTGAAAAAAGTGGCACAAAGTCCGAATTGTCCGAAATCGGCATGTCCGTCGCCGGATTATTATAAAGAGGCGTTTGCAAAAAGTTCAGATCATGCTTATGCGGTGACACTTACAGCAGAGCTTTCCGGTTCTTATAACAGCGCCATGCTTGCGAAAGATCTTCTGCAGGAGGAGCGCCCGGAGATGAAGATTCACGTATTTAATTCCCGGTCTGCTTCGATTGGCGAGACATTGATTACAAGAAAAATTCAGGAGCTTGAGGCGGCCGGGATGTCGTTTGAAGCGATTGTAGAAACGGTCGAAGCGTATATTGACACGCAGAAGACGTATTTTGTGCTTGAAAATCTGGAGACTTTACGGAAAAATGGACGGCTCAGCAATATAAAAGCATTTCTGGCGTCTGCGCTCAAAATCAAACCGGTGATGGGAGCGACGCCGGAGGGAACGATATTCCAGCTTGACCAGGCGCGAGGGATTAATAAAGCGTTGGTGAAGATGGTCGAATATGTAGCGGAGCAGGTGGAAAATCCAGGAGAGAGGGTGCTTGCAGTTTCCCATTGCAACTGTCCGGAACGCGGAGCCATGGTGCGTGACGCTATTTTAGAGAAGGTTAAGGTAAAAGATGCCATTTTACTCGACACAGCAGGGATTTCCTCGATGTATGCGAATGACGGCGGCGTAATTGTTGTTCTGTAGTACAAAAAAACATTGAAATATCGGTCAAATCGTGTATACTGTTTAAGTAAAGGGAGCGTGGGCATTTATGGCAGAAAAGCAGGATGTGCGCTGCTCCGAGTACGTGAGAAGGAGAGATGACATATGAGTCAGGCAAAAGTTGACCGCTATAAAGAAGAAAAGAAAAACCGCGCCAAACTTATCAAAAAGGAGAAGCGTCAGTGGATGGCCACGAAAGCGGGCCTTTCTCTGGTAGGCTTAGTATTGGTAGGCTGGGTTGGGGTTTCTGTATATAATGGAGTGACCGCTCCGGATGGTAGTGTTACAGAAAAACAGACGTATACAATGGATACTTCGTCACTGGATGATTACCTGAAAGAACTGAACGCTGAAGTAGAGTAAAATGGACATCCGGAGGAGCGAGATGACAGACGTATATAGTATTGGTGAGATGCTGATTGATTTTATTCCAGGCAGTGAACCGGCCAGCTACATCAGAAAGGCAGGAGGCGCTCCGGCCAATGTAGCGATTGCAGCAGCAAAGAACGGGCTTTCTGTCAGTATGTGCTGCAAGGTTGGGGACGACGATTTCGGCCGTTTTCTGATGGATACGTTAAAAGAACACGATGTGAAGGCGGCTTGTCCGGAGTTTTGCAGGGAAGCTGTGACGACAATGGCATTTGTAACGCTTGAGGCAGATGGCGAGCGTAAGTTTACGTTTGCAAGAAAGCCGGGCGCTGATATGTTGCTCTGTGAAGAGGATGTCAAAGCGGAGGATATCGAAGCGTCCGTGATGATTCATGCGGGTTCCTGTTCTTTATCAGCACATCCGGTCGCAGAGGCGACGGTAAAGGCAATGCGGCTTGCACATGAAAAGGGAAAGCTGGTCAGTTTTGACCTGAATTACCGCAATGTCATGTGGGATGACGACCAGAGCGCATGCGCGAAGTGTGTGATGGACGTTCTGAAATATGTTGATTTTCTGAAAATATCGGAAGAAGAAGTAGATATGGTAGGCGGAGAGGAGAATCTCTTCGGTCTGATGAAAGAATACGGGATTGCCGTTGTAGTCCTGACTCTTGGAAGTGCAGGTGCGCGTGCTTATTTCCAGGGACAGACGATTGAGATCGCAGGAAGAAAGGCGAAAGCAGTAGATGCTACCGGAGCCGGCGATGCATTCTGGGGTGGATTTCTTTCATGCCTGCGGATACAGGAAGTCAGCCGTGTGCAGGATCTGACAGCGGAGAAGATTCAGAAAGCGATTGAGTATGGTAACGTCTCTGGTTTTATCTGTGTGCAGACTAAGGGGGCGATCGCGTCTTTACCGACACGGGCGCAGATAGAGGCGTATCTGTAAGAAATGCCTTAATAATTAGACAGATCTTAAGCTGTTGTTCTTTTTAGACAATTATGTGAAAGGAACAGCAGTTTTCTTTTTTGTCTTGCGGTCGGAAGCTAAATGAGGTACAATGAGCAAGTGGATTTTAGGTAAATGAAGCACCTGTTTTTCAGAACATACCGCAGGAGGAACATATGACATGGAAGCATTGCTGGCATTGGATGGGAATATATTGCTCGCGATTCAGGAGCATCTGAGAGTGTCGTGTGTGACACCACTGATGGTTCTTATTTCAAGGCTTGGAGATTATGGCATGATCTGGATTGTGCTCAGTGTCGTGTTGCTGTTTTGGAAACGTACGCGGTTGGCAGGGGCAGCGGGGATTATGGGACTTCTGTTCTCTTTGCTGGTCAATAATATGTTTCTGAAAAATCTGGTAGCCCGGGTGCGTCCGTATGAGGCGCTGGAAGGGCTTACGCTTCTTGTGCCGAAGGAGCGGGATTGGTCTTTCCCGTCCGGGCATTCCGGCGCGGCTTTTGCGGCAGCGGTTGCGATTGTCTGTGTCTGCCATGCATGTCGGTTGAAATGGCTGGCTTTAGTGTTGGCATTTTTAACTGCGTTTTCACGGTTATATGTGGGGGTGCACTATCCGACGGATGTGCTCGGAGGCATTTTGACCGGGACGCTGTGTGGCCTTGCGGGGGCGTGGGTAATCCGACAGTTTAGTCGGATGGGCAAGGATGTTCCCGATGCGTGATGGAATACGTAGGTCGGGAATGACCAGGCAAGGATAAGCATGGCCGGCAGAGAATGATATGTGCCAGTTGAATCTGCGCACAGCTAGAAAATAGCATAGCAAAGAAAGGTGGTGGTTTTTATGAAGAACAGTCATAGTACGACGAATAGTGCAACAGATGTTCCTGGGCCTGACCCTATCATAAAAACTGCATATAAGGAGGTTTTTTGCTATGTTGGATATCGAAATGATGAGAGAATACATCGAGCATAAACAGTACGCAAAAATCCGCAGCGAAATCGTAGAGATGAATGAGGCGGATATTGCGGACATGATGGAAGAGCTGGAGCTGCCCGGAAGTGAACTGATCAAAGTGTTCCGGATGTTGCCAAAGGCGATTGCGGCGGATGTATTCTCTTTTTTACCTATTGAAGTAGAGCAGGAAATTATTACTTCGCTGACCGACCGTGAGGCGGCGACGATCATTGAAAATCTGTATGCGGATGATGCCGCAGACCTGATTGACGAGATGCCGGCCAACGTGGTGAAACGGCTGCTCGCACAGACGACGCCGGAAACGCGTCAGGCGATCAATCATCTGCTGCAATATCCGGAGGATTCTGCTGGAAGTATCATGACCGTGGAGTTTGTTGATCTGAAGGAAAGCTACACGGTGGAACAGGCGATTGAACGTATACGAAGAGTCGGGATTGATAAAGAGACGATCAATACGTGTTATGTGACAAACCAGTATCGCAAAATCCGCGGGACCATTTCCCTGCGTATGTTGTTGCTCAGCCGGTCAGGCGCGAGGATCGGTGATCTGATGGAGGAGAATGTCATCACGATCAATACGCTGATGGACCAGGAGGAGGTTGCCAGACAGTTCCAGAAATACGACTTTGATGCAATGCCGGTTGTAGACAGTGAAAATCGTCTGGTGGGCATTATTACAGTTGACGACGTCATGGATATTATCGAGCAGGAGGCCACGGAGGATATCGAAATGATGGCGGCCATTACGCCGACGGACAAGCCGTACACAAAGACTTCTGTGATTGAGACGTTCAAGAAACGTATTCCGTGGCTGTTGTTTTTGATGATTTCAGCAACGTTTACCGGGGCGATTATTCAGGGCTATCAGAATGCGCTGGCATCGTATGCAGTGCTGACGATGTATATTCCGATGTTCATGGATACGGGAGGAAATGCAGGCGGACAGGCGTCTGTGACCATTATCCGTAGCATTTCACTTGGAGAGGTGGAATTTTCTGATATTCTGAAGGTTGTGTGGAAGGAGATGCGGGTGGCGGTCCTGTGCGGTATCACGCTCGCTGTTGTGAATTTTGCAAAGCTGATGCTGTTTGATCACGTAGGCATGCAGGTGGCGTTTATCGTGTGTCTGACCATGGTGATTACGGTTATGGTGGCGAAGGTGGTAGGCTGTATGCTCCCGATGCTTGCAAAGCAGATTGGATTTGATCCGGCTGTGATGGCGAGTCCGTTTATCACGACGATCGTGGATGCAGTCTCCCTGGTCATTTATTTCCAGATCGCAACGCGGATGCTGGGAATATAGCAAATGAGCAAATGGTTTCGGGGCAGTGGGAAAGGATTTGAGAAATGAAAAAAGAAACGGTAGTCAGACAGAACCGATGTGACCAGGAAATGAATTTCCTGTTGTTTGCGTGCTTTTTTTTCTTTGTTGCAACGCAGCTTTTGATCGGGAAAACCGGGCAGGAGCAGTTGGTAAATAAAGTCAATATGCTTCTCTATGCTGTGTTTGTTCCCGGATTTATCTTCCGGATTGGATATCAGTATGGACGGATGCGCAGGCAAAATTCCGCACAGCACCGGAGAAGATGGCTTTTACGCACAGCGGGCCGTTATCTGTTTTATTTCTTTTTACTGACGTTTGCATTGGAAATAAAGCGGCAGATTATCGGCGCCGCGGTTGCACAGAAAAAATACGCGGTGATTCAGGTGCTTGCAGATGTGATTTCACTGCTGCGGATTCCGGCTGTGTCGGCTGTTTTCTTTGCAATGGCCCTGACTCTTCTGGCTGTCTGGTTTGCGGACGACAAACTTACAGAGCTGGTAAAGCATAAAAAGAAAATGGCAGTGTTGGGCGGTGTTTTGCTTCTGTGCGCTGCGTTTCGGGTAGAGACAGATGCATATGTGGTGGTGGCGTCGCTGATAGGTTCTGCTGTGCAGCCTGGAGTTCCTGCGGTACCGTATTTTGTATTTTTCCTCTTTGGCATCTGGATTGAGGAGAAAAAGCCGGCGTTTGACTGGCATCTGGCGCTTGTCTGTACGGGTTTTACCGCTGTGTCCCTGCTTTTGTATGGAACGTTTGCGCGGGATGTCTGCCGCGTTGCCATGTCTTTTTTGCCTGTTTATCTGGTGTATGTTTTTGCAGAAGGTCTTGCGGAGCTGACGCTTCGGTTTAAGGGAATCCGCTTTGCCTGTGAAAAGATAGAAGCTGTTTTCGGCATTTATTTTATTTTGATGTTTGTGATATCCGCAGCCGGATTATTCGCCGGAGCCGATATCTGGAAAGTGCTTCTTGTGGCAGCGCTTGTGATGGGACTGATTGCGGCTGGATTTGCAGGCTTCTGGCTTTTGACCTGGTGCTGCAAAGCGGTGAGCGTTTATGTGGAGCAGAAGGTGCGCCATAAAACGGCAGCGTATTTTGTGCTGTTTACGGCAGGTTTTGCGTTTGTTCTGTTTCTGGCGTTTTTTGACTTTGTTTTGCGGGGAAAGACGCTTATTTATACCGGAGACGGAATTTCCCAGTACTTTCCGAAGGTGGTTTATTTTTCCCAGTATATGAGAGATTTAGTGGCCGGAGTATTCAGCGGTCATTTTGAATTGCCGATGTATGATTTTGCATCCGGGCTTGGAGGAGAGATCACTTACAGTCTCGAACCGTTGTATTTTCTGTATGCTCTGTTCGGGGAAGAGCACCTGGAGTTTGCATACAGTCTGGTGACGCTGCTGCGTTTTTATTTGAGCGGCGTGACTTTTTCGATTCTGTGCCTTTACTTTAAGAAAAATTATTTTGCGACGTTTTTGGGAAGCGTTGTTTATGTGGTCTGTGGCTTTGCCCTGAATGGAGGGGCCATGCATCCGATGTTCATGGTTCCGATGATTATGCTGCCGCTTCTGATTCTTTCGATCGAAGAGATCCTGCGGCATAAGCGCTGGTATCTGTGTACGGTTTTTGTGGCTGTTTCTCTTTTTTCCAATTATTACTACCTGTACATGAATACGATTGCCATGGGCGTTTACTTTCTGGTGCGTTTTTTCTGTCAGAAGGACAGGACGAAAAAGACCTTTCAGAATTTTATGGGCAGGGGGCTTGTCATAAGCGGAAGTTATCTGCTCGGTGTTGCAATGTCCTGTATTGTGCTTGCCACGACATTTGGCCGTTACCTCGGCTCCGGGCGTGGCGATGCGGCTTATATTAAGACTGCCAGCCTGATATTTTATCGGGCGGAGTGGCTGGTGAGCTGTTTTCTGACGTTTTTGACAACGGCAAATTCACCGGGAGAATGGATGCGTCTGGGACATCTGCCGATTGCCATGCTGGCGATTGCGTTTCTGTTTTTCCGGAAAGGCAGAAAAGAATTAAAGGCATTTTCTGTGATTGCCCTTGTTTTTGCGGCGTTCCCGGTGTTTGGGTTTATCTTCAGCGGCTTCAGTGCGGTGATCAATCGCTGGAGTTACATGATTACGCTGGTTGCGGCTTTTACGGTGACAGAATGTTATCCGGATATGTTGGAACTGAAAAAATCAGAAAAACGCGTGCTGGCGGGTCTTATGGCAGTGTATGGATTCCTTGCGTTTTTCGGAAAATACAAAAGTACGCTTTATGTACAGGCAGCTTTTGTGCTTCTTGTCGTTACGTTTCTTGTTCTTTTGTTTAACCAGGAAGAGAACCGACGCGTATCAAAGGCAGCAAAGCAGTGCCTGATGCTTTGCCTGACAGCGGGGATTGTCTTGTATCAGGGCTTTTCCCTGTATGAGATGGATGGTGTGATTCATGATTTTACAGCCCCTGGGGAAGCTGTCATGGAGGAGATGAACACGCCGCTGCGGGCAGTATCAGAGGTTGGGGATGAGAGTTTTTACAGAAACGCTATGCCAAAGCTTGCCTACTATACAAGCAATATGCCGAGTGTACTCGGATATAACAGTAATACGACGGTCAGCAGCACGTACAATGGCCGTATCAAGGATTATCTGAGGCAGATGGGCTGTACGAGCTACAGCATGACACAGCTCAAAGGCATGAATAACCGGACCTTCCTGGATGCGCTTGCAGCGGTTAAATATTATGCTTATTTTGATGAACCGGGGCTTCCGCTGCCGTACGGATATAAGGATGTGCTGAGCACGAAGATTGACGGAAAGCAGACAACGGTCTGCGAAAATCAGTACGCGCTTCCCATCGGGTACACGTATGACATGGCGATTACGGAGGAGGAGCTGGAAGCTTATCCGGTTCTGGAGCGCCAGGAAGTTATGTTGCAGCAGGCCGTGCTTTCGGAGGAGCTGGCTTTGGCAAAGGCAGACAGCGGTTACGGACAGACGCCTGTTATTACAGGCAGAACGGTTGAAATCCTGGATATTACGGAGGAAGGGGCAGTCCTTGAGGAACATGCGCTTGTGGCAGGCACTGGGGAGCCCCTGGAAAAAGAGATTAACGGAACGGAAAAGAATACGTATAAAATAACGTTGGAATTTCAGTCACTGCCGGATGCAGAGACGTATCTTGTTTTACACGATGCGCGTCTGAAAGGAGATCAGTCTGAGACGCCGATTCGGCTTACCTTCCGGGCGGCGGGCAGCAGGTTCAGCTATACGTTTGAAGCAGAGGATTATCGTTATGGAACCGGTCAGGAGGATTACGTTTTTAATCTGGGTTACCATGAGGAACCCGTGACATCGTGCGAGATTACGATGGACCGTTCCGGAAAAATTGATTTTGAAGATCTTACCGTTTACAGTCAGCCGATGGAGAATATGGGACTGTATACGGAAAAGCTTACGGAGCATGTCCTGGAAGACGTGACGATCGGAACGAACGAGGTATCAGGAGAAATTTCTCTTGACCGGGAAAAACTGCTGGTGCTCAGCATTCCGTATCAGAAGGGCTGGAAAGCGTACGTGGACGGAGAAGAGGTGGAAATCCATTGCGCAAATTATACGTATATGGCGCTGCGCCTTGCGCCAGGAAAGCATTCGGTGAAGCTTACGTTTGAGATTCCGGCTGTGAAATACGCCCTTGTCATTATGCCGGGGGCGGTGGTATTATTTATTATATTACTTGCCGCAGGGTGGCTGATAAAACGAAGGAAAATCAGTCGTAGCTGCGGCTGAAGGAGAACAAGGTGAAGTACTCGATTATCATTCCATGCTATCGGTCGTCGCAGACCATACGCAAGGTTGTTGAGATGACGATGCAGGAACTGGAACGTCTGGATAAAAAGGATTATGAATTTGTTCTGGTTGACGATTGTTCGCCGGATGGCGGAGATACGATGGCGGCGCTGCTTTCACTTGTCCGGGATTATTCCTGTGTGAGAGTGGTAGAGCTTGCCAAAAATGCAGGGCAGCACAATGCTGTAATGGCAGGGCTCAACCATGCGCAGGGGGATGCGTTTCTTGCAATGGATGACGACATGCAAACGCATCCGTCCCAGCTTCAGTATCTGCTGGAGGAGTTTGACAAGGGTTACGACATTGTATATGGATATTATCCGCAGAAGAAGCACAGCAGGTTCCGGAATTTTGGCAGCTATGTCAACTATCTGTCCGTGAGAATTCTGCTCAAAAAGCCTAAAGATCTGAAGACCTCGAGCTTTTGGATTATCCGGCGTTTTGTCCGGGACTATGCGGTAGAGTATAAAAGCGCTTACACGCATCTGCAGGGACTGTTTTTGCGGACAACGCGAAACATCAGCTCTGTACCGATTCAGCACTTTGAACGGGAAGTCGGAAGCTCCAATTACACGTTTAAAAAGCTTTTGGCACTCTGGTCGAATATTCTTGGATTTTCGATTGTACCGCTGCAACTTGCAATGTATGCAGGTTTCTTTTTCTCAGTTATGGGACTGCTCGGCGCTGTAGCGGTAGTTGTGCAGAAGCTGGTACGTCCGGCCACCTATATCGGCTGGTCGTCCATGATGGTTGCTATTTGTTTTTTTTCTGGACTCAACCTACTGTTTATGGGAATGATCGGTGAATATATAGGAAGAATTTTCCTCGGAATGAGCAAGAATCCGCAGTTTGTGGTACGGGAAGTGCATCAAAGGAAAGGGGAGGACGTATGAAAAAGCTGATGATCATGGGAGCCGGGATTTATCAGGTTCCACTGCTCAAAAAGGCAAAAGAAATGGGGATTTATACGATTGCAGTCAGTATTCCGGGCAATTATCCGGGGTTTGAAGTTGCAGACCAGGTCTGCTACGAGAATACTGTGGATTATGAAAAGGTGCTGGAAATTGCAAAGCGTGAAAAGATTGATGGCATTGTGACGGCAGGAACGGATGTAGCGGTGATTACGATCGGCAGAGTCTGCGATGAGATGGGACTGTCCGGCCTCAGCTTTGAGGCGGCAAAGATTGCTTCCAATAAAATTCTGATGAAGAAAAAATATGAAGAATACGGAGTACGGACTGCGAGATTCCGGGAACTTTCTTTTGAAGATGACATGTATGAAAAAGTGAAAGAACTGAACTTTCCTCTGATCTTTAAAGCAATTGATTCTTCCGGAAGCCGTGGAATTATCCGCGTGAATGCGCTGGAGGAGTTTGAAGCGGCCCGCAGTGTGGTAAAGTCGATTACGCGCAATCAGTCTTTTATCATCGAAGAGTTTGTTGAGGGGGAAGAATTTGGCGCGCAGGCGTTTGTGTATCACGGAGAGGTGAAGTTCATTCTTCCACATGGCGACTACGTGTTCCAGGGTGATACGGGCGTACCGGTCGGGCATTTTGCTCCGTACAATCTGGACGAGACAGTGATTGATGATATGAAGGTACAGCTTACGAATGCGGTTCGAGCTATGGGGCTTGACAATTGCGCAATCAATGCGGACTTTATTCTGAAGGACAATCAGACGTATGTGCTGGAACTTGGAGGCCGCTCCGGAGCAACCTGTCTTGCCGAACTGGTGTCCATTTATTATGGGTATGACTATTATGAAAAGCTGATTCTGGCAGCTCTCGGAGAGGAAGTGGAGTTCCCGCAGACACAGGCTGTTCCGAATGCGAGTATGCTTCTGCGAAGCGACCGTGATGGCGTTATCACGTCGATCGAAAACAGAAATCAGCCGGATGATGATATTTATGAAATCCAGTTTGACTATAAGGTGGGAGATCCAGTGAAGAAGTTTCATGTGGGACCGCACCGGATTGGCCATGTGGTGACGAAGGGCGACACGTTGGAAGGTGCGGTAGATAAGCTGCATGAGGTGCTGGAACATATTAAAATTACAGTGCAATAATATAGTTGTAAGAGGGCGCGCGGCCCTCTATTTTTTTGGCTTATTTTTTAGCATGTGGAGCATGGTTTTCAGATGCGGAGTGAAGTATCTGTAACCGAGTGGAACGAGGCACAGGGCGATGGCCCAGCGCAGGAGAAAATGGCAGGAATAGAGCGGCATGGTGATGATACACAGTGCAAAGTACCCGCAGGAGATCAGCAGAGTCTGGCGCAGGGGGATCAGCTGTTTTTTGGTCAGCTTTTTTTCCATGGCAGCCTGGATGCACAGGAGTACGAGATAACTGAAGGCGGTTGTATAAGCCGCAGCCTGATAACCGAACTGGCGGATGCATACATAATTTAAAATAACATTTAAAATCATGACAGAAACGGTGGAGGCTGCGACTGCTCCTGTTTTTTTGTAATAATTCTGGACAGCGGTATAGCTGTAACTGTAGAACCGAAACAGGGTACCAGTTACCATGGGGGCGATCAGATAAATAGCGTCTCCGTATTTTTTGCCGCCAAGAATCAGTACGATCTCGGGCGCAAACAGCACGAGGAGCCAGGAGATAACGCCGAAGGAATGCATCAGGATGTTCCAGCCATGTGCGATGTCCGATTCTTCTTTGCGCGAGATTTTTTCGTACATCCAGGGAAGCCAGGCGTTCCAGACAGAATCCTCGAGAATCCAGATAATATAGGAAACATTTGTAGCAAGATTGAAAATAGAACCGCTGATTTTTCCGACCATATGGGAAACCATGAGTTTGTCAGCCTGGTTCATGATCTGGATGGAAAGAACCTCAGGAATCAGAGGCAGGCTGAAGTGCAGCGCATAGCGCCAGTAGGTCAGATGAATCAGCTTTTTTCCCTGGCAGATCATCCGTACAGCGACAAAAAATCCCCCAAGAATCATGGGGATATAATATCCGCCAATGCGCAGTGCAACAAGCGCGTCCTCGTGTCCGCTGGTTTTTCCGAGGTAGAGGAGAAGCACGCAAAGGAGTGTTGCCGGAATGACTGTGGCAGCCGTAAAGACAGTGCTGGCCTTGTAGCGCATCATCTGCTTTTCGCGCCGCTGGTAATAAAAAATGCTGGTATGCGCATACGTGTACAGAAAAGCGATGTACATCATAAAGTCGGTCATGGAGCAGATGCGTTGCAATGGCTCTTTAAAAACAAGAAACAGAAGGAAAAATCCCGTGATCGACAGGTAAGAAAGTGTCTGTACACTGGAAACAAATTCATGGAAATGTTCTTTGACATCGTATTTTGCGCGTTCGACACTTCGCCAGAGACACAAGGACATTGCCGGTGCAAAGATCAGGAGCCAGGATTCAAAAATTTTGATTTCATTGTACTGAACCTGGGTCAGAAGGCGCGTGTATACGGGCGTCATTAAAAACGTAATGCCGCGCACAAAAAGCTGGGAAAAAACATAGAAAATCCCAGCCTTGAAAGCAGTTTTATTTAACGTTTGTTTTCCTGTGTTCTCAGACATCTGGCGTCCTCCTTAGGAAGGTATGCAAAAGACGAATCCGTACAGATGTAATACCTCTTTTAGATTTCACATACAAAGCAGCGCAATTTGCCGTTTGGATCAGGCGGAATTGCGTCGAGCCAGTTGATTGTTATGCGGAATTCGTCGCCGTACAGATCGCTTAGCTTTTGCAGGAAATAAGCGGAGATTTCTTGCTGGCTGTATGTAAGATCCTGCGGGTCCCGCACAAGTTCAATGCGCAGGTCATGATAGGATTCCTGAATGTAGCGAAACTGGGCAATTCCGGTAATTCCGTTCGGTATTTTTCGAAGCTCAAGTACAGAAGTATCCTCTCCGTTTTCGTGGCGTATCATATCATTGAGACGGCCGTGAATGCTGGTGATGTACCGGAGGCCGTTTCTGGTATAGGAGGATGCCGTATCGCCGATATCGTAGTTGATAATCGGAAACTCTGTTTTGTAAAGCGGGGTGATGATGATGCGCCCTTCGTCGGCGGGCTTTCCATCCTGGTCGTAAATGTTTACCACGTGCGTATCATTGCAGATGTCATAGTAGTCCTTGCCTGGCCGCTTGATGATACAGCTTCCGGTTTCGTCGCTGCCGTAAGCGTCAACCAGGCCGGGCCCGAATGTTTTTTCGAGAATGTTGCGCGTGAGCTCATCGACCATTTCGCTGACTGGAATGTACCATTTGGGCTGATGGATGGTCAGGTTATGCTGCTGTGCATACAGAGCAATGCGAACAATGCAGTTTTTGCGAAGGCAGATCAGATCGGGCTTGTATTCGTTGAGCTCCTGAATGACTTCGCGCATGCCGTCTCCGGCGCAGCGTTTTTCGGAGAGTTTACGCCGCTGTAAAATCCCGAAACGCTGGATAAAAGAATCGTGTTGTTTCTTTTCCGTACGGTAGCTGGATTCGAAAGAAATCATTTTGCCGGTGAACGGGCGATACCCGAAGGACTGAAGAATGCGAATCCAACTGGCGTTCGCGCAGGCACGTTCTCTTTGGGACTGGTAGAGACGCAGCGGGATACCCGTAGATCCGCTGGTGCTGGTAGCGTCCCACTGATCGCGGGTTTCGGGGTGTGCATCATACAGCTTCTTCATCCAGACGCGCAGCTCATCCTTGGTGATGACCGGGAATTTGACGAGATCTTCACTGCTGTGAAAATCATCCGGCGTCAGATGGTTTTCTTCAAATCGTTTCCGATAAAACGGAATTTCGTATGCTTTTTTCATTAATTTATGTATCTTATGATTCTGAACGCTTTTGGCCTTTTGCGGGTCTGCGCTGCAGCTTTTATCGAGGCGCAGCAGATACCAAAAAGTAGTAGCGTTCATCAGTTTCTTCGGTATATGAAAAGGCATGATTTTTCTCCTTTGTTTATGGATATTCCGCATAAAAGTATAGCAGAATTCAGGTTATGTGACAAGAAAGAATGTGACGGGGAAATTTGTGGGAATTTGTTTAAAAAAATTTCAGAATTTGCAGGGTTAAAAAATAACATAAAGTATGGTAAGATTTAAAAAATGAAATGGAAAGACAGGAAGAGGTTTTGAACGTGGAAAAGTTGGAAGAATTAGAAAACAAAGAAGAGCTTCAGGAATTTGAACTGACGGTTCAGCCGCAAAAAGAAGAAAAGGATCTCTGGCGGAGCCTCAAAGCGATGAAGCAGAAGCTGAATAAGACGAAAGTGATTCCGGAAGAGTACCGTATTCCGGATAATATTATCCCACTGAAGCGGTATTCGCCTGAGCTGGAGCGCGGCCTTACGCAGGAGCAGGTACAGGAGCGGATTTCGCAAGGAGAAGTGAACCATGCGGTGGAGTCTGCGTCAAAATCTCAGAAAGAAATAATTTACAGTAATATTTTTACTTATTTCAATCTGGTTTTTTTCGTGATTGCCATATTGCTTATTGTGGTTGGGTCTTTTCGGGATCTCACGTTTCTTCCGGTCATTATTGCCAATACGCTGATCGGTATCATTCAGGAGATGAGATCCAAGAAAGTGCTGGATAATTTAAGTATCCTGAATGCACCGAAAAGCACGGTTGTGCGTGATGGGGAGAAAAAAGTCATACAGGCGGAAGAGCTGGTGCTTGATGACATCGTGATATTTACGGCAGGCAATCAGATTCCGGCGGACGCTGTGGTTGAGGACGGAGAGATTCTGGTCAATGAGTCGCTGATTACGGGAGAATCTGATCAGATTTCCAAAAAGAAAGGGGATTCTCTGCTGTCCGGAAGCTTCGTCGTTTCTGGTGAGTGCCGGGCCCGTGTTGAGAAGGTGGGAGCGGATTCGTACGTTTCGAAGCTGACGCTGGAAGCCAAAGCCATGAATGATGAAGAAGTTTCAGAGATGATCCGATCTCTCGACCGTCTTGTTAAAATCGTCGGTTTCGTCATTATTCCGATTGGTATTATATTGTTCAGTCAGCAGTACTTTATCAATAATTCTTCTCTAAAAAGCAGTGTGACGGCGACCGTTGCGGCGATTATAGGTATGATACCGGAGGGCTTGTATCTGCTTACGAGTGCGGCGCTAGTAGTCAGTGTTATGCGTCTTGCGATGCAGAAGGTTCTGGTTCACAATATGAAATGTATTGAGACGCTCGCCCGTGTTGACGTGCTGTGCGTGGATAAGACCGGAACGATTACGGACAATACAATGTCTGTTAAAAAGATGCTGCCTTTACGTAAAATTAGTGATATGGTGCAGACAGCTCCTGGGGCTGTGGCTGGATCAGATGCTGGAGTTGCGTCAGATGGTGCGCAGCTGGAGGCTGCTGAGAAAGAGGTGGAAGCATTTGCTTTGGAAGCTGCTTTTAGTGTCGAGGAAGCAGCGGAAATGGAATTGGCAGTAGGCGATTTTGCAGCTGCTATGGCTACGGATAATATTACGATGAAAGCGATCAAGGATTATTTCCGGAAGCGCAGTGGCAAGCGCCCGGAAAAGGTTTATTCCTTTTCATCAGCGACAAAATACAGCGGCGCCGTTTTTGAGGATGCAAATTACGTACTTGGTGCGCCGGAGTTTATTTTGCAGGAAAACTATGACCAGTACGCTGCGCAGATTGAATGCTGGAGCAGGCAGGGCTATCGTGTGCTTGTTTTTGCAAAGTATCAGGGGATTTTAAATGGTGAGAAGCTCACGCAGCCGGCGGACCCGATGGGAATGATTCTTCTGGCCAATCCGATTCGTGAAAATGCACCGGAAACCTTCCGTTATTTTGCAAGGCAGGGCGTTAAGATCAAGGTCATTTCCGGCGATAATGCTGTCACGGTATCGGAGGTGGCAAAAGAGGCTGGTATTTCGGATGCCGATTCTTACGTGGATGCCACGACGCTGACGGATGATGAGCAGCTGAAAGCTGCGGCAGAAAAGTATACAGTATTTGGCCGTGTGACACCGACCCAGAAACGACAGCTTGTAAGTGCAATGAAAAAGGCAGGGCATACGGTTGCGATGACAGGTGACGGTGTCAACGATGTCCTGGCGCTTAAGGACGCAGACTGTAGTATTGCAATGGCGTCCGGCAGCGACGCGGCAGCCCAGGTGGCCCAGATCGTTCTTCTGGAATCCGATTTTGGCAGAATGCCTTCCGTAGTGGCTGAGGGCCGTCGTGTGGTTAACAATATCGAGAGAACAGCCAGCCTGTTCCTTGTAAAGAATATTTTCTCGCTGTGTCTCTCTATCCTGACGATTCTGCTGATGGTCAATTATCCTCTGGAGCCGTCACAGATTTCTCTGATCAGTATGTTTACGATTGGTATTCCTGCGTTCGTTATGTCACAGGAACAAAATACGGACCGTATACAGGGCCATTTTCTGAGCAATGTGCTGTTTAAAGCACTGCCCGGCGGTCTGACAGATTTTATCGTCATCAGTTCGCTTTATCTGTTCTGCATGGAGTTTAATGTGAGCGAAGGAGATGTATCGACTGCATCGACGATTATTCTGGCTATTGTCGGATTGATGATTCTGTACCAGATCGCATCACCGATGACAAAGATCCACTGGATTCTGTGGTTTGGAATGGCAGGCGGTCTGATCTATTGTATGACGTTTGTCAGCAAGGTATTTGCGATTACGGGAATTTCCAAGAAAACGATCATGCTTCTGGTTATTTTTGCAATCATCACCGAGCCGGTGTTCCGTTATCTGAGTATCGGAATCAGAAAGCTTTCTGAGATGTATATGCAGAGGCGGCAAAGGCAGAGACACACATCATAAAATTTAGTAGATTTTGCAGGAAAATGCTGGTATACTTTAATCATTAAATTTAGGAATGGAAGGAGAAGAACCCATGAAAAGAGTTCTTTTAAAGCTGAGCGGTGAAGCGCTGGCCGGAGATAAGAAGACTGGATTTGATGAGCCGACAGTCCTTGGCGTGGCAGAGCAGGTGAAAAAGCTTGTGGATGCAGGGATGGAGATTGGCATTGTGATCGGAGGCGGAAACTTCTGGCGCGGCCGTTCCAGTGAGCGGATTGACCGTACGAAGGCAGATCAGATTGGGATGCTGGCGACTGTGATGAACTGCATTTATGTTTCTGAGATATTCCGTTGTGTCGGGATTGGGACAGCGATTATGACACCGTTTGCGTGCGGTGCGTTTACAGAGTTATTTTCAAAAGACAAGGTGAACGAGTATTTTGCCCAGGGACGGGTGGTATTCTTCGCAGGCGGTACGGGGCATCCGTACTTCTCAACAGATACAGCGACGGTACTTCGCGCCATTGAGATCGAGGCTGAGGTGATTCTCCTGGCAAAATCAATCGACGGCGTTTATGACAGTGACCCGAAAGATCATCCGGATGCGAAAAAATACAGTGAAATTTCCATCCAGGAGGTCATTGACAAAAAGCTCGGGGTTGTGGATATGGCAGCATCGATTCTGTGCATGGAGAATCATATGCCGATGCTTGTGTTCGGGCTGAATCAGGAAAATAGTATTGTAAATACGGTAAACGGGACATTGGATGGCACAAAGGTTACTGTATAAGGAAAAATAAGATACCATAACAGGAGGAAAGAGAAATGGATGAAAGAATTAAAGTTTATGATGAAAAGATGACAAAAACGTATAACAACCTTTTGGCGGAATTTGGGACGATTCGTGCAGGCCGTGCAAATCCGAACGTACTGAACAAGATAAAAGTCGATTATTACGGAACACCGACCCCGCTTCAGCAGGTAGGAAATATCACAGTACCGGAACCGCGTGTACTTCAGATTCAGCCGTGGGAAGCTTCTCTGGTTAAAGCGATCGAGAAAGCAATTCTGACTTCAGATCTTGGCATCAATCCATCCAATGACGGACGTATCATTCGCCTGATCTTCCCGGAGCTTACGGAGGAGCGCAGAAAAGATCTTGTGAAGGATGTGAAGAAAAAAGGCGAGGCGGCAAAGGTTGCTGTTCGCAATATCCGCCGTGATGCAAATGACTATCTGAAAAAACTTGGCAAGACGGACGTTTCTGAAGATGAAATTAAAGAGTTGGAGGATAAAATTCAGAAACTGACAGATAAATATATTAAAGATATTGAGAACGCAGTAGACGAAAAGGGAAAAGAGATTCTGACAGTATAAGATATTTTGGGGGCAGCGCCATGCCCCCCTTTTTTTGGGAGGAAAGAGTTATGGTAATTCCGCAGCATGTAGCAATCATTCTTGACGGGAACGGGAGATGGGCAAAAAGTAAAGGAATGCCACGCAACTACGGACATATGCGGGGAGCGAAGAATCTGGAAATCATCTGTGAGGATGCCTATCATATGGGAATCAAATATCTTACCGTGTATCTTTTTTCGACAGAAAACTGGAAACGTTCCAGAGATGAAGTGGATGCGTTGATGAAACTGTTCCGGAGTTACACGAAAACCTGTATCAAGACAGCAAGAGATAACAATATGAAGGTACGGGTTCTTGGCGATCCGTCTGCCCTTGCTCCGGATTTGCAGGAAAGTCTGAGAAAGCTGGTCGAAACATCAAAGGACAACACGGGATTGAATTTTCAGATTGCGATTAACTATGGGAGCCGGGATGAGATTGTAAGGGCGATCCGGCGCGTGGCGTCAGACTGCTGCGACGGGAAGCTGTTGCCGCAGGAGATTACGGAGGAATGTTTTTCGGATTATCTTGATACGGCAGGGATTCCAGACCCGGATTTGCTGATTCGCACGAGCGGAGAGCAGAGACTTTCCAATTATCTGATGTGGCAGCTTGCCTATACAGAGTTTTATTTTACGGATGTGCCGTGGCCGGCTTTTAAAAAAGAACACCTGCAAAGTGCCATTGAAAAATTTAACAACCGGGACCGGCGTTACGGTGGTGTGAAGGAGGAATAGATAATGTTTCGTACGAGATTGATCAGCGGAATTGTTCTGGTTGTGGTTGCGCTTGCAGTGATGATTACCGGTGGGCCGGTGCTTGCAGCGACGTTGCTTGCAATCTCAATTATTGGGTTGTTGGAACTGTATAAAGCGCTTGGCATTGAGGATAAAAGATTTTCTCCGCTTGCCGCAGTCGGATATTTGGGATGTTTTGGATATTATACAATAGTAATTTCAGGTTTTACAGCATATACTATGACAGCGCTGATTGCTTTGTTGATTCTGTTTATGGGAGTCTACGTTTTTACTTATCCGCGCTACACAACAGATCAGGTGACGGGGGCATTTTTTGGCGTGGTGTATGTGGCGGTTATGCTCTCCTATATTTATGAGCTCCGCTGTATGAAGAACGGCGCGTTTCTGGTGTGGCTGATTTTCCTGGCATCCTGGGGATGTGATACGTGTGCATACTGCGTTGGGATGCTGATCGGGAAACACAAAATGGCTCCCAAATTAAGTCCCAAGAAATCCGTGGAGGGTGCCGTGGGAGGCGTAGTTGGTGCAGCGCTTCTGGGCGTAGCCTATGCGGCGGCAATTTCCGGACATATAAGTGAAAATGAAAATTACATGGTAAGTTTTGCAATGATTTGTGCGGCAGGAGCGCTCATTTCTATGGTGGGAGATCTGGCGGCATCGGCAATCAAACGGAATCATGGGATTAAGGATTATGGAAAGCTGATTCCCGGGCATGGAGGCATTCTGGATCGGTTTGACAGCGTGATTTTTATCGCTCCGGTTATTTATTATCTGGCGCAGGCGCTGATGGGATAAAGCGTCTGTTCTGGAGCATGTGTGGGAGAACACAGGCGAGCGGGAAAGGATACAAATGAAAACAATATCACTTTTAGGTTCTACAGGGTCGATCGGTACGCAGACACTGGAAATAGTCCGTGCAAATGGGGATATTCGTGTGGCAGCATTGGCCGCAGGCAGAAATATAAAACTTCTGGAGCAGCAAATCCGAGAATTTAAGCCAAGGCTTGCTGCGGTATGGGAGGAAAAGGATGCGGCACAGCTTCGTCTTTCCGTTGCTGATATGCAGGTTACAGTTCTCTCCGGGATGGACGGACTGAAGGCGGTCGCCGTGTGTGAGGAAGCGGAAGTTCTGGTGACAGCGATTGTCGGGATGATCGGAATTTTGCCGACAATAGAAGGAATACGCGCAGGGAAGGACATTGCTCTTGCGAATAAAGAAACTCTGGTGACAGCAGGGCATATTATTATGCCACTGGCAAAAGAATGCGGTATTCGGATTCTGCCGGTGGACAGTGAACACAGCGCCATTTTTCAGTGCTTAAACGGCGAAAATGGCAGACAGATTGATAAAATTCTGCTTACGGCATCCGGCGGGCCATTTCGGACAAAGAGCTGGGAAGAGTTGCAGAATGTAGGGCTTACAGATGCGCTGAAGCATCCGAACTGGGCAATGGGACAGAAGATTACGATTGATTCTGCCAGTATGGTGAATAAAGGACTGGAGGTAATGGAAGCCAGATGGCTGTTCGGCACGGAGCTAGATCAGATTCAGGTAGTCATTCAGCCGCAGAGTGTAATTCACTCGATGGTTCAGTTTCAGGACGGAGCAGTAATGGCTCAGCTTGGGACTCCGGATATGAAACTGCCAATTCAGTATGCACTTTATTATCCGGAGCGTCGTTATCTGGCCGGAGAACGGCTGGATTTTGCAAAACTCGGGAGCATTACGTTCGAGAATCCGGATACTGAGACCTTTAAGGGACTGGCATATGCGTTTGAGGCGGCCAGAATAGGAGGCTCGATGCCAACTGTATTCAATGCGGCAAACGAACGTGCAGTGAGCAAATTTTTAAAGCAGAAGATTGGTTTTGTGCAGATCTATGAAATCATACGTTGTTGCATGGACTGTCACCGGGTAATAGAACACCCGGATGTGAATCAGATTCTTGATACGGAACAGAGCGTATACGAATTTATTGAAAGCAGGTGGTAGATTGAAGATTCTTATAGCACTTCTCGTGTTCAGCGTCATTATTATCATACATGAGCTGGGACATTTTCTGTTTGCAAAACTCAATGGAATTACGGTTGTGGAATTTTCCCTGGGTATGGGAACACGACTTCTGAGTCATGAGTGGGGCGGTACGAGGTATTCTCTGAAACTTCTTCCGTTCGGAGGCTCCTGTATGATGTTGGGAGAGGATGAAGACGAGGACGGTGAGGGAACCTTTGGCAGTAAATCCGTGTGGGCGAGAATTTCAGTGATTGTGGCAGGGCCGGTTTTTAATTTCCTTCTTGCATTTGTGCTCTCTTTGTTTATTATTGGCAATATAGGTTACGATGTTCCGATTCTGTTGGGAGTAAGCGAGGGAATGCCGGCGCAGGAGGCCGGATTGCAGGCCGGTGATCGGATCACGAAGATGAATGGCCGGAGCATCCGTCTGTATCGTGAAGTGCAGAATTATTCCATGTTTCATGAAGGAGAACCGGTGGTATTTGAGTATGAACGGGATGGTCAGACTTACACCACAACGGTGGAGCCGGTCATGACGCAGCAGGGCTACAAGTATGGAATTTCAGGAAGTGTCAATTACAGGCATAAAACGAATGTGATGGAAACCGTCAAATACAGCGCATATGAGGTGTATTACTGGATTGATCTGACGATACAGAGTCTGAAAATGCTTTTGCACGGCGGGGTGAATCTCAACGATGTTTCCGGTCCGGTAGGTGTTGTAGATGTGATCGGAGATACGTATGAGGAGAGTAAATCAGATGGTCTGTTGTATATCTGGCTGAATCTGATGAATGTCGCGATTTTGCTGACAGCGAACCTTGGAGTTATGAATCTTCTGCCGATTCCTGCTCTGGATGGAGGCCGGCTTGTATTTTTGCTGCTTGAAGCGATACGAAGAAAACGTGTGAATCCGGAGACAGAAGCAAAGATACATTTTGCAGGTCTGATGTTGCTCCTGGTTTCCATGGTGGTTGTCATGTTCAACGATGTGAGAAAAATATTCTTCTGAGAAGAAGCGTGGTATATACCGGTATGAAAAAGATTACCGTTGTCTGATGCGACTGAATAGTTTGGGTCTCAGGCAGCGGTATTTTGTTGCATGAGGAAAGATAGATGGAACGTTGCTGCGAATAGGACACGCCCTGGTAACAGGCACAAAAACGGGGTTCCAAGCAAAGAAGTCACCCCTTATTTTGTATCTGTTACCAGGGCGCTGACATTGGAAAAGAGTTTTTAATCAGGTAAAAGTAAAAAAACGGCTTTATGAAAAGGGCAGATTAATTTTGTTCGAGCAGTTTTTGAAGGAGTCGATTTTAAAGGTGTAGAATGGAAACAGAACTTTGTTTCATTTGTTCAAGTAATGGTTTTTGCTGTATTGACAAATAGAAAGTTTTTATATACAATATGAGATATATAGAGTAAAAAAAGAAAGTGCGTTGAGGATGATTCAGGAAAAGTGGGTTATGATGTCAGGAAAATTTTATTAAGTAACGCTTGACATTTTGCTGTTTTTATACTACGATGGAACAAGAAAATACGAACGTTAGTTCGATGGAGGGAAAGATATGGCACAGGATGAGAAGCTGAAAGCATTAGACGCTGCGCTTGCGCAGATAGAGAAACAGTTTGGTAAAGGTTCCGTGATGAAGCTTGGAGATAAAGGAGCAGCTTTGAATATAGAGACAGTGTCGACCGGCGCACTCAGTCTTGATATTGCACTTGGGCTTGGAGGTGTTCCGAAGGGCAGGATTGTGGAGATATACGGTCCGGAGTCCAGCGGTAAGACGACAGTGGCATTGCATATGGTTGCCGAGGTACAGAAGCGGGGCGGTATTGCGGGATTTATTGATGCAGAGCACGCATTGGACCCGGTATATGCGAAAAATATAGGGGTGGATATTGACAATCTTTATATTTCCCAGCCGGATAATGGAGAGCAGGCTTTGGAAATTACGGAGACAATGGTTCGCTCGGGAGCTGTGGACATTATTATTGTGGACTCTGTGGCAGCGCTGGTTCCGAAGGCGGAAATTGACGGCGATATGGGAGATTCGCATGTGGGCCTTCAGGCACGTCTGATGTCCCAGGCACTGCGAAAGCTTACAGGTATTATCAGTAAGTCAAATTGCAGCGTTATTTTTATCAATCAGCTGCGCGAAAAAGTAGGAGTCATGTTTGGTAATCCAGAGACGACGACCGGTGGCCGTGCGTTAAAGTTTTATTCTTCCATTCGCTTGGATGTACGCCGGATTGAAGCCCTGAAGCAGAGCGGAGAAGTCATTGGAAACAGAACCCGTGTAAAAGTAGTGAAAAATAAGATTGCACCGCCTTTTAAAGAAGCAGAATTTGATATTATGTTCGGAAAAGGTATTTCAAGAGAGGGAGATGTTCTAGATCTTGCAGCGAATAATAATATTATCAACAAAAGCGGAGCCTGGTATGCTTACAATGGCGAGAAGATCGGGCAGGGGCGTGAGAACGCTAAGACTTATCTAAAAGAGCATCCGGAGATGATGGCAGAAGTTGACCGAAAGGTGCGCGAGCATTGTGGCCTGATCGAAGCAGAGGACGCAGCCGAAGATGAAAACGGTGCGGGAAATACGGCAGCAGAGCCAAACAGAGACACAAAGACAGCAGGTGGCATGGTATAAATACGGATGACGTGACAAAAGCAGCAGTTGATAAAATAGTAAAAGTATAAAAAATAAAAGCATAAAATGATAGAAGCATGAGACAGATTTGTGAGATCAGAAAGCTGACAGGCGGAAGATATCTGGTGGTTTTGGAGGATGATTTTCAGTTTCCGCTTTATGGAAAAGAGTTGGATCACTATGACATTCGGGAAGCAGGAGTACTGCGGGAAGCGGCGGAAACGGAGATTTTGCAGGAGCTTCTTCCGAAGCGCGCAAAGCTTTGCGCTATGCATTTTTTGCAGAATTCGGATCGGACAGAGGAACAGGTTCGTAGAAAGCTCAGGACGCTTTTTTATCCGGAAGATATCATCACTCTGGCTGTTTTTTATGTAAAGCAGTATCATTATATTGACGATGTGCGTTACGCAGCCAATTATATAGAATATCGAAGTGACAGTAAGAGTATGCGCCAGCTGGAGCAGGAGTTGTATCAGAAAGGTATCTCAAAAGAGGATATTGAAGCGGCAAAAGAACAGATTGACTGTCCGGATGAAGGGATTCAGATACGAAACTGGCTGGAAAAAAAGGGATATTCTTATGAACAGGCGGACCGCAAGGAAACAGAGAGAATATATCGCTTTTTAGCACGAAGAGGTTACAGTATTTCGGCAATACAGAAAGAAATACGGAATTTTGATTGAATTGTTGACGAAAATTTTAAAACAGGAGCACAATTACTTGACATAAGTAACAAAACAGTATAGAATTGAACTGTTGTTTACGGACAATGAAAATTGAATAAGGAGGTGCTCCTGTGCCTGGAACAGTAATGATGGCCTGTATTGCTGTCGTAATTACACTGGTTCTTGCGGTACCGATATCCGTTCTTGTTGCTATAAATTACAGAAAAAATGTAGTGGAAGCGAAACTTGGCAGTGCTGAGGAAAAGGCAAGACAGATTATTGATGATGCATTGAAGGTTGCAGAGACAAAAAAGCGTGAGGCACTTCTCGAAGCGAAGGAAGAATCTTTGAAGACAAAGAATGAGTTGGAAAAAGAGACGAGAGAACGCCGGACAGAATTGCAGCGCTATGAGAAGCGGGTATTGTCAAAGGAAGAAAGTGTTGACAAGAAAGCCGAAGCTCTGGAACGCAGGGAATCAGGTCTTACAGCAAAAGAAGAAGAGCTGAAGAAAAAGAACGCAGAGGCAGAAAAGCTTCGTGGACAAAGACTCCAGGAACTCGAAAGAATCTCAGGACTTACCTCTGAACAAGCAAAAGAATATCTTTTAAAAACTGTTGAGGATGAAGTAAAAATTGACACTGCCAAGCTCTATAAAGAGCTTGAGAGCAGGGCAAAAGAAGAAGCAAACAAAAAAGCAAAAGAGTATGTGGTTACAGCGATTCAGAAATGTGCTGCTGATCACGTAGCAGAAACTACGATTTCTGTAGTGCAGTTGCCAAATGACGAAATGAAGGGTAGGATTATCGGTCGGGAAGGCCGGAATATCCGTACACTTGAAACACTGACCGGCGTGGATTTGATCATTGACGACACTCCGGAAGCTGTTATTTTGTCAGGCTTTGATCCAATCAGAAGAGAAGTCGCAAGGATTGCGCTTGAAAAACTGATTGTTGATGGTCGAATCCATCCGGCCAGAATTGAAGAAATGGTGGAAAAAGCACAGAAAGAAGTTGAAACAATAATCCGTGAGGAAGGAGAATCCGCGACACTTGAGGTAGGTGTACACGGTATCCATCCTGAACTGGTGCGTTTGCTTGGTCGTATGAAATACAGGACAAGTTATGGTCAGAATGCTCTGAAGCATTCCATTGAGGTGGCGCAGCTTTCCGGGCTTCTTGCCGGAGAGATTGGTGTTGATATAAGAATGGCCAAACGTGCTGGATTATTGCATGACATCGGCAAATCCATTGACCATGAGATAGAAGGTTCCCATATTCAGATCGGTGCTGATCTTTGTAAGAAGTATAAAGAGTCGGCGACCGTGATCAATGCGGTTGAGTCCCATCATGGTGATGTTGAAGCGGAGTCACTGATTGCCTGCATCGTTCAGGCTGCGGATACGATTTCAGCAGCTCGTCCGGGCGCAAGACGTGAAACACTTGAAACATATACAAACAGATTAAAACAGTTAGAAGATATTACAAATACCTTTAAGGGTGTTGAGAAATCCTTTGCTATTCAGGCAGGTAGAGAAATTCGGGTAATGGTAGTTCCGGATCAGGTAAATGATTCTGATATGGTACTACTGGGAAGAGATATTGCGAAGCAGATTGAGGCCGAGCTGGAATATCCTGGTCAGATTAAGATCAGCGTAATCCGTGAAAGTCGTGTTGTTGATTATGCAAAATAGTTTGGACAAGGGTCTGTTGGGAAATCAATGTCAATAAGTTAAGCTAAATACACAAGTTCTTTAAAGAGTAGATTATACATCAAATGTATAATCTACTCTTTTTTTGTAATAAATTTTCAGAAATGGCAATATCACCTTTTCTAACATCATTTATTTTTTCTTATTTATTCCATTCTTTTAATGATTCCTTTATTTGGGCAATCATAGATCAAGACACAAAGTGGGGGGGCAGATACGTAAATAATAATACACAAAATTTGAAACGAAAAATTGTACAAAAAATAGAAAACAAACAAAAGTAAACGAAAGAGATTGACACATTTATGTACACAATATATAATCGAAAACAAACAAAATAAAAACAAAAATAATCGAAAGGAAAAGAAAGAATGAAAGGAATTACCTGGAAGGAGAGAAATGCTCTTTGCTGGCGTTATGATACAGAGCTCATGCGAATTGAGACGTATGGTCAGAACAGCTTTAGAGTACGGATTACAAAAGAACCGGATTTTTCCCCAAGAGACTGGGCGCTGATTGAGGTAGCGGAGCTCGAACCAGAGATTGAGGTCAATGAGAAGGGATTTACAGTTACCAATGGAAATCTGACAGCAAAGATGGATGAGTTTGGCGCATTGTCCTTTTATAAGGCTTCTGGTGAATTGCTGTTTGCGGAGCAGTGGCAGACAAGGGATGATCCGGCTAACCATATTCCGCTCATGTATTACGGGCATGAGATTAGAAGGCATTTAGGTGAACGTTTGTCGAAATGTACCCTTCGGTTGGAGGCATATGAGGGAGAAAAATTTTTCGGACTTGGGCAGCATCAGATTTCTCAACTAGATCTGAAAGGATGTCGGTTTGAACTGGCGCAGAGAAATTCTCAGGCAACGATTCCGTTTGTTGTATCCAATCGTGGCTATGGGTTTTTCTGGAACAATCCAGGCTATGGCAGCGTTACCTTTGCCAATAATATGACGGAGTGGATTGCAGAAGCATCCACAGATATTGATTACTGGGTAACTACAGAGGAAACTCCGGCACAGATCGTTTCCAGATACACAGAAGTTACCGGAAGAGCCCCAAAATTCCCGGAATGGGCAGCCGGTTTCTGGCAATGCAAGCTTCGTTATAAGACACAGGATGAGCTGCTTAGTGTTGCACGCGAATATGTAAAGCGAGGGATTCCGTTGTCGGTTATTGTGATTGATTTTTTTCATTGGCCGCAGCAGGGTGACTGGAAGTTTGACAAGAAAAACTGGCCGGACCCGAAAGCTATGGTGGAAGAATTGCACAGTATGGGAATTGAGCTGATGGTTTCCGTATGGCCGACTGTTGAACCCCGTTCTGAGAACTATGCAGAAATGAAAGCAAATGGTTATCTGATTCAAAGTGACCGTGGGGTTCGGACGAATTATATCTGCCTTGGCTCACCGGTTCATTACGATGCCATGAATCCAGGAGCACGTGCCTTTGTCTGGGACCGAATCAAAGAGAATTATCTGGATCCGTATGGCATCCGAATGTTCTGGCTGGATGAGACTGAACCAGAATATACTTTCTACGATTTCGATAATTACAGACACTATCTTGGAAGCAGTATGGAGGTCGGCAATTATTATCCAGTGGCCGCAGCACAGGGCTTCTATGAGGGAATGATTCAGTCGGGAATAAAAGATGTAATCAATCTTACGAGATGTGCCTGGGCGGGATGCCAGAAATACGGGGTTGTCTTGTGGTCCGGCGATATTCAGAGCAACTTCAAGATGCTGAAACTGCAGATCAAAGCCGGGCTCAACGCGGCTGTTTCAGGTATGGCTTGGTGGACCACGGATATTGGCGGTTTCTACGGCGGTGATACGCAGTCGGCTTCTTTCAGAGAACTGTTGGTCCGCTGGTTTGAGTACGGTGTGTTCTGTCCGGTTCTTCGGCTTCATGGACACAGAAAACCGCTTGACGCGCCATCTGGTGAAGTGGAAGAGGTAGCGGATTCTGGTTTATTTGATGTAGAGTCCTGCGGTCCGAACGAGCTTTGGAGCTTTGGCGAGGAAAACTACGGGATTCTTAAAAACATGGTTCTGCTCAGAGAAAGACTTCGTCCGTATGTGATGACTGCCATGGATCAGGCACATAAGACGGGAATTCCGCCGATGAGGCCGCTGTTTATGGATTTTTCTGAAGATATTTTTTGCTGGAGCGTCGAGGATGAATACATGTTTGGCGACGATCTTCTGGTCGCACCGATCATGGATGAAGGCGCCCGAAGCAGAACGGTTTACCTGCCGTCAGGCCGCAGCTGGGTCAATGTTTATACGAAGGAACGTTTTGACGGCGGCCAGACGATCGAGTGCGCGGCGCCACTGGAATACATTCCGGTATTTGCCAGTGATGCGAAGCTGACAGAGCTTTTCCAAAGCTAATAAAACAAACTGGAGAAAGGAGGAATTCAGGTATGATTGATATGACAACAAAAAAACCATTGGTCAATGGTGTTCAGATTCCGTGCCTGGCTTTTGGTACTTGTACAGTTGAGCGTAAGCCATATGCGGGATATACCGTTGGTGCGGTTGAAAAAGCGCTTAGAAATGGATTTCGTCTGATCGATACAGCGACCTGCTATGAAAATGAGGGGGAGGTCGGGCAGGCGATGCGTGAAAGCGGAATCGCCCGTGAGGATATTTTTGTTCTTACAAAAATGTGGAACGACAATATGCGTCAGGGAACACAGCGCGAAGCGATTGAGTACAGCCTGAAAGAGTTGGATACAGATTATGTTGATGCATATCTGCTCCACTGGCCGGTTCCGGGGAAATATATTGAAGCCTGGAAGTACATGGAAGAATTTTACGAGAAGGGCATGGCACGTTCGATCGGGGTCAGCAATTTTGAAATTGATCAGTTGGAGTCACTGTTTGCTTCTTGCAGAATCAAGCCAATGATCAATCAGATTGAGGTACATCCGTATAATACACGCAAAGAACTGATTCACTTCTGCAAAGAAAATGATATTGCAGTTATGGCCTGGAGCCCATTACATCGGGGCCTGATTCTGAACGATCCAGTACTTGAAACAATTGCTGAAAAATACGGAAAAACAACGGCCCAAATCACACTCCGCTGGGATATCCAGAATGGAGTGATTCCGATTCCTGGGGCAACAGATGAGGATTTGATCCGTCAGAATACGCAACTGTTTGATTTTGAACTTGTACAAGAGGAGATGGCGGCAATTGACGCTTTAAATCAGAACCTGTACGAAGGAGATCCACATAATTTTGATTGGTAAAAGGAAGAAAATGGAGGAAAAAAATGGAGAAGAAATTAAGAATTGGTTTAATCTTGGATATGCATCCGTTTGATGAGATTTCATTCAAGAAAATGTTTGATGAGATGGAGGGAATAGAAGTGGTTCCCATGCTGCTGAACAATTATCAGTATGATTATTCTGGAATTAACGACCAGTATGATGGATTTGTATTCTACAATATGTCCATGGAAACTCCTGATCCGGAGGAAACCTTTGCTGGCGGCCATAAGAAGGTCGGTGAGACGCTCTTTAAAATCGGTGAGAGCGGCCAGGGTATCGTTGTATTGCATCATGCGATTCTCTCCCATCCGGAATGGTCGGGCTGGAATGATCTGCTGAGTATTCCAGATCGCCGTTTTGATTACTTTGGCGGTGTAAATGTTGACATTCATGTAGCTGAACCGAATCATCCGATTGCAGAAGGCCTGAAAGATTGGAATATGATTGATGAAACCTTCCTGCTGCAGGATGCTGGTGAGGATTGCGACATTATTCTCAGCACAACCTGTGAAAAGAGTATCAAGACTTTGGCATGGGCCAAGAGTTATAAGCAGTCCCGCGTATTTGCGATGTCTCTCGGACATGATGGAGTTGCATTCGGCAACGAATCCTTCAGAAAGGTTTTGAAAAATGCAATTGAATGGACCTGTAATAAGAGATAACTGAGGTGAGAACAATTGGGAAATAATTTATTATTGGAGCAGATTAAAATCAGAAACACGGTCATGCGCAACCGCATCGTTATGGCTCCCATGGAAGCCAGGCTGAATATGCCGGATGGCGGCGTGAGCAAAGAAATGATCGAATATTATAAGGCGAGAGCACACGGCGGGGCGGGTGCAGTCATTATTGAGAATACATATATTGATGAATTTTCCAGCCGTTCAGGAATTATTTCTTCTGGTTTTTACAGTGATCATATGATTGCAGGCAAGAGTTTGCTGGCTGATGCGATACGGGAGGAGGGGGCTTTGGCTATCATGCAGCTGTCACACGGCGGTCCGCAGGCAAATCCGGCGGCAAATAACAGCCCAGTCTTGTATCCGTCGCTGTATACGGCACCTTCTGCTGGAAAAGAATATCAGGTTCTTACAGAGGCACAGATTGGAGAGATTGAAGACAGCTTTGCGCAGGCATCCCGAAGAGCCTGTTGGGCGGGTTTCAATGGTGTTGAATTCCATGCGGCACATGGCTACCTTCTGAGCTCTTTCCTGTCACCTCTAAGAAATCAAAGAGAGGACCAGTATGGCGGCAGCGTGGAAAACCGCGCGCGTATTCTGATCGAAGTGTTGAAAAAAGCAAGGAAGAATGTTGACTGCGATTTTATTCTTGGAGTCAGAATGAATATTTCGGATGGCCTCGAGGGCGGAATGACGGAGGAGCTGGCGGCAGAGACAGCAAAGCTGATTGCGCCGTATGTGGACTATATTAATCTTTCGGCAGGATTCAGCGAAACCTGCGGCAAGGTGATGATCACTCCGTGTTATGTGGATGCGCCTACGTTAGCTTCACAAATCCGAAATGTATATCAGGAGATCAAAGATTTGGTGCCCGTGTTTGGCGTTGGAGCGCTGGATTACAAATCCGGTGAGGAATGTTTGGAGCAGGATTGCTTTGATGCAGCTGTTTTTGGGCGTGCGTTTATTGCAGATCCGGATTGGCCCAATAAGTTAAGCAGTGGAGAGGCAGCGGACATCAGACCGTGCTGCCGCGGCAATGAAGGATGTTTTTCACGTATGCTGAAAGGACTTCCGGTTCGCTGTGAGTTAAATCCTGCGGCAGGACAGGAAGAAAAATATCAGCTGAAGAAGGCCAAAAAGAAAAAAAGGATCATTGTAGTCGGCGGAGGTACGGCTGGTATGGAATGTGCCCGGATCGGTGCATTGCAGGGACATGAGATGGTTCTGTTTGAAAGCAGCGGCCGGCTCGGCGGACATCTGAATGAAGCCGGTGTTCCGGCATTCAAGGCCGGGCTCAGGAGATTTATGGAATGGCAGATTCGTCAGATGAAAAAGCTGAATGTCGACGTTCGCCTGAACAGAAGGGTAAGCGCAGAAGAAATACAGAATATGCAGTTTGATCACGTCATTGTTGCAGTCGGTTCGAACTATATTGTTCCGCCAATCAAGGGGGTGGAGCGTGCTATCAAGCCGGATTGTTACGATACAGAGCAGATGAAGGATAAATATGTTGCGGTGATCGGTGGAGGTATGGTTGGCGCAGAGACCGCACTGCACCTTTCTGGAGAGAAGGTAAAGGGTGTGGCTGTTCTGGAAATGCGCGATGCAATCGCACCAGAGCATGACCCTGTTGCCAGACAGATCCTGGCAGACAAGCTGGAGCAGAATGGTGTTAAAGTGCTGCTTGGCTGCAGAGCCTCTGCAATTGAAGAAGAGCGGATTCTTTATTTGGATGAGAATGGGGAGACAAAAGAAGTCCGGGCCGAGGCAGTTATTTTAGCTACCGGTTTGAGAGCAGACAGTGAGCAGGTAAGTGCGTTCAGGAAACTTCCGAACGCAGTATGTGTCGGCGACTGCATTAAGGCTGGCAAGGTATACCATGCGACACATGAAGCTTGGAAGGCAATGCTTAATTTATAGGAGGAAACGGGAAATGAAAAAGAAAATTACAGTACAGGATGTAGCCGATGTATTGGATCATTCTCTGCTGCGCCCGGATATTACAGTCAGCGAACTGGTAGAGGGCTGTACCCTGGCTAAGGAATACAAAACAGTATCTGTCTGTGTCAGACCGTCTGATTTGCCGATTGTCTGCAAGGAACTTGAGGGAACCAAGGTACTTCCGACAACAGTTATCGGCTTCCCGCACGGGACCTGTACAACGGAAACAAAGGTATTTGAAACCGTTGATGCTGTAAACAAAGGGGCAGTTGAAGTAGACATGGTCATGAATATCGGTCGTTTTTTGAGCGGTGAATATGATTATGTCGCCAGAGATATTGCAGAAGTGGCTGCAGCTGCACATGAGGGAAATGCGAAGCTGAAGGTGATTTTTGAGAATCATTATCTGACCGATGAGCAGATTGTAAAAGCCTGCGAGATTGCAAAGGCAGCCGGCGCTGATTTTATTAAGACCTCAACAGGCTACGCAGGCTCCGGTGCAAAGCTTCCTGATCTGAAGATTATGGTCGATCATGCAGACGGCATGCTGGTTAAGGCAGCCGGCGGTGTAAAGACCCTGGATGACTGTCTGGCCATTATGGCTCTGGGAGTTGTCCGCTGCGGCACCCGTTCTTCTAAGGCTATTCTGGAGGAGGCCTGCGTGCGTGCAAAAGACGGGCAGTTATTTTTGAATACAGAAGAATAATGAACGAAAGGATGGAGGGTAATGGGGCGAAAAATCATTGGCTGGGATTTAGGGACTGGCGGAAATAAGGCTTCTTTGTATGACGAATCCGGAATGTGTCTGGCATCGGAATTTGTTTCATACGATGTAACTATTCAGCACCCCGTTTAGTGCATATTGATTTTTGGTCAAAACAGAGAAAATAAAATTTCTGTTTTACCATTACTTTATCACGAAAAGTGGATAACTTTTCAATATAACTGCCAAGTGCTTTTGGCCTGTGGATTATGGCATCATCAATCCTTGATCACAGCCTAATAATGGACTATTTGTCAATTTTATCCGAGAGTTATCGGCAGTTAATCTCTGATTTTTTCTGGTTATCCACCGTCATTTTGACAGTACACCAAAACGATATGATTCGCTTTTTGGCTCATTTTCCGTTAAAATAGAAGTATCAAATTTTATCGGAAGAAGGTGGTCCGGTTGACAAACGATGAACTGATTAAACAGTTATTACAACAAAATGAAGCATTATCAACAACTATCGCTGCTCAGACTCAGTTGATTGCCCAACTCAATCAGACCATACAGGAACTGAAGGAACAGCTTAACAAGAATTCCAAAAACAGTTCCAAACCGCCATCCAGCGATGGCTTTAAAAAGCCTGCCCCAAAGAGTCTCCGGAAGCCATCCGGGAAAAAAGCTGGCGGGCAGAGCGGACACCAGGGAACACATCTGGCGGTGATAACAGCTCCGGACGAAATCGTCAGGCATATGCCATCCTCATGCGGAGGATGTCCGCACTATCAGATGTGTAAAGGCACCGCATGCATCGCAGAAAAACGCCATGTGATTGATGCGGTTGTTACAGTCAATGTAACAGAACATCAGGCACTGGAACTTCCAATCTGTATGCTGCATGGGGACACCCGCAGAGGAGAATTCCCTTCTGATGTAAAAGCAACCGTACAATATGGTGAAAACCTGCAGGCACTATCTGTCGCATTAAACACCGTGGGTGCAGTCAGCATCAAACGCACTCATGAGATTCTTTCCGGAGTATTTAACATTCCGATTGCAACAGGAACGATCAGCAGCATGGTAAAAAGATGCGCTGACAGCCTGAGTGAAACAGTCGGTAAGATAAAGGATAAGATGATCGGTTCCTCACTTGGACATTTCGATGAAACCGGAACCAGAGTGGATAAAAAGCTCTGGTGGGTTCATGATGCCTCAAACTGTGAATATACCTATCTTGATATCAGTCCCAAACGTGGGACCGAAGGCATGGAGCAATGCGGTGTTCTCCCAGAATTCAGAGGGATTGCCATGCATGACTGCTGGGCTTCCTACTGGAACTACTTGGATATACGGCATGCAGTCTGCTGTGCCCATCTACTCCGTGAGCTGACAGGGATAAATGAAAATCATCCTGACCAGAAATGGACATCTGCGTTTATAAACCTTTTACTGGAAATGAAAAAGGTCAAAGAGAAAGCGATAGAGAAAGGCAAGGACTCTCTGAGCTATTATCACTATCATAAGTTCGATAAGAAGTATGATGAACTCCTCGAACTGGCAAGGAAAGAAAATCCTCTTCTGGAAACCACAGAGAAAAAACGTGGACGGAAGAAAAAGGGAAAAATCCTTGCCTTGGTAGAACGCCTTGCGAATCACAAGGCCTCGGTCTGCCTTTTTATCCATAACTTCATGGTTCCGTTTGATAACAACCAGGCAGAGCGTGATCTTCGGATGATAAAGGTTAAGACCAAAGTATCCGGCTGCTTCCGAACTGAAGAAGGCGCCAGAGATTATCTGAAAATCATGTCCTACGTTGGTACGGCACATAAGCAGGGATACAATGCTTACGAAGCAATCAAAAATGCAATTTCAGGCCACCCTAATTTCATCTTTGAATAGTGTTGGCTCTGAATAGTTACCATACGATACATATTATCCACAGCCGGGCTGGCATGAACAGCGTCCGGATGACTGGTGGGAGGCTGTAAAGGAAAGCACGAAGAGACTACTCAGGAGTACGTCCATTAATCCGGAAGAGGTTGTATGCTGCGGTATTTCCGGACATAGCCTCGGCGCTGTTCCGATTGGCAAAGACGGCGGGCTGCTTCGTGAAAGAACTCCGATCTGGTCAGATACCAGAGCAGTGAAACAGGCAAATGAGGTGTTTTCCCGGTATGCGGAAGAAGACTGGTATATGCTGACTGGCAACGGATTTACTCCGGCAATGTATGCAGCTTTTAAAATCCTTTGGTACAGGGATGAAGAACCGGCTATGTTTGAGCAGATTGATAAAGTGATCGGAACAAAGGACTATGTCAATTACAAATTGACGGGGCGCCTGGCAACGGACCCTTCGTATGCATCCGGCTATGGCGTATGGGATCTGAAAGCGTGGAACTATTCTGATGAACTGATCAAGGCCATGGGACTTCCGGCAGAGATTTTCCCGGAAGTAGTACCATCCACACAGGTGATTGGCAAGATCAGAGGAGAAGTGGCCGCAGAGCTGGGGCTTTCTGCCAATACCTCAATTGTAGCCGGAGGCGTAGATAATTCCTGCATGGCGCTTGGGGCAAAAGCTTTTCGCGAGGGAAGAGTTTACAATAGCCTTGGTTCATGCTGCTGGATTGCAGTGTCAAGTAAAGCGCCTCTTTTGGAACAGACATCACGCCCATATGTTTTTGCACATGTGGTCCCTGAGTATTATGCATCCGCTCTTTGTATTACTTCCGGCGGAACAAGCTTTCGCTGGGTTCGCGACCAGCTCTGTAAAGATCTGATGAAGCAGGCTGATGAGAGTGGTGAGGATGTTTACGATCTGATGGGAAAAGAGGCGGAAGGCGCAACTGGTGCAGACAGTATGATTTTCAATCCAAGTCTGGGCGGCGGCATGCCGATGGATAAGAGCGTCAATGTCCGCGGAGGATATGCAGGACTGGATCTTTCACATACCCGTGCGGACATGATCCGCGCCGCTATGGAGGGTATCGCATTCGGACAGCGTGCATGTCTGGATAAGATTCGCGAACTGACTGACATTGAGGAAGATATTCTTCTGGTCGGCGGAGGCAGTAAGAGCGCGCTCTGGCGTGAGATTTATGCAAATATCTATCGTGCTACGGTTCTGAAATCAAATATTGATCAGCAGGCAGCTGCTCTTGGCGCAGCAGCCTGTGCGGCCGTTGGCTATGGTTTGTGGGAAAACTTTGACCGAATTGACGAGCTGCATGAGATTGAAGCGGTCATTGCTCCGAATCCGGAGGCTGTGGAAAAATATAATCGTCAGTACGGGTTCTACCAGTCATTGAATGATTCGCTGTGTGATCTGAGTGATCAGATGAATGTGTAGTTTTTATGAGGTGAGAAAGAATGAAATGTGTATTTGTAGAAAAAGTAAATGAAGTTGTAGTGAAAGAGGTTCCAATCCCAAAGATCAACGATGATCAGGTTCTGATCAAGATGGGGATCGCCTGCATCTGTTCCAAGACAGATACCCACATTATCCAGGGAATCTATCCGGCTACGAATCCGTTCCCTGCGTATCTGGGCCATGAGGCAGCCGGAACCGTTGTTGAGGTAGGCAAGAATGTTACGGGATTTAAGCCGGGCGACCGGGTAGCATACAAGGGCGAAACCGGCGTTATGGCAGAGTATACGGCGCATACTCCGGATCTGATGTTTAAGATTCCGGATAACTGCTCTTTTGAAGCAGCGGCAATGATGGAGGTTTCCTCCTGTGCATACTCTCTGGTCAGACAGTGTGTAAAACCTGGCGACCATGTTCTGATCTCTGGCCAGGGCTGTGCAGGCACCTTTGGTCTGATCTTTGCAAAGCTGGCGGGTGCAACACAGATCATTGTTACAGATCCGTCAGAATTTAAGCGGGAGCGTTCCATGCGTTACGGCGCAGACTTGGCGCTTGATCCCAATGCTATTGATGTTGTCAAAGAGTCAAAAAGACTAACCGATGGCAAGGGCTTTGATGTAGTGCTGGAGTTTTCCGGTGAATGTGAGCCCATGCAGCAGACGGTTTATTGTGTACGCTGCCAGGGAACGATTGGTATGTTCGGTGTATGCTGCAAACCGGTTCCGTTTGATTTCCTGGAGTTCCATTGTAAGTTTGCACGTTTGATTTCTACCGGTCACGAATATGCATACAACAAGGTTCCATACATAAAGATGCTTGATTTTCAGCAGAAGGGTCTGATCAACTTTGACGAATTTGTTACTCACAAATTCCCGTTCACGGATGTCCAGAAGGGACTTGACCTGATTGCAGCAGGTGATAAGAGTATTCTTCGTATTGGCCTAACACCAATTGACTGATAAAGATGAACAGATGGGTTAAAAAACAGAACTGGTAAACAGTCAGACCGGTTCAATCGCGCAGATTCGATCAAACCGGTCTGAGAAGTCAAATGGTTGAAGTTTCGCTGAATTTCAATTTTTCTTGATAAACGGACATGGCAATCGCATATTCTGAAAGTTGTGGCTTACACAGTTCTGCGCTAATTTTGCCGTCTTGCAGGATCAGTACCCGGTCACACATACCTGCCAGCTCTGAGAAATCAGAGGAACACAGCAGGAGCGCGTTTCTTTTGGACACGTAGGAATTGAATAGATTATAAATGTCGACCTTTGAGTAGGAATCGAGGATTTTGGTTGGTTCATCAGCAACGATGATTCTTGTGTTGCTGAACAGGAGCCTTGCCAGAATAATCTTCTGTTGTTCGCCGAAGCTGAATTTATGAAGTGGTTTATCGGCTTCAGAGATGTTCAAAAGAGCTAAATAGTGATTACCGATTTTCAGCTCCTTTTGACCATTGACAAAGGATAAATCTGAAACAGCATTCAGATCGGAAATTGTAATATTGGAAGTCGGAACCATTGCCGGGAAAATGTTTTTCTGAGGCTCGTCGGAAATGTAACCGATGTGTTCATTCGCTGCCTGTGCAGGATTAAAGATCAGACTGCCACTGGAATGAGAGTAGATCGTTCCTCTTTTCAGCGGATTGACACCAATAAGAGCCTGCGTGAGTTGGGTTCTGCCTGAACCGGCTGCTCCTGCGATACCTAGGATTTCACCGGCATGCAGCGTGAAGCTGATCCCAGATAAAGTGTGATTTCTGGTGGTAAGATCAGTGACTGTCAAAAGGTCCTCGCACGGAACGGAATGTCCGGGAAACCTGGGATAGGCGAGTTTTCGAATATTGGTTCCGTACATGTAGCTGGCAATATCTTTCGTATTTAAGTCGGATTGATCAAGCGTCAGATAACGGTCTTTTCCACAGATAATGGTAATACGATCTGCCAGTGAAACGATTTCTGAAATTTGATGTGAAAAATAGAGTAAAGTGATTTTTTCCTGTTTCAGCTTGTTCAGGAACAGATTGAACTGGTGCATATGTATTCCATGAATGTCAAATCCGCCGTCATCCCAGATCAGAATATCTGGCATGATGATGTAAGCAATCATCATTTCGACTAGTTGTTTTTCGGCAAGAGAGAGAGCACTGACAAAAGTATCAAGCTCGAAACTTACCTGAAATTCATCCAGAAATTTCATGGCAAGGGAACGGATAGACTTCTGGGAACGGGCGTCCATGCAATATACATAGATATTGTCGAATACTGTCATATTATCAAACAAGCCGACATTTTGACGAATCGTATGAATTCTGTGTTTTTTTGCGGGAATGAGAGCACCCGGATGATAGACAGTATCCCCAATGGTAATTGTCCCGTTCTGAAAAGGAAGCAGACCGGACAAAATTCGGACCAGGGTACTTTTGCCGGCAGCGTTCTGTCCGAGCAGATAGTGTACTTCACCGGGAAGTATCTCCAGATTGAAATCAGTGAAAATCGTTTGGTCAGTAAAAGAAAAGGACATATTCCGGAAAAAAATGCTGCTGTGGGTTTTTAAATCCATATGTTATTCCTCCTGAATGATCGGCTGATCAAGGTCATTTTCGAAAGCGGTAAACAATTTAATCCCGGAATCAAAGCAATGCTTTTTAAAGCCATTGGGAATGTTTGACGTAGTTATGATGGTCTGTGCTTCACAAAGATCTGCCAGATGATACAAGGAACGCTTGTTGAATCTGGAAGATTCAAATAAAAAGATTACTTCATCACTTTGCTTTTTAAGATGCGTATACAGATTTGTGATTTCGTTGATGGAGATCATCAGGCCCTGTTCGAACGATACCGCATCAACGCCCACAAATGCCTTATTAATGTACAGCGTATCCAGGAAATGATCGGAAGCTGTTCCATAGTAGGCGTGGATTCCGTTGACATTGTAGAGCTGTCCGCCGAGCGAGAACAGCGTAACGAATGGTACGGAAGACAGGCACACGGTGATATAAAGGCAGTTCGTAATCACAATTACATGGGAAAGTTGCCGGCTCTTTTTCAACTCGTCAGCAATAAAACAGCCAAAGTCATCTCCGCCGAGGAAGATGATGTCTTCATTTTGGATATATTGTGTACAAAGTGCAGAGATTTTCAGCTTTTCTTGAGAACGCGGGACCGGACAGCTAAGCTGCAGTGCTGTTTGTTTGGGTAAAGCAGCGGGGGATTCCTTCAGAACTGCACCGCCGAACTGCCGTACCAGAAAGCCTTCCTGTTCAAGCTGTTCAAGATCCTTGCGAATTGTAACTTCTGTTACATGAAGCAGTTTGGAGAGCGAAGAAACTGTGATCCTTTTATGTTCCAATAGCTGTTTGCGAATTTCATTTTGCCGTTCAGTTACAAACATATCTTCTCCTAAATGGAAATTTTATTATTAATTACAGTAAGTATAGTATAGCAAAAGAGGAAAAAAAACACAAGTATTCGAAATGAAAACAAAACAAAGTACAGGTATTATGTGATATAAAACAATAAAAATAAGAAAAGGAGAAACAAAACAATGAAAAAAACAATGAAAAAAACAATGAAAAAAACAATGAAAAGAGCAATGACAACCATCGTGACATTGGGACTGGCAATGGGGACGGCTTTTTGCGTACAGGCTGCAGAAGGGGAGAAACTAGTTGGCGTATCCGTATCAGATTACTCGAACATTGGACTGCGTCTGCTTTGTGATACGATCGCAGAGAGACTGACAGAAGCAGGATATTCGGTAGTAGAATTGGATGGGAAAGAGGATCAGGCAGTTCAGATCGGTGATATTGAAGACATTATCAATCAGGGGGCTGAAATGATTATTTGTGCAGCTGTTGACTCTATTGGTATTCGGCCGGCTGTTGAGGCGTGCAATGCGGCTGGGATTCCGTATCTGAATATAAGCCAGTTCCTGGATGATTCACTGCTTGATCAGATTGCGGGTGATATCACCGCAGATAATTATTCAGCGGGATATACTCTTGGCGAAATTATGGCTGAAGATCTGGGTGGAGCAGGCGATGTTGCTATGTATACGTTTAATTCATCCTTCGTTTGTGCAAACCGTTCGGACGGTTTTCGAGATGCGTTGAGCCAGTATCCGGAAATTCATATAGTAGAAGAGTTTGATGGTCTTGATGTTGCTGTTGAGTCTGGCCTTAAATTTGCTGAGGACTGCCTCCAGAAATATCCGGAACTGAAGGGCGTCTTTTGTGTGAACACAAACATTGGTGTAGGTGTGGCAGCCGCTATGGAATCAGCAGGAAAGAGCGGGGATACCTTTGTTGTTAGTATTGACGGGTACGAGGGTGAGCTAAAAGCTATGGCAAATGGTTCTCTGGATGCCACTGCAATCTATCCAATGCGTGAGATGGCTGATATCGCCTCTGAGTATGCGCTTACTATTCTTGAAACCGGTACAACTCCGGATAAGCCGGAACTGAATTTCACCGTTGTTACAGAAGAAAACTACGAAGAACTGAAAAATTACTGGAACTAATTTTGGCTGTGCTTTGAGGGTATGCTCATACTGGGGCGGCAAAGAGTTGCTTTGCCGCCCCAGTGCTTCAAACGAGGAGAACACGACATGAACGAACACAAGATTTTGGAAATGAAGCAGATCAGTAAAAGTTTCTCTGGTGTCCAGGTTCTGAATAATGTTGACTTATCTCTTTATCCAGGAGAGGTTCGGGCTCTGGCTGGAGAAAATGGTGCCGGCAAATCGACACTGATGAAGATTCTCGGCGGAATTTACACAAAGGATACAGGGGAGATATACGTTGACGGAAAGCTTCAGGATATTTCATCTGTAGAGGTTGCAAAGGAGTTGGGTATTGCTATTATCCATCAGGAGATCGTTTTGGTTCAGGATATGTCTATTGCAGAGAATATTTTCCTGGGCAGAGAACATTCCGCTGGATATGGACTGGTCAATTTCAGAAAAACATATGAAGAAACACAAAAGCTGATTGACAGACTGGAAATCAGGGGGGTTACTCCGCAGACAATGGTAAAGGAGCTGAGTATTTCTCAGCAGCAGATGGTCGAGATTGCACGTGCACTTTCTACAAATGCAAGAATCATCGTAATGGACGAGCCAACCTCTTCATTGACTGACAGTGAGGTCACTAAGTTGTTTGAACAGATTAGACAGCTTAAAAAAGATGGTATTGCGATGATTTATATCTCTCATAAAATGGACGAAATTTTTGAAATTGCGGATCGTATCACAGTCATGCGTGACGGATGCCATATTATGACGGAGTCCATTGCAGACACGAATTACGATCAAATCATCCGCAGTATGGTAGGACATGAGATCACCGACTATTATCCTGAATTCAGGGCACAGCCGGGGGATGTCATTCTGGAGGTAAAGAATTTAACAACAGACCGGGTCAAGGATATTTCATTCTCGATTCGAAAGGGAGAGATTCTGGGACTGTCCGGACTGGTAGGAAGCGGCAGAACTGAGCTGGCAGAGGCATTGTTCGGTATTGATCCGATTCATTCCGGCGAGATTTTGCTGAATGGGGAAAAGATTTCTGCCTTATCTCCAGAGGAGGCAATCAAAGCTGGCATTGCAATGGTACCGGAGGATCGCAAAGACAAAGGTCTGTTTTTAACGAATACAATCAATTTTAATATGACAATCACTGTGATCGATCGATTGATCTCAAAGCTGATCTGTAATAAAGAAAAAGAAAAGAAGATGCTTGATTCATATATCAATCAGCTGCATATAAAAATGGCCAATTTGGAGCAGAATGTAATTGAGCTGAGCGGAGGAAATCAGCAAAAAGTGGTTATCTCCAAATGGCTGGCAACAGAACCGAGTGTACTTATTTTAGATGAGCCGACCCGAGGAATAGATGTAGGCGCGAAATCAGAGATCTATCATCTGATGGTTAAGATTGCCGAAATGGGTGTGCCGATCATTATGATTTCATCGGAACTGCCAGAAATTATGAATCTGAGTTCAAAAATTGCAGTTATGTGTGAACGAAAGCTGGTAAAGATATTTGACCTAGCAGAGGAAACACCAACACAGGAAACTATTATGCATTATGCCACAGGAGGTTATCGAAATGAAAAAAAGTGACACGGGAAATTTTGCACGGAACAATCCAGTCGGACGTTTCATCAGCCGGAATGCAATGATTCTATCCGCGCTGATCGTGATGGGTATTGTGCTGTCTCTGATCAGCAGTTCGTTCTTTTCCAGTGCAAATGTGTTATCTGTTTTACGACAGGCGAGCACCAATGCGATTTTGTCGATGTCAATGGCAATGGTATTAATCATAGGATGTATTGATCTTTCTATCAGCAGTTCACTGGCTTTAAGCGGCGCGTTATGTGTCATTATGATCAACAACGGGGTTCCGATTTATTTAGCGCTTGCAGTGACTCTGGTATTTGGAGCTTTTTGCGGGCTTCTCAATGGTGTTATGGCAGCTTTTACCGATATCCCGCCGTTTATCATTACGCTGGCTACGCAGCAGTGTTTCCGAGGAGCAGCTTACCTGCTGACCGATGGCCGAACTATTATGTGCTACGACGACACTTTTACAAAGATCGGTGCTGGCAGCTTTCTTGGGATTCCAGTGCCGGTTGTTATTGTTCTAATCGTTCTTGTTATTGCTGCTATTATTCTCAGCAAATCCAAATTCGGAAGAAGAATGTACGCGATCGGCGGCAATAAATCAGCGGCTGTTTATTCCGGTATCAAGGTTAAAAAAGTAACTGTGATCGTATACGTGCTTACGGGAACCTTGGCTTCTCTGGCAGGTATTGTGCTTTGCTCGAGAACCTATTCTTGTCAGCCGACAGCCGGTACCGGATATGAGTGTGACGCGATCGCAGCAGCTGTTCTGGGCGGCGTCAGCTTTAATGGAGGCGTTGGTACGGCCGGCGGAGTTATGCTGGGGTCACTGGTTATTGCTTTTTTGAATAACGGCCTGAATATGCTGCATGTGCATGCATATTGGCAAACTATTGCAAAAGGTATTGTTATTCTGATCGCTGTTTTCTTTGATACCATGAAGGTTGAAAAGATGAGAGGAAGAAAGGTATAAGGTAGAAACTATGAGAGCAGTTTTTGTTGAGAAATATAATCAGTTAGCTGTAAAAGATGTTCCGGTTCCGCAGATAAAAGCGAATGAAGCGCTGGTCCGAATGGAGATTGCTAATATCTGCAGCCAGACAGATACACATATGCTGCAGGGAATCTATGACTGTGGCAAGAAACCGCCGTTTATTCTGGGACACGAGGCTGCCGGACAGATTGTAGAGGTTGGTGAACTGTTGAAGGGACGTTTTCAAGTCGGTGATCGGGTGGCCTACAAAGGAATGTATGGCGTGATGGCTGAATATGCAGCCATTCCGGAAAATGAAATGGTTAAGATACCGGACACGGTCAGCTATGAGGCAGCTTCTATGTTTGAAGTCTCTGCCTGTGCTTATGCACTGATCAGACAGACTGTGCAGATGGGAGATAAGGTGCTCCTGATCGGCCAGGGCTGTGCAGGGCTTCTGGGGACTATTTTTGCAAAGATTGCAGGAGCTGCTCAGGTCATTGCAGTGGATATCAATGAATATAAGCGGATACTTGCAAAAAAATACGGCGCTGACGTGGTGCTTGATCCTGCGCAGGCAGACTATGAGGAACAGTTGAGCAGGCTGTCCGGGGGAAAAGGGTTTGATGCAGTGGTGGATTTTGCAGGTATCCCGTCTACCATGAATTCCTGTGTTCAGTGGATGCGAAAGCAGGGAAGAATCGGGATGTTCGGAGTCAACTGTAAACCGTTTGCTTTTGATTTCTTTCAGCTGCATGACAAAGAAGGAGTGATCTATACTGCCGGACATGAGTACGATTATAATGAGATTCCGTACAGAAAAATGTTGGATTTTACGCTTTCCGGACAGATTGACCTGCATGATTTTGTCACGCACAAAATCAAGCTGGAGAATGTACAGAAGGGATTTGACATGATACGGGACAAGGATGAGACCGTGCTGCGTATTGGCCTGATTCCGTGATAAGAGAAACTAAAAATGAGAGAATACTATGAAAACATGAGTGCTGTGCAGCTGCGTGAATATGTGGGAGATATTTCTCAGCTTGCCAACGCGCGCGAAGGAAGGCTGACCGACGGACGTTCGGACGGTATGCGGAGGCAGAAAAAGGGCTTGCACATTATACACCTATGAAAAAACGACAAATGGATACCAGGAGCAGGTATTTTGTCTGGCTTTCAATGATTGTGGGGAAGATCGTTCCAAACAGGGACAGGAATGACTCATGCGAGTCACACCTGTCCCTGAAACTTTTATTGATAAAATAAAATATATAATATGGAATTTTTGCGGCAAAATTAAGAAATCCTTTCGTGACAAAATGCAAGTTTGCTATTATACTTAGGAAAGAGAAGGAAATAATTTGAAGGATTGTGATCGTTTGATTCGGAAGATTATTTCAGAAAAATCATTTATGATATTACTTCAGAAAATGGTTCAGAAAAGGGATTCAGGAGATCGTGTTTATGAAAGTGTTGGAAAAGAACAGACAGAAGTTACGGTTAATTGGCGTGATTATGCTGGCAGGATTTGTGTTCCGTGTGGGGGGATTTTCAGGAGTACATGTATCGGCAGCAGAGAGCTTCGGCTATTTTGACGAAGCGGGAAACTGGATAGAGGGTGTTCCAGGGGAATTAGAAGATTTGGAAATGATGGATGGTGAATCTTATGAAGAGCCATCGTTGGAAGTGGATACACCAGAGACAGAGGCTGTGAAAAAAACAGGAAGCTATAAGTCTGCTGAGGGATGGTCTGTGGATGATTTTGCCAGCACAGAGGAGAAAACCGTATATAAGCTGGATGGATATGTAGGGACGGAAGGGACTTCGACGATAGCCTGCAGTTATCTTGATACAAACTATTCTGTACTTGAGTATGAACAGCTTCGCGATATGCTGACGAATAATCTGTTGTACAGCAATGTCAATGCACAAATCAGTGCGAGCGCTGTTTATACGAATGCAAAGGACTATCTCTATATTCTTCTGGTTGATGATACTGCACAGGATTACCGGAATATATACTGTTATGCAGTTGGTGATTATCGCTGCTTCTGTGTAGAAGTGAAAGAGTACCGGACTGAGGCAGAGCAGCTGAGGGCACAGGGAGAGAAAACACCGCAGGAAGCCGGTCAGGGAATTGCGGAAAGCTTTGTCTGGAATGCGTAAGAGGAATGCCGTATGATTCAGGATTTAGGGACGCATAGATTTCATAATGAATATTGTGAGACGGCAGCGGATGGAGAAAGTCGGGTGATCTGCTGCAGAGGGCGGGAGATTTTCGTGAATTGTAAGGAGGATCGGATTTCCTTTCTGACTTATGCCCAGGTTATCAGCTGTTTTCCCGAGCTTGCAGGAAAAGAAACGTACTTGTTTTCGATTGATGAGGTGACTTACTTTCTGTTCCGCGGACAGCCGGGTGAATTCCTTTCGGAAAGAGCGGATGATGTGTTTCAGGGATTTTCTTGGGAAAAGCCGGAGCGCATGCGTACCGCGTTGCCGCGGGAAATGGCATTTGCAGGCGTGACAGGAATGCAGCTTTCCAGCTGGTACAAAAGCAGGAGATATTGTCCTTGCTGTGGGAGTGCACTAGAGCATAGTACGAAAGAGCGTATGCTGTACTGTCCGAATTGTGGACAGGTAGAATATCCTAAGATATGTCCGGCTGTCATTGTTGGCGTGATACATAAAGATAAGATTCTTCTAACCAAATATGCAGGCAGGGCATACACGAAATATGCTCTGATTGCCGGATTTACTGAAATTGGTGAGTCTATCGAAGACACCGTGCGCCGTGAGGTGATGGAAGAGGTTGGACTTCGCGTAAAAAATATCCGCTACTATAAAAGCCAGCCATGGTCATTTTCAGATACACTGCTGATGGGATTTTTCTGTGAGGTGGACGGAGACGATACCATTCGTCTTGATGAGACAGAGCTTTCTGTAGCAGAATGGCATGTAGCGCAGGAGGTGCCGGAGGATGACGGCGTTAGTCTTACAAGGGAAATGATGCGTGTATTTAGAGAGAAAATGATATTTCGTTAAGAATCAAGAAAAATCTTAAAGGAAATGGAACAGGAATAAAAAATTATAAACGAATCGCCGCAGATATTGATTTTGTCTGTGGCGATTCGTTTCGTTTCTTTATATAAATAATATAAATATAAAAACATTTATAAAATTTGGTTTGGCGGTTTCGTCTTATTTATAAAAGTTCAAGCACAACAGCCTGATATCCCTGAAGCTGAGCCACATTGCCATTTAGATTCAGCTGTGGGTAATTGTTCGCAAGGATGCGAAATTGATCAGCAGGTAAGCATACATCCTGCGGTTCTTTCTGATAGTTTGCCAGTATGAGCAGCGTCTGCTGTTCACTTTTTCGGAAAAATGCCATCAGATTTTTCTGTTCCCTCAGATACGGAAGCATTCTTCCGTATACGATAGTCTCTTTGTAGTCAGGATTTTTACGCAGAGCAATCAGCTGTTTGTACCAGAAAAAAACAGAGTCTCTGTCATGGAGCTGGGAAGCAGCATTGATGGAAACATAATTGGGGTTTACCTGTAGCCATGGCGTGCCTGTGGTAAAGCCTGCACAGGGGGCATCACTCCACTGCATGGGAGTACGGGCGTTGTCACGGCTGTACATAGATACTGCTTTTAGTGCTTCTGCTTCAGAAAGTCCGGCATTGAGTGCATTTTGATATTCGTCGAGTGAGCTGATGTCGTCTACCTCGTCAATAGAGCTGAAACGTGTATTTTCCATGCCGAGTTCCTGTCCCTGATAGATGAAAGGAATACCGCGCATCATAAGGGTGATGGCGCCAAGCATTTTTTTGCTTGTATCATTGATCTCTTCATTGGCCAGATAATAACTGACACCGCGCGGTTCATCATGGTTTTCAATGATGTTTGCATAAAAACCAATATCCTGAATTGCTTCCTGCGCATCAAAGCAGCAGTTTTTATAGTCTTCCGGTGTGATAGGTTTCCGGTCATACCAGCCTTTATCGCTTCCGCCAAAGCAGGTAGTGGAAAAATCAAACATGGTGGAGAAATGACCGTTTTCTCCTATGAATTCTTCCAGTTCTTCCGGTTTCGCGTTGAATACCTCGCCTACGGTGAATGCATCGTACTGTGCGAAGGTCCGGTTTTTCATTTCGTGCAGGAAGGTTCCGACGCCCTGCGCTTCTTTTAGCATATTGTGAATGGCGGACAGGCCGTCGGGCCGGTCAATTGGATAATCATGGAAGGGCAGTGTTTTTTTAATATTGATGATTGCGTCAATCCGAAAGCCGCCCAGACCTTTATCGAGCCACCAGTTAATATTTTTATAGACTTCTTCGCGTACCTCCGGATTTTCCCAGTTCAGATCCGGCTGTTTTTTATGGAAAACATGCAGGTACAACTTGTCCGTCCCGGGAAGGGGTTCCCAGCAGGGGCCTCCGAAATAAGACCGCCAGTTGCAGGGAAGTCCTTTGGAGGCGTCTTCCAGATAAAAATATTTTCCATATTTTCCGTTCGGGTCCGCCATTGCTTTCCGGAACCATTCATGTTCGTCAGAGCAATGGTTCACAACCAGATCCATTAAAATTTTAATGCCGCGTTTTTGCGCTTGCTCAATCAGCTCATCCATATCTTCCATTGTCCCGAATTTCGGATCGATCTGATAATAGTCTGCGATATCGTAACCCTGGTCAGCCAGTGGGGAAAGATAGATCGGGGAGAGCCATAAAATATCAATACCGAGTTCAGCGAGATAGTCCAGTTTCTGTATAATTCCACGGATATCTCCGATTCCGTCTCCATTCGTATCATAAAAACTTTTCGGGTAAATCTGATACGCAACTTTATCATGCCACCATTTTTTTTGCATCGTAGGTCCCTCTTTTCTGATAAATTTATGCAGGTAATTGCATAAGACTGTTCCACAGTGATAGCTTTGTTTTATACTTTATGATAAATAAAGTATAGTGTCATTCGGAACGAATGTCTTACAATTATGTGATTAAAAACTACGATATTTTGACTTTTTTAGGCGGTATTGCAGTGGTGTGGTTCCGGTTTGGCGGCGAAATTCCCGAAGAAAATTTCCCAAATTAAAGAAACCGCATTCCAGGCAGATTTCAGTGACCTGCATGGAGGTATCTGCAAGCAGGTCCAGCGCGCGGCGAATCCGGTATTCGTTTATGTATGCAATCGGAGAGGAACCGGTCATTTTTTTGAAAAAGCGGCAAAAATACTGTTCGTTCAGGTTTAAGATGGCAGCCAGATCATGAATACATATTTTTTCCGTATAGTGTGCATGAATATAAGAAAGCACGGTCTTGATGTTTTCGACGTTTTCATTTTTCGGATTCTTGGTCTGACAGAGCAGATTGTTTTCTGCGAGATATCCGAGAATATTCAAAAGAGACGCTTTGGCAAAAATTTGCGGTACCGAAGGATCTGGAAGCGTCTTGGAGGCGTCAAGGCGGGCAATCAGTTTTTCGTATTCAGAAGATATCGCAGGATAGCAGGCCATGGAAGGCGAAATCGTACGCGGGAACAGAAGGTTTCCATGTGCGAGCGGCAAAAGCAGACGGCTTTGTGCATCATCGTTCGAGAGGAAGTTGAGCATATAGGGGGAGAATACAACGGCAGATTCCAGACAGCATTCGGTTCCGTGAATCTGATGGAGCTCCCCGGAATGGACAAAAAAGAAACATTCTGAGTGAATTTCATAATGCTCTGTATTGATTTCAAGTGTGAAATGGCCTTCTTTAAAATGAATGATTTCGAGTTCCTCATGCCAGTGCAGGGAAGTAAAAAAACTGCGTGTAAACGAATCAGCATGATAACAGGCACAGCGAAACGTCTGGCTCCCATGCGTGTGTTTCTCTTTTAAGGAGAGAGGATTTTGTGAATACAAAGCGATTTCCTCCTTTGGGGATTGTACAAATCCAAAAAATTCGTAAGTTTATGATAACATATCTAACTTGAGTTCACTATCTATTTGTATTATAATTATAACGAAGTACATTTCAAGATATGGTCTTGATCAGACAGGAAGGATTCCATATGTACAAAGAAAAAATTGATGCTTACATTGACAGCAAGAAAGATGAGCTTCTGAACGATTTGATGACTCTGGTGCGGATTGACAGTCAGAAGGGAGAGTCGTCGGAAGGAAAACCATTTGGAGAAGGGCCGGCGAGGGTGCTTCAGGAGGCAGAAAAGCTGCTGCAAACATACGGTTTATATGTGAAAAATTATAATAATTACGTGGTGACAGGAGACCTTTTTGAGGGAGAAAAGGGCCTGGATGTGCTGGCGCACCTGGATGTTGTTCCGGCGTCAAAAGACTGGACTGTGACACAGCCATTTGAACCGAAGATTGTCGACGGCAGGATCTATGGCCGTGGAACTGCGGATGACAAAGGACCTGCGGTTGCTCTGCTTTATGCGATTCGGGCAATCAAGGAACTTGGGATTCCGATGAAAAAAAGTGTACGCATTGTGCTTGGCTCTGACGAGGAGTGTGGCTCCGGTGATCTGGCATATTATTACAGCATTGAAAAAGAGGCGCCCTATACGTTTACCCCAGATGCTGATTTCCCGGTGATTAATATTGAAAAGGGACGTCTGGAGGCAAGCTTCCATGCATCGTTTGCGGATGGACTGAAGCTGCCCGGGATTGTCAGTCTTGCAAGCGGCGACAAGGCAAATGTTGTGCCGCAGCGTGCGGGCATGGTGATTGGCGGCCTTGAGAAAACAGCGCTTGCTGCATGTGCAGATAAGGTGACGGCTGAAACAGGAGTAGCCTTTACACTTCGGGAAGTTACAGAGGAAATACTGACATCTCAAATAGAAGAGAATATGAATGCAGAGTATGTCCGGGACACCATGGACGAAGCGAAAAAAGACTGTGATTCCGCAGTTTTCTTTTTCGTGGAGGCACGGGGGCAGGCAGCACATGCGTCTACTCCGCAGGAGGGGAAAAATGCGCTGACAGCGATGCTTCGCCTGGCAGCAACGCTCCCGCTTGCAGAGTCTGAGGGCTTGCAGGCTGTGAGGGCGCTTGCAGAACTGTTTCCATATGAGGATACCTGTGGAAAAACACTTGGGATTTACCGTGAGGATGAAGAGTCGGGTGCTGTGACACTGTGCTTCAGCATACTGCGCTGTACGGCCCATGGGCTGTCAGGTGTTTTTGACGCCAGGCTGCCGGTTGGGTGTACAGAAGAAAATACGAAGGTTCCAGTGAGAGAGAAACTGGCAGCGCGCGGCATTTGTATGGATGACAACCAAATGGTAAAGCCTCACTGTGTGCCAGGCGATTCGGATTTTGTAAAAACACTGCTTGGAAGCTATGAGCGGTATACCGGAATCAAAGGCGAACCCCTTTCCACTGGCGGAGGTACCTATGTACATGCGCTGGAGCGGGGCGTGGCATTTGGATGTATGGTACCGGAGGTCGATAATCATATGCATGGGGATGATGAATTTATGGTGATTGAGCAGCTGGTTCTGAGTGCCAAAATATTTGCAGATGCGATTATTAAAATATGCAATGAGCTTGCATAGCTGAGTGGAATGCGCAGTATATACCGTAAATAGAATAACAGGTTCCGGAAATCGGTTCCAGCAATTATAAATGAAACTCCGGCGAATCTTATACTGTGGATGAATCCGGAGGAAAAGGAGAGGGTCATGATGAAAACACCAAGTACAGCAGCACTGGAAAAAATCTACGGAGAAAGCGAGGTAAGCCGGAAACGTTATGAGTCACTGGCGGAGAATTTTGAGAAAATGTTCCATTCAGATAAAATGGAATTCTTTACAGCTCCGGGAAGAACGGAAATTGTCGGCAATCACACAGATCACAATGGGGGAAAGATTCTGGCGGCTAGTATCAGCATGGATACGATCGGAGCTGCATATCCAAGCGGCGACGATACTGTGACGATTGTCAGCGAGGGCTATGCCGGAAAGGTTGTCATTGATCTGAAGAAACTGGCGGATGTGCCGAAGAACAGAGGGACACTTTCTCTGGTGGCCGGTATGCTGACAGCAGCAAAAAAAGCTGGCTTCCAGGTGGCAGGTTTTAATGTCTATGTTTCGACAGAGGTGATCAGTGCGGCAGGCGTGAGTTCCTCCGCTTCTTTTGAGATGCTGATCTGCTCGATTGTCAATTACTTTTTCAATGAAGGAAAGATGCGCTGCATTGATTATGCAAGACTTGGTCAGTATGCAGAGAATCATTACTGGGATAAGGCGTCAGGTCTGATGGATCAGATGGCATGCGCAGCGGGAGGAACAATTCTTCTTGACTTTTCAAAAAATGATGAGGAACTCTGTGAGCAGGTAGATTTTTCTTTTTCACAGATCGGATATGATCTGGTTATTGTAAATACGGGAAAAGGCCACGCAGATCTGAGTGAGGAGTATTCCAGTATCCCGCAGGAGATGCGGCAGGCGGCTGTGGCAATGGGAGCAGGTTTGCTTTATGAACGGGATCTGGATACGCTGCTTCAGAATCTGTCAGAAATTGACAACGATCGCGCAATCCTGCGCGCGCTGCATTTCTATGAGGAAAACAGACGCGTGGACGAGGCATATGCGGCAGCGAAAGCTAAGGATGCAGCAGCATTGCTGAACGCCATCGAAGCGTCAGGGCATTCGTCCTGGGAGTGGCTGCAGAACTGCTATACCCTTCAGGATTATAAGGAACAGAAGATCACACTGACGCTGGCACTGACAAAGCTGTTCCTTGACAGGACGAAAAGAGGAGTATGCAGGGTGCATGGCGGCGGTTTTGCGGGCGTCATCGCATGTGTGTTGCCGAAAGAGGAGACACAGGATTATATGAATTATATCTCCGGTTTTGTGGGTAAGGAAAATGTATATCCAATGAATATCCGTCTGTTTGGAGCAGGACACGTGGAATAATTTGCGATGCTGACAGAGGAAAGTAATCTGCTGGAAAGGATTTCTGGATAAAAAGATAAGGTCAGATCATTATAAGTCCCGGCTGAAGTCATATTTGATGTTCAGCCGGGACTTTTTGTGCACAGGCGTGGCAGAAGAAATGCCGCTTAGTCGGACAACAGGCGGATTCCTGAGATATCTGAAGCAATCATCATGGAATAATTCGTGTAATATACGACAAAACCGGGCTTTGCTCCATTTGGTTTTTTGACGTGCTTTTTTTCGATATAGTCAATCTCTACTTTTTCCGCGCCGCGGTTTTTGGAATAATGGGCGGCAAGCCGTGCAGCTTCTTCAAAGGTCCGATTCCGGCAGCTCTTCACCGCGGGATTTTACGATCACATGAGAACCGGGCGCTCCTTTGGCGTGGAACCACCAGTCGTTTCCGGAGGCCAGCTTGAAGGTCAGTTCATCGTTCTGATAATTGTTTTTTCCAACATACATATCATAGCCGTCTGAGGAAATATAGTGAAACGGCGTGGATGTGATTTTTACTTTTTTTCCAGTATATTTGCGGCGAATGTAGCCGGCATCGGTCAGCTCTTCTTTGACCTGTACGAGATCTGCCTCAGACAGGGCCATGTCCATGAAGGTACAGATGGATTCGAGCTGTGTGATCTCAGCCTGTGTTTCCTGAATATGTTCGGAGAGCGCTTCCCAGGTACGTTTTAGTTTGTTGTATTTTTCAAAATATTTTTTTGCATTTTCCTGGGCGGTCATGGTGTCGTCAAGCGGAATTGTGATCATTTCGTTTGTGTAATAGTTCAGCGCTTCCAGCTTTTTGTCCCCTGGTTGTGCTTCATAGCCATAAGTGTTCAGCAGTTCACCGTAAATCCGATACTTATCGCGCTTTTCCGTATCTTTGAGCTGGCGGCTTTGGAGCTCATATTTTTTGCGGCAGCGATCCAGTGCTGTGGTTGCAATGCGGCGCAGGTCTGAAGATTTCTGGCGGATGCGTGTCACCGTATTTTTCATGGCGTAATACTGCTCCAGCATGGAAGAGGCGGAAGCGAACGGAACACATTCCAGATCCCGGTAAAGAGTCAGCGGTATGGAAGAAAATTCAACCGGAATATGGTTTTGATCGTATATAATGGATGGCGCAAAATTGGCGGCCTGGACTTCTTCCATCATCAAGGAAAACTGGCGATACAGGTGGAGCTGGGCCAGTTCTCCGATGGAATTTGCGCTCTGTGCGGATTCCAGGCAGGCACGGTGGCAGACTTCCTCTGCGATGACCGGGCTGATGCCAGTATAGGTCGTATAGATCGCTTTTGCCAGCGGCATTGGTTTGGAAAACACAGTACTGCGAAATTCCTGTTCAGAGGAAGCAAGCGGGTCGCATTTTTCCTGCGTCATTGCGATAAAATATGGACGTCCAGGAAGTACCTCGCGCACGGAGCTGGTCTGTGCAGAAACGTGCTTGATGCTGTCCAGAATCATGCCCTTATCGTCGCAGAAAATGATGTTGCTGTGCTTGCCCATCAATTCCACAACCAGATCTTTGTGGCAGAGGTCTCCAAGCTCGTTAAAATGCTCGATTTCGAAATGAATGATCCGTTCAAGGCCTGGCTGCCAGATGCGCATCAGCTTTCCGTTGCCGATGTGCTTGCGCAGAAGCATACAAAAATTCGGTGCAGTCATCGGGGACGGTTTATTTCCTTCTGTCAGGTAGATGAGCGGGAGGCTGGCGCTTGCCGAGAGAAGCAGTCTGCGCTGGCCGGCCGGTCCTTTGAAGGTCAGCAGAAGTTCATCCGGTTCCGGCTGTGCAATTTTGCTGATTCGTGACCCTTTTAACTGTTCGCTTAATTCTGAAACAATATTTGAAATGACAATTCCGTCTAATGCCATAGAAAAGCCCCCTGTTCTGTTGTGAAATAATTCTCTTAACCTGCCCATCATATCAGATTAAAAAAGAAAAGACAATTGTCATTGACGGTTTTTCACCGATCGTTTATAATAAATTCAATATGGACACTTATGCCCGGAGACTATTTCGGGCTTTCGTATGTGCAGGGGCACATGCGAAAATGAGTTGCTGCGGCAGCTCGTACGCGCGAGACAGTCGGGAGAAAATTTTCACTGCCCGATTTCAGGAAGATTTTTTATAGACAGACAGATTCCGGTCAGGAGAGGAAAGGAAAATGATTAAGAGCATGACAGGCTTTGGTAGATGCGAACATCACCAGGGCAGCAGGAAGTTTACAGTTGAGATGAAAGCGGTGAATCACCGCTATTTTGACGTAAATATCAAAATTCCAAAGAAATTCAGTTTTTTTGAGTCAGCGATTCGCATGGAGCTGAAAAAATACGTCCAGCGTGGAAAGGTTGACGTATTTGTTACATATGAAGATTATACAGAAGAAAATGCCTCGCTGAAATACAATGAAAGTATCGCGGCGCAATACCTGAAATATTACGCTCAGATGGCGGAAGCCTTTCATCTTGAGAACGATATCCGGGTTTCGACGCTGGGGCGTTGTCCGGAAGTCTTTACGATGGAAGAGCAGGACATTGACGAAGCGGAAATCTGGGGAGTGCTCGGCGAAGCCCTGAAGGGGGCGTGCAGTCAGTTTGTGGAAGCGCGGGAACGTGAAGGGGAAGCTTTGAAGCTGGATATCCTTGACAAATTGGAGAGAATGGAAGAAAATGTAACTCTCGTTGAAAAACGCTATCCAGATATCATTGCAGAATACCGCAAAAAGCTGGAAGATAAGGTAAGAGAACTTCTCACAGATGCACAGATTGATGAAAGCCGCCTGGCGTCAGAGGTCGTACTTTTTGCAGATAAGATCTGTACGGATGAAGAGACGGTGCGTCTGCGCAGCCATATTCATACCATGCAGCAGGAGCTGCGCGCAGGAGGTAGCATTGGACGCAAGCTGGATTTTATCGCGCAGGAAATGAACCGCGAGGCAAATACGATTCTCTCAAAAGCAAATGATCTGGAAACGTCCAATATTGCAATTGATCTGAAAACGGAGATCGAAAAGGTCCGTGAACAGATTCAGAACCTGGAATAATTTGGAGGACCACATGGCAGATTTGGTCAACATTGGTTTTGGCAATTATGTAAATACACAGAAGGTGGTTGCTGTAGTCAATCCGGATGCTGCGCCGATCAAGCGGATGGTGCAGAATGCACGCGAAGCACAGAAAGTGATTGATGCGACGCAGGGTAGGCGCACGAAGTCAGTGCTTGTGCTGGAGACGGAACAGATCGTTCTCTCTGCGATGCAGCCGGATACGATAGCCAGAAGATTTGCCGCTAATATAATGGCGGAACAGGATATGAAGGGAGAAGAGCAATGAACAGAAGGGGAATCCTTGTAGTGGTTTCCGGTTTTTCCGGGGTCGGAAAAGGTACGCTTATGAAACAGCTCACAGAGCGTTACGGCTATTATGCACTGTCTATATCCGCGACGACACGCGCACCGCGGGAAGGCGAGGAGGATGGACGGGAGTACTTTTTCAAGACAAAGGAAGAGTTTGAAGAACTGATTAGGGAAGACCGGCTGGTTGAGTATGCATGTTACTGCGGCAATTATTACGGGACGCCGCGGGATTATGTGGAGGACCAGATGGATCAGGGCCGGGATGTGATTCTGGAGATTGAGCTTCAGGGCGCTTTGAAAATCAAAGAAAAATATCCGGAGGCGCTTCTGCTGTTTGTCATGCCGCCGGATGCCGCGACATTGGTGGAGCGTCTGAACGGGCGCGGTACGGAAGCGCGGGATGTTGTCCGGGAGCGGCTTGCAAGGGCGGTCGAGGAGGCGGCCGGAGCGGTGCAGTACGATTATATGATTATTAATGATGAATCTGGAGCAGAGTGTGGAAGAGGTACACTATCTGATTGACAGCCAGCATAATAAAATAAGCCGGAACCTGGATTTTGTAGAGCAGGTCCGCAAAGAACTTATCACATTTTCGAAAGGAGAATTATAATATGTTGCATCCATCTTATTCTGATTTGATGAAAGTAGTAAACAGTGAGGTAGAGGAAGGAAATGAGCCGGTCGTAAACAGCCGTTATTCGATTGTTCTGGCAACAGCAAAGCGTGCGCGCCAGATCATTGCACGCCAGTCCAAGGACGATCTCGATGTGCTGGTGGTATCTAAGCCGCTCTCAAAAGCAGTTTCAGAATTAAATGAAGGAAAGATCAAGATTGTTCCGGAGGAAGAAAAAGAAGAAATACAGGCCGAAGAA